>JHXB01000010.1 GCA_000621905.1 Lachnospiraceae bacterium NC2004
ATGTCTTCATAATTAATGTTCTTTTCCTTGGCAATGTTCACTACAGAACTAATAGAACTGCGTGACATATGCCGTGATCTGGCAATCTCATTCTGGGACATACCGCCAGATTTTAGCTCGAGTATGAGCTTTACATTGATTCTATTGGCCATATCTTTGGCCTCCTTTCGTAGAATTAGGCTTATAAGCCTTAAACAATTCTACAATAGAATCAGTATCATTGTATGGATTAGTTGCATTATCGCGTGAATTGCAACATCAAAAACAAGGAGGTACGCTGTCGCGGACTAGCGGTACGCGATTGCGGATTGGTGGTACGTCCAGCGCGGAATATTCAATAACTGTTGATACTTCCATAGTTTCAGCGAGAGTCCATGCGATGATTTTTCGGGCAAACAAGTCCATGACACAATTAAGGTATACAAAACCATTCTGTGTCCAAATGTATGTTATATCAGTGCACCAAACAGCATTAGGGCGTTCTGGATTAAACTGCTCGTTAAGGATATTATGAAGTTCACTGCTAAAATCAGAGTCTCTGGTTGTAGTGGTCCAAGGTTTAATCCACTGAGCTTTAATTCCCATCTCATGCATGTACTTACCAACGGTACGTTGAGAGATTGCTTTGCCGGTCTTACGAAGCTCCTGAGTTATTTTAGGAGCACCGTAGTTTTGCTTAGAATCATTGTATATTTGCAGAATCTCCTTCTTAACAGCTTCTTTCTTTTGCTTAGAAGGAGAAACCTTTCGATTGAGAAAGGATCTGTAACCAGAACGAGATACGCCTAACTTTTTAAGCATTCCGGAAGTAGAGATGCGGCGTTTTGTCACTTTGGACGTCTCTACTTTAGCAGCGACTTCGATATAAATAGCTTCGGTTAGTCGTTTCCCAGAATGCTGATGGCTTTTTTTAATACATCAAGGGCATCTTGGGTGTCGCGTAATTCACGCTTAAGACGAGCTATTTCCTTTGCTTCTTCAGATGCGTAATTACCAGAACCTCTTACAGGGATATCGCCATCATTCTCTTTGAATTGAGCCTCCCACCTGGATAAGGTGGTGACGCTAATACCGAGATTCTTGGCGCATTCAACTTGGGTAAGGTCAGGGTGTTCCTTACGGTAATTAACTGCATCTAGTTTAAATTGTTTGGTGTGGTGTTTTTGTTTTCTTGGCATAATGAGTTCCTCCTGTAGATATTATACACTATTTGAGGGAATAACTCATTTTAATTTGTACTATTTATATTCTAACACTAATACGAGAATTGAAAAAATTCTATCAACTTGGTATTGATAATTTTTATTCTGACGCTCAAAGAAGAACCGTAATTCAGGAACTTATAAGAGAAGGAAAAAGCAGAAACGATGATGAAGAAAAAGCTGTATTCTTCCTTTTTGCTTACAAGTTAAATAAAGCTAATAATTTTGATATGGATATTCCTGTAGTCTATTTAAATGAAACGCTGATTGTCGATGATTATCCGAATAAGATGCCAGAAAGTGTCCTTAAAATTTTTAGAGATAAGGATAAAGAACTTTGTGCTAAAATGTATAAAGAAGCTTTACCGGATAAAGAAGCTTTAGATATTTTTAATATTCAAATAATACCAGGGTATTTTAAATGGAATGAAATCAGTATTTGTTTGAGAGGAGATGCTATATGAGAGCCTCAGATGGAAATAGAGTCAAATTTGATTTAGAAGAATTTGAGGCTCTTCAGGGGTAATGGCGGGTGAAAATCACCCACATTCCCAGTATTTATGTTGGGTAACCACGGGGACAGGTATCGTGGAATTAGGTATCGTGGAATTGGAATTCTCATAGATGATAAGGCATGTGTGCCGGATGATTATTGTATGGAATATATAATCGATTAGAGGTGTTGCGATTTGAGCTTTAAATTTGAAGATCTAAATGAAGAGCTATTTAATAGAGTGATTGCGTTTTCCTATAGTATCGGGTCTGGGCTGGGAGGTCCGGGCGCAATCATTATGCTTACAAATGATGGCAAGGAATATTTCGTAGGCGAGGCAGGCTTTGAAGGGAATTGGATTCGACCGGAAAAGACTTTTCATTTTATGGAGAATGCTTTCAATTCAAATAATACTGAATGGATTAAGATTAGCAAAAACTATGCATATGAGAGGATATTTTTTCGGAAAGAACTTCAAAATGGATCCGACAGTTTGATCAAAGAATATTATGAGGACAATGAGTTTTGCGATGTATCATTCAAATGGGCGTCTTTGGTATGGCAAATACTTGGCATAGATCCAGATAATATTGAGCATATTGTTTATGACAAAACCATAGAAATAGCCGAGAAAGAGGAAGCTGACAGAAAAAGGTCAGAGGAACATTTTAAAAAGGTGCTATTAAAACCGGATTCATTTGAGTGGCGAAAGCTATATTACGACAACTATATTCCAAAGGATGATAACTTAGACGGTTGTTGGCTCCTTCAAGGATATTATCTTCTTCTGTTTAAAAAAGTCGATATGTATAGAGTTGATGGGCACATGATGACTATTGCTTTTCAAAGAGAGCAGAGTCGTGAAGGTGAACATACAATTGATGCTAAAGTAGAAGCGTATAACCTTTTTTACCATCGATTTGAGGATGTGCGGGGACCGTTGGAAATTCCGGAGTGCCAAGGTGGAAGTCCGATGAAAAATCTGGAAAACTCATTTGCAGGGTATCTTACATGCTATTGCGTTAATACACGAGACGAATTTATCAGATCATATAGTTCGCTGGAAGAAGCAAAAAAAGGAGCTATGTATTGGTTTAAGGTTAGAGGCGGAATTGATAGCGAAACTGCCATTCCTTACGGAACTAAGCGTAGTGATGAGGCAGAGATTTGTAAAAGAGAAATTCGCGAAGCTGAACTTTATCTGATGTTCATCGAGAGATATGCGGATGTTATAGAGGTGATTAAAAAATATGATTACCCGGGGAATGCTGCTGATGAAGTAGCTAATGTGCTTGGAATTGATAGAAACGAAGTAAGATTCATATACAAGATGTTTAAGCCGGTTCTGTTTTCTGCTACTAGGATGGAATCTATAAAGAAATTGGTAGGGGAAGGCCTGTGAGATATTATAACTTTGCACTGAATACAAACTAGTAAACCATGGGGACAGGTCTTCCGGAATTCAGAAAGGCGGTTTTAGATGATTAGTGAGTTATTTGCTATTTCAAATAATCCCCGTGAAATAACTCTCTCTGGATTTACGTTTATGAAAGATTGTACACCGGACGATTTTGAAGTTTGCTTGATTGTTTGGAACGACGGACAGATAAGCGGGGGATGCTGGGTTACTGATAGTGCCGGAAAGGGGATTTTTCGACAAGGAAGGAGGTTTTTGAAATATGCTCAGAAGGAATAAGTATTTGGACGAACTTGGTATTCCGCGAGGAATATATGGTGGAAACTTTGTCCATGAGAAAAAAATGAAACGTTGGCGACAAAGAATACAATACGGATTTGATTATCGCGACATTTTTAATATGGATTCCACCTATGCAGAGTGGTTGTACTCGCATATGCGGATGTACAAAGAAGGGAGTGTCCATGATGATACATACTGCAGTATCGCGTTTGAAGGAAAAGAATATACTATTGCGGAGGCTGTGGATTGGATTGTTGAGAAGACCGGGATATTTTTACGTCATCATTATTATATAGACGCCCATTTTGACCACATAACAATGAAATCGTTTATTGGGAGAGTGGTGTCAAAATTTAATCCGGCGGTTAGATTATATTTACAGGAATACGACAGTAGATACGAGCAGGATCCAGATCAATATGAAGAAGATAGGTACAAGGCGGAAAAGGATTATATTAAGGCAGCGGAATTGTTTTTGAGAATTATGGGATATTGCTGGATGTAGGAGGTGTATGCGCAATGACAATGGAACTTCTTGAACGGATAATCGAAGAAAACAATATACCCAAAGATGTTCGCTTTATGAGTGATAGCGGCTGGGAGTGTGATCCCACAGAGATGAATGGCGTGTACTACAATATACAGAGCAATACCATAGTTTTTACTCAGGGGTATGGATCGGATAGGGAGTATGAGCAGTCGGATGAATGGGAGATTTTGTATTGTCCAGAATTGATCAAGATTCAAGAGCTTGAGGTTTATCCTGTTTCAAGTTGGATGAGCCATGGTCTAAATGAAGAGTTTAAGCGAGCATTAAAGGAAGCAGGTGATTTTGAACAGTATTATGGAATAAAGGAAACTGAGGACAAATACGATGCTATTGACTTTCGATGGCGGCCATTCTTTTACAGCATTAAGATGAACGGCGATTTTATAGGTTATATAGGATTTAATGGAGACGACAGTGCTTTGGAACCAGAGATATACATATTTAAACAATACCGAAATATGGGATATGGGACTAGAGTTTTAAGGAGGTTTACAGATATTGTTTTTAAATATGGACTGGAAAAAAAGTATAGTGAGGAAACTAAGAGGATTGATTCTGTTTATTCACCCAGATATGCAAATGTGATTCCAAACGCATCAGCAGTCTTTCCGCAAAATCTGTATGCCACGGTCAGAGTTGAAAATGAATTCTCTAAAAGAATGATGTTGGCATGCGGTTTCCGCGAGAACAAAGAAGAAACAATATTTCGCCTCATTATAGACAAGGATGACTCGGAGTCAGGCCTTATTCATGTGAGCAAATTCGAGATCACAAAAGAAGAATACCAAAAGAGAGATTAGGAAAGTGAATGTATAATGCTACAGGGACGGACCCTGTGGCTTCTGTCGGAGCATATCAATATGGCCTATGATGAGCCTAGGGATATTAAGATCAAGATTGAAGAGACTGATTATACAATGATTCACAGTTGGTTTGGTGATCATTATCATAAGGTTGATAGTATTACGGAAACCGATGGCGAAGGTAATAAAGTCAATTATGATATAGTGGTTGTTAAGACTTCCCCATTTATGATGGTCCATTGGGCTATGCAGTATGGAACTGCTGTTGAGATAATAGATGAGGATATAAGGGAGAAGATTAGAGAAGAGTTGAAGGAGATGTGGGAAAAGTATGGATGTTGAGAAGAATCCAATATTAGATGAGATATTTTTAAAGTATCCCTATTATAAGTCTGAACAATCGAATAATTCGGATGTAAAAGTATCAAGAGACTGCGACTTCAACTTTAGTCCAAAGCATTGCGAAAAATTTAAGAAATTATTGAGTGAAACAGATGATATTGAAAAAGAGGAAGTATTAAGAGAATTGGAAAAGTGTAAGAAAAGATATCATCAAGTATGCAATTTTTCACTCATGCCAGTTACTGGAGCTATGCAACATGCTAAAAGAAATGTTGATCAAACGGATGGAGTTGACTCTTTTTTGAAACAATTGAAGATGCTATATGGTTTTGTTAAGGATATTACTGTTAAAGATTGCTTGAATGAACTAGAGAATGACTATAAGACCCAAAATAGAGAATCTCGATTGAGATTACTTAAGGGACTTAAATTTAATAAGGATACGAAAGAGAGACTGATTGTTTTTTTTGCGAAGGTTTAATGATTTTTATGACTACTGTTTTAAAATGTATTTGCTGGATAGTGAATATCTTGATAAATTAATGAAAATTAAACCTATTGACAGTAAAGATAGTCTAAAAGAATATATACAAAAAGCAAACGATTACTGGGATTATAAAGAGGAGCGTTTAATTAGTTTGGGAATAATAACCAAAGAACAGATTGATGATATCCATGATGAGTTATTGCATTATGAAAGTTGAAGAATGACACTTTCAAAATTTTGAAGGTGCTCACCTCCATAATATAAGTGTAATAACAAATGCTTATGTTATGGAGGTGTTTTATCATGAAAAACATGATGAAAGTGTATCTTGGAGATCAGTATAGTAGCAACTATCTGAAGAACTTCTGTCTGTATTGGATGAAGGCGTCAAAGGATTACGGAGATGAATGGAGAGCTAAGAATGATCTTGATTGCCTGTATTTTGACGGTAATCTCAGGGCAGATACTCTTATGAGTGCATGGACTCCTATGAAGTGGGTTGCTGATTGCCTTAACAGCAAACACAATATGAGATTTTATAAGCGCGCAAAGGACAAGAAAGATTCTGATTATTATCTTAGACTACTTTTGGACAATCAAGACAAATATCTTCCACCGGAACATGAACTGACGGTACTTTTGAACAGATTTCTAGAACTAGCGGAACTTCGGTGTAATTATATTCTTCTCCCGGACAGAGCGATGAATCCGGCCAGATATAAGTCTTATATTGATGGAGAAGAGAAGTTGTTATTCGATGAGGTATCTGTGATGCTGTATCATTTGTTTGATCGAAATTGGTTTGGAAAGTATTTTGAAAGCATTGATGCAGTAAAGTGGGTGAATCGTGAACGTCTCGAATGAGGATTTGAGGCCGCAATCATCAATCGGGAGCATGTAATCCCTCTTATCAGAGGTCTACCTTCTGGTGATGCTAAATGGATGATCGAAGGAGGTGAGATTAAAGAAGCGTTAGAATATATGATAGAGTTTCTCGAAACTAGGTATTATGCTCTGAAGATTCATAAAGAATATGGTGCAAACACCGTAACTTCAAAAAATTGAATATTGTATTTCACATAATATAGGTGTAACGTAAAAACATAGTCAACGAGAAAAATTAGTTTAGTTAAAGATTGGAGATAATGATATGGCTAAAGTATTTGTAATTCCTGATGTTCATCTAAAGTTTTGGATGTTTAATGATGCTAGGAGTATATTAAAATCTACACCATGTGACAAGGTGGTTATTCTTGGAGACTTGATAGATGACTGGGGCCAGGAGAGCAACCTGCGTTTGTATGAGAAGACATTACATGAGGCTACCGACTTTATGAGCGAATTTGATGCGTTGTTGTGTTACGGTAATCACGATCTTAGTTATAAATGGGAAAGGTCAGAATCTGGATATTCAGAACAAGCTAGAGATACAGTATTAGAGGGATTAGCTAACATAGAGGATAGCGTCGAAGAGAGTAACATCGCAATTGTTCACAAAATCGACAATGTGATTTTCAGTCATGCCGGGCTTACTAAAGAGTTCGCTAATGAATATTATTCCGGTGAAGATATAGATGATATATTATATTCTATCAACGGTATGGGGGAAGAAGAGTTATGGAATGATTATTCTCCAATATGGGCAAGACCTCAGGAGTACAATTTGGAAGCTTATCCGGAAGGATTCTTTCAAGTAGTAGGGCATACTCCGGTGCGGGAACCACAAAAAGATGGGATGTTTTTGAGTTTAGATACGTTTTCTACATACTCAAATGGTAGACCTTATGGAAATGAAAGATTTGTTGTGGTTGATACTATAGATGGATCGTGGAAATACGCAGATTAGATAAGGAGGCATGGATATGGCTAATTTGTTATAATTAAAAAGAAGCCCGAAAGTCCGCTAGAAAAAGAAACATAAAAGATTTTTTATTCAGAGACCAAAAGGAGGGAATCATTGGATGATATATGCTATGAGTGATATTCATGGATGTATAGAGGATCTTCGTGAGAAGATGAAGCTGGTTGATCTCACCGGAAATAATCGCACTGTTTTTCTTGGGGATTATATCGATTATGGAAGAAGCTCCTATTGTGTATTAAAATTCATTCGAGATATACAGGAAAAATTTGGTGATAAAAAAGTCATTGTGCTAAAGGGCAACCACGAGGCGATGTTACTTGAATGGATAGATAATTACAGCAAAGGGTATATTCCAGAATTTGAGGCGCTTTCATATGACAGTTGGCTAATAACTGATTCGGAACATAGGTTTAACACGCTTCGAACATTTTTGTCTGAAGATGATTTTGATGAATTTAGAGACTATTCACGAAAGGCGTCGCTCGAAGAAATGAATATGAAGGCGGTATCACTGATTATAGCGAAACATAAGGAATTGATTAAATGGATTGAAAAAATGCCTTCTTTCTATGAAACGGAAACGCAGATTTTTGTTCACGCAGGAGTTGATGAGGAAGCCGGTGAATACTGGAAATGGGGCTCTTCCGATGATATATTTTTGTGGAAGCATCCAGCGACTTTTGGCGAGTTTGAAAAAGATGTTATAGCGGGACACATTGGAACCGGGGGATTAGCACATGTATCGTATTTCCATGACGTATATTATGATGGGATGAGCCATTATTATATTGATGGTTCGGTTTACAAGCATGGGAAGCTGCTGCTTCTTGCGTATGATGAATCTGCTGGAAATTACTATCAGGTTGAGAATGGGAAGATGATTCCTGTTAGACCGTTTAACAGATACCGATAACAGAAGTGAGGAGGCGATTAGTATAGCTACTTATGTTATATCGGACATTCACGGTGAATACGATATGTTTATGGACCTGCTTGATAAGATTAAACTAAAAGGAACAGACACTCTGTATGTTCTAGGAGATGTGATCGATAGGGGACCGCATCCTATAAAGACGCTTATGAAGTTGATGGAGATGCCTAATGCTATATGCCTGCTGGGTAACCATGAGCTTATGGCAGTAGAATGCCTAGAATTCCTGATGAAGGAAATCACTGATACGTCCATAGAAGAGCTGGATAAACAAATGCTTGATAATTTGGTTACATGGCAATATAATGGTAGCAAAACAACGATTGATGAGTTCAGACAACTGAATCTAGTCTCTAAGAAGGAAGTGATAGAGTATATAAAGGATTTCTTGGTATATGAAGAAGTTTCAGTAAGCAATAAAGATTATCTATTGGTTCATGCAAGTTTAGGTAATTACTCTGCAAATAAGGATATAGATGATTATACTCTTCATGAGTTGGTGTGGGTGAGAGCTGATTATGATGTACAATATTTTGATGATAAGTATGTTATAACAGGGCATACACCGACGCAGACAATCGAAGACAATCCACGACCGGGTTATATTTACCGGAGAAACAATCATATAGCAATCGATTGTGGAGCACATTATCAGGGTGGAAGGCTAGCTGCCATTTGCTTGGATACCTGGGAAGAGTTTTATTCTGAACATAAATAAGGAGGCAAAGATATGGTTACTGTTTCATTTGTTATCGGTGCAAATGCATCCGGAAAGACATACTTTATTAATAAACATTTTGCAGATAAGGATGTTGATATTCACAATATATATGATTATCAACAAAAGGCATATGATGAAGCGGGTTTAGCAGCTGAGATTTCTCGCAGTGCACAATTTAGATGCCTTTTAAAAGCACAAGAGATGCATCTTGATGCTATAATCGAGAGTGTAAATGTCGGGCGGGATGTTGTGGTTGAGCAAACATTTTTCAAAGCGAAAAGAAGAATATCTTACATCGATAAGATTTGCGAAGTATCAGATGCTCGCATAGAGATATATGTAATGTGTCCGAGCGATGAAAGGTGGCAAATGAACATTGATGAAAGGGAATTGAAGCGAAGTCTTGAGACCCTAAAAAAAGATCAGGATGAGATTGAATTTCCAAACCCGGCCGAAGGATTTGATGCTATCTATAAAGTGATTGATGATGATATTGAGTTACATATGGAACCTCCTAACGAAGAAATCGTTATAAGGGCAAGAAAAGATCTTTCAGAGGAAAAAGAAAAGGTTCGATCTGAGGATGAAGAGAAGGCGAAAAGAAAAGAATTGCTTGAGAGTATGAACACCCGCCCATTTTGGCATTATTGCGAGGTTTGTGGTAAGAAGGAGTTCATCACTGATGAGGATGCTTTCAATAGTGGCTGGGATTATCCGCCCCGCACAGGCCATTTTAGGATGCTAGGACCGAGAACCTGCGGAAAATGTATGCTGAAAGACACTCTCTATTACAAAGTTAATACAGAGAAGAAAGTGCCACTTCCGGTTGTTGTCGAAGAGCTTTTAACCCCGGAAGAGAGAATCACGTGGCAACGTATTAAAAAGGAGCCCGAAAGTCTGTTAGAAGAAACATAAAAGAGTTTTCGCTCTGAGCGAAAAAAGGAGGGAATCCATAATTTTACGAAAAAATCTAAAGATAGGTGAATAAGAAAACTATTGACTTTAGCATTTTTAAAAGGTTATAATAATTGCATAGCAGAGAGGCCTGCTGGGTGATTATTCACCGAAGTGGCGGTTGTAAGAGCAGTGAGGCCTACTGGATTGTATAACAATCGAAGTGGCAGTTGTAAGAGCGGTGGGTCCTACCGAGGGGGATTTATCCAATTAAAGTGGAAGTTGAAGGACTGTTCTTTATGAGCAGTCCTTTTTTGGGAGGAGAAATGATGAATCAGAAGCGTCTTAGGATGTATACTGTTAATATGAAATATATTAGAAACCTACATAATCAGGGAGATGATCGTGTTTTTTCTGTTTCTCCGCAAACAGGAAAAGATAATAGACCATTTGTTGGGATAATTGTTGTTTGCGATGATATAGACCACGGAGACCCTGTTAACCAGTATAAAATAGTAGAACAGTGGGGATATCCCCACTGTTCTTTATTATTATAACGCAGCAATCTTGGTATACTTCTTAAGTTGCTCTTTGAGTTTTCTTATTTCTTCGTCCTTCTCGGCAATAGCAGAGTCTTTTTCAGCAATAGCATTATCTTTCTCGGCAATAGCAGAGTCTTTCTTAGCTAAAGCAGAGTCCTTCTCAGCAATAGCGGAGTCTTTCTCTGCAATCTCTTTGTCTTTCTTGGCAATCTCTTCTTTTTGAAGATTAATAAGATGCTCGCGCAATTCAGTCATATTCATAGCGTCACCTCCGTCTAATGCGTTTCTACATACAATTCTTTCTACAAATGCACCAACGCTTACGATTCTATTAGTCTTGCTTATATTATCGCTTAATTCAGTTTCTTTGTCAATCGTATCAAGTGCGTCTTGAGTTACATTTTTACTAAGCATCTTTAACCATTTATAATCCTCAGACAGTTCTTTTAATTCAATCACTTGAATGATTAGACCGTTATAAGTGTCATACCCATCATCTTTAAGTCTATATGATTCGTAGAATCTGTATATACCAGGATGAGCGTTAACCATAGTATATCCATTATTAATAAGATGATTGATTAAGACTTTTGGTTTCCTGTATCTTACAAATGATATAGTCACGTCATTAGGACTAGTGATTTTTATAGATTTACCGGAGTTTGTAACAAATCCATAAGACATAAATAGATTATAATACCCCATAACCTTATGATATTCGTTAATTCCAAGATGTGCATCGGGACTTTTAAATTCAATAATATTGAATTGTTTAAATATTTCACTTATTGATAAGTCAATCTTTATATCCTTGTTCTTCTTAATAAGCATGTCAATTCTGATTGGTTCGTTATTGAGCATGTATTCGGGCTTGAATTCGAGATCATCTAAATAATCATTCAACTCTAGTTCGAGACTGCTGTAAAAAGGGATATGCCAATTGAGTTTCTTAGATTTTTGAATATTAGAGTTATCATTTGCGTTGTCTATCGTTATAGTCACTTCCTTTTTTAGATTTAGAGCTCTATGAAAATGAAGATAACACAAATAAAACCATCTGTCATCATTTTATTGAAAAAACACACAAAAAAGGTCGAATTCGACTTTATTCGACTTTATTCGACCTTTTTTATGATATTATTACAATCAAACTAAAACTCAGGAACTGCGTCGTAATTAACCTGGATTTTCTTTGTCTCTTCTATCGCTTTTGGAAGCAATTCAAGAAGTTGATCAACTTTTTCGCAAAGCAGACGTTAGAGCAGTATGCAGGCATGTTTGGTGAAAAAAGTATTCAAAGAAAGTGTACAGGCAGTATCTGTTTTCGCAGAAGGATGTCGGCCATATGGAGCAACTGATCTATAAACCGATATACATGCTGCCGTTTGTTTTAGAAGAACTCTCCGGTCAATAAACGATAATTTGCATAGTTAGAGGCGTATGAGACTTTTGGTTTCATACGGGCCATGGGGACGGACCCTCTGGTTTGTTTTTTCACGTAGTGGCGAACAGTGTTCGCCAAAAATGGAGCACTGTGTGCCCCGCTACAAAAATGTCATTCTGAGCGTACGCTTAGAATGACATTCTTTTTAATAATTCAATTATTTTCGCCTTCTGGCTTTTTTCTCAGCCTTAATCCACTTTGAAATCTCTTTCTTTTTGGCGTAGTTTTTCACATTTTCGTTGCTAAGACTTAAGTATAAATCATAGCGTTCTTGAGAGAGTTCTCCGCTTTCGATTGCAGCCTTGATTGCACATCCCGGCTCGGATTCATGCCTGCAGTTGCTGAATCGGCACATGCACTCAAGTTCTGCGATATCGGAAAATGTTTCATTAACACCCTCGTCATTGCTGGCAATTCCAATCTCGCGCATGCCGGGAGTATCTATAATCGTGACTCCATTTTCAAGTTCGAAAAGCTTGCGATAAGTTGTCGTGTGCTTTCCTGTAGAATCTGATTGACGAATCTCGCCGGTCTTCATAATCTCTTCTCCGCTCAATGCATTGATAAGCGTGGATTTGCCTGCTCCGGAAGAACCCATCAAGCATATTGTAGTTCCAGGGACAAAGTACTCTTGCAAAGCTTCCATGCCTGTTTCGTGTAACGCAGATATGGCATGCACTGTAACTTTATCGGAAACTCCTTGCACTTCTTCAACATAATGCTCCGGATTATCACAAAGATCCGACTTAGTCAGGATAACAACAGGCTTCACATCTCCCTGTAATGCAACGCTCACATATCTTGCGATTCGGTTATAACTGTAATCTTCATTTAATGAGGTTACGATAAATGCGTAATCTGCATTTGCAACCATGTACTGCATAACACCGGTCTTGGCCTGATCCGGACGTTTTAGCAGGCTGGTACGCTCGCATACCGAAAGGATTACAGATTCACCATATGGATTGTAGGCAAATGTTACATAGTCGCCAACAAGTGGAAGTTGATCTGATTCTGCCTCGAAAAATGAACCTTTAAGTTTAGCGGGAATTTCTTCTTCCCAGAATTTAATTGTGTAACTGTTCTTTTGAACTTCGCATATTCTGCCAAGTTTTTCAGCATGTAACCACTGGCAGGAAAGTTTTAAAGGCTTATAATACGGAAACTTCTTCGTATATTCTGCTATTTCTTCCTCGTCGTCGCATTCTTCGAAAACTTCGGCTTCGTAGAATTTACCGCGAAGATTTTCAAAACCGTCGTTTAGTTTGTAAATCATAAACGGATCCGGTGTGCCGAAGGCGTTGTGTTCAAGACCTGAACCTTTTCCGCGAACGAAACCGAGTTTAGGATAATAATCAGGTTCACCGCAAAGTGCAATACCTAGATACCTTGCTTCTTTTGCAAGTGCTAAGGTTTCCTTCATCAGCATGCTTCCTATCCCCATGTTAAAGCATGTAGGTTCAACTGCGAGTGGGCCGAAGGTGATGATTTCTGTTTCATTTTCACCGTCTACAATTTTGGCTTTATGATACATGACTACGCCGACGATTCGTCCGTCTAATTCTGCAACTCTGCTGATTTCCGGAAGATAATCAGGGGACTTGCGAAGCTTATGAACCATCAAATGCTCATTACATCCCGGACCATGTATGTTCCAAAACGCGCGAAGTGTACACAGTTCTGTTGCATAGTAATCTTCCTTGGTTTCTTTACGTATAATGATATTGTGTTTATTGTTATTAGAAATATTATTTGACATTTTTTATCTCTCCATTCTGTTTTAATTGTGTTGTTATATTATAGGGAAATTACAGCGTGGAGACCCGGAAGCGCCTTAAAAAAGGTAAAGAAAAAACCGCAACAAACAAGCCGCGGTCATAATACATATTAATTATCAAATGACATATTAACGAACACAAACCGAGGTCCTCATGCTATATTCAATTGCTGTTATTCTATTAATCGCAAACATCATTCGTACCTCGCTTTCTTTAATAATCTGTGTTGAATGTATCATATAATAAAATAAATGTCAAGAAAAAACATGAAGACCAGGGGGGACGGACCCTGAATAAGCAACTTGACGCAGACATGAAGGTAGTCCATAATAGTATTGGTCTTATGAACACACATTATTAGGAGAGAATAATCATGAAAGAAGAAGTAAATTGTCCGAATTGTGGCGCTTTGATACCGGCGGACGCTATCATTTGCCCATATTGTCAATTTGAAAATGAAGAGCTTGCGAAGCAGGCTGAAGAGGACAAGATCGAAGATTTAATTGAAGATTACAACGAAGAAGTCAAACGTTTACCTAAGAAACTCGTTAAAAAGAATACCAAAGTATTTGCTGTAGTCATAATCGTCCTGGTTATTATCTTATTTGGCGCAGTTTATATGTTAAACAGAACCGGAAGACTCATACAGGAATCCAAGTACACCAGTAAAGAGAACCTTGTTGATAAACTAGAAGAATACTATCAGGCCGGCGACTACGAGAAGGTTACAGATACATACTTAGACAGCAACGGTTGGGGAGGTTCGTTTGGCAAATACGCCAATACGGCCGATGTGTATATAGATTGTCACTATTCTGTAGAATCTCTTAAAATGGCGGCCGAAGCTAAAGGCTATACCAACGAGCAGCGCGAGAACGACCTAAAGGACGCTTTAAGAAAAAGCATTTGGGCACTAATACACGCGCAAAAATTCAGAGATGAAGGCTTTAATTACGGAGAAGGTGAAGCAGTTGATACTCTCTCCGGTGAGGTGGAAGATACGCTTAAAAATGTGTGGGGAATCACCGATCAGGAGCTTGCAGACGCGAAAGAAATGTACGTAGACAAGAATACCGATTATTCAGAATTGGCACATATTTTAGTAGAAAGAAAGATGGGGAACAATTAATGAGATGTAAGAGTTGCGGAGCTAATTATCGTACAGCTGAACTTAGATGTCCGTATTGTGAAACTGAGAATTTGGTCGGCAAATTCTGGCTTGTCAGAAGAACAGAAACCATAAAGAATCTCGAGCGAAAAATGAAGGCCGCTAAACAGCGGTACGTTCCTTATGTCGCAAGTAAGATTCTAAGTAAAATGATATTTTTTGTGATTGTTGCACTTATAGTTCTGGCTGTTATTGACTATAAATCAGGCGACACTCTACTACCTTCCAACGCTAAGATGGAGAAACTTCACGACGCCGGAAAGTACTATGATTTGTATAGATACATGGATAAGAAGGACAACTTCTCTGAAGCTCCTGAATATATGTCACAATCTGCGCTTATGGCAATGATGTATAATAATTTTCTTACGTATAGAGCGAGCTATCTATCTGATGACGCTAATAATTGGAGTTCTGATTATGTATCTATGGTGATGAGTGAGTCGATGCATATTTACACACACGAAATAGGCACATATAATAAGAATCATCCTGAAAATGCTAAACAGTATGAGTTATACAACGGCAGAATCCTTGCGTTTTGGAAGGGCACCATGATGTGTAATGACAGCGAGGTTGCGTGGCTTTCCGATCCCGAAAGCCAATGGGAATCTGCTGAGCTAAAAGAATTGTGCGACAAGCTAAAAGCAAGGAGGATAGCGGCATATGGAAAATAATAATACTACCATTAACTATAAAAGTCCGAATCCAGTATGGTTCGTTTTCAGAATATTTATCTTATGCGTGCTTATTTTTATTCTCCTCTATGCAATTGTTGACATGAGCAAAAGAAGTGGCGTACTTAAGATCATCAATGAATGGTCAGATGATACAACCTATTACGACAAGTATTACTACGAAGGCTCTTACGGTTCTCTTAGAGATTTAATGTATTTGCATGATTATCCTGAAGATGAGTACTATGGCAAGTATTGGGAGATTGTTACTGCTAACGATCATTTGAAGGCATATAATGACTATAGCGCGGGAGCTACTGCAGGAGTTGAAGGCGCAGTTGCATTTGCCGATAAGGAGAAGCAGGAGCTTGAGCAAATGCTTAAAAATGTCAAATTCCCTGACAACAAGGAGAGAATTCAGGCACTCCTAGATAGTATCGAATAACCAAACCACGGGGACGGATTCTTAGCCATAGGGTCTGTCCCCATTGATCACTCAGCTGTGTCTCCTTTTATCAGCGCTTCTTTCTGGGCTCTTTTTAGCTGCTTAAATTGATACTCTCTTTTCATTGCCTCTTCTTTAGTTGGAAATGTCTCGTAATATACGACCTTAACAGGAAGGCGGGCTCTTGTATATTTGCCACCTTTACCACTGTTATGAGTCTTAACTCTCTTATCTAAATCATTGGTCCAACCGGAGTAGTAAGTACCATCTGCGCATTCTAGGATGTATGCAACATTTTCCTTCATATCAGTTCCTTCTTCTTTTACAGTGATAACATTATATATCAAATAGAGCATAAAAACCAGCGTGAATCAGGATTCATCTGGTTTTAAGTTGCTAACTGATCAATGGGGACAGGTCCCACCGATTAAAGAATTGCTAACTTTATTATTTGTTTATTACGGCGATGGCACAAGGCATCTTGCCGTCTACCACATGGTATTCTACATCTTTGTATCCTAAATCATCAAAGAATTTTTGGTAGGATTTAAGATCGAATTGTTTCTTGAAGTCTGCACCGAGTAAGGAGATAAACTTTACCGCTAAGCGTCCTGTTCCCTTGGACATATTGATGTATGTCGGGATAATAATCTTGCCGCCGTCTTTGACAACGCGTTCCAATTCAGAAAGCGCTTTTTGAGGTTCCGGCAAAAGATGTATTACATTGCCGGCAACTACCTTGTCGAATCTACTGTCTCTGCATTTGATATTGGTAATATCTGCCTTCCTAAATGTAGTATTATTGTATCCTCGACATTTCTTAACAGCTCGTCTTAACATTCCTATGGAATAATCGGTAGCGATGAGTTTCTTACATTTCTTAGCTATGAAAACGCTGATGGCACCGGTTCCACATGCACATTCCAAAACGAAGTCAGAAGGTTCAATAAACTCGGCAACCTTAGCACCTGTTCCTCTATAAACCTTGCCGTTATACGCTTTCTCAAATAAGTCATACAGAGGTGAAATCTTATCCCAAAACATAGTAATGCTCCTTTCTAAAATGGCTGACATATGAACAACTGCTCATATAATAATATAACATTTTCTGTTTGTCAAGATTTTTCAACATAATTCTTCTACATCTTCTTTAGATAAGTTTGATATAGAAGAGTTGATAGGAGCATGCTGGAGATTTAATTATTCTATACTGTCTAATAGTTTCTGAATTCTCTCTTTGTTGTCAGAGAATCTGACATTTTTAAGCATTTGATCAAGGTCGGATTTCTCTTTGTCGGCAAATGCAGCCGCTCCTTCAACACCTGCGGCAGCGCCGGCATTATAATCATTATAAGCCTGCACATGTTCTTTTGCAGTAATAATCTCCCAGTACTTGCCGTAGTACTTATCATCAGGAAAATCATACATATACATGTAATCTCTTAACGAACCGTAATGGCCTTCGTAATACGCCTCATCGTAGAATGTTGTATCATCTGCCAACTCGGAGTTTTTTCTAATCAATCCAGCTCTTATACTCATGTCAATAACTGCATAAAGGAGTATGATAAGTAATACGAATAAGATAAATATTCTGAACCTAAACCAAACACGATTAGGACTTTTGTAGTTAATTTTAGTAGTATTATTTTTTTTGTTTTTATTTCTATTTTTATTATTTCCCATATGCCGCAATTCTCCTTGCCTTAAGCTTTTTGCACAATTCTGTGAGTTCACCAGATTCCCACACATTTTCAGGATCGGCAAGCCATTCCACTTCGCTGTCATCACACATCATAGTACCCTTCCAAAACGCTAAGATTCTGGCGTTGTATAACTCGTACTGTTTAGCATTTTCTGGATACTCCTTATCGTACATACCTATCACATGTGAGTAAATGTGCATCGCATCATCCATAACCATGGCGACATAGGCGGGATCCCATTTGTTGGCGTCATCAGACAGGTATCTCATCCTGTATGTAAGGAATTCATTGTAATACCTCGCCATAAGCGCTGACTGTCTAAGGTACTCGGGAGTAGAATCATCAAAGTTGTCCTTCTTATCCATATATCTGTACAAATCATAGTATTCTCCGGCATCGTGAAGGTTCTCCATATTTTTCTTAGTAGACAATATCGAGCCGCCAGAAAATGAATCAATGACAGCCAGAACTATAAGCGTAACAATCACAAAAAATATCATTCTATTTAAAATCTTGCTTGCAACATAAGGAACATATCGCTTTTTTTCAACTTTCATTTGACGTTCAAGCTTCTCTATGGTCTCAGTTCTTTTGATAAGCCAGAACTTACCGACTAAATTCTCCGTTTCACAGTACGGGCATCTAAGTTCTGCTGTACGATAATTAGCTCCGCAACTTTTACATTTCATTACTAATTCCCCATCTTTCTTTCAACTAAAATATGAGCCAATTCCGAGTAATCGGTATTCTTGTCGACATAGATTTCCTCCGCGTCCTCTAACTCCTGGTCGGTGATTCCCCACACATTTTTAAGTGTGTCCTCAACCTCGCCGGATAGCTTGTCAACTGCTTCACCTTCATCGTAAATAAAGCCTTTATCCCTAAAATTCTGTGCGCGAAGAAGCGCCCAAATGCTTTCTCTTATCTCCTCCTTAAGCTGCTCCGCACGCTGTTCGTTGGTATAACTGCTATCTTCCGCAACAGCCTTAAGTCCCCTTATCGCAGAGTCACTGTATATATATATTTCAGCGGTGTTCGCGTATTTGCCGAATGAGCCGCCCCAACCGGAACTTGCATAATATGTGTCTGCCATTTTCTCATAGTCGCCCGCTTGATAATATTCCTCTAACACTTTAACAAGTTTTTCTTTGCTGTTGTACTTAGTCTCTTCTGCCAGCCTGTCACCCCTGTTAAACAAAACAACAACACTCAGTATAGCTGCAACAAAAAAGATTATGACTCCGATATATACTTTGGTGTTCTTCTTGACAAGCGTCTTAGGCAAATGTTTGATTTCCTCGTTGTGCTCTTCAATCAAATCCTCTATCTTGTCTTCTTCAGCCTGCTTCGCAAGCTCTTCATTTTCGTATTGACAATATGGGCAAATGATAGCGTCCGCCGGTATCAAAGCACCGCAATTCGCACAGTAAACCTCTTCCTTCATAATAACGATCTCTCCTAATTCTTAAATGTCCGTAAGACCTCCACTATTATTACTTACCTTTATGCTTACGTCAAGAGTATTTGCTAACTGAACAATGGGGACAGGTCCCGCCGATAAAAGAATTGCTAAATTCAATGGAACCTGTCCCCGTTGATCAGTTAGCTGGTATTTGTTTCACTTTTGTTGTATAATATGGGTTATAACTGGGGTAGGTATAAACCTACATTATTATGAAAGGGGCGCGTGTAATGAAAGAAAATGAAGTGATTAACGAAGAGCCTAAGAAGAGTTTTGGTCAGGCTATGGCCGGACTTCCTAAGGCAGCATGGACCGCCGAGACGAAGCTTAAGGGCGTTAACCTTGAAACTCTCATGCATATGTTTTACAATTCGGATGCATCGGGAGAAGAGCTTACCTCAAAACTCGAAGGGTTTAAGTATGCTAAGCGTCTTAAGGATTTGACTAACATTGCTTTTGCGGGGATTAAAGGTGACTGGAATGACGTTATGATTGATGCCGAAAGCGCAGAGGAGCTATGGGCTAAGAAGTACGCTCATGTGACGGACAAGGACCAGAAGGAACTTATGTATCAGCTTGAGTTGCTTAACCAGATTTTTAACGGAACTTCAGAGATTGATGTCGAGGGCAATTTGGTTGTTTCTCAGGGCTCAAGACAAGAACTCAGAAGTGAAATCATGAACGAGTATAACGCTAACAAGCCTGCAAGCAAGGTCGATGACGAGCCGGAGCCTTCATTTGAAGAGGATGAGCCTGAGGCAAATGCTGACGAGCCGGAAGCAATCAAAGATTCTCTTGATGCTGACGCCTTTAAAGCATTTTCTGAAAATGCATACGACAGAGTGATTAAGTCAAACGGTGCGATAGGTATCGCGATGGAGCCGGTTGCCATGGTCGGTGCTATGCTTAACGGTAAGAATTCAAGCGCGGAGATTATCGAGTCTTACAAGAATTTTAGACATAAGAAGAGTCTTGATAATGCAATCGATAACTTTATGAAGGAGATTGATAATCCTGAGCGTGCTGCACTTCTTAAAGAGCAGGGTATCGACATCGCCTCGACGATTAGAGTTGAGGGACAGACCCTTGCTGAGCGTTACGGCGAGAAGTACAAAGATGTCGAAGATCTTGAACTCAAAGAGCGACTCTGTAAGATGGAGCTCATGAACGAGATCGGCAATGCATTTATGATGGGAAAGAAGGGCCATATGCCGGTGATTACCGCAGATACTTTTGTGATGGAGAACGGTAATTTTGTCAAGGCTGAGCCAATGTCTGTGACTGTTGAAAAGCCTAAGAGACAGGTTGTTGTTGAGGATGTCGAGGATGTCGAGGCTGAAAAACACGAACTCACTCCTGAGGAACTTAAGGCTGAGGTCATGGCCAAGACCGAGAGTTTGTTATACAAGCCGAAAGCACCGCTAAGAGGTGATGTCGTTCTCTCTGACAGTCTACAGTCTAAGTGGTCTGCGTTAAAGCAGATTCACGGCATTCATAATGAACTTAAGAATGCTGCCGAGAGGCTTGACGCCGTGGAGAAAGGCAGTAAGGATACAGCACTTTATGAGGAAATGAGAAATGCTTTAGAGGACTGTGTAAAGTACTCTGATATTGAGAATTCAGAAGCTAGCATTGTCAAATTCAATGATGCGATGGACAGATATGTAAAGGCTTCAGAGACTTATTATAAAGAGCGCAAGGGACTTATCTTCGGACCTGCAACAGATGTCGGTAAGCTTCGCTTAAAGGAAGCCAAAGAGGCTATGGATAAGTATCCTGCACTTATGGATAGTCTTAAAGGGACTGTAGGGTATATTGATGAGGACGGCATTGCAAGTCGTCCGTTTGTTGAGATTGCCCGAGATGCTATTAATGAGGCAAGGGAAGCCGGTAGCAATAAGTTTTCACTCAGAGAGTTTGAGGGTAAGTTCGGACCTGAGTACATGGAGGATGCAGCCAAGAAGTATCTTAAGGACGCAGGTAAGGCTATCAATACTCAGTCGGTTGCTGATTTAGCGTTTGACGGAGGTTTTATTACAGTTGTAGAGAGTAATCCTGCCGGCTATATTAAGGATTATGAGCATTATCTTGCTGCATGTGAGTTTTTAACTGCTCATTACAAAGCGATTAACAATGACGAGACTTTGGACGAGAAGGCAAGAAGAGAGGCTGACAGCATGTCTCGGGGTGAGAAGCTCCATCAGAAAGCGCTGGCTCTGGCCGGTGATCCTCAGTTCATTGAGAACTATGAAAATAAAGGCAGTTCATTTGTTGAGGCGTGGGAGAATAAGATAAAAGCCGAGGCTTATCTGAATGTTAAGAACGGCGTGGAGCCTACATTTGCCGAGGTGAAAGCACTTAGTGAGAACAAGATATTTAGGATGATAGCTGGCAAGAATCCTACTGAATTTGCGAACAAATGGGACGCTGATACCAAAAAGGCTAACGAGCTTAAGGAGAAGTATAAGCAGGAGCTTGAGAACCTGACATATGGACTTAAAGACTATGAGGGTAGCTTAGCTACTTACGTTAAGGATTATTATGAACCTAACGAGGAGGAAGCGGCTGCCTATGAGGAGGCCATGGAAGGCGTGAAGGCTAGAAAAGAAGCCATAAAGGAAGAGAAGGAGAGAATCTTTGACGCAAGACAGGAACTCGAGGATATGGAGGATTCTCCGGAAAAAGAAGAGAAGAAAGCTCAGATTGACAAGGATGCCGAGGCGCTTGATAAGACAGTTAAGGCTTATAAGCAGGATAAGGCAAATGTTATTACGGAGCATCTTCTTCCTGGATTCCTTACGAGAGTTGCGTTCCTTAAGGCTACGCAGGATCCTGTTGCAGGAGATGATATTTGCCGATTGATGGCGACATCTGCTAATCAGGAAGAGGCTGTTTGCGATTCTATATTAGATAATATCAAGAAGCCTGAAAATGCTAAATTGTTAATGGACAATAGTCTTAAAGAGGCTATTGAAAACGGAAGCATCGTCGAGAGATTGGTTCCGGGAGTTAAGAAGGAAGCACAGGGTGCTAAGCCTGAAGCAGCGAAGAAGAATATCCAATCAAGGAAGTCTGAGGCTGCACCTAGACTTGGAGTTTAGAATTCTAGAGAGTTTTATAAGAGTTTTATAGGGGTCTGTCCCCCTGGCCTGACCAGGGGGACAGACCCTGTTTTTATATGTATTTGACACTATTTTTTACTTTGAGTATAATATTTAGGGTAATTGCAGTAATAAATCAAGGATAATTAATGTCTATTTTCCTTGGCTTGATATTATATATTAAAGGGAGTATGGGTTATGAATAATAAATTGGGAGATAACTCAATATTTGAAATATCTCATCTGATGATTCTTATTTCACTTTCCTTGTTTTCGATTATACTTATCGGAGAGACTTATCTTATGGGTTGGGAGACATGGATAGTATTTGTCATAGTTGTCGCTGTACTTGGAAGTTGGTTTATGCATATTCAGAATATATTAACATCCTATCAGCGACTATGGATATACTCTGTTATAACGATGTTTATTACATTTTTCTACGGCACTCATCTCACAAGCACATACGACTTAGCGGGCGTGGTTGCTGCACTTATTGTGTTATCTACCATGACCGGTGTCAAAGCGTTTATAAATATGTGACAGGCTACATATTACGCTATTCTTGCCTACGATTTGGTGGTTATGTGGAAGCAGGGGTACACATTTGACAGGTTGACGGTTTCAAGAACTTTACTTCATATCTTCCTCATTTTCATAATTGGCAAATGTGCCCGAGACATCATTAATAAATGGGCTGAGATTCTTTATCGCTCCAAGGACGAGATCGAACTTCTCCAGGAGTCTACTACGCGTCTTAATGATTTCCTTGCAAATGTATCACACGAGATTAGAACACCGATTAATGCTGTAATCGGTCTTACTGACGTATGCATAGAAAAAGAAGATAATCCGGATATAAAGAACGATCTTATTTCGGTTGAAAATGCCGGCAGGCGCGTTGCCAAGCAGATTAGCGACGTACTAGATTATTCCGAGATAGAAATGAAAAAGCTTGCTGTGAACGTAGAACATTATATGCTTTTTTCAGTTGTTAATGACGTCGTCACTGAGTTGGCTTATGTCAAGCCGGAGCATCTAGAGCTTGTTGTGGATGTGGATGCAGCGTGTCCTTCAATGATGGCTACCGATGTTCCTAAGCTTAAAACAATTATGTGGCATCTTATATCCAACGGCATTAAATATACCAGAGAAGGTGGAGTGTATGTTCACATCTATTCAGTTACTCAGGATTATGGCGTTAACCTTTGTATTGATGTAGAAGATACAGGTATTGGTATGGCTCAGGATGAAATAGAGCATATCTACGAGCATTTCTACCAGGGCGACTCAGGAAGAACCAGATCCACCAGCGGTCTTGGGCTTGGTATGGCCATTGTTTCGGGATTTGTTAAGGCTCTTGGTGGTTTCATGATCATAAATTCAGAACCGGGTAAGGGAACTAAGGTTAAAGTCTCTATTCCTCAGGAAGTTGTAGATCCATCTAAGTGCATGTCTCTTAGTACCAAAGATACAGTCAGTATCGGAGCATTTTTGCGTTTCGGTAAATTCGCTAATCTTCAGGTTCGCGAGTCCTATAACATTATGGTAAAACATATTGTTCAGGGACTCGGTGTTGTCATGCGCTGGGTTGAGTCTAAGGATAAACTTCAGGAATTAACGGACAATATGGAGCTTACGCACTTGTTTGTGGGTGAAGAGGAATACTTAGATAATATTGAACTCATAGAAAGCTACGCTAAGAAGATGGTTGTGGCCGTTGTTGCCAATCCCGATATCTACCGACCGAAAGACTCCAAAGTCAGAATATTGCCAAAGCCTTTCTATTGTTTCCCGGTAGCTACACTGCTTAATCAGGATCCGACTGTAGATGAGGACAGAGTGTCTAAGTTAATGTGTACCGGAGTAAAAGCTTTAGTGGTGGATGATGAGCCTATGAACCACACGGTTGCAAAGGGTATTTTCAAACGCTACGGAATGGAAGTGTTCACGGCGGATTCCGGCAAAGAATCAATCGAAATGTGTGAGATTAACGATTACGATATCATTTTCATGGATCATATGATGCCGGAGATGGATGGTATCGAGGCGATGAAACGTATAAGGACCGTCCTTACAAAGCAGCATAAAGAGGTCCCTATAGTTGCATTGACCGCCAATGCTGTGAGTACAGCAAAGAAGATGTTCTTACGAGAGGGATTTGATGGCTTTATCAGTAAGCCTATCGAGCTTTCGGAATTAGAGCGTGTGCTCCGTAAAGTATTGCCGAGTGAGCTATGTGTAGATGTTTATGAAGATGAAGAAGTTGTGGTTGAAGCACCGACGGAGTCTAAGGAAGAGAAGTCGCTTTCACCTTTAGAGCAACTATCAGCTCTAGGTATCGACACTCATGAAGGTTTGAATTATTGTCAGAAGGACGAGAATTTCTATAAACAGCTTCTTATGGAATATGCGAATAGTGCGTCAAAGAAGCAGCAGGATATAGATAAGTTCTTTGGTGATATGGATTACGCCAACTACAGAATAGCTGCTCATGCATTGAAGAGCACATCCAAGATGATTGGTGCTACTGATTTAAGTGACCGTGCCAAGGCACTTGAAGATGCTTCTAAGACAGAAGATGGAGAGTACATTAAAGCTCATCATAAGGATGTTATGGAAGAGTATAAACATTTGGTCGAAGGAATTTTAAAGGCTTATGAGGAACCTTCAGAGTCCGGAAAGGCAGAGGAGGTGTAGACCATGAGAAAATATTTTGAGCGAAATTCTGAAACAGAGAAATATGTATATCAGGCAGCTGTAAAGGTTGATTTTTGGTTTTTTGTGGCGATTACCATATATGAGGTTTTCCACATGATATATACCTTCGTTTTCGCACCGGATTATGGAGAGTATGTTGTGTGGTCAAGGCTCGCCTACGCAATCTCAGGCGTATCTACGTTGTCATTTTCGGTGGCATGTTTCTATGTTATGAAGGACTTAGACAGGCGGTATAAGATTTTAAAGTATGCTAATATTCTTAATACATTTTTTATTTTAGGTCTGTCAATAGTTGTTACCGTGTTAGATTCAATAAGGTCGGGTGTTATGGACACGACGCTTATTATCGTTATGTCGCTTATAATGCCACTTTTGCTATATATGCCGTTACCTGTATATTTGACTATGTTTCTATTATCCAATGGAACGGTATTGTATTATTATATAACGCTTGCCATGAAGGATCATGTTAAGTATGGTGCTGTTAAATATTTTAGTATATATATGATTATCTGGGTAATCTTGAGCGTTATCATAATGTATGTCAAATACAGTACATACGACAGGATTTTGGAATCTAACAGGCAGAAAGAAGAGATTGAGAAACTTAATGACGCGCAGAATCGTTTCTTCTCATCTATGAGCCATGAGATTCGCACACCTATTAACACTATCATCGGTCTTAACGAGATGATTTTGCGTGAAAATGTTTCCGATGAGATTAATGAGGATGCTGCCAATATCAGGTCTGCCGGCAATATGCTTCTGCATTTGATAAATGATATCCTTGATATGTCTAAGCTTGATTCTAAGCAGATGGAACTTACTCCGGTAGCATATAAAACAGGTAATATGCTTTCAGACATCGTTGGAATGTTGTGGATTCGCGCCAAGGATAAAGGTCTCGAATTTAAGATTGATGTTGCACCGGATCTTCCTGAAGAGATTTTTGGAGATGAAGTCAGAATTAAGCAGATTCTTATTA
This sequence comes from Lachnospiraceae bacterium NC2004, assembly GCA_000621905.1. Classification (GTDB taxonomy): domain Bacteria; phylum Bacillota; class Clostridia; order Lachnospirales; family Lachnospiraceae; genus NC2004. The sequence continues at coordinate 26,016 of JHXB01000010.1, forward strand.
ATGTTTTGAACAATGCGATTAAGTATACCAATGAAGGATCGGTTACACTTAATATTCAGTGCAGAAGAGAGGAAGACAATAATGCTACAGTGATATACTCTGTTACTGACACGGGTGCCGGTATCAAGAAGGAGAGTATTCCTTACCTTTTCACTGCATTTAAGCGAGTAGAAGAAAATGAAAACAGATACATTGAAGGTACGGGACTCGGACTGTCTATTGTTAAACAGCTGGTTGATCTTATGGGCGGAAAGATTACGGTTAATTCAGTGTATACCAAGGGCTCAACATTTATCATAGAGATTCCTCAGAGAATAATATCAGGTAATAACATAGGAGAAATTGATTTTTCTAAGCGCAACAGCGTTAAGAGTATCGAGAGTTATCATCAGAGCTTTGAGGCGCCTGAGGCTAATGTTTTAGTCGTAGACGATACCGAGGCTAACCTTATGGTTGTTGAAAAACTTCTTCGTGACACAAAGGTTAATATTGTTACTGCAATTAGTGCCAAGGAGGCATTAGAGAGGACTGTTGAGACTAAGTTTCATGTTATATTCATGGATCATTTGATGCCGGAGATTGATGGTATTGAGTGTATGCATTTGATTCGTAAACAGAAGGGTGGACTGTCTAGAGAATCTAAGATTGTTGCCCTTACTGCAAATGCAGGTGGCGATATAAAGACGCTTTACGCCAAAGAAGGATTCGATGGTTATCTGGTTAAGCCGGTTAACGGATCCGCTCTTGAAAATGAGCTTAGACGCCTTCTTCCGAATGATCTTGTTACGATAACCAGTGCCAAAGGAGAGATTGTTGAGGAGAGTACTCTTTGGATTAAGGATCATCGCGCCAAGGCGGAAGTTGTTATTACTACAGAATCTGTTGCAGATATTCCTGAGGAACTTGTGGAGAAGTATCATATCAAGGTTATTCCTCATATGGTTAGCACGGAGAATGGTATATTCCGAGATGGTGTAGAGATAGATACTAAGGGGCTCTTGGCTTACATGGAAGACGAGGATAAATACGTAGATATGATGGCGCCGGATGTTGCATACCATGAAGCGTTTTTTGCAAAACAGCTGGAACATGCCAACAATGTGGTGCATATTTCGATATCTTCTGATTTGGAGAATTCGGGATATCATTCGGCGGCTGAAGCGGGCAAGTCATTTGACAATGTATTTGTTATCGATTCAGGTCATTTATCAAGTGGTCAGGGTCTTATGGCTATAGAGGCTGCAAGACTTGCACAAGAGGGATATGGAGCATCTGAAATAGTAGATAAAGTACTAGCTATCAAAGAAAGAGTTCATACCAGTTTTGTGGTTGATTCCATGGACTATTTGGCAAGAGCAGGTCAGATTGGAAAGAGGACAGCTGATGTTGTTGGTGCGCTCTCACTCCATCCTGTACTTGCCATGAAGAAAGGTAAGCTTTTGCTTGGAGGATTACATATCGGAACAAGAGAAAGTTCTTGGAGAAAGTATATCTCATCATCTCTTAACACCATAAACAAGATAGACACCGGTATTCTTTTTGTTACCTATGTTGGTCTTAACATAAAAGAAAAAGAAGAGATTGCCAAGGAGATATCTAAGAAGATAACATTTGACAAAATATATTTTCATCAGGCGTCTCCTGTTATTGCAGTTAACTGTGGCCCGGGAACTTTTGGATTGTTGTTTATGACGGAGGAATAGTTTAGTAAGCTAAATAATCAGTGGGGACAGGTCTTAGTGGAGCGTTAGCTAAGTGATCAATGGGGACAGGTCCCGTTGAAGTAAGCAATTCAGTTATCGGTGGGACCTGTCCCCGTTGAGCACTTAGCGAAAGAAAAAATTAGGTTGCATTTTTTAATTAAGTGTGTTAGAGTGTCTAAAAAGAAAAACAGAAAGGCGCTTTTTAAGTGTAGGTGAAGTGTAAGGATGGAGATTAGATAGTTTAATTTGGCGAAGCAATATATGTTTTTGTAGGCTTTATTAAGTCTGTTTTTGTGTGCCGAATTAGATTATCGTATTTGTCTTATTTCCTTCATTCATCGATGCTATTTGGCATATATTGGATATAGATTTATACGTAATCTGCTTTCGGTATGGGAGCAGATTTTTTATTACCTACTACTGAAATGGAGGCGGTAATATGGCACAACTTAGTATAAATAATCTTACATTTTCGTATGAAGACAGTTTTGATACAGTATTTTATAATGTCAATTTTAGCGTAGATACATCTTGGAAGCTCGGGCTTATTGGAAGAAATGGCAAGGGTAAGACCACGCTTCTTAACCTCTTGATGGATAAATATGAGTATACGGGGAGCATCGTTTCAAGCACAGTATTTGACTATTTCCCTTATACCGTAAATGAAGGCGACCTTGATAAAACAGGTATGGAGCTTGCCGAAGAGTGGAAGCCTAATGTCGAGTCGTGGCAGATTCTAGTGCAAATGTCAGAGATTGACATGGATTCCGAATGCCTGTACAGACCATTTAAGACGCTTAGTTACGGCGAGCGCACAAGAGTTATGCTTGCAGTTTTATTCTCCGGAGATAATGAGTTTCTCCTTATAGACGAGCCGAGCAATCATCTTGATTACGAAGCGAGGGAGTGCGTTAAAGCATTTCTTGCCAAGAAGAAGGGATTTATCTTGGTGTCACATGATAGAGATCTACTTGATGCGGTAGTAGATCATGTGCTTGTGTTAAATCGCAGCACAATTGAGGTTCAGGCGGGCAACTTCTCTTCGTGGTGGGAGAACAAGGAGAAGAGCGATGCGTTTGCATTTGCAGAAAATGCGAAGCATCAAAAGGAGATAAGCAAGTTAAAAGCGACTGCTGAGCAGAGTAACAGATGGGCGACCAAAAACGAGAACACGAAGATAGGCTTTGATCCTGTTAAGGAGCATGACAGAAATATTTCCACGCGTGCATATATCGGCGCGAAAACCAAGAAAATGCAGGCTCGAGTTAAGTCTTACGAGAAGCGCATAGACCGCGAGATTGAGGAGAAGGAAGGCTTGCTTAATGATATCGAGAAGGTGATTGACCTCAAGCTTAATCCACTTTCGTATCATAAGGAAATGCTTATAAACGCTGACTCTTTAGCTTTAGGTTATGATGGTGGCGAGCCACTTTTTAAGGGAGTTCGTTTTCAGGTGAATAGGGGCTCAAGAGTGGTTCTGTCAGGGCGCAACGGCTCAGGTAAATCAAGCATTATTAAACTTATTCTTGATAAAGTCGAATATCCTTTTGACGCAGGTAAGTTGCCTGATATTCTTGATGGTGAGTTAAATGTTGGCTCAGGGCTTAAGATATCTTATATCAATCAGGACACCTCGCATCTTAAGGGTAAGCTTAAAGATTATTGCAAGGATAACGACCTTGACGAAAGCATTTTCCTAGCTATACTTAGGCAGCTTGATATGAGTAAAGAGCAGTTTGATAAGGACATTTCGGACTATTCGGAAGGGCAGAAGAAGAAAGTTCTGATTGCTGCGAGTCTGCTTACTCCTGCGCATCTTTATATCTGGGATGAGCCGCTTAATTACATCGATGTGTTTTCGAGAATGCAGATTGAGAAATTGATTTTGCAATATCAACCTACAATGCTTTTGGTTGAACATGATGTTGCGTTTCGTAAAAGAATAGCAACTGAGGTAATAGAATTATGACATAAATTTTAACAACTTGAATTGGGGTGATAATATGAGGAAATTTATGGAAAAGTTTGTCGGCGACAAAGCATTTTACAAGATGTTATTTGCTGTTGCGTTGCCGATTATGGTACAAAATGGAATAACGAATTTCGTTAGTTTGCTTGATAATATTATGGTTGGACAGCTCGGAACAGAGCCGATGTCAGGAGTTGCGATAGTTAACCAGTTGATATTTGTATACTATTTATGCATGTTTGGTGGAGTGTCCGGTGTCGGAATCTTTACTGCGCAGTATTTTGGTAGCGGTGATCACGAAGGAATCAGAGCGACCATAAGATATAAGTTTTGGATTGGATTAATTATTTCTGCGATTGTAACTGCTGTCTTTTTGGGATTCGGTAACGATCTCATTCAGCTTTACCTAAACGGTAACAGCGATGGAGGAGATCCGATTCAAGCTTTACACAGTGGTCATGAATATTTGATGGTCATCATATTTATGTTTCCACCTGTATTTATCGGAATGACATTGACTTCTACTCTTAGGGAGTGCGGAGAGACTTTCGTTCCGATGGTTGCAGGACTTGTGGCTGTCGTTGTAAATGTTGTCTTTAACTATCTTTTGATATTTGGTAAGTTTGGATTCCCTGAACTTGGCGTTGCGGGTGCTGCGCTTGCAACCGTCATTTCTCGATATATCGAGATGGGTGTGACGATAGTCTGGGTAATTATGCATCGCGAGAAACATAGTTACTTTAAGGGCGCTTTTAAGACTCTTCGCGTGCCGTTTAACCTTGTTAAGAACTTCTTTGTGACGGGTATGCCACTTCTTCTTAACGAGGGACTCTGGTCTGTTGGAATTGCCATGCTTACTCAAGCGTATTCTCTTCGTGGGTTAAATGTTGTTGCGGGCCAGAACATTGCGAATACCATTAATCAGGTGTTCAGCATCGTGTTTATCGCGATGGGAGACGCAGTGGCAATCATAGTCGGACAGTATCTCGGTGCAAATGATATGAAGAAGGCCAAAGACTACGACAACAAGATTATTGCATTTGCGATATTCTCATCTGTTGTTATAGGAAGTATCATGTTTGCGACTTCGGGGTTGTTTCCTGAATTATATAAGACCAATGATACTGCGAAGCTTATCGCGACGCATTTTATTATGGTTCAGGCAGTTTTTATGCCGAAGGATGCATTCTTGCACACATCGTATTTCACGATTCGAGCGGGAGGAAAGACTATCATTACCTTCTTCTTTGACAGCGTGTTTATGATGATTGTGAGCGTTCCGCTTGCATACTGTTTATGTAAGTTTACAGGACTTAATGCGGTGATGGTATTTGCGATTGTTCACGCTGCCGACTTCATCAAATGTATCATCGGGTATATTTTGATTAAGAAAGATGTATGGATGAACAATATCGTGGTGGAATAATGTAAAAAATGAGCTAAGTGATCAACGGGGACAGGTCCTAGTGGAGCGTTAGCTAAATGATCAATGGGGACAGGTCCCGTTGAAGTTAGCGATTCTTTTATCGGTGGGACCTGTCCCCGTTGATTATTTAGCGATATTTAAGAAACAATTAAGAATTATATAAGAAGCATATTAGGACTTCTAACGAGACATACGTTATTATGGTATCAGTGATAATGATACCAGGGGGACGGATCCGATGGTATCAGATTCGTCCATTTTTGTTAGGAGTTGATAATATGAGTAAGAATTTTAAGAAGTTTATGTTGTTGTGGCTTGGCGAGCTTATTTCTTCAATAGGTGGAGGACTTACAAGCTTCGGACTTGGCGTCTACATTTTTAATAAAACCGGAAGTGCTGCAGGTATGGCTCTTGTGACGCTTCTTGGCTTTCTTCCTACGGTGGTTTTAAGCGTTCCTGCGGGCGTGCTTGCAGACAGATACGACAGGCGACTTCTCATGATGATCGGAGACGGGTGCTCGGCGCTCGGTGTCATTTACATATTGATTGCGATGATTAGTGGAGATGCAGGCCTTTTAAAGATATGCATCGGTGTATCTATAAGTGCGGTGTTCTCGGCACTTTTGCAGCCTGCTTACATGGCTACTATCACCGACCTTCTTGACAAAGATGAGTTTTCCAAGGCAAATGGACTCGTGTCAGTTGCAGGAAATGCAAGATATTTGTTCTCGCCACTTATTGCAGGTTTGCTTCTCGCTGTAAGTGATATCAAGCTTCTGCTTGTTATTGATATTTGCACATTCTTTTTGACTGTTATCAGTTGTGCTGTTGTTAGAAAAGGTACTCCGACAAATGCAACAGATAAGAAGGAGCCCTTTGGTAAGAGTCTTAAAGAAGGCTGGAATGTTATTGTTACCACCGAAGGAATACTCGCAGTTGTGATTATAGCTGCATTTATCTCGCTGATGCTCAGTGTATTTCAGGTGCTTGCAGAGCCGTTTATTTTGTCATTTGCAGATGCGAAGACTCTTGGCGTTGCTGAGACTGTATGCGCTGTAGGAATGTTGATGTCTGCTATTATATTGGGAATAAAGGGCATTAAGAGAGGTTTTGTCAATAAGCTCGCTGTGTCGTTTATATTTGCCGGGATAGCGATATTCGGATTTGGAATGATCAATAACATTGTGGTTGCTTGCTCATGCGGATTCCTGTTCTTTGCGATGCTTCCGATTGCCAACAACTCGCTTGATTACCTTGTTAGAACCAACATCTCTGACGAGGTGCAGGGACGCGCATGGGGAGTGATCGGATTTATCTCGAATCTTGGTTGTGTCATCGCATACGCTTCATCCGGAGTTCTTGCTGATACAATCGGAAATGTTACCGGACTCGGAGTCGGAAGAGGTTCCGCTCTCGTGATGCAGGTCGCAGGCGTTTGCCTGATTATAATAGCAGTCAGCATTTTCGAAATGAAGAGTATCAAGAAGCTTGAGACCGATCCGGTTGTAACTGGTTCTGATGAGCCAGCCCAAGATGTAGCGTAGGAATAGCTTGTTTTTTATCTGCTTATATACTTCTATATACTTTATATATTCTTATATACTTCTATATACTCCTATATACTTTATATATTCTTATATACTTCTATATACTTTTCATATTTTACATCGCTTTACAGAAAAGTGCAGACAATACATAAAATACAGAAAGTACATAAAATACAGAAAGTACATAAAAGACATAATTGTCATAAAACCACAGGGACGGACCCTGTGGTTTTTAGGAATAAAAATAGCAAAATTTTCAAAATCATATATATAATGTTTAGCATTTTCTGTCACACAGATGAGGCCCTCTTCTGGAGTGGCAGATATTTTTATTTATTGACATTATATAATTTATATAATATACTGTAATTGTAAGGAGGTAGACAGCATGGATATGAATGGAAAAGAATTGTTAAAACTCCTGAAAAATAATGGATGGCAGGAAGTTCGCATAGAAGGGAGTCATCATGTTATGCGAAAAGATAATCAAACGTTGATTGTACCTGTTCATGGAAGTAAGAGTGTCAAGAAGGGCTTGCTTAATGCAATTTTAAAGGAAGCCGGACTTAAATAGATTATGGTATTAAAGAGGTGATTTGTTATGGTTAGGGTATATCCAGCAGTTGTACATAAAGATGAAGATGGATTCTGGCTTGAATTTCCTGATTTATCGGGATGCTTTACGGATGGAGATAACATAGAGGAACTTATGAATAACGCTGAGGAGGCGCTTGGTACGTATTTGGCTGTTAAATTGGAGAACAAGGAGCATTTGCCACAAGCGTCTGACATTTCTAAGATAAAGAAGAGTCAAGGCGATATAACCACATATGTCTCTGCAGATGTTAATAAGTATCATAAAGATACTAAGGCGGTTAAGAAGATGATATCAATTCCATCTTGGCTTGCTAAAGCAGCTGAAGAGAAGAGTATAAGCTTGTCCAAAGTGTTGCAGGAAGCGTTACTTGAGAAGATTTCATAATATATAGGAGGCTATAATAATGAGCAAAAAAAAGAAACAATTAAAAATCTCATCAGAGGCTAAGACATCATTTACATTTGCATTAGTGTCAATAGTTATCGGAATAGGTTGTATTATCTATGGCAACTTGTTTTATTCAAATGTGGTTGATGATAAGGATGTCGTAACAGGTGCTAAGGCTACCATCACCAAAGTAGAAAAGGTAAGCCGTGGCCTTTCGCAGAGTGAGAAGAAGCTCGAGGAAGACAAGGGTAAGTCCAAAAATGAGATTGAATACGAATACAGTGTAACATACACCGTTGAAGACGGTGACAAGACCTATACTTATACAGATAGAAAGCCTTACAGAGATGGCGGTAGCAAGCCTGCAATCGGCGACACGACTACAATCAGCTACGCTATTATAAATGGTGAATTCACGCCGCATCCTGAGACCAAGGGCGTCAATCAGTTTAACATTTGCGGATGGTTCCTTGTAATATTAGGAGGATTTGCAGCATTGATAGGATTTTTTATTAGAAAATAACGCAGTAAATCTGCTAACTGATCAATGGGGACAGCCGCCCCCACTGGTATGGTGATTATGCACAAAAGAGGAAATGATATGACTTATTCTATAATAGGTATTCTGGCAACTATACAGTTATTGATAACCAATCGCGACATTTTCTGGAAACGTTCCGGTAGTAATCTGTCAAAGACTCAGTGGATTTACAGGTTATTTTTAATGGGAGTGTTGTGCTATTATGTCACGGATTTTCTTTGGGGAATTCTATATTCAAGACATATGTTAACTATTCTCTTTATAGATACCTCCATTCATTTTACGGCCATGGTGGCTGCTGTAATGCTATGGACTCAATATGTTGTATCATATCTTGATACCAGAAATTTATTTGAGAGAATACTTAAAGCTACAGGACGAATTTTCTTTGCGCTTGTGGTTATTTTTGTGTTGATTAATGTTTTTAAGCCTATACTCTTCTGGTTTGATATGAACGGTGTTTACCAGGCAGGTGTTGCTCGTTATGTGACTCTTTTGATACAGATTCTTTTATTCTTGGTGACATCGATACATACGTTATCAATCGCCTCAAAGTCTGAAGGTAGAGTAAGGCTTCGTCATCTGACCATCGGATTCTTTGGTATTGCTATGATGGTACTCATCACAATCCAGGTGTTCTATCCGTTGTGGCCTCTTTATGCGATGGGGTATATGCTTGGTACGAGTCTATTGCATTCTTTCGTACTTGAAGATGAGAAGGAAGAGTACCAAAGGGAGCTTGAAGATGCAGCCATACGCGACCAGAATCAGAAGAAGAAACTATCTGAGAGTAGGGAGGCACTTAAGCTTGCGCTAGCTGAAGCCGAAAGGGCGAATCACGCCAAAACAGCCTTTTTATCTAATATGAGTCATGAAATGCGTACTCCTATGAATGCTATTATTGGTCTTAATAATATTGCAATAAACGAACCGACAGCCAGTGATGAGATTAAAGTCTACTTAAAGAAAATAGGAGACTCAGCACAGCATCTTTTGGGACTCATTAATGATATTTTGGATATGACAAGAATAGAATCGGGACATATAGCGCTCAATAAAGAAGAGTTTTCATTTGCCAATGCTTTGGATCAGGTTAATACAATGATTAGCGGTCAATGCGAGAGCAAAGGGATTACTTATAGCTGTCAGCAGATTGGCCAGTTTAAAGAGTACTATATCGGTGATGTCTTGAAGCTTAAACAAGTCATGATTAATATATTGGGAAATGCTGTCAAGTTTACAGAGAATGGCGGAAGCATTAGCTTTGTTGTAGAAGAAGGAGAGCATTTTGATCAGAAGGAAGTATTGATGTTTACTGTTACTGACACCGGTATCGGAATGAGTGAAGAATACTTAGAGCATATTTTTGATGCTTTTAGTCAGGAGGATGCATCTGTAACCAACAAGTACGGATCTACCGGTCTTGGAATGGCGATAACCAAGAATATTGTGGAACTTATGGATGGTTACATCGAAGTTGAGAGTGAAAAAGGTAAGGGAACCACGTTTAAAGTATCTGTCACTTTAGATGTGCCTTTAGAATCGAATGTGCCTAAGAAAGATGAAAAAGAGAAGAATATAGAACTTCTGAAGGGTAAGAGAGTGTTGCTGGCAGAGGACATGGAAGTTAATGTCGAAATAATGAAGATGATCCTTTCTACCAGAGAGATAGAGGCTGATGAAGCTTTAAACGGTCGAGTGGCTTTGGAATTGTTTGAAATGCATGATCCGGGATACTATGACGCGATTTTGATGGATATGCGTATGCCGGAGATGGATGGTTTAGAAGCTACAAAATCCATACGTGCCTTAGATCGTGAAGATGCCAAGCATATTCCAATCATAGCGTTAACGGCCAATGCATTTGACGAGGATGTCAAGCAGAGTATGCAGGCGGGTCTGAACGCTCATCTTATGAAGCCGGTTGATTCTGAGGTTTTGTTTGAAACCTTAGAGAAATTGATTGAAACGTAAATTATTATTATCTTCAAAGAAGCTAAACAGCGACTCAAGCAGCTTCTCACGAGGCAATGATTTTAGCAGATAACCATCGGGACGCTGCTCCAAAATCTTCATTACCCCTTCCTTATCATTCATTCCTGTTAGGAAAATGATAGGGATACGCTCGTTAGCAGGATTAGATCGAATCTTCTGCATAACCATTTCACCGTTCATACCGGGCATCTCGTAGTCGAGCAGGATGAGATCCGGTCGTTTGGTGTCAAGATATTTAAGGGCATTTAAGCCTGAATGTGAGCAATCAACATTGTATAACGAAGACAACCAGTTTTCCATGATGTGTAAGAAATCAGGGTCATCGTCAATTACGAGGATGGTGCGTGTCTGCTCGTCTCCCCAATGTGTATAATGATATTCTGAAATATCAGCTGCCATTCTATCTAGATTAATCGGACGAGGATACACGGATGAAATGTATTCCTTGCCGTGTATATCCTGGGCAGTTGTTATATCAAGAGGTTCGCCTGCGAGACAGAGTAACTTCTCGTCATCGCGACACATTTCTGCAAGCATTGTGCTGATGACTTTGATATGGTCACTAGCACCGCTTGGATAGTAGATTACAATATTGGAATCTGCACGGTGATTAAGAATAACTTCAGGTATATCCGGTATGAGTATCACTTCAAAACCTACATCTTCTAAAGCTCTTGTAATACCTCTTCCAATAATTCCCGAGTCATCCCCAATAAAAAGCACAGTGTAATTGGTATTTTTGATTGTAACTCCGTCGCTTGAAATCAGCCTGTCATAGCAAGGCTGCATGCTTCTGTATTCATCGAGCAGAGCAGGTGTCAAAGCGCGCACTAACGAATATTCCTGGTGAGTGCCTGCGTACTCAAGGTCTGCTGCTTTAGCAGAGATTGAAGTAGCACCTATGAGTCTGGCAATGCTCTTTAGTGAGTGTATGCGAAGCAGGTACAGCGGCCAGTTTTCATCATTGGCATATTGTTCTATATAGTCAGCTTTCTCTTTAATTGATTTGGTAAAAACCAAAAGTGTATCAAGAAAGGCCATGGCTGTATCGCAGTGTTCAAGGCCACTCTTTATGTCGAGTTGAGGAATATTCTTAAGCCATGTAGGAAGAGAAGCAAGCTCCTTCTCTATGCGTTTCTTCTTCTCGGTATCGGAAGATAAGGCGTAATCTCCGCCGGGAAGGTATGTCATAAGCATGAGCATAAGCTTGCCGGGATCTATAGGCTTAATCAAAACATCAGCAAATCCCGCAGCTTTATATAGACTTATGTAGTTCTTACCTTCGTCTGCTGTGTGGCAAATGACAGGGGTCTCCGTTCCGGTATTACGGAATATATCTTTGAGGCGGGAGAGAGTTTCTACGCCATCCATTCCCGGCATACGGTGGTCAAGAAAGATTAAATCATATGTCTTTTTACGGCACATATCAAGACACTCCTGGCCACTCTCCGCAAGGTCGCACGAAATGCCGAAGTTAGCGAGCATAGAAGAGAAGATGGCATTGTTAACCATCATATCGTCTACGATAAGTACGCGAGCTGGATTGGAATTGGTGGTTGTTTCTTTCATGGTTGTCCCCCTGAATGACTGTATATTTCCTCGATGAAATAATGATACCACAAAAGCGGGTGAAAGTATAGCGTTAAAGAATGAGCTTAAACCACAGGGTCCGTCCTAATGTCATTAAGATAAGGAATTTCATTACTTAAAATGTCATCCTGAGCGGAGCGAAGGATCTTTTAAGATCCTTCGTCACGTTGTTCCTCAGGATGACATAGTTCCTTCATTTTTTCACATTATATCTATCGAAATCTTATGAATTATGGTAAAATATAAGTTAGTTTTGTTGAGGTATTTTATATAGATAATTGGGGATGTTATATGTTTGGAAAGAAATTCGAATTAAACGATCAGACAATGACTTTCATAGAAGAACTTGGAAGACATATGCCGGGTGGGTTTCTGATATACAAGGCAGAAGGCAACGAAGAGTTTATCTATGTCAATGATGCCACTATCAGGTTATTTGGATGTGATAGCCTTGAAGAGTTTCGCAAGCACACAGGCAATACATTTAAGGGTATGCTTCACCCTGATGATTATGCTGCCGTTACTGATTCCGTTAACGACCAGATTAGAATGAGCAGTGAGAATATGGATCACGTTATTTATCGCATTATCCGTAAGGACGGAACAATACGATGGATAGAAGACTATGGCCATTACACCAGCACTGACAGTATTGGTGGTATATATTATGTATTTCTCGCTGATGTAACCGAGCAGTATGATCCAAATGAGCGCAACGACCTTAAAGAGCAATTGATCAGCGAGCAGGTCAGAAGTGAGCAGCAGGACAAGATGATAACAGCTCTTGCTTCGGATTACAGGAGTGTATACCACATAGATTTAGATCTGGATGAGGGTGTGTGTTACAGATCGGATCCTAATGACCACAATCAGTCGCCGGTGGGAGTAAAGTTTTCATATCACGAGCGATTTAAAGAGTATGCGTTACGTGTGGTTGATGAAGCTTACAGAGAAGAATTCCTAAAGTTTATAGATTCTGACAGTATAAGGAGAGGCCTTGCTCTAAAGCCTATTATAGCATTCAGATATTTAGTTCACAGAAATGGCAAGGATTATTACGAGATGATTCGTATGGCGGGAGTGAGACATGCTGCTGACAGAGATGACAATATAGTGCACGCGGTGGGACTCGGACTTACAGACATTGATGTTGAGATGCGTGACGAGATGGCTAAGAGTCAAGCTTTAAGTGAAGCGCTTTTTGCGGCGCAGGAGGCCAACAGAGCTAAGACTGCATTTTTATCGAGTATGAGTCATGAGATTAGGACGCCTATGAATGCGATAATCGGGCTTAATAACTTGGCATTGCAGAAAGAATCGCTTGATTATGATACAAGACAGTATCTTGAGAAGATAGGGGACAGCGCCTCGCATTTGCTGGATTTGATTAACGATATTCTTGATATGAGCAGAATTGAATCCGGTAATATGATTCTTAAAAATGAGCCTTTCTCATTGCAGAATGTTCTTAAGCAGATTAACGACATGGTTATGACTCAGTGTGATGACAAAGGTCTTAAGTACATTTGCAATATTCAAGATGAGCTGCCTGATGGTTATATGGGCGATGAGATGAAGCTTAAGGAAGTGCTCATTAATATACTAAGTAATGCAATTAAGTTTACTGACAGTCCGGGAAATGTTGAACTTACAGTGGAGCAGACGGCAGTTTTTGAGGATCAGTCAACCCTTAGATTTACTATAAGTGACAGCGGTATAGGGATGGATAACTCATTTCTTCCGAGAGTGTTTGAAACATTTTCCCAGGAATACAATGGAAGAACCAATAAGTACGGAAGTACCGGACTTGGGATGGCTATCACCAAGAACATTGTGGAGATAATGAATGGTTCGATATCTGTCGAATCCGAGAAAAATGTCGGAACTGTGTTTACTGTCACGATACCGTTTAAGACATGTAAGTCTGAGGGAGAAAGCGTAAAGAGCGAAGTTGTTCGTAAAACGGCAGAACTAGATGGTAGGCATATATTGCTTGCGGAAGATGTATTCATTAATGCCGAGATAACGAAAGAGATATTAAGCGTTAAAGGTGCAATAATAGACCATGCAGAGGATGGAAGACGGGCACTTGAGATGTTTGAGGTGAGCAATATCGGATATTATGACGCGATACTTATGGATGTACGAATGCCTGAGATGGATGGCCTTGAGGCGACTGCCAGGATTCGATTGCTAGCCAGAGAAGACGCGACTAAAGTTCCGATTATTGCGATGACAGCCAATGCGTTTGATGAGGATGTACAGCGATCTTTACAGGCAGGGATGAATGCACATTTGTCTAAACCTGTTTCACCGGAGAGATTATATCAGACTCTCGGAGAGCTTATATGGGAAGCTACAACACACAAAGGAGAAGGATTATGATAACAATAGAAGCATTAAAGTCACTTGGAGTTGATACAGATAAAGGACTTGCCATGTGTATGGGCAATGAAGCGCTGTATCTTAAGTTGGTTAATTCGGTGCCTACCGAGAAGAGGTTTGAAGATTTAGTCAAGGCGATTGATGAGGGCAACTTAGATGCTGCATTTGACGCGGCACATGCTCTTAAGGGAGTGCTTGGCAATCTTTCTCTGACCCCACTTTACGATAAAGCATCAGAGATAACCGAGCTTCTGCGAGGCAGAGAAGAAGCAGATTATAAAGGGCTTATGTCTGAGCTTATTAAGGAGCGGGATACATTAGCAGATTATTGTAAATAAAGACTTATTTATTGAACTGCTTATAGGACAACGCGATGAGATGGAAAGGGGATTAACGGATGAATAAGGCACTTAAAAATGTTAGAAGAAAGGTGCTTGTGGTTGAGGATGAGAGGATTAACCGCGAGATACTTGGGAATATTCTTCAGGGTGGTTATGAAGTTGTTTTTGCTGAAGACGGACAACGAGCTGTTGATATTCTTCGTGCAGATTATGACACAATCTCACTGATACTGCTTGATCTTATGATGCCTGTAATGAGCGGTGAAGAAGTATTAAAGATTTGCAGGGCGGACGATAATCTGTCTGATATTCCGATAATCGTCATGACTCAGGACGAAGATGCCGAGGTGTCTATTATACGTGCGGGCGCAGACGACTTCATAAAGAAGCCGTACAACATGCCTGAGGTAATACTTGCGAGATGCGAGAGGATTATCGATCTCTACGAGAAGAAGAGGCTCATTGATTCGGCGGAGATTGATCTTTTGACAGGGTTGTATTCCAATGAATTCTTCTTTGAATATATAAAGCAAATGGAGAAGTACAGCGACTCTAAGATGGATGCTGTAGCTATGGATATAGAGCATTTTCATCTGGTCAATGAGATATATGGACGAGCAGAGGGAGACAGGATTCTTAAGAGAATCGCTTCCATGATTATGGCTGAATTAAGTGACAGTTACGGTATAGCCTGTAGGTCGGCTGCGGATACATTTTACATATATAATCAGAGCTTACTTGATTATGAGAAACTTGCCGAGAAGATATTGAAAGATATCGAGGCTGTTACATTTGAAAATGCTAAGATACGCTTGCGTATCGGTATCAACAGAGATGTTGACAGGAATGACTTGCCTGAGCAGTGGTTTGACCACGCCAAGCTTGCGTGTGATGAGCTACGCGGTGACTATACGAGACAGATTGCATTTTATGACAGCGCTGCACACGACAAGCAGTTGTATCATGAGAGGCTTATACGAGATATAGATACATCTATAGCCAATAAAGATTTTACTGTTTTCTTCCAGCCTAAATATGGCATAGAGGGAGATGAGCCAGAGCTTAGAAGTGCTGAGGCGCTTATTAGATGGAATCATCCTGAACTGGGGATGATTAGTCCGGGAGACTTCATTCCTTTGTTTGAGGACAACGGTTTGGTGCAGAAGCTTGACAGATTTGTCTGGGAGGAGGCTGCGTCACAGATAGCCAAATGGAAGGATAAGTTCGGATTTGCGGTGCCTGTTTCCGTAAATGTTTCAAGGATAGATATATTTGATCCCGACCTTGAGGACAGACTGCTTGGATTACTTGATAAATACGGGCTTACAACGAACGAGTTGCTTCTTGAGATAACAGAAAGCGCATATTCCGACAGTGCCAAGCGACTTATCGAGGTTGTCAATAATCTTAGAGATAAAGGTTTTAAGATTGAGATGGACGATTTCGGATCGGGTTATTCATCGCTTAATATGCTAACTACCATCCCTATTGATGTGCTTAAGATGGATATGAAATTTGTCCGCAATATGTTAAATGACGACAAGAGCCTTAAACTCTGCGAGCTTGTGATGGATATTTCGAGGTTCCTTGATGTTCCGGTTGTGGCTGAGGGTGTTGAGGAGAAAGCCCAACTCGACAAGCTAAAAGACATGGGATGTCAGATTATTCAGGGATACTATTTCTCTAAGCCACTACCGGCAGATCAATTCGAAGAATTGCTGGCTAAATGATTGCTAAATGATCATTGGGGACAGGTCCCACCGATAAGAGATTGCTAAATGTTCAATGGGGACAGGTCCCGCTGATAAGATAATTGCCAGCTTCAATGGGACCTGTCCCCACTGAACATTTAGCGTAGCCTGTTACCATTGATCAGTTAGCGCAGTGTAGCTCTTTTGTTGCGCGTTATGTGGTATATTAACGCAAAGTAGCAATATTAAGAGTTTTTATTCATTGGAATAACTTATACATAGGGAGGTAATGGTTATGCCAAAAGCTAATATAGATATATTTACAAGAGATGACATAAGGAATATGTATGTTATAGGTGAGTTTGTGCTTGACAATTTCTTGCATGATGCTATACCTACAGAGCGCAGACAGCAATTATTGGCTAAGCTTTCATTTTTTAATTTGTTTATTGGTGCTCCGGACGAAGCTAAAGAGTTGTATAAGGAGGTTCTTCCGGAATATTGTGAGAGCGTTAAAGATAAGGAATTGCCACTGCGTGACGATGAGAACAATATGCGTGAAGCAGAAGATAATCATCCGGATGGCCACTTCTTTACACCAAACATTAATAAGTATTATACAAACAAGAAGCTTAATGAGCCGATAGAATATATGGTTGGTGCCCTTAAGGAGATTTCTGATTATCTTGATGAATATATCAGCACTGCCCAGTTGACTGAAAGAGAGAAGACGATAGTATTATTATTCAGGGAAGCTTTAGATGATTTCACACTTAAACGCAGCCATATTAACAGTAAGCGTAATAATACTTCGTTCGGTTATGCGATAAGCAGTTTTATAGCCGGACTTCCGACTAATAAAGTGACATTCAGAGTTGAATTTGATAACGAGGGTGGATTAATCCCTTTTTTGGATGGTGAAGATGAATATAAAGATTGGAAGACTGTATACGGTGCTATAAAGGATACTCCTATCGATAAAGTATACTTAAGTTGTTATAACGTTACTAAGAAGTATAGAGACTTCATGAGCAATAAGGATGCTGACAGAGATGACATGATTAAGGCATATGAAGATCATGCCGTAGCCTGCTATAATATGCAAGAGATGTCTGAAGAATATTTTAACAGCATCAATGTAGATGGCAAAGTATTTCAGAATGTATGGGATGAGTTTGCCAAAGGATCCAGAGCACCTATTTATATGCATTCAGAGGCAGTGGCGAGAGTGGCAATCTTAAAGGCAGGATATCCTAAGTCTGATATGGTTATGCTTTCGCAGTTTTACATGCAATTAATTAGGGATAAGCATTTATATGAATTAGGTACAAATGTAAATGGTTTAGAAGATTATAAGAGAAAGCTTGAGCAGTGGAACAAGGTAATCGCTCCGGGAGCAATAACTGCTGAGGAGAGAATTAAGAGAATCACAGAGTTAAAGGAATTCTGTCAGAATGAGCCGGGTAGCTTCTATAGGAAGTTGACAGTTTCGTTAAATGAGAGAATTAATGCAGAGCTTTCTCCATACGAACTTATGGGTATTTCAGGAACTGTAGCAGACTATTACAATACACTCAACTCAGAAGAGTTGGATCCTAACCATTTAAAGTCTTCTTCACAGTATAAGCAAATGAAAGAGGCTGTAAGTAAGCTTAGCGGCATTGACAAGGCTAAGTACCCTGAACAGTACAAGAGACAGTTAAAGATTGCTATTGATAACACCAAGAGTTACATAGATTACAAAAAAGATCAGAATCGTAAGGCAGGCTCTAGTCATACTCGTTCTGCAAGAGAAGAGAAGAGGGTTAATACTGCAGGCGCGATTCTTGATGGCCTTAACAGAATGGAGAAGGAGATTTATTTCCTTGAGCATTCTATGGATGACCGCAAGGTTATAGATAATATTGAGTATGCTGAAGCTAAGGACTTTACCGAGGCTTATGAGAAGTTGACATTTGCCAAAGCTGACCTTTTAAATAAGCTTAATGACATTAAAACTAAACTTCAATCTACCCAGCAGAACAAGGACAGTAACTTTGGTAATAAGGAGGCTAAGGAAGGTTCTAAGTATTATCAGACACTTACCAATGCTGTCGAGAACAGCATAGTTACTGTTACTAATCCTAACAGCACATTAGATGCGATTAATGCGGCATTTGACAAGTTAAATGCTGCTGCTAAAGATTATAAGAAAGACAAAGAAGGCATATTCGGAGCACCAACTGAAGGCAATGCGGGAATCAGATACAATTCCTCAGTGGAGCTTGTTAGTGAGATTCCGACTGTTAGGTATGTATTCTCTGACATTTATAATGCATTTGACAAATGTAAAGATAAATACAATATTCCTTTTGGTGAGAAGTCGTTTGCAGACATCGAGGATGCTGCGACTACTGTTTATGGTAAGTATGTAGAGAACTTTAAGGCGGAGCCTAAGGTTGGCAATGCCGATATGAACAGCAAGATGGATAAGCTTAAGGAAAGGGCGAAGATTAAAGGGGAGATTCGCACCAATTTAGCTTCGCTATGTCCGACAGTTGTAGATAACTACAAGTTTGGAGCTAAGCCGGATTATTATGTGACGCTTAAAGATGGCCTTAGCACTTCTGAGTTGGCACTTTGGTTTACAACTAAGAAAATGTTAGATGTAATCAATAATCCTAATGTCAGTGATGATAAACTTGCTGAATATTCTGAGATATTGAAAGACGGATCTTTCAACGATATCGTTAAGGATTTAAGTTCGAGCTCAACTTTTAAAAGGATAGTTAATGCAGATCCTAAATTGGCTTTCAGTAAATGGGACCGCATTGATTCTAAGGCAGACAAGCTTGTTGAGGACTGCGCCATAAGAATGCGAGGCTTCTTAAATCAAACATATGAAACAAGCGTGTATGAGAATGGCAAGTATGTTAAAAAGACTGTTCCGTGCGGAACACCTCTTATGTATATCAGCATGGGAAATGATATTTTCGAAAGAGCTGCCAATTACGCTGTTAACTATATGCTTGCAGTTCAGGCGGGTAGAGATATATTAGAAAAGATAGCTGCGGATGATATGCGTGATCCGTTGGTTGTGATTAATAATATTAAAGCTGATGTAAAGAAGTTCTTTGCTAGTAACAACAAGCTTCATCCATCGAATTTCCTTGAGGATGATGAAGGCCTTAATAAGATACTTAAAGTGATGAAGGACTCGTACAAAAGGATAGCGGTGACGAGTATCTTAGATGACAATGTTGAAGTTGAGGCAGACGACAACGAGATTATTGATGAAGATAGTCTCGACAATAGTATCGTCAGCGACAATAATGAGATTAATGCCAACGACAACAACAAGATCATTATTGAGGAAGAAATCGATCCTGTTAAAGCTCAGGTTCTTGCTCAGCTTAAGGACAAGAATCCTAACAGAACAGTAGCGTTTTTACTTGGTAAAGTTAAGAATGGAAGTATATTAGATGATAATCTAATCATTACAAACAAAGAAGACGAAGCGTTGATGGATGTGCTTAGCTCGTTATCTGATGCCGATAGACAGGAACTTTTTGATAAGATTGTATCGGCTAAGGTAGTACATATTTGTAGTCTTGGTTTCCAGGCAAATGAAGAAGCTAGGCGCGCTAAGCATAACTTATATGCGGACAATAAGCTTCCAACCAAAACCAACTATGATTTTGGTGAGGCTAAGTACAATTACGCTCTTATTGATAATGTTTCAATGTACTCGACCAAGTTGTTGCGTGCCAAGACATTAGAGGAGATTGAATGGCTTGATAAGCTTATCAACAGTGAGTGTTTTGCAAATGTTACAAATAAAGAGAAAGCTGTAGAGCAGGGAATTATTCAGGAGACACCATGGATTATTTCGCATACCCACGCTTCTGTTGAGCTGATGCATATATACGGTGTAGGTAAAGCGGTTAAAGATGCTAAACCTGTACCGCATGTTGACTTAGCACTAGATGGCAATAAAGTCAAGATTAACTCAATTGACGAAGATTTCCTTGCTGAAGAAAGTAAGGTTCATAAGTTTGTTGAAGCTATGAGGAAGTCGGAGAAGATTGAAAGAGAAGTGTTGCACGAGGAATTAAAGAAGGCGCTCAATGCTAATAATAAGAGCATATTGGAGGATAAGACTTCAGTTGAACTTTTGGCTTCATTTGTAACATTTTACGACTCAGATAACGATATGAATGTCCGCTTGCGCGAGCATAGAATCAGAGATGAGGTTGATTATGCCAAGAGGCGCGATTATGTCCTTAATCGCACTAAAGAGATAATTGATGATCCTGTATTTTATGCGTATATCAGGGAGCATGATAATATTAAGGGATTAATAAATGACTCTCCGACTAAGTTCTATAAAGATTGGGCTGAATATAGGGATGAGTTCAATGCTAAGATTAGTGAAGTGATTAAGGAGGATGATGATGTTTTAGATTTCATGTTCAACACACGTATGAACATAGAGGAGATTAGGGAGCAGTGCAAGAGGACTGCTCATGCAATTGAGGTTGTTTCTGATAAGGGAGGGCTTGACAACGCGCCTGAAGTTGCCAAATACTTCGTTGCCAAGATGCTTCTTGAGCCCGGAGCTAAGCGTACTTTCTTTGGTAAGGGAACCGACTGGAGCAACGAAGAGAAGGCAAAGACCAGAGGTAAGTTAAAACCCGATGAGAATGGCAATTACAACAAGGAAGAGTTTAATAAGGCTATCAAGAAGATGAGAGATGATCTCTTGACAGACAAGAACTTTCTTAAGAGAGTTGCCAAGGGCGATTCTTTGGTGAAAATGTACGCTGATTACAAGAAAGAACTCAGAGATAGAACCAATAGTATTTCTAATGCGAACTATATGAGTAAGAGGAGAGCGGATCTTTCAAAACACGAATCTGTTACTCTTACCGATGAGGAATTCAACTACTATAAGCGTACTAAGGATGAGCTTGATACCTTGTATAAACTTGAAGGTAAGTTTAGATCTAAGTATATGGATAAGTTATATGAAGATCTTGGTTCAATTGTTTATGAAGCCGAGAGTAATCATTTAGCCGGTAACGGTTACAAGGTTAACACCGACAAAGTGCTGAATCTTCAGGATAAAGCGGTGACTTACTATAAAGAGCGTAAGGGCAGATATTTCTCAAAACCACTTACTGACAGAGGTCAGGCGAGACTTCAGATTGTTGAGAGCCTTGTTCATAAGAATGACGATATTATGGATAGGGTTGAACATCCTGAGAAGGAGGTTGCCAAGAACAACAATAAGAAAGTTCAAAATGGTGGGCTTGTAAAATAGGCCCAGAAAATGTATAATTCATATATAACATGGCGGCGATTAATGATCGTCGCCTTATTTATGAGAGGTGTGAGATGGAAGAATTTTTAAGAAAAGTTAGAGAACCAAAGGCTAAGCCTTCAACGGGAATGAAGGTTTTTAGAACTGTATTGATAGTATTGCTCGGTATAGGGATTGGGGTTTTACAGAAATGGCTGGATTCAACGGATATTAATGAACTACCAAGGATAGTTGAAACACTTGATATCGCTAACTTTTTCGGTAGACTTGGAATATGGATATTGCTTGGAGTTGTTATTGCAGTGCATGCGAGTACGCCACTTAGGGCTTCGATTAACACATCACTATTCTTCCTTGGAATGATTGCAGGATACTATACTTATTGTCATTTCATCTTGGGATTCTTGCCGATAAGATATATGGCGATATGGATTGCGATAGCATTTGCATCATTTATAATGGCATATGCTGTTTGGTACGCTGTCGGCTACGGACCACTTGCAATAATACTTTCAGCAATTATACTAGGTGTTTCATTTTCACAGGCATTTTTAATTACACAGGGATTTATGGTTACCCATTTACTAGAGGTGCTGTGTTGGGTTATAATGTTAGTTGTATTGAGGCGGACACCTAAAGAATATGTCATACAGTTCATGCTATCAATTGGTGTGGCGGTCTTGTATCAGTTGTTTATTCCTTACTGGGGATAGTATTATAATAGCAAAGGAGAATTAATATGGGACCTTTAGGAATTTGTTTTATCGTTATCATTTTCTTAGTGTGCAGTGTTATCGGGTGGTACATATCCATCTCTAACAGTGTTAACAGAATTAAGCTTAAGGTTGATGAGTCGCTTTCCGGTGTTGAGATTCAGCTCAGACAGAGATATGATGTCCTGATGCAGGGCAAGAAGGTTGCTGAGCAGTATGCCAAGCATGAGCAGCAGGTTTTCGAGGGCTTACGTCATCTTAAAGAGGTGCCGGCCAATGCTACCGTAGAGCAGCTTAACGAGGCGTCTACAACGCAGGAACAGGCGGTAAGAGGGTTGTTTGCGCTCGGCGAAGCATATCCTGAGCTTAAGAGTGCAGAGATTTTTAACAATCTTATCGATAAGCTTTCGGAGCAGTCACAGCAGTATTCTGCAGCAAGACGTGCCGTCAACGGCAACATTACCAAGCTTAATACCTATGTAGTTACATTTCCTTCTTCTATTGCGTGCAGCATGAAGGGTGTAACTAAGATGGATTATATCCATGAAGAGAATATTGGTGAGATCAAGGATGTTGATTTAACTATGAATATTTAGGGTGAATGCGTATGGAGATGAGTTCGTTTAGAAAGAGAATCCTTAACGGTGAAGTGCATCTTGAGAGGCGAGAAGCTCTTATTAAAGAGTATGAGTATTTTATATCGATTGCGCCGAAATCTCCGTTTGAGAAGCTTAGTCTTAGTAAGTTTAAAGATTTGCCACAAGAAAAAAAGATACTTTGTCTTGTTTTATTATTGATATTTGCGCCGATTTGGATGCCTATGATTCCGATGTTGATAATTGTTATGGTTTGTGTTTTGGCATTATCAAGAGGCAATCGCTCGCCGGAATATGAGGCGTATGACTATAAGAAGAATATAGCGGAGCCTGTTCTTAAACTCTTTGATGAGAAGATGGAGATGCGCAACTATCTTGACCCTCACGACTTGGTTGACACGGACGTGTATTACAGTCAGGCGTTAGTTGACGCATATCTTATCAATCCTCCGAAGAATAATGCAACATTTGATTATCTATCTTTTGGATCGTACAATTGGAAAGATGCGAGCGATCCGGATTCTTTTGATTTTTCCGGGTACAAGGTTTATCATGAGTATAAGGATAGTGACGGAGATACCCATGAGACGGTATATTTTAACGGATGTATCTTTAAGTTTCATTTGAGTTTTACGATAGACGGGACCGTCAATATTATGAGTACAACAACTACCAAGGGCCTGCTTGGCAGAGAGAAGGAGAGAAACCGATTCAAGGAGATTAAGAACAAGGATATAGAGGTCATTGATACCGAGAATCATGCGTTTGCGGAACAATTCGATACGATTGCAACCTACGATAAAGATGCGTACAGATACCTCACTCCGACTATGATTGAGAATCTTCTTATGCTCAGACAACACTACTATTTTGCAATATGTATCAAGGGTAATGTTTTAACCATAGCCATAGATAATGGCGGATATAAGGGTGCGAGTCAGCTATCTTTTGGATCGATTACCAAGCCGAGCTTCGGTAGTGGCGATCCTACAACTTTTATCAATAGTCGCACAGATTCAGTAAGACAGGCACTTATCTCAATTTACGAATTACGAGATTTGATATGCTTCTAATATTATTTTCAAAAAATTTTAAATTTGTTGTTGACAAATAAATTCAATTGTGTATAATGATACTCGATGAAGGCAATGGCGTCTTAGAGATTACTCTAGGGCGCTTATTTTTTTGCCAAAAAATATTAAAGGAGATGTTGCTATGGATAAGGTTAATGTACCTGAGTTATTTGGAGCACTGGTTTTCGATGACAAGGAAATGAAAGCCAGATTGTCAGATGATGTTTACGCATCACTTAAGAAGACTATTGATGAGAATGCTAAACTCGACGAGAGTGTAGCGGACGCAGTTGCGTTGGAGATGAAGAACTGGGCTCTTGAAAATGGAGCAACCCATTTCACTCATTGGTTTCAGCCACTTACAGGAGTTACTGCTGAGAAACATGATAGTTTCATTGAGCCTACCAAAGACGGTGGAGTTGTAATGAAGTTTTCCGGTAAAGAGCTTATCAAGGGTGAGCCGGATGCGTCATCATTTCCATCAGGTGGATTAAGAGCTACATTTGAAGCGAGAGGATATACAGCGTGGGACCCAACATCTTATGCATTTATTAAAGATCATACACTCTGCATACCAACAGCCTTCTGTTCATATTCAGGAGAAGCGCTTGATAAGAAGACACCACTTTTGAGATCAATGCAGAGTATCAATAAACAGGCACTTAGAATACTTAAGCTTTTCGGAACTGAAGCTAAATATGTTAGAACAAGCGTAGGTCCTGAGCAGGAGTATTTCTTGGTAGACAAGGCAGCGTTCAATTTAAGACCTGACCTTAAATATACAGGAAGAACACTTTTCGGAGCTATGCCTCCTAAAGGTCAGGAGATGGACGATCACTACTTTGGAGTTATTAAGCCAAGAGTTACAGAGTTCATGGAGGATCTTAATGAGGAACTTTGGAAGCTCGGAATTCTTGCTAAGACAGAGCACAACGAGGTTGCTCCTGCACAGCACGAATTGGCACCTATTTATTCAACAACGAATATCGCAACCGATGCTAACCAGGTAACAATGGAGATTATGAAGAAAGTTGCTGCTAAGCATGGTATGGAATGTCTTCTTCATGAGAAACCATTTGCCGGTGTTAACGGATCAGGTAAGCATAACAACTGGTCAATCGGAACAGATACAGGAATCAATCTTCTTTCACCTGGAAAGACACCTTATGAAAATGCACAGTTCCTCCTTTTCCTTTGTGCAGTAATTCAGGCGGTTGATGATTATCAGGATCTCTTAAGATTATCTGTAGCAACAGCAGGTAACGATCACAGACTTGGTGCTAACGAGGCGCCTCCTGCAATCATCTCAATATTCCTCGGTGATGAGCTTTCAGCTATCTTAGATGCAATCAGAGAGGATAAGCCATACGAGGGAACCAAGGAAGTTAAGATGAAACTTGGCGTAGATACACTTCCTGATTTCAGAAGAGATACAACAGATCGTAACAGAACTTCACCATTTGCATTTACAGGTAACAAGTTCGAGTTCAGATCACTTGGATCATCTAACAGTATTGCATGCTGTAACATTATGTTAAATGCAGCAGTTGCAGAAAGCCTTCGTCAGTATGCAGATGAGCTTGAGAAGGCAGACGATTTCGAGACATCACTTCATAACCTTATCAAGAAAGTTATTACCGATCACCAGAGAATTCTCTTCGACGGTAACGGTTACGGAGATGAGTGGGTTAAGGAAGCTACAGAGGTTAGAGGATTATCTAATCTTAAGACAACAGCTGATGCTATGCCACATCTCCTTGATGAGAAGAATAAGAAAATGCTTTTGAATCATGAAGTATTCACAGAGTCAGAGCTTCAGTCAAGATGTGAGATTATGCTTGAGAATTATGTCAAGACTGTTAATATTGAAGGACTTACAATGGTGGATATGGTTCGTAAGAATTATCTTCCTGCAATTGAAGGATACTTATACAGCTTAGCTAAGACTGCATCTTTGATGAAGCAGGTTAGCAGCAATGTTAAATGTAATTACGAAGTTTCTACAATGGAGAGATTATCAGAATTAACAGACTATGTTTTGGATTCTGTAAAAGACTTAGAAGAGGCACTTTCGAAGTTAAAGGCCTTAGAGGATGTCTTTGAATCATCTGCATTTGTAAGAGATGAGTTACTTCCTAAGATGGAGACACTTAGAAAGTATGTAGACGAAGCAGAAATGCTTACACCACAAAAAGATTGGCCATTCCCAAGTTACGGACAGCTTCTCTTTAGTGTTCAATAATAGGTATCAACATAATACATAATAAATGGACAAAGGCGTTCTTAAGGTTAAACTTAGGAGCGCCTTTGTCAACATTTTAAAGGAGGAATAACTATGACGGAAGAAATTATGAATGGAATAAACGGGCAGGTATTTGCTGTCTGGTTTTTGATAGGAGCTGCATTGGTATTCTGGATGCAGGCCGGATTTGCGATGGTAGAGGCTGGTTTTTCAAGAGCTAAGAATGCAGGTAACATCCTTATGAAGAACCTTATGGATTTCTGTATTGGATGCTGTATGTTTATTCTTATCGGTTTTGGATTACTTTTAGGTGAAGATATGCTTGGTTTTATTGGTAAACCTGGCTTTGACATTTTCACAGCATATCAGGATTTTGATTGGTCTAATTTTATCTTTAACTTAGTGTTCTGTGCAACCACTGCAACAATCGTAAGTGGTGCGATGGCAGAGAGAACCAAGTTCTTAAGTTACTGTGTTTATTCAGGTATCATTTCAGGACTTATTTATCCTATTGAAGCTCACTGGATCTGGGGTGGCGGCTGGTTAGCTGAGATGGGCTTCCATGATTTTGCCGGTTCTTGCGCAATCCACATGGTAGGTGGTGTTGCAGCTTTAGTTGGAGCTAAGATGGTTGGAGCTCGTATTGGTAAGTTTGAGAAGAACGGTGCAGGAAGTGTTACTAAAGTTAACGCATTCCCTGGTCATAACATCGTAATCGGTGCACTTGGTGTATTTATTCTCTGGCTTGGATGGTATGGATTTAACGGTGCAGCTTGTACAACACCTGAGCAGCTTGCTTCAGTTTTCGTAACAACAACTATTGCTCCTTCGGTTGCAACTGTTGTATGTATGATATTTACATGGATTAAGTATGGTAAGCCTGATGTTTCAATGTGTCTCAACGCATCACTTGCAGGCCTTGTAGCAATTACAGCACCTTGTGACGTAACGGATGCATTTGGCGCAATTATAATCGGTGCTGTCGCAGGTTTACTTGTAGTATTTGGTGTATGGTTCCTTGATTTTGTACTTCACATTGACGATCCTGTTGGTGCTGTTGCGGTCCACATGATCAACGGTGTTTGGGGAACTATCGCAACCGGACTTTTCGCAACGACTTCTGCACCTGGTAATGATGAGGTAGCCGGTCTTTTCTACGGTGGTGGTGCACATTTGCTTGGAGTACAGGCACTTGGAGTTGTAACAGTAGCAGCTTGGACTGCAATCACAATGCTCATAGTATTTGGCCTTATTAAGGCTATCTTTGGATTAAGGGTATCTGAGGAAGAAGAGCTTGAAGGTCTTGACTCAACCGAGCATGGTCTTGCATCAGCTTACTCAGGATTCAGTATTGTGGATATGTCTAACGCAGGTATGCTTGAAAATGAAAACACAAGCCTTGGAAAAGAAGCATTTGAGAATACCTCCCTTAACAATTCTAATTATGAAAATGCTTCAGAGGCAGAGAAGAATGCTTCCGTCCCTGTTGTAAATGCAGCTGCTGAGATGGTGAATGCAGGTGTTATATCTGATAGCGGAATTAATAAGGTAGTAATTATAACCAAGCTTTCACGTTACGATAAGATTAAGAAAGCGCTTAACAATCTCGGTGTTACCGGTATTACCGTAACTCAGGTCAGCGGATGTGGTATCCAGAAGGGTGCCGGCGAGAAGTATCGTGGTGTTGAGATGGACGTTACTCTCTTGCCTAAGATTAAGCTTGAGGTTGTAGTAAGTAAGATTCCTGTTGATAACGTAATTGAGGTTGCTAAGAGGACTTTATATACAGGTAAGATTGGAGATGGTAAGATATTCGTTTATCCTGTAAGCAGGGTTGTTAAGATCCGTACAGGAGAAGAGAACTTCGATGCTTTGCAGGATGTAGAGTAACCGTAGCGGAGCACAGTGTGCTCCAAAATGGCGAACAATGTTCGCCGCTACGAAGTATTGTCATTCTGAGCGTAGAATCTTATAAACCAGAGGGTCCGAAATAAAAGTGTCATTCTGAGCGAAGCGAAGAATTTTTTTTAGGGAACTTTTTGATGTTGAAAGGCATAAAAAGTTCCCTAAAATTATGTTGTAAAGCCACAGGATGCGTCCCTCTGGTTTTTTGAACTGTGTTAAGTATAACACAGATTAAAGAAAGCGTAAAAAAGCTGAAAGTATTCATTTTATTTTCGAAAATAAAATGAATAATATCAGGACTTTTGCACTTTTGGAGAAAATCTCTCTTATAAGCCTAGGAGATAACACCTACAAATGTGTTGGTATCTTTATTCATAATACATAAATATTTTTACTTCTACGCTATAATAATTCATTACAATGACACATTCTGTCCTTGCAATGAATTATAGTATAATTTAGTAACTGATAGTTTTTCCTTTGGAGGTGTATTAGTATGTTTGAAGAAGCGGAAGTTATTGACACATGTTATGTAGATGATGATAATACAGGAATAGGAATTGGAGGTGTTATTTTAGCAGGTGCAGTAGGAGCTTTGCTTGGTGCTGGTGTAGCTGCGTATTTGGCTAACAGAAGGTCTGGTGAGTATGCATCGTATAGTTCTGATAATTTGAATAATGACGATAGTGATATTAAAATAACTACAGATTCGCATAGAGTTTTGACTTATGAAGATTGGGAAAGATTATCTAAATCTTTGAAAGAATACGATGAGAAAAAGAGTACAGCATTTATTGAGGTAGACATTGATGAGTTTGTAACCAATAAAAGAGAATGTTTAAAGATAGACTTTCTTAAACTTACCGGTGTAGCACCTAAAAACTGTGAGGATTTGTTTTGTGACTTGGACGAGTGTTTCTTTGAGGGACATGAGCTGGACCTATCCGAATTAGATACTAGTAATACTGAGAATATGGCAGGAATGTTTTTCGGTTGCACAAACCTGGCAGAGCTTGACTTGTCTACATTTAACACCGTAAAAGTAAAGGATATGAGTTATATGTTTAGAAATTGCTCGAATTTGGAAAGCATAGATTTATCAAGCTTTACAACCAGAAATACACTATTCATGCATGGAATGTTTGCTGGTTGTAATAGTCTTAAATCACTTGATATAACCGAATTTGATACAAGAAACGTTATGAATATGGAATATATGTTTTCAGGGTGCGGTCAGCTCTCTGGTTTGGATTTATCAAAGCTGAACACTACTAATGTAAAGGCCTTGAACCATATGTTACGAGGTTGCGATATTTCAACATTTTCGCTCCCTATTGACCGAAAGTTTGTTGAGTACGAAAGTATTTATGTCTAAGAATATAACACACTGAATCTTTGAATTTTCTAATTGATTTACGACTGAAAATGATAAATCATTAAAAAACCCGATTTTCTGCTTGCAGAAAATTGGGTTATAGTGCGCCTGGCGGCGCACGTTTCTAACGTTATGGAAAGGGCTGAACTTTAGGAGATGTTAGGAAATGAATGTGACCGGGAACAAATTTAAGGACAGACAACTTCAACACTACGATTCATACCTTTCAAGCATATTGAAAAGTGTCTCCCTCATTTCTTCTCTAATTTTTTTAGGTTTAATAACCTCAATCTTGTTCCCTTGACTCAAAAGCCACATTACAATCCCCTTGCCATATACCTCTGATTCAATCAAGTATTCGTTATCGGATTGTTCTTTTATCACGGCGGTAGGAAGGCGATCTAATACTGCTTCGGGATTACTCCCATAAAACTTGAATACAACTCGTTCAAGCTGTCCGGCATACATAAACTGAACTCGTTTTCTGAACTCACCCTCTTCGAATCGATTAGCATATGACTTTCTGAACTTTTGCCCCAGTTTATTGTAGTACTTTATCCTATCAATTCTAAAAATAGTAGGATAGTTATAAGTGTGTATATATCTCCCGGAATCATCCTTTTTAACGATGTACGCACACAAGTAAAAGTAATATTCTGAAAACAGTATTGAGACAGGTTCAACAATATGTTTAACAAGCTCTCCTTGCGCTACCTGCCTCATATAATTGATGATTACAAGATTACTATCATATATGTCAAATCCAATATTCCATAGTCTATCTTGTATGTATTCACTATGGTTAAGTTCAACATAGTGATACTTCTCGTTAGATATGAGTTCATTAACAATTTTCTTGTTCTTAAGCGGTGTACAACTATTAATTACCTTGTTAAGTATAGAATTAAGTTCTCTTTTAGGAAACGCACGACTCTCTAAAAGTATCTTGGAAACCGCAAGTATCTCACTACTTGAGAGCATAGTGGGTTCATCCCCAACCATAATATAGCCCTTCTTGATTCTGTCATACACTATCTCACGTTCATCACCTGATGCGATGTTTTGTTCATCAAGGAATGCACGAATATCGTCGATATCCCTTTGGATCGAGCGTTCATTTACATCAAAACTTTGCGCAAGTTCCTTCTTATTTACATGTTGACCTTTGCAAAGCATAATATAAATAGACAATACTCTGATATTTTTAGACTCTATACTCAAACAATCACCTTCTTATGACAGTTCTTTTGTTTGATTACTAGCTATTTATTGTAATCAACTTATCTGTGATTTCAATAAATTTTTCTTCAGATTCGTTAAGAACACTTTCCCAACTGTTTTCAACCATATATACCTTAAGTTTATCACTATCTAATTTTTTTTCCAAATATGCATCCACCGTAAAAGTGCGATATTTTTTTATTTGATCCCACTCACACGAAAACATATCTTCTAAAGACTTGCGAATATTCTTTTTTAACTTGTTATAATCCACACATTTATCAGTAAATTCTTTTGAAAACTTTTCGCCATCATCAGATAATCTGTATCCTTGAAAATACATATTATGATCGTAGTATTCTGCAAATGCTAAAAACTTATTTGTTTTTCTGACATGAGCTGAACATGATTCAAACCATAACCTCATATAATAATCCGACAAATAAACAATCGGTGCTTTACTCTCTACACGAGGTTTGACTGCAGGCATATTTTCAAGTACATTCCTACCAACTATCCATGCTTTAGGATGCCAATTTTCAATAGAATTTTCAATATATTCTTTCAATTCCTCAGAAACAACATAATGTTTTCCAGGATTTCCTTTCATTAATGAAACAGTACCATCAACACTAATTTTACTAACTCCCTCAGGTGTAATCTTAATTAAATACAAATTACTCATAGTATCATTCCTCCTGTATTTATTATCTTCATTAACCATTATATTTTGTTCATTGGTCAAATCTTTTTCAATCAAACATTGATCCATATTATCATCATTAGATGTCAAATTTAATGTATTAGAATCCTCTTTTATAGATTCCATTTCTATAATTAAGGGCTTTACTACTTCTTTTATATCCTTAATTAGATTTATACACAAATCAGTTGGAGAAACCTCCTTTTCAACCCTCTCTTTTTCGTTTACTTTGTTCCAATATAATTCCCATATTCCTTCATAATTATTGCTATATTCAGGTGAATTAATAGTATCACGCTGATATTTGGGATAAGAGTAGATTATTCTTCCGTAAGTAGACAGTTCTTCTATTCTTCCATTCTCACCATTCTCACATAGTGAAAAAGAAGTTAAATAGATATCGCTTTGACATATTGTCGTCAATGAACAAAATTCTTCTAAACATATCCTATCATTTTTTCCTATACCAAGACTTTCCAAAGCTGTTCTAATAGAAGGTTCATCTACTTCACAATCCATAAAAATATATTTACAACAATCCGCCACAACCCTAAATGCTTTATGATATAGTGGTAAATTCTTATATAGCTCGCCGTCTACTTCTTTACGATTAGCTATGTTAACAAGCCATTTGCTAAAGTTAAGATTGTTACGAATTTCATCTATCTGACTTTGCATATTACGGTCTTTTTTGATAAGATTTATTATATCTTTTCTGGTAAACTCGTTGTTTTTCTGAATTTTTTCTACTAACGAGCGAAACATCTTTATTTCAATTCTTTTAAAATCTTCATCAGCATGTCTAAGTTCCTTCTTTGTTCTTTTTTTGGTAAAAACCCTAAAAAATCCCAGATCATCCATCGCCTTATTCCATGCACTAATATTTTGATTTTTAAACTCTAGAGCAGAGAGTAACTGATAGCATTCTGCCAGCGAAAGTTCATTTATGTATTCCTCAATTCTTTTTTCTCTTGACTCATTGAAATTCTCTTGACTCATTTAAATACTCCTTTAATAATTTATTGTGCTGATTTGATTTTTTAATATCCTCACTAATATTAGCGAATAATTCTTTAGTGTCTTCATAACCTTGATCGATTCGTCTAATAGCATCTTTAGGTGAAAAATTCAGTGTTCCCTTAATAAAACCGCCTTGGTTATCACGAGGTCGTATATGATATATATTAGTTCCTTTATAGTTTTCTTCTTCAATTTCCTTTATTTTAGGCTCTCTAGATAAATGAACAACGACGATTTTGTTACATTTTTCCTTTTCTATTAGGGGTTTAACTGGTAGATTATCTTTAACTCCACCATCAATGTAATAATAATCTCCTATTTTTTCTTGAGGAAATATAAAAGGTATTGCACTTGTTGCCAATAAGATTCTTTTCCTATCTTGATAATTAAATTCTTGCATATTAAAATAATCAGTTTTATCTTTAGAATATGACTTAGGTGGTCTGTAACATTCCACCTCTTGAATATCATGTTTATGTTTTATAAAAACGTCTTTTCCATCTTTTATCTTTTTTGTACGTACACATGTAACATAACACGGAATACTGCTATCATCATCAAAAATACTCAAATCCAAGGCGTCATTTATTATTTCTAGTAATCCCTCACGAACATAGAGTTTAAATCCTTTCTCGTCCAATTCATCAATTGTACGAATAATTTTCTTCTTTGATAACTTCTTTGATAATATGTTTGTTACAGATATACCTTGCCACACTTCCTCTGCTTTATCATAATCTCCCTGAACAAACAGAGCAGCATTGAGCCCTCCGACTGATGTTCCGGAAATTGCCGAAACATATTTTTTCAATCCTGCTTCTTCCAATGCTTTCCATACGCCTATGTGATATGCACCTCTGCCTCCGCCGCCTTCTAGAACAACACCAATTCTATCTTTGACAATATGAGACGAGTTATTCTCTGCCATTAATTCAGTCATATATAATTCCTCCTTGCTTGTTAAGGGAGTTAACCTTACTAAAATACTTTCAGTATCTTTCGGCAATATATTCATTGACCACAACACATATAAGTATATATCACGAACACTATTATATCACAATGTTGAATAAAATCAACAATACGCGATTAAAATCTTGGCATATTGTTGATATAATTTAACAAAATAGGAAAGGCTGTATTCGTCTGATATGGATTTGTTCTTAACCAAAATGGGCAATAGAATAACTGAAAAACGTAAAAAGATGGGATTAACTCAAGAATCTCTCGCTGAATCTAGCGGTTTAACTACTCAATTTGTTTCTTATGCCGAAAGTGGCAAACGTGCTATGAGACCCGAAAACCTTATGAAACTTGCTTCCGCTTTAAACGTCAGCACAGATTATTTGCTTACAGGAGACATCATAGACAAAGATTTACTTATACTTTCTGAGAAACTTTCCAAACTAACACCCTCACAAGTTAGAATCGTCGAAACTATTATAGACGAGATGATTGTCTTGTTTGGGGACAACTCAGATTAAAACAATTTGTAATCGTATTGAACCTTATTTCGAATTATCCTTTATCCATTTTCTAACCACTTCTGGCGACCCTTCAACACAATCTTTATATATTGCCCTACCATTTTCTGCATGTTTATTAATATAATCACTTATCTCCTTTAATATACGATCTTCTTCACTTAGCACTCCGCTAAATAAAGATGCCGTATACAAGGCAGATATTTGGGGATATGGGCGATATTTTAGCATATTATGTTTAACATCCCCCATTTTTACTTCGCCTTTTTTGCTGACATATGCTGCAGTTACGCAGCAATAATCCCAGTTATCTCCGATGTCAAGAATCACAAATCGCTGTTTAGGTGCAAACGGATAACCATCCGATTCAAGAATATCCCCAGGTACATAGGGCACATATACATTTATCTCTTGCAAAGATGAAAGCTGCTGAGGAAAATAATCACTATTAAATGTGACAGAATATGTTATCCTACTACTGCAGTAGTATGTACATACATCAAAATACTTTCCATTTACATTTTTTTGATAACATGTAATAGCTGCGTATGTTGTTTTATCATAGTCAGAAACATGTCTTTCATATAAGTTGACTGCATCATCGTAGTTGCCAGCTATACCTATAAACCCACCATAACTGTCAGGCTCACCAGAGCTGCGATATAATTCAATTGTAAAAACACTATCTAAATTCATAAGCCTAATAGCTTCAGTAAGTACATTTACCATTTCTGTATAATTATCTATGCGATCTTGATGACAGAATTCACAGTAAACATTTTTTGAGTTACCTTCATCGACATATATTTTATTAGTTTCATCATCATATACTAAATCCTTAATTTCTTTAAGTGATTTAAGCTTAATATCTATCGAACAAGGCGAATAGTAAATAATATCTTCAATGTAATCAGCACCGAGACTTATACCAACATTTTTCAAATAATCTCTAATATACTTAGATGGCATGAATTTATTAAGTATCTCTTCGTACATACAATCACACTCCATTCATTTGAATAAAAGCATTAAATGATATTATTAAATATAGTCCGATACTGTGACACATTCTGTCATTGTAATGGATTAAAGTATATTTAGCAGATAATTGTTTTCTATGGAGTTGTATTACTATATTGAAAAATGGAAGCTATTGACATGTGTTTTGCGATGATAATGATAATTCAGGAGAATATAAACCACGGGAACAGTCACTTGAATACGTTGATAAAATGATCCATAGCGGAGCACATTGTGCTTCATAAGAATGGCGACCACTGGTCGCCGCTACGAAAAAACCAATATTCCATGAAAATCATAAACCACATCCCACAAAATAAAAAAATCTATTGACATTTAAAAATAAAGTATTATACTAGAGATAATTTAAAACACAGATTTAGAAGCAATGGCGCTTCGAGTTTCAACACTCGAAGTGCCTTTTTTTGTGCATAGGAGGAGTCATTAGATTATGAAAGAGCAGATTAAGAAATTAAGAGAGTCAGGTTTATACGATGCGTCATTTGAACACGATAACTGCGGTATTGGAGCGGTTATACAGATTGACGGTAAACCAAGTCACAAGCTTGTTGCTGACGCCTTAAGCATAGTTGAGAATCTAGAGCACAGAGCCGGTAAAGATGCGGAGGGTAAGACCGGTGACGGTGTTGGAATATTGACTCAGATACCTCATAAGTTTTTTGAGAAGGTAATGAAGAAACAGGGTGTTACATTACCGGATTATAGGAATAAGGACAAGAAGGACAACGGACATGCAAGAGATTATGCAGTCGGAATGTTCTTCTTCCCGGATGATGATTTAGAGAGAAGACAGGCTAAGTCAATGTTCGAAATCATTGTCAAGAAAGCAGGAATGAGTATCTTAGGATGGAGAAATGTGGACATACATCCTGAGGTGCTAGGAAGCAAAGCAAGAGAATGCATGCCTATTATTGAGCAGGTATTTATTAAGCGCCCTGATAAGCTTAAGAATGCCACGGATCTTGAATTCGACAGAAAGCTTTACATAATAAGGCGTGAATTCGAGCAGAGTAACGTTAACACCTATGTACCTTCACTCTCATGCAGAACAATAGTATATAAGGGAATGTTTCTCGTAGGACAGCTCAGAACGTTTTTTAACGATCTTACAGACAAGGACTATGAGTCTGCTATCGCGATGGTGCACTCAAGATTCTCGACCAACACCAATCCTAGTTGGAACAGAGCACACCCTAACCGTTTTATTGTTCATAACGGCGAGATTAATACAATCAAGGGAAATGCAGACAAGATGCTCGCCCGTGAGGAGACAATGCACTCGGATCTGCTTAGCGACGAAGACATGACTAAGGTGCTTCCTGTCATTTCCTCAAGCGGTTCTGACTCAGCAATGTTGGACAATACGTTGGAGTTTTTGCTTATGAGTGGAATGGATCTTCCGCTTGCAGCAAGTGTACTTATACCTGAACCTTGGGCACATAATGAGACTCTTTCTCAGGAAGAGAGAGATTTCTATCAGTATTACGCAACTATGATGGAGCCATGGGACGGCCCTGCTTCAATCCTCTTCTCTGACGGAGATATCATGGGAGCAATCTTAGACAGAAACGGATTAAGACCTTCTCGTTACTACATAATGGATGACGGAAGACTTATCCTTTCATCAGAGGTAGGTGTGCTTCCTTTAGAGGAGAGTCACATTCTTAAGAAAGAGAGACTTCACCCTGGTAAGATGCTCTTAGTAGATACCAAGGCAAATGTTATCTACTCGGATGAAGAAATTAAAGAGAAATATGCACACAAGAAACCTTTCGGCGAGTGGCTTGACATGAGTCTTGTTGAGTTAAAAGACATCAAGATTCCTAACGAAAAGGTTCCTGCAATCGACGGCGATAACAGAAAGAGATTGCAGAAAGCATTTGGCTACACATACGAGAATTACCGCGAAGGCATACTTAATATGTCGTTAAATGCTACAGAGCAGATTGGCTCTATGGGAATCGATACTCCTATAGCTGCGTTATCTAAGCAGTATCAGCCGTTGTTCTATTATTTCAAACAGCTCTTCGCGCAGGTTACCAATCCGCCTATTGACGCGGAGCGCGAGAAGATAGTAACTTCAAGAACAGTTTATGTTGGAAAGAATGGTAACTTATTAGAGGAAAAGGCAGACAACTGCCATGTGTTAAAGATACATAATCCTATCCTTACAGACCTTGATATGCTTAAGATTAATCATCTTGATAAGGATGGATTAAAGGCAAGAAAAGTATCACTTTTATATTATAAGAGCACGCCGATGAAGAGAGTTTTGGATCACTTGTTTGTCGAGGTTGACAAAGCTTATCGTGAAGGCGCAAGCATCCTGATTCTTTCGGACAGAGGAGTAGATGAGAACCATGTTGCGATTCCATCACTTTTAGCTGTATCAGCGGTTCACAAGCATTTGGTTGAGACCAAGAAATGTACAGCAATGTCTTTAATATTAGAGTCAGGCGAGCCAAGAGAAGTTCATCATTTTGCGACACTTTTAGGATACGGTGCTTCAGCAGTCAATCCTTATCTTGCTCACTCAACAATTCAGGAGCTTATAGATGATGGATTGTTAGACAAGGACTACTACGCAGCAGTTGATGATTATGATAACGCAATATTAAAGGGAATTGTCAAGATTGCCTCTAAGATGGGTATTTCAACAATTCAGTCATATCAGGGTAGCAAGATATTTGAGGCAATCGGTGTATCGGAAGCAGTTATTGACGAGTACTTCCCTGGAACTGTAAGCCGAGTAGGAGGTATCACTTTAGATGATATCGCGGCAAATGTTGACAAGCAGCACAGCCTCGCATTTGACCCGTTAGGACTTCCTACTAACTTAGAGCTCACTTCAATGGGTAGACATAAACAGCGTTCTCAGGGCGAGAATCACAGATACAACCCTCAGACGATTCATATGCTTCAACTCTCAACCAGAGAAGGCGATTATGATAAGTTTAAGCAGTATACCGATATGGTAGACAAAGAGGAGACGGGATATTTAAGAAGTCTTATGGAATTCAATTATCCTGATAAGAGCATTCCTCTTAAAGATGTAGAGAGCGAAGATGAGATAGTTAAGAGATTTAAGACAGGTGCTATGTCTTACGGTTCTATTTCAGAAGAAGCTCACCAAACACTTGCGATTGCAATGAATCATTTGCATGGTAAATCAAACAGTGGTGAGGGTGGAGAAAGTGATGAGAGAATCGCTTCAGCCGGAACTGACCATGATAGAAGTTCAGCAATCAAGCAGGTTGCGAGCGGACGATTTGGTGTTACAAGTAAGTACCTGGTTAGTGCTAAAGAGATACAGATTAAGATGGCACAGGGTGCAAAGCCTGGTGAAGGTGGACATTTGCCTGGTAAGAAGGTTTATCCTTGGGTTGCAAAGACAAGACATTCTACACCTGGTGTAAGTCTTATTTCACCACCTCCTCATCATGATATCTATTCGATTGAGGACCTTGCACAGCTTATTTATGATCTTAAGAATGCAAATGATAAAGCTAGGATTTCAGTTAAGCTTGTATCTGAAGCCGGAGTTGGAACCGTAGCAGCCGGTGTTGCAAAGGCAGGAGCTGAGGTAGTACTTGTTTCCGGATACGACGGAGGAACAGGAGCTGCGCCTTTAAGCTCAATTCACAATGCAGGTCTTCCATGGGAGATGGGACTTGCAGAGACACATCAGACTTTGGTTTCTAACGGACTTCGTAATCAGGTTGTGATTGAGACAGACGGTAAGCTTATGAGCGGAAGAGATGTTGCAATTGCAGCAATCTTGGGAGCTGAGGAATTTGGTTTTGCTACTGCGCCACTTGTAACAATGGGATGCGTTATGATGAGAGTTTGTCAGAGCGATACATGTCCTATGGGTGTTGCAACACAGAACCCTGAGCTTAGAAAACGCTTCAGAGGTAAACCTGAATATGTTGAGAACTTCATGCGTTTTATCGCAAGAGAGTTGAGAGAATATATGGCTAAGCTTGGCGTTAAGAGCGTAGATGAGTTAGTCGGAAGAACCGATCTTTTGAAGGTTAAGGAAAATGTTGACGGAAAAGATTATCTTGATCTCAGCAGAGTGCTTGTAGATATGTCAGAGATAGATCATAATCTTCAGGTGTTCAATCCTAAACTTAAGTATGACTTCAAGCTTGAGACTACCAAGGATGAGGAAGTTCTCTTGGCATCTAAGGAGATTAAGAGTCTGATCAAGAATGCAGGTAAAGACAATAAATCTAAGGGTGCGATAACATTTGATATTAATCTAAACAATGTAGATAGAACTTTTGGTACACTTCTTGGTGCAGAGATTACAAGAAATTATCCTGAGGGATTAGAGGATGACAGTATTGTTATTAACTGTACCGGAGCAGGTGGACAGAGCTACGGAGCATTTATTCCTAAGGGAATAACACTTAACCTTTCAGGTGACAGTAATGATTATTTTGGTAAGGGTCTTTCAGGTGGAAAGCTTATTGTTCATGCTCCTAAAGAAGCTAAATACAATCCTGAAGAGAACATTATCATAGGTAATGTAGGGCTTTATGGTGCGACATCCGGTGAAGCGTACATTGCAGGTATGGCCGGAGAAAGATTCTGTATCAGAAATTCCGGTGTTACTGCGGTTGTAGAAGGTGTCGGAGAGCATGGATGCGAGTACATGACAGGTGGTAAAGCTGTTATCTTAGGACCTACAGGTAAGAACTTTGCGGCCGGTATGAGCGGTGGAGTTGCCTACGTTTTAGATGAAGATAATAAACTTTACAAGAATCTTAACAAGCAGCTTGTTAACATGGAGCAGGTTGAGTATAAGAACGATGTTGATGAGTTACGAAGTATCATCGAGAAGCATGTATTATATACAGGATCAAAGAAAGGTCAGATGATTTTAGATAACTTTGATGAATATATCACTCATTTTAAGAAGATTATTCCAACTGATTACAAGGAAATGCTCAGGCTTACTGCCGAGTGTGAGGAACAGGGAATGAATCATGAGCAGGCTGAGGTTGAAGCTTTTACTAAGCTTGTAGGTTAGGAGAGGATTAAGATATGGGTAAAGCAACAGGATTTTTAGAATATGAAAGAGTAGACGGACCTGTGGTATCAGAGGCCGAAAGAATTAAGAATTTTGATGAGTTCCATGGACTTTTAGAAAGTGAGGAGCAGTTCAAACAGGCAGCAAGATGTATGGATTGTGGCGTTCCATTTTGCCAGGCCGGAGTAATGATTTCCGGAATGGCATCAGGATGTCCGCTTCACAACCTTGTTCCTGAGACCAACGATCTCGTTTACAGAGGAGAGCTTGAGAAGGCGTACAACAGACTTGTCACCACTCATAGTTTCCCTGAGTTTACGGCGAGAGTATGTCCGGCACTTTGTGAAGCAGCGTGTACATGCGGATTACATGACACTCCTGTTTCCACTAAGGAAAATGAAAAAGCAATTATCGAGTATGCTTACGAGCATAATCTCGTTAAGGAAGTTAAGCCTGCTGTTAGAACAGGTAAGAGCGTAGCGGTTGTCGGAAGTGGTCCTTCGGGACTTGCAGCTGCACAGCTTCTTAACAGTAGAGGACATGATGTCACCGTTTACGAGAGAAGTGATAGAGTCGGTGGACTTCTAAGATACGGTATTCCTAATATGAAGCTTGATAAGTCTGTGATTGACAGAAGAATTAAGCTTATGGAAGAAGCCGGAGTAACATTTGTCACAAATGCAGATGTCGGTAAAACTGTTAAGGCTGCTGACTTAACCAAGAAATATGACAGCGTTGTTCTTGCTTGTGGTGCCTCTAATCCAAGAGATATCAAGGCAGAAGGAAGAGACGCAAAGGGTATATATTTTGCTGTTGATTTTCTTTCTAAAGTAACCAAGAGCTTACTAGACAGCAATATGAATGAGGTTCCTTACGAACTTGCCAAAGGTAAAGATGTTGTTGTAATCGGTGGCGGTGATACGGGAAATGACTGTGTCGGAACAAGCATCCGTCTTGGCGCTAAATCAGTTACTCAGCTTGAGATGATGCCTAAGGCTCCGGACTCAAGACTTGATTTAAACCCATGGCCTGAGTGGCCTAGAGTCAACAAGACTGACTACGGCCAGGAAGAAGCAATCTATAAGTTTGGACATGATCCAAGAATTTATCAGACAACTGTTAAGGAGTTTGTTAAGGATGCCAAGGGTAATCTTAAGTCGTTGATTATTATTTCCCTTGAGGCTAAGAGAGATGAGAAGACCGGAAGAATGAACATGGTAGAAGTTGCCGGTAGCGAGAAAGAGATACCTGCACAGCTTGTGCTTATTGCAGCCGGATTCTTAGGTAGTGAGAAGTATGTAACTGACGCTTTTAAAGTTGAGGTAAGTGAGAGGTCAAATGTTAAGACTCATCTTGGCAAATATCAGACCAGCGTTCCTAATGTTTATGCCGTAGGAGATATGCACAGAGGACAGTCTCTTGTTGTTTGGGCGATTTCGGAAGGAAGAGCTGCTGCAGCAGAGATTGACAAAGATCTTATGGGGTATTCAAATCTGTAAAGTATTATGATAAAATGTCATTCTGAGCGAAGCGAAGAATATATTAATATACTTTGTCACTTCGGTATTTAGGATTACATATAACAAAACGTGTCATTCTGAGCGAAGCGAAGAATCTTTATCCCGAGTGAAGCGAGGGATAACATATATATTAAGGAGGAGTACATGAGTTACACTGAATCAGAAATAATGGAGTACATAGAGGAAGAGGATGCCAAGTTTATACGACTCGTTTTCAGAGACGCATACGGAATACAGAAGAACATCTCCGTAATGCCAAGCGAGATACATAAGGCATTTGCCGAAGGTATTCCAATCAATGCCAAAGCAATAAGAGGTTTTGAGGAGTATGAGTGTGCAAGCCTCTATCTTAAACCTGATCCATCAACGATGGCTGTCCTCCCATGGAGACCGGACTCAGGAAGAGTTGTCAGAATGATATGCAATCTCTTCACTGCAGATGGTAAGCCATATGAGGCTGATAGCCGTAATATTCTTATCAAGGCAATTGAGACAGCTAAAGAGAAAGGTATAGAGTTTAAATTTGGCTCTGAGATGGAGTTCTATCTCTTTAAGTTAAATGATGAAGGTCAGCCAACCAGTGAGCCTCACGATAACGCAGGATACTTAGATATCGCGCCGCTTGACAGAGGCGAGAACATAAGACGAGAAATCTGCCTTACTATTGAGGAGATGGGCTTTACTCCTGAGAGATCGCACCATGAGAGTGGTCCGGGTCAGAACGAGATAGATTTTCATTATGGTAAGCCTTTAAAGGCTGCGGATCAGCTTACTACATTTAAGATGGTTGTAAGTACAATAGCTGACAGATATGGTTTGTACGCAGACTTTTCACCTGTGCCTATCCCTGATAAACCGGGTAATGGTTATCATGTTAACATATATGCACAGGACAAAGATGGCAATGATGTATCAACTTATATTGCTGCGGGAATTATTGATAAAATCAAGGATATAACTCTGTTTCTTA
Organism: Lachnospiraceae bacterium NC2004; assembly: GCA_000621905.1. Lineage (GTDB taxonomy): Bacteria > Bacillota > Clostridia > Lachnospirales > Lachnospiraceae > NC2004. The sequence goes on from JHXB01000010.1 coordinate 68,392, forward strand.
ATCCTACAGAGTATTCATACAGAAGATTTGACGCTCATAAAATGTTGAATCAGGTTAATTCATCACAGAGCGGTGGTTCAGAATGGATTACTGTTGATGACGGAACCAAGGCTAACAGAGTTGAGCTTCGATCACCTGATGCTCTTTGTAATCCATATATCGCATATACATTTCTTATTTATGCGGGACTTTATGGAATAGAGAATAAGCTTAGTGTTCCTGATACTGTTGATTTGTCAGGAGATTTTCTTCCTAAGACAAGAGAAGAGGCTGCTGAGTATGTAAAAGAGAGTGAATTTGTAAAGAGCATTTTACCTGAATCAATAATCGACAGTTATTTGAATCAGCTATAAAATACATTTGCAGGATTAAAATAGATGAGTAAAAGAATTGACAGAGATTATTCGATACTAATAGTATCGTCCTCAGAACAATTTAATACGACCGTCAAGAAGGTTATTCCCGGAGGAAGGTTTAATTCGATTGAGATAAGAAAGAGCGAGTCGGCTGCAAGAAGAGAGTTGCTTGAACACTCTTATGATATCGTTATAATTAATTCTCCGTTATCTGACGGCAAGGCTACAGATTTTTTGAAGGATATTTACAACAACAATAACATGGGTATTATTTATGTTGTTTCGGCTGATGTCTTTAGCAAGGTTGCAGAATATCTCGTAGATTATGGTATTATTACCGTGGCTAAGCCTATTAAGGATAACTCACTTGAGATTAGCATTAGATTACTTTTGTCGTTGCAGAGCAAGATTAAGGAATCCAAAAAGCAGATTACCAAGCTTGAAGATAAGATGAATGAATTAAGGCTTGTGAGTCGTGCGAAGTTGGTTCTCGTTCAAAGAGGTATGACTGAGGATGAGGCTCATGAGTACATTATCAGAACAGCGATGAACAGCGGTCTTTCTAAGAAGGCTGTCGCGGAAGATATACTTGATGATTAGGAGAGAGTGGCATTACGCCACTCTTTTTTTAGAAACGTGTCATTCTGAACTTCTCCTCTATATCATTCTGAGCTTCTCCTCCATGTCATTCTGAGCTTCCCCTCTCTGTCATTCTGAGCGAAGCGAAGAATCTTATTATGTGATTAGTTGACCTTCTTTGAAAGTCAAAGATCCTTCGTCGCATACGCTCCTCAGGATGACATACAACACTATCATATTGATAGTACATGATATGAATGATATAATTATTTATTGTACAGTTAATAATTCGAGGGGCTTTCAATCTAATATATTAGGAGGTTAGTGCACTATGAAACACATCAATATTGTTAATGGACCGCAGAGCGTGTCAACAATCGTACAGGGGTGCATGAGAATCCCTGGTTTGTCAAATGAAAATGCGGCTAAGGTTATTAGAACCGCATATGACTGCGGAATTAATTTCTATGATCATGCTACATGCTACGGCAAGGACGGAGCCGCTGAAACTAAATTCGGAGAGGCATTTTCTTTAACGGGACTTAAGAGAGAGGACATATACATTCAGGGCAAATGTGGAATCTATCCGGACAGAGGTGAGTTCGACTGGTCCAAAGAAGCTATATTATCAAGTGTTGATGGAAGCCTTAAGAGACTTAAGGTAGACTATCTTGATACACTTCTTCTTCACAGACCGGATTTGTTGTTTGATCCTGAAGAGGTTGCAGAAGCATTTGACGAGCTTGAGCAAGCCGGTAAAGTAAGATATTTTGGAGTGAGTAATCTTGTTCCAATGCAGATTGAATTACTCAAGAAGTATGTTAAACAGCCTATTATTATCAACCAGGTACAGCTTTCGCTGGAACAGTCTCAGCTTATCGACCAGGCGCTTTACATGAACAATAAAACCACTGATATGTCTCTAAGCAGAGATGGGAATGTGCTTGATTATTGTAGATTAAAAGACATAACTATTCAGGCGTGGTCTCCGCTTCAGGTGGGCATGTTTGGGGGAACGTTTGTGGATAACCCTGACTTTCCTGAACTCAATAAGAAACTTGGTGAGCTTGCGGACAGAGAGAATGTATCAAAGGCTGCGATAGCTGTTGCGTGGATTTTAAGGCATCCGGCTAAGATGCAGGCTATTGTCGGTACAATGAATCCTGAGCACATCAAGGATATATGTGCTGCAGCAGATGTAACCCTTTCACACCATGATTGGTATGAACTGTACCTGTCGGCAGGGAAGTTTCTTCCATAAATCATAAATATTTGCATTATTCGGTCGAAAAACGCAACCCAAGTCACATTATTCGGTCGAAAAACGCAACCTAAATCACATTATTCGGTCGAAAAACGCAATTATACTCTTGATTATTCTTTGGAAATAGTGATAAAATATACACATGGAGGTATTCTGTATGTATAGAAGAGTGATTGAAGAATTTATATTGTGGAAGAATAAAAAGAATAGAAAGCCGTTATTGGTTACCGGTGTTCGACAATGTGGCAAGACATACCTGATAAAAGAATTTGGCAACAGTGAATTTAAGAGAATGGCATACTTTAATTTCGATGGTAATGAAGGGTTACAGTCGATATTTGACTATGATTTTGACGTAGATAGAATTATCGATGAGTTAGGTAGCGTGGCTTCGAGTGAGGATATTATTCCCGGAGAGACTTTGGTTGTTTTTGATGAGATTCAGGACTGCCCTAGAGCTATTCAATCCTTAAAGTATTTTTGTGAGAATAAACCGGAGTTACATCTCGTTGCAGCGGGCTCTTTGTTGGGTGTTGCGCTGAGAAAAGAGGGTATATCATTTCCTGTAGGTAAAGTTGACAGAATAGAGATGTATCCGATGAGCTTTGATGAGTTTGTGATTGCTGATGGTGGGACTAAATATATTGACGGTGTCAGTAAGTTGCATCTCGATAGAGAGATATCAAGTCTATACACAGTGCCATTAGAGAAGTATTTGAAGAATTACTACATAGTCGGAGGCATGCCTGAAGCTGCCCAAAGATGGGTGGATTCCCACGATTATGGTGAGGTTGAGGATGTGCAAGATAGGATTCTTAAGGATTATGCTGATGATTTTGGTAAGCATACCACTCCGGAAACTACCACCAAAATTAAGTTAATCTGGGATGCTATTCCATCTCAGATTGCAAGAGATAACAATAAGTTTATATTTTCACATGTAAAGAAAGGAGCTAGATCTAAGGACTTAGAGGACGCGTTGGGGTGGCTTGTAAATGCAGGCATAGCGGGAAAGTTGTGTATGGTTCCAACTCCGGAGATTCCGTTATCTGGAATGGCTGATAATACATATTTCAAGGTATATATGTCAGATGTCGGACTTTTAAGAAGGAAATCCAGAGTTAATTATAGGACTATTTTAGAAGGAGACAGTTCATTCATCCATTTTAAAGGAGCATTAACAGAGAACTATGTTTATACTCAATTAAAATGTATGGGAATAGACAGTTATTTCTGGAGAACAAAGGCTGATGCTGAGATAGATTTTATAACCGATCATGAGGGCGTTTTGATGCCTATAGAAGTTAAATCAGCAGACAATACCAAGGCCAAAAGTCTTCATATGTTTTGTAACAGATATAAGCCTAAGATGGCGATTAAGACATCTTTGAAAAATGTTGGCGATAATATGGATGGAGATACTCATGTATGGTCCATACCATTATATGCTTTGTTTAGATTTGAGGAGTATTTGTACAGCGAGCTGGGTTGGAAATAATTAGTGTACTTGAAAGAAGGTTTTAAGATAATGGTAAAAGATATTGTTAGAGATCCGATGTTTCTTAAGCAGAAATCTGAGCCTGCTACAGAGGATGATAAGCAGGTTGTTGTGGATTTATTGGATACTTTAAAAGCCAACAGGGACAGGTGTGTCGGCATGGCTGCCAATATGATTGGAGTTAAGAAGCAGATTATAGTGGTGGCTATGGGTCCTTTTATATTTCCTATGATTAATCCGGTTATTACTAAGAAGAGTGGGAAGTTTGAGACAGAAGAAGGCTGCCTGTCACTAGATGGTGTCAGACCATGCACGCGCTATAAGGAGATAGAAGTCGATTATCTGGATCAGAACTTCAAACCGAAACATGGCAAATACACAGATTTCACAGCACAGATTATTCAACACGAGATTCAACATTTTAGTGGTGAGTTGATATAGGGAATGTTGGCATTTGAGGGAAGATTTTTGGGATAGACCTTTATATAGAGTATAATTGACAAAAGTGTAGAATTCTACAAAAAAGGAGATTATATGATTAACAGAGATAAGTACCTTAAACAGCTCATAGCAACTAGGGGTAACGGTTTCCCAAAGGTAATTACAGGGATTAGAAGATGTGGTAAATCATATCTTTTAAATGAAATATATAAGGAATACCTTAAATGAAGGGGTACCGGAAGAAAACATTTTGATACTAGAGCTAGATGATGATAGGAACATCGCGTATAGAGACTCTATAGTTTTAGGATACTATGTGCATAGATTGAAAAGGAACATTAGGAGCTGGACATGAGTATAGAAGATATTTCAAAAGGTTTGACAACTGCATATATAGATGGGAATGTTGTTTCGGATGTAGTATATAGACCTTCGTTTGTTTCTAATAACTACGCAGAGGGAAAGAAAGTATTTTCAAGTATTGAAGATGAGCTTTTAAGATGTGATCGATTTCAGATTAGTGTGGCATTTATCACATTGAGCGGTATCACGCCTCTTTTGCAGACGTTTCAGGAATTAGAGAGGAAAGGTATCCCCGGCGAAATTCTTACAACCAACTATCTTAATTTTAGTGAACCGGAAGCTTTGTTTAAGCTTAATAGCCTTAATAATATCACCCTTAAAATGTATGATGTTGAAGCTTCTAAAATCGGATTTCATACAAAAGGTTATATTTTCAAACGAGATGAGATATACAGAATAATAATCGGTAGCTCCAATATTACTGCCAGTGCGCTTACAACCAACAAAGAATGGAATACCAAGATTATCTCTACAGAGCAAGGTGAAGTTGCAAAAGATATAATTAACGAGTTTAATATGCTGTGGAACTCGAAACATTCCCTTGAATATGATGAGTTCTATGATATATATAAAGAACGCTATAAGATTATAAAGAAACAAAGAGAGATTGCAAAACAAGAACAGGTAACTTCACTTGTTAAGTATAAGCTTGAACCTAATTCTATGCAGGTTAGATTTATATCTAATCTTAAGAAAATGATAGCTGACAACAAGGAGCGTGCGCTCCTTATTTCCGCGACGGGAACGGGAAAGACCTACGCTTCTGCATTTGCAATGAGAGAGTTAGGATATAAGAGAGTTCTTTTTGTTGTGCATAGAAATCAGATAGCGAAACAAGCTAAGAAGTCATTTGAAAACGTATTCTCAAGTTCTATTTCAACAGGATTAGTTAGTGGTGTTGGCGGAACCGATAAGGATTACTCAGCGGATTATGTATTTGCAACAGTTCAGACACTGAGCAAAGATGAGAATTTAAAGAGATTTCCAAGAGACTATTTCAGTGGGATCGTGTATGATGAAAGTCATCATATAGTTGCCGGAAGTTATAAGAAATTGCTTGATTATTTTAAACCGGAATTTACTCTTGGAATGACTGCTACGCCTGATAAGAGGGACGACAATATAGAAGGCAGAAATGTATATGAAGTATTTGATCATAATATAGCCTATGAGATTCGTTTAAAACAAGCCATGGAAGAGGATCTTCTTTGCCCATTTCATTATTTTGGTATAACGGATTTATCTGTTGTTGAGGATGAAGGCAAGAGTAAGGAAGAAAAGCTTGAGAACTTTAGATGCTTAACTTCTGATGAACGTGTTAAGTATGTAATGAAACAAGCTGATTATTATGGTTACAGTGGTGACAGAGTGAAAGGCCTTATATTCTGTAGTAGAATTGATGAGGCTAAAGAGTTATCTAACAAGTTTAATTCAATGGGACTAAGGACTGTTGCTTTAAGTGGTTCAGATTCAGAGAACGACAGAACAGAAGCGATAGAATTGTTGACAAAAGATTTACCTGATGAAGCTATCAAAGCCGGGTATCGTAATGAATATGGTGCTAAGATTTATCCGAATGAAGACTATCTTGATTATATTATAACTGTTGATATTTTCTCAGAAGGAACGGATATAGTTGAGGTGAATCAGGTTATCATGATGAGACCTACTCAATCGCCAATAGTATTTGTACAACAGCTTGGCAGAGGTCTCAGAAAAGCATACAACAAAGAATATGTTGTAGTGCTTGATTTTATTGGAAACTATAAGAATAATTTTATGATTCCTATCGCACTGTCAGGTGATCGAAGCTACAATAAAGACAACATTAGAAGATATCTGATGGAAGGTGGAAGAGTAATTCCCGGAAGCAGCACTATCCACTTTGATGAGATAAGTAGAAAGAGAATATTTGCTGCAGTAGACAATGCCAATTTCAGTGACATTAAGTTGATTAAAGAGAATTATAATAATCTCAAGAATAAGCTTGGAAGAATACCATCTCTTATGGATTTTGATGATTATGGAGAGATGGATGTATTGCGCATTTTTGATAATAATAGTCTTGGATCCTACTATAAGTTCTTGGTTAAATATGAGAAGGATTATCAGGTGAGATTGTCGGCTGATGAGGAGAAGGTTATTGAGTTTGTATCTAAGAAATTAGCGAGTGGTAAGAGGATTCACGAACTCTTGATGTTAAAGAGATTAGCTGCTTATGATTATAGTTTGTCAAAGTATAGAAATGTTAGAGTTTTTGAAGTGCTTAACCGCGTTCTTCAAGAAGAGTATGGTAAGTCGCTTAATCATTTGTCTATGAATAATATTGCAAATGTTATGACCAATGCCTTTCCTGCGGGAAGTAATAAAAAGACATATGATAATTGCATTTTTATTGAACCTGATGATCAAGATAATGATTATCACATTTCAGATATATTTATGCAAATGCTTGCTAATAAGGAGTTTGCAAACATTTTAAATGAGCTTGTAGATTTTGGTATATCAAGATACAACAAAGACTACAGTGATACATACGATAATACTAATCTTGTATTGTATCAGAAATACACTTATGAAGATGTATGTAGGCTTCTGAACTGGGAGAATAACGAAGTACCACTTAATATTGGTGGATATAAGTATGATAAGAAGACCAAGACATTTCCTGTGTTTATTAATTATGATAAGTCAGATGATATTAGTGATACTATTAAGTATGAAGATCATTTCACGACGAGTAGTACACTGATTGCTATTTCTAAATCAAGAAGAACGTTGGAATCTGATGATGTTCAGAATTTCCTTCATGCAAATGAAAGAGGTATTCAGGTTGAACTTTTTGTAAGAAAGAATAAGGATGACAAGATATCCAAGGAGTTCTATTATCTGGGACACATGACTGCTACAGGTAATACCAAAGAGTTTATAATGCCTAATACTACTGAGACTGCAGTTGAAATAGAATGGAAGCTTGATGTTCCGGTTAGAGAAGACATTTACGAATATATAGTTAATGAATAGGTGGAGGTTTTGAATTGAAGCACATAGAAGTGGTAGCTGCTGTGATAAGGCATGAGGATAAGATTTTTGCTACGCAGCGTGGATATGGTGAATTTAAGGATATGTGGGAATTTCCCGGTGGTAAGATTGAAAATGGAGAAGATCCCAAGGGTGCTTTAGTCAGGGAGATTAAAGAAGAGCTTGATACTGATATTGAGGTTGGTGACTTAATCAAGACGGTTGACACCGATTATCCTAATTTTCATATTACAATGCATGTTTATTGGTGTGATATATTGAGTGGTAATCTCACGCTGTTAGAACATGAAGCATCAAAATGGCTTAAAATTGACAACAAGCTTCCGAATGCAGTGGATTGGCTCCCTGCTGATTTGGAGGTTGTTGAAGATATAATAACTGCGAGGAGGAATTAACATGAGAATTATACTTAACATTTTATGGCTTATATTTGGAGGGCTTATGAGTGCTTTTGGATGGTGGCTTACCGGGTTTTTGTGGTGCATAACCATAGTTGGAATCCCTGTGGGGCTTCAGTGCTTCAAGCTTGCAAGCATTTCTCTTAATCCATTTGGCAAAGAAGTCGTCAACGATGGCGGAACAGTTTCTTTACTGCTAAACATCCTGTGGTTGGTGTTCGGTGGACTTGAGCTTGCAATTGGTAACGCTCTTACAGGATTGATTCTGTGCATAACAATAATTGGAATCCCGTTTGGCAAGCAGTTCTTTAAGATTGCCAAAGTATCTCTTATGCCGTTTGGAGCGCAAGTGGTGAGAGAGCATGTGTTTTAAGATGGGAATATTAGCGATTCGAGGAGGATTATATGTCTAAGTTAGCAATCATTTTACCGGGGATAGGGTATCACAAGGATAAGCCGCTTCTTTATTATTCTGGGAGATTGGTTATGAACCTGGGCTACGAGGTGATTAACATTGAATATCATGACCTACCGAGTAAGGTCAAGGGCGACAAGGATATGATGAGAAAGGTCTTCGAGATGGCATTCGCACAGAGTGAGGAACAACTGGCCGGTGTTGATTTCTCGGGATACGAAGAGGTTGTCTTTATTGGCAAGAGTATAGGAACTGCAGTGGTTGCCAAGTATGTTTCAGACCATAAGCTTAACGCAAGGCAGGTGTGGTATACGCCGGTTGAGGCTACATTTTCATTTGACTCAGAGGATGTAATTGCATTCATCGGGGATGCTGATCCTTGGTCTGATGTTGACAAGGTTAAGTCTATTGCAAATGATAAAGGGATTCCGATGCATTCTTATCCTGAGTGTAATCACTCGCTTGAGTGTGGGAATGTTGGTAGGAATATAGAGATTGTTGGGGATGTGATTAAGAAGACGGATCAGTATATCAATTCATAGAGTTTAATTATGTGTCATCCTTCGTCACTGCGTTTCTCAGGATGACATATTTACTATGTAAAGATCTTTCATTAATTCTTATGATGACTTTTTCCTATGTATAGCTTTTTCACTAGTCCATAGGATGACATTTTTGTTGTCAATGCGACCGCTTTTGTAGTATAATATGTACACTATATGTACATGAATAAGGAGGTATATACGTATGGCTAAGTTTAAATGTAAAGTTTGTGGTGAGGTGTTTGAGGCGCCAAGCGCTGAGGAGGCTAAGTGCCCACGTTGTGGAGTATCAGGAGATAAGCTTGAGGAGATTAAAGAGGAGTCTTCTAATCCATATTCGGGAACAGAGACAGAGAAGAACTTGCTTGCTGCATTTGCAGGAGAATCTCAGGCTAGAAACAAGTATACATACTTTGCTTCTAAGGCTAAGAAAGAGGGATTTGAACAGATTGCAGATATATTCTTAAAGACTGCTGACAACGAGAAAGAGCATGCTAAGATGTGGTTCAAGGAGCTTAACGGCATCGGAAGCACCGCTGACAACCTTAAGGCAGCAGCAGAGGGTGAGAATCACGAGTGGACAGATATGTACGAGGGATTTGCCGTAACTGCTGAGAAGGAAGGTTTCCCAGAGCTTGCAGCTAAGTTCAGAGCTGTTGCAGCTATTGAGAAGCGTCATGAGGAGAGATATCGTGCACTTCTTAACAATGTTGAGATGCAGGAAGTATTTAAGAAGAGCGAGGTTAAGATTTGGGAGTGCCGTAACTGCGGTCATATCGTGGTTGGAACAGAGGCACCTGACATTTGCCCTGTATGTGCTCATCCACAGTCATTCTTTGAGATTAGCGCAGAGAACTATTAATATACGATTCTATCGTGCCTTCGGCTTATGCCGGAGGCATTTTTTGGTTATACATTATAATAGGTAATATCATGAAAATTTTGTGTGGTAAAATCGGTTAATATGCGTTATAATATAGTATATGTGGGAATTGTACCCTTTTTTGGGGTGAGAATAACAGATTAAATAAATATAATATTATTCCGATATATGTATTGTAGGAGTATGAATTCGATGCTGTTAAATTATACACATGTTGAATTGACCTTCTTACGAAGGTCAAAGATCCTTCGCATACGCTCAGGATGACAGATAGCATTGATATAAACAGGGTTTAGACATAGTTGTAGTATAGAATAGCGGGTGATTGTATGTCTATTAGAGAGAAAGGTCGTAAGCGACTTAACAATATAGGTTTTACTTTAGTCGAGATGATGGTTGTTCTCACGATGATGACCATCGTTCTTGGTGTGTCTGCGTGGGGCGTGACCGGATGGATTCAGCATTCGGAGTTTTTGAAAAATGAAGCCAATGCGCAGACTATTTATCTTGCTGCACAGTCAGCACTTTCTAACGCCGATTCCAAAGGAACATCAGATTCAATAATCAGCAGAATCTACAATGAGGCTAATGCCAAAGGCAATTTTATCGATGCTTCAGAGACTTCTAAGAAGACGGAGTACGGTATTCCGACTTTAGCAGACAACGAAGGCAATATGCATAGATACGCCGCACTCACTGTCACTAAGGGACAGTATTCAAGCGGTGACGATAGTGTTCTGTTTGATATCATTTCCCCTTATATATTTGATACTGAGGCGCTTAACGGTACTATTACCGTAGAGTTTGACCTTTATTCTAAGAGTGTATACTCAGTTTTCTATAGCGCATGGTCAACCGAAATGGCATACGGTCCGGGAACCAACGTCGCTAGAGGTAAGTTTTATATTAATGCAGTCAATAGAACTGAGGCTGTAAGAAGTGATTTGGCAATGGGATATTACGCTGTTGACCAGGTCAATGTTGCTTTGCTTGATGCAGAGACACTTCGTCTGTCTAATGTCACTCTTAACAACGAGGAGACTCTTAACCTTCGCTTCGGAAGTAACTCTAAGCTTGGCGATCTCGATACAATTTACGACATAGATTTTTACGAGCAGAAGCCGGGCGAGTCGGTTCAGATGGAAGACGACGAACATTTCTTATTCTCCGTTTCAATCGATAACAACAACATAGTCGGCGGAGAGGATATCAACACAGGCGATCCTAAGAACAGGATTAAGAGTAAGAGAACTCTCTTGGATATCAAGGATGTCAACGGTGCTGTTTTAAGGCATGATGTTCCTTTTATCCTTATTTACAATGGCTCTAACTATGAGCTTGTATTAGACGCAATGAACACTTCTCAGACGCTTGCAGTATGTTCTGCTGGAGCGAGCGATATCAATACATACAGTATAACAAGATTGTTAGGCGTAGATCCTAGATACATATTTGCTGAGGTTAGCGTTAAGCCTACCGAGACAGCTTTGGCGGTTCGTGAATACAATCTCGGTTCTCAGGTACTTTCTAATACTGAGAACGACATGTATGCATTTGACGCAGAGGAGATAACTTCAGGAGATTCTACCTCTTACAAGGTTAACGCCGATACTGGAGAATATAAGATTGCTGAGTTTAGACATTTGTCTAACATGAGATATAGTCACACTACACTCGCCAAACCTGCTAATCAATATACACTTACCAAAGATATTGATTGGAACAACAATATTGTATATGACGGTGTGGCTAAGAAAAACAAGCCGGAGAATTCTGAGACTGCAGCATTTCCTACCGTGCCTGAGATTGAGAGTGTAGATGTATTAGACGGTGCAGGATATTCTCTTGACAATGTTAAGTTAAATGAGACGTCCAATGTCAAGTACGAGTCAGGCAATGTCAATGCAAATGTTGCAGCTGCTTTGGGATTGTTTGGAACCAACGAAGGACATATACAGTCTTTAGGCGTATCATCAGCCAAGCTTGAATTTGGTTCGAGTGATGCTACAGCTTCCAATACCAGTATATTCAGCAGTAACATGAAGTCTATAGGTGTTCTTACCGGTATCAATTCCGGAACGATTAACGGAATCTACTTTGATGAGAATTGTGACGTTTACGCCAAGATTAAGTACAACGCATCAGGATTTAAGGCCAACGAGGCAGACGGTGTTGGTATGATGTGCGGTACTATGGAAGTTGTCAATAACAACCAGGTGGATCGAGTACTTACTGACGGTAAAGTCAGAGCAGAGATAACCAACACAGATGGGCAGGAATTTACATATAACAACATAGAAGAATGTGATAACTCAGGCGCTACCATAAGGGGAGGCTACAGATATGCCGGAGTTGGTGGTGTGTGCGGATATATCTACACATCGGGATCTAATTCTTCGACATTTGGAGTTGATAAAACTGCAGTCAGCCCGATTATTCCGGGTATGAATAAATACCTCTCTTCATTGGATGACAAATCAGTTAAGAATCAGGCCGAGGTTTCAGGTAACATGTTTATTGGTGGTGTTGTCGGTAACCTTTATTCAGAGAAGCCTTATTCTAGTACACGTACAGATCTTACAATGCAGAATTGTCACAATGATGCCAAGATAAGCTTGGATACGGATTTTACGGATGAGCAGCTCGATAAGATTGAAGCTGAAGCTCCAACATTTGCCAAAGTATCAGGAATGTACGCAGGCGGTGTAATAGGATATAACTACCAGGCAAGAATCGCTGACTGTACATACGATATGAGTAACAAGGAGTATATCGCAAGTTATGAGGCGGAGGCTTCGGGTGAGAGCACTGCCGCATTGAAAGAAGATTCTAAAGGTATATTTGTTGGTGGTATCGCCGGATTCAGTTACGACGGTATTGTTAATTCATGCTCAAGTAACAATGGCGGATACCTTTTAGGATATGATTATGTCGGTGGAATTGTAGGTTCTACCAAAGCGTCTGACAGTGGTGCGACGGGTGGCGGACCTTCCACCAATTCTGTATTGATTTCTGATGATAACAACGGTTGCTATGTTATCGGACACAGCTTTGTCGGTGGTATCATCGGTATGAACACCAAGGGTGTAACCGTTAAGGATACAAGCAATGACGGTATTGCTGCCGGAGACGGAATCGACATCGGTGGTATTGCGGGAAGAAATTCCGGTGACACTTCTAAGAAGGCTATGATTGTCAACTGTAGTGCGCAGCTCAACGACTACGGTAGCAATCTCTTTGACATGGTTAAAGACAAATGGGGATTCTTCGGAAGTAATGTCGGCGGTCAGGTCGGCTTTAATGAGTACGGAGTTATAGAATTTAATAATGCAGGCAATTCAGTTAAGTCGGTATCATCTATTGCGGTCGGAACCAACAATGTCGGTGGTTTCGTTGGATATAACGGTATCAACGGAACAATCAAGCTTAATGGTAGTACGGATGACTACATTTCCGGACGAGTTTATGGTAAGGGCGATTGCGTCGGTGGATTTATAGGTATTAACTTAGCGCCTGAGGCAGTTAGCGAGCAGAAGATTATTATATCTACCATCAGTGTCACAGGTCAGCGTATGGTTGGTGGTGTAGTCGGAGCCAATGTTCTTGATATGGATACTGTTGCAGGCAGCGGTTCTACATTTAACATCACATACAACAACAAAGTATCTAAGATTAAGGGTGTAAGCATGGTCGGTGGACTTATCGGTTACAATATGCTTACGACTAATTCTAACCTTTTACCTGCATCTAATATTGTGGAGAGCGGCAGTACATTTGCCGGTGTAGACAGCAGTAATTGGTGTAACAACTTTGCAGTTGCAGATACTTATGGAATCTATAAGTCATCCGGTAAGCTTAATAAAGAGGAGACCAAGACATTTACCATAGGTAATTCATCAGCAGCAACAGTAGATTATAACAACGCTGAGATTTACGCTGAGCATTTTGGTGGTGGACTCGTAGGTGCTAACGAGGAGAACAGTAAGTTAATACTTGTACATGCAAGAAATAAAGGTCAGATCAAAGAAGAGGGCAAGTACGAGAAGGTTAACTTAAGCTCAATGCTTGGTTTTGCTGACGGTTATGCCGGAATTAATTCCGGTATATTTGGAGGTATTATTGGTTATGCAACCGAGAATACCGTTGTTGATTCCTGCGACAATCAGGGATCAATGCAGCTCTACAAGGGAGCGTTCGGTGGTATAGTCGGTCTTAATGAGGGCTATATAGTTGACTGCTTTACTTCGACCAATATCGGTGAAGCAACACTCAATGTTATCGGTGGTATTGCAGGAATTAACCACACAGTTTCGGATGCTAAGCATACCGTAGGAACATATGTGGATATCAACAATGGTGAGATTAAGAGTTGTTACAATGACAAGGATATGACCGTCAACGGTAAGACCAATGTCGGTGGTGTCTGCGGTATCAATGCGGGTATTTTAAGTGATTGCTATGCGTTGGGAACAGTTCGAGGTAAGGTAAATGTCGGCGGTGTAACAGGTGTCAACCTCGCAACAATTCATACTGCCGGTGCGCTAAAGCAGGCAGAGGTCTTAAGCGTAATAGGTAATACCAATGTTGGTGGTGTAGTTGGAGTTAACGATAAGACATCAACTTATGAGGGTAAGATAGAGTACACAGATTCTAATGCTTCGCAGGGTGACAAAGGTATAACCGTTACTGCAAGAGCTGACAATGCCGGTGGTATTGTAGGTTATCTTAAGTCGGGTAAAATTGCTGGCGAAGAGGGCAAATATATAGAGAATCAGGCAAGGGTTAAAGCAGACAACTATGCCGGTGGTGTTGTCGGATATATGCCGGATGGAATCTCAGGTGTAGCGATTACATACGCTAAGAATACAGGTGATGTAATTGCGGGTAGCAAGTATGCTGGTGGTATAGTTTCTGTTAATGACAATAATTTAATTACATATTCGGATAACTGTGGAAATGTTAGCGCATCCCTTGGTTATGCAGGCGGTATAGCTTCTACTAATGAGAATAATGGTCTTATTAATTTCTGTAAAGTCTATGCGACAGATGACAGCGGAGTTAAGATTACTTCAACAGTTGAACATGGTGGAGCTATTGTTGCAGTCAATGACAAGTCATCTTCTGTGCTTGATTGTACAGTAAGTACAAATGTAGCCGGTCACAAGGTTATACTTGCAGGAAGCAAGCTTAAGAATATCGGTTATATGGTTGGTCTTAACGAGGGTATGATTGCTAGAGGTCAGGTACTCGAAAATGTTGAATACCAGACTTCTGCTAAAGAGATTACTTTAGGTGGTATTGCAGGTTACAACAAGCCAGAAGCTACGGTTAAAGATATAGGAAAAGATACAGCTACCGCGCACAAGGTTGCTTTGACTAACAGCGGTAATATTAAGTACTTAGGAGGCGTCGTTGGTAATAACGAGGGCTTAGTTAAAGACTGCGTATTTTCAGGTAAGATTAGCGAGTCATCTATGGCGACTGCAGGTCATTCTTACGGTGGTATAGTTGGTATCAATCATCTAGGCGCAGGTGTTGATAAGAGTGATAAGGACAGCTTAGCTGTTGTTTCCGGAGATTCAATAAAAGGCGCTGAGATAGATGTAATCGGTATGTCTGCAATTGACTCCGGTCAGACTTCTGAAGGTAAGCTTAAGCACACTTCATTTGTCGGAGGAATTGCAGGTTACAATGATGAGGGTGTAGCAATCAATAATTGTTACATTGATTCTGGTGACCAGACCAAGATAGATGCTACCTATGGTATGGTTGGTGGTATAACAGGTGCCAACTCAGGTAAGCTTGAATACTGCGGTTATGCTAAGGAGATGGGCATTGTTGATGATGTCTATGATAATCTTAGTGTCAAGAAATATGGTAAGCCAGACGGTTCGGATGCTGGTATTAATAGGCTTAATAAGCTCTTGAGTAAGAGTCAGGACAATAAATACGAGTCTATCACTGCTACAGATGAGATGGCTGAGTCTGATATGGAAGCTATTATTACTATGAAGACCGGTGGTGATGGTTATCTTGGAGGTATCAGTGGATTTAACTCTACAACCGGTGTTGTAACTAAGTGTGCTTCAGGTAAGTGGAAAGTAGTATCTCATGAGACAACCAAGGCTTCTCAGATAGCGGGTGTTGTTGCACAGAATGAGTCTGAGAAAGAGTTTAGTTATGATGTGAATTGCGCCTATGTTATGAGGAATGTTGCGTTGGTAAATGGTGTAGGTCAATCACTATATGATGTTGGTGGAGTTATTTGTGCAATGCAAAATAGAACCGCAAGTGGATGGGTTATTAATGGCTGTGTTAATATAGGAACAATTGTCGATCATAATTCACATAATTGTGGTGGCGTGGTTGCTAACTGGATATATAATGGTGGAACTGTTGAATACTCCTTTAACTACGGTACAATTATGACAGACTTTCAAAAGGCTGACAATGGAACGGTAGGGGGAATAGTTGGACATGTTAGCGGATTGACAAGTGGACAGACAATTAATATATTAACGTGTCAAAATCACGGAATTGTTGATTATCCATATAATAAGGGTGAGAATACGAACAACAGAATTGCAAACGATGTAGGAGGCGTAGTAGGAGTTATTAATGGAAGTTCATCATCTGAAACTATGTGGATAAATGTTGTTGATTGTGTAAACGGAGTTGATGCCGAGGTGTACGGGCACGCGAAGGCCACAGGAATATTGGCATGGATTGGAGGAGATAATACAACCAAATTTGATGGAATAAGTGCCAATATTATCAGATGTAGAAATTACAGTGATAATCTATGGTCTTATTATAATGATTTGAACAGGGCGCGTGATAATAGACTTACGTATAACAGAAACTCCGGTATCTACGGAAGTTATTGGGGAATTACAGGTAGCGTGACGATAAGGAACTGTATTAGCGTCAATAATAGGAAACAAGGTAATGACTCGAACGTAGGGGAAATAGTGTGGTGTAATAGTAGTAAGTCGGGAGCAGGATATTCAAGAATGAGCTATTACGATAACTATATAATAGATCAGGATAGCTTTAAGTATATTGATTCAAAAAAGTATGCTGCTTTATACACTGATGATACTAATGTTACAAGTACTGCAGAGATTCTGAAATATGATAAGGGTGATTATGTTAATAATTGTAATACGTGTAGTATGGAATATCCTAGTGGAAATAGCAATCTTTCAGAGGGGAGATCTGTTAGAAGACTTTATGTTGTTGAGAATAAGTCAAAAAGTCAGAGTGAAGATGGTAAATATGTTGCGGTTCTTGATAAACATGATGTGTTGAATAGCTCTAGAGTAAGAACAGGCTTGAGTATGAAGAAGGTTAATGATAGTAATTCATACCTTAATGAGAACGGGGGAGAAAATTCGTATGGTGTTGTCGTGCGTAAAGACAAAACCACCAATAACTACGATGAAACATCACAAGTATTGATGAAATTTAAGGATTCTAACCCAAATGGCGAACCTGATTATGAAGATATTACCGACGAAGTGGTTCAAGCTTACTTTGATGATTATCTTGAAGCGTCAGATTTTGATAAGCCTGTGATTAATTCCTTTACCCAGAAAGAAGGAGGATATTATGCAACATGGACTGACCCTAATAAGGCAACTGAGCATTATGTATTAGAATCAAAGGTTTACGAGGTAAATAAAGGAACTACAGTTACAGATAGCAATGTATCTTCTCTTAAATCTATCTCTACTAAGACACATGAATATTATCAGACTGATGGTTCTTTTGATTTTCCAAGTGATGTTACTATCAAGAGTGATAAGGATTACTATGTTGCAGTAAGAGTTAAGGCTGTGGGAACTTCTAAGAGCAGTGATTACAGTGATTATAAAGTAATCAAACATGTTACAATACTTCCTAAGCCTGATGTACAGCTTGTGCTTAGAAATGGTCGATGGTATTATCGCTTGGTTAATTTAAGTGAATATGCTAATTTTGAAGGCTGGCAGATTAAGCCGATTATTGTAGGTAAGAACAGTGATAATGATCCGGTACTTAATGCTACTACAGTTGATCCTGTTACTAGAATATGCAATGACCCTGTTACTCTTGTTGAGAATAAGCAGGGTATCTTAAGAGCTACTGCGTCAGTTAACGGTGCAGGAGAGTCTGCTTTATTCACTTCGAATGTTGCTACTGTTGTTAAGAATTATACCGGTGGTAAAGTAGAAATTAATAGCGAGAGCTTTAAGAGTGTTAATTCAACGGAGCTTGAATATAATGCTAATCTTAAATTTACGAAAAAAGACGGTTGGCCAAGACAGGTGTTTGATCTCGAGTTATATGCAACCAACACAGAAACCGGAATTGTTGAGACTATTGCTAACAAGGAGATAGCTTTGGCGCTTGGCGTTAATACAGATGTTAGCCTTACTATGGATGACATTGTATCAGGTGTTGATATAACTAAGTATGACAACTTTAAAGTGTGTTATTGGTATGCTTCGACAGGTCTTGGTCCTGTATATCAGTACTATGATATTACAGATGCGGATACGATTGCCGAGATTGATGCCGGACAGAGTGAATATACAAGAGATAAGGGTTATATTAAGCGTTTGACAGATGATGGAACGGCTGAATATTACTATGTTAATTCGTTGCGCTATGGACTTACAGATTACAAGAATGATAACCACTATCATGAGTGCAATAGAACTATCAAGTACCTTCCTGAAATCACCATCAGTCCTGACTACACGACTACATTTGACGAAGGTAAGAACACATTAAGCTATACTTACACATGGACAGGTGATTATCCTGAGGGATACACCGTCAAGATGTACGGCATGAAGAGTAGTGGTGCTGAGGAAGAGATTGAGATAACCGGATATGACGGAAAGTCTAATTCTCTTACAGTAAATGCTGACGAATGGGATTATGCTTCTGTAAGACTTGAAGTAACCGGTAAGACTAACGATAACGAGCAGGATAAACTCGCCAGAAGTGCAGAGCAGCCATTTGACAACATACCAAGACGTCTTGCCAAACTTGATTCTCCGTTTGTGTCAATCAATGAGCAGGATGGACTTAATTATACCGTGAGATTCAGTGAGTCAGAGGATGAGGACTGTGTAGGCTATCAGGTTTATATTCAGGACATAACCGCAGATGGAGATAATGGACCTATTACCAAGCTTGGCGACAAGATTGATGGCAGGGAGAATACATCCGTTAAGGTTAATCTTGAGAACTATGCTAAGCATAAGGTTAAGATTATGGTAGTGGCTTTGGCTGACCCTGATCAGGAACTACCTATCATGGTTTACGATTCAGTCTATGGAACACCTCTTACGGTTGAGATATTCGGAAGGATTGATAAGCCTAAGGCAACATTTGACTGGACTGATGTATGGAAGTCAGCGTATGTTAAGGAGAGCGAGTTTATATCAGATAAGAACGGACTTAGTGCTACAGTATCTAACTCTAAGGCAACTAACACATATCTGATGTTTGGACTTGTTTATAAGACCAAGGAGGAGGCCGATGCTGCATTAGCCAAGATTCAATCTGCGGCAAATGATGACGAGATAATGAACAAGGTTGACACGGTATTTAAGGAAGCTAAGGCCAACAAAGACTGCTACACATTTGGATTTGGCGCTAACAAGAGTATCGCAACCTCTAAGGGATCAGGTAAGTATGTCATTGCTTCTAACGATTTTGAGAGCGATAAGGACTGGACAATCAGTTACGCAGGATACTACATGATTCCACTTATCAGAGCTACCAATAATACAGGTGTATCATCTGTTTACGCTTGTGGAAGCAGTGTGCTTTCTATTCCAAAGGTGCAGCTTGATTCGCCTAGCGTTAAGAAGAGCAAGACTGCAACTAATGTTGACGGTGGAGCATATCAGCTTGCTTACTACGCAGTTGATCCTGATACCAACATTAATGTCAAAGTTAACTATGATACATACACATGGACGAGATCAGACTCAATTCCTGATTATCATCAGATTAACTTTAAGGCAAATGTTGACCATATCGCCAAGGCAGGTGAGCCTAAGAGTGAAGGTACGGTTGCTACCGATAAGATTAACTATGGTGTCAGAGTTGAGACTGATGAGAACAAACTGACAGCTTATGTTGCAAATGACAAAGACGATAAGGTAGACAGTATAGATAAGTCATCTATCAATGACAGCATTGATGATTTCGTTAAGGCGTCATCAACCGATGTTGATCAGGTTGATGAGACAGAGGGAGATGTGACTACCACGACTTATACATATACTGATACCAATAAAAAGGATAAGCTTGTAGTTATCGAGGATGATGAGAACAAGACGACTACATACCTCTTAAATGATAATGTTATCAAGGTGATGGCTGAACTTGACGACGATAAGGGTAGCGTAACGCTTAAGGGTATTACCAATATTGTTTCAGGACGAGTTACTACTTCAACAGGAGATATGTTCTACAAGTTTGAGAGTGATCCTGTTATTAAGTACGAGAAGAGCAGCAAGTCTGCTAAATACACATTTGTTGTTCCACAACCTCAGGGAACATTTACGTTTGACTATACTAATAATGGTGTTACTGATACGTGTAGTACAAGTACATCAAGCAAGTTCTTTACTGAGTGCGAGATTAAGACATGTATGGATACTGACACCAGAATTAAGTCATCTGAGGTAACTGAAGTTAATGTCAAATAATAATCAGAAAGGAGGCACAATATATGTTAGACAGATTGATAAGATCTAATAAACATAACGAAGATGGCGCAGCTATGTTGGTTGTCACCTGCGTTATGGCTGTTATATCTATATTGTGTCTCTCTATTCTGCTTGCGGGTTATCAGATGTATGCGACGGTAAGTGATGAGACTGCCGATGAGAGGTATTATCAGCAGGCACTGTCATTTTCTAAGGTGTTAGAAGACAGACTTACCGGAGACAGAGACGATATCGATAGCGGAACTGTCGAGGACTTTATATTTGACTATATGAATGATGATGAAGATTATCCTTTTGACGATGAGGATGGTGTAACCTTAAAGATTACCTCAACCCAGACAGGAGATTCATCGGCATACGGAACCATCAATATCAACCTAACCAAAGAAGAGGAGAGCCCGGGGTCAGGTAAAATGTGGGCTGACTCTAAGAAGAGTTATTTGTATGTCAAGGTTGATGTGTTAGCTGGTGATGAGGTTAAGGCAACCGTCAGCGCTAAGTATGAGTACGAATATGCAGTCGAGAATTATGTGTATACTATTGACGGTAATGATACTGGGTTTGATTGTAAGCTGGATCCTAATGACTCTTCTAAGGTTATTATCTATGATTATGACGATAAGGAAGTCGGAAGTGTTGCGGTTCAGACGTTGATAAACAACGGTGGAGAATATTCAATGGATGGCAATACTTATCATTTTAAGCGTTCAACCCTTGCGGGTGATACAGGTTTTGAGTTGAGCTTTATTGGTTATTATTGATAGTTGGTGAATTATTATGAAGAGATTATTGAGCAGACTTAAAGTTAATAATTCGGGTGTTATGATGTCTGAGATTATTATTGCATTTGCAGTGTTAATGATATGTTCAGGCACACTTGCCGTGTGTATTAGATTTACATCTAATCTTATGATGATGGCCAAAGATAAGGATGTGAAGAATGCTGAATATCAGAAAGCTATGGTTGAGAAGATGGCGGATGATACTGTGTATGACAGTTCAAATGGAGAGATAACTTACATTTTCCAGGGACACTATAAGATGAAGATTAAGACAGGTAAGATAACTGTCGACGGAGAAGATATTCCGGTATATTCAACAGCCAAATAAAGAAGGTGATGCACATGAAGAGACAACTTAATAATAAGGGTGTGACCTTGACTGAGATGATAGTTTCATTTGCATTGCTTGCTATTTTTCTGGTTGCTGTGACGATAGTTATGACTTACGCTGTAAGAAATTATTATGAAGTTAGAAGGGTTATGTCTTCATATTCTGTGGCTGATCTCGTTCTTGATGAGATTAAAAATGATATCAATACCATGCAGATTGCAAAGCACGAGGTTAACAACGCTCCTTATGGAAGCGGTTATGTTAAGCTAAGAAATGATTCGGGAGTTGGCGTGATGGGTACTGCAGGTATCGAGATTAGTGGTAATACGATAGAATTTGTTGCCTCTAATAAGAAGTATGCTACTTATGTTGAGCAGATAGATGCGGCAGGATACAAGGGCAAGATGATTAGAAGTGCCAAGCTTACCAAGAATCTTACTGATGCTGACGGAGCACTGCCTAGTGGGTATCTCACGGTCAGATATTATACAGCTTATACTGCTGAGGAGACCACTTCTTTAAAAGACTATTATGCGGATATCGCAAGGGCTGATTCGACAATCTTAGATTCTACCAAAGGAATCGCGGGCGTTGCTGCCGGTGATAAGATTGTAAGAGACTGTGAGGAGAGACTTCCTACTGATATGTATGAGAAGTTTACGGTTAAGCTTACATTTTCAGTTAAGCCTGTGGCTGAGACTGTTAATGGGGTTTCGATGCTTAGAGTTAAGTCCGTTAATGCTCATGTTGATGTTTATCAGGATGGGGACCTTAAGTATGTTAAGGATAGGGATATTGCGATTCAGAACCCGGTTTATTACAATAATGAGAAGACTCTATATAGTGAGCTGCCATAAAGATCCTTCGTCACTGCGTTCCTCTAACCCCAATAACCAGAATACTATGCCCTGCGCCACCTTTATACCCGATGAGCGCTTCGTAAAGCGAAGAATACTTCTTATTCCCCTCATAGTCATTATGAGCCTTGTACTCCCATTCTTCCTTGGTAATACACATAGTATGAATCTGCCCCAAAGGGTTCTGTCCCTTATTAAAAGTAACATGTATAAACACTTTATATTCATCGGAAAATGTCATAACATCATCTCTGTTAATCTTTTTGCCTTTAAGCATTCCGACTTTATAATTCTTGTTCAAGAGAAACTTGTATATCGACATTGGTGACGTTCCGAACACTCCTCTAAGTACTATTCCGTTAAGAGCGAATATCTTTAAAAGCACATCAAATCCAAACTCTTCCTTATATCCGTTAAGATTATAAAGAGCATTGTAGACAGCGATAACTTCGCAAGAATTGTGACTTGCGTTTAGAAACTGTCCGTTAAAGAAATGTCCGCGCTCAAATGCATTGGCATAACCATAAAGGTAGTTGCTGAGTGCAGACTGTTTGTCAATGTAGCCCGGAGTTTGATTGACAATGTACTTGCTCCAGAGAATATGATTGTTCCTGTATTGGTCCATAATAACAGGCTTTTTAGGACTTTTCTTAAGGATATTTAGAACTTTTAATGTAATATTATCTATTAATGATGACATAAGAAATCCCCCAATAATCGTATTTATCAAATATTAATATATCAAAATCCGAATAGGTATGCAAGAAAGAGTAGCTTTTTATATTCACATATCAAGGAAAGCGTTTATTTCGCTAAAATAAGGGATATTTATGTGGAAAATACCTCTGAAATTTGATAAAATAATTATGTATGTAGAAGATTTGTGACTATTTATATATAGGGAGAAATGCATGAATAATAATTATATAAGGATTGACAATGTTGATATTAACAGTCCATATGATAGTAAGCCTGTGGATATTGAAGTTGCCAAGCGCAATCGCTCTAGGCTTATAATTCCACTGTTTCTTATTCTCATTTTCATGATAATAATGAGTGTGTACACTTCAAGGCAGCTTAAGAATGTGTCTGTTTCCAATATTACAGAAGTAGGTGAGGACAGAATACATAGTGTTTCTGCGCAGCTTGAGAACTATCTTTACACAACCAAGAGTGTTACATGGGTTACTGCAGATACTGTGGAGTTTATGACCAGAAATGGTAGCAGCTCCAAGCAGATATTGGATTATCTGACTGAGGAATCAGAGAGACAGGCTGCCCAGTTTGATGAGAATTACACCGGTATTTATGGTTATATTAAAGGGGAATATTTAGACGGAGTTGGTTGGGAACCGCCTGCTGATTACAAGCCACAAGAGCGTGACTGGTATATTACCGCTAAAGAAGCCAATGGTGACACAGCGATAGTTCCGCCTTATGTTGATGCTCAGACAGGTAACGTCATCATTTCCATAAGCAGAATGCTCAAGAACGGCAGGGATGTCATTTCGATGGATGTAAGGCTTAATTATATTCAGTCTTTGATGGATGAGCTTAAGCTTAAAGGTAAGGGATACGGTTTTATAGTTGATGACACCGGGCTTATTGTTGCGCATAAGGATGAAGATAAGAAGGGTACTCTCATAAACGATGAAGCGCATGGGGAGGATTTCTTCCACGAGATTAAGAGAGTTGGCAACGGTAACTTTACCTATATTCGTGATGGAGTTAGGAACATTGTTTTTGTAAATGAAATAATGGATCACTGGTATGTGGTAATCGATGTAAGTGAGAAGGAACTCTACGCTGAGACGAAATCACAGATGTTTGTCAACATGATTATTTGTACTGTGATATTCGTGATGATTGCGATCTTCTATTATTTTGGTTATAAGAATGAGAAGAATTACGCTCGCCGCATGGAGAAAATGAAGATGGAGGAGCGTAAGCAGGAATACGAGACCAAGATGCTTAAGATAGAGAAGGACTCTGCGGATCAAGCCAACAGGGCGAAGAGTGTATTCCTTGCCAATATGTCCCACGAGATAAGGACGCCTATGAATGCCATTATCGGTATGGACGAGATGATTCTTCGTGAGTCGGATGATGAGAACATCAAGAGATATGCCAAGGATATCCAGAGTGCGGGTAAGACGTTGCTTTCTATTATCAATGATATCTTGGATCTCAGTAAGATTGAGTCCGGCAGGATGGAGCTTGTTCAGGTGAGATATGAATTCTCATCTATTCTAAATGACATAGTCAACATGACTATGAACAAAGCCAAGGACAAGGGACTTAAGTATAACTTAGAGGTTGATCCTAATATTCCTTCCATCATGTTTGGTGACGAGATAAGAATCAGACAGATTATACTTAACCTCGTCAATAACGCGATTAAGTACACGGCTGAAGGTAGTGTGAGTATGTCGGTATCATTTGACAAAGTGTACAGAAAGCTTGTTGTTAAGGTTACAGATACCGGTAGAGGTATCAAGAAAGACGATTTAGACAGGCTGTTTAATTCGTTCCAGAGAGTTGACCAGACTGCTAACAGGAATATCGAAGGAACCGGACTTGGCCTTAATATCACTAAGCAATTGGCTGAGATGATGGGCGGAGATGTTACGGTTGAAAGTGAGTACGGCAAGGGTTCGACGTTTACGGCAGAGCTTGTTCAGCAGATTGTTGATGTTACCCCAATTGGTGACTATACAGAGAGACTTAAAGAGTCTATGGACAGTAAGGTAGAGTTTGGGCCTACACTTTTAGCACCTAATGCCAAGATTCTTGTTGTTGACGATAATGAGATGAATCTTATGGTTATCAGTGAGCTTCTGAAAGTAACTAAGATTAAGGTTACCAAGGCTTTGTCGGGCGAGGAATGTATCGATATTCTTAGGGAGGATTCATTTGATGTAATTCTTCTCGACCAGATGATGCCGGGAATGTCGGGAACCGATACCCTTAAGGTGATTAAGGACGAGAACTTAGCTGACGCAACGCCTATAATTGCCCTTACTGCGGACGCGATAGTCGGTGCCAAGGAGATATATCTTAAAGAGGGATTTACTGATTATCTTTCTAAGCCGATTATGTATGAGGAACTTGAAAGCACGCTGCTAAGATACATAGATAGCGAGTTATAAGTACACAATAATAGCGGAGTACATCATGTACTCCGCTTATTTTATGCATCTAATGTTGTCTTGATTAATTCTTCAAGCTTTCTAGGAACTATCGGCTTAGATACATATCCCATAAAGCCTTCATTTTCATACATTGCCGCAGCACCTGCGAAATTGTTGGCGGTCAGTGCGTAGACAGGAGTGTCGGCGTTCATTGAGCTGTCACCTAACTTCCTAATCTCGTGCAGAGTCTGAATACCATCCATATCCGGCATCATATGATCAAGGAAAATGATGTCGAATTTCTCTTTCTTAATAAGTTCCAGACATTCAAAACCGCTTAGTGCAGTGGTTATGTTGATTTTGGTCTTCTTAAGAAGTCCGGCAAATACTTTCAAGTTCATCTCGTTGTCATCAACTACAAGTAACTTAGCGTCAGGTGCGACAAATGTAGACGTGTATTTATATTCAGCCGGATCCCTCTTTATGCGGACACTGATATCTCCGATAGGTGTGCTGTCAATAATCTTTTGGTCAAGGTCAAAATAGAACTTCGAACCTTTGCCGTATTCACTCTCAACCTTAAGCTCACTTCCCATCATATTGAGGAGTTTGATGGTTATGTTCATGCCGAGACCTGTTCCCTCGATGTTACGATTCTTATTCTCGTCTAGTCTCTGGAATGCGGTAAACAGCTTAGGAATATCTTCCTTCTTGATTCCGATACCGGTATCTATAATCTCACAGTGTACACTAGCGATATCCTGATTAATCTTGGCGGATATCTTTATTGTGATTGAACCGGTGTGAGTGTACTTGACAGCATTTGACAAGATATTCGTAAGAATCTGCCTGATACGAATATCGTCTCCGTATAATTTAGAAGGTAGATTCTCGTCTATATCAGTTATAAATTTAAGCTTCTTCTCCTTGGCACGCGTTGAAATCATTGTAGCCATGTCGCGAACCATACTGATGACTTCGTATTCTTCAGGAACCAAATCCATCTTGCCGGACTCAATCTTGGAGATATCGAGAATATCGTTAATCAGGGAATGTAAGGTGTTGCCGGCACTCTGGATATCGAGTGCGTATTCCTTGGTTGCATCTTCGTTGGTCTCGCGAAGAATCATCTCGTTCATTCCTAGAATGGCGTTAATCGGAGTCCTGATCTCGTGAGACATGCTGGATAGGAACATCGATTTAGCCTGGTTAGCCATCTCGGCATCGTGAAGTGCTTCCTCTAAGTCGGTTGTAATCGCGTTAAGGAAACTGGTCATTCTGTGCGCAAGAGGTATAGGCTCGAAAGCGTCATAAATCCCCATGATTGACTTAGGGATCTCTTCTTTGACAAATGCAGGATTGACATCGCCCTCCCTGAATCCTATTGCGATAAGAGCACTGTTGAACTCGCCACCCTTACCGCCTAATCTAAATATCTCAGAATTACCATGCATATGTGCGAGGTTAGGTGCGACTTTTCTGTAGCATGAAACCTCTCTGTCCTCATCGCTCTTTAAGAAAAGCTTTCTGTTGATACATACAACAAGGAACATAGCCTCAGGAGTAAAATCTTGAAATGATATGCTGTCTTCCTCGACTTCGTTGAGTATTCTCCATAGAGAACCGTAGGTGAATTGAATCCTGTCTCCCTCGTTAACGGTACATCCAAAAGCAATCCCGCCATTATCTGTGCTTGACATAGGAAACCTGGTTAGAGTTGAGTCACCGGATTCGACGATTACAGGGAATTCGCAAATGTTAAAAAGGCTAATGTTAGGTCTGCTTAGACCCAAGTACTTGGTATATATGTCGGCCGCAGGCTCGTTGTCGATTGTTTCAACGGTAAGTTGATCTGAAGTTTTAGTTACTTCCATGGACTTTCCGATTGGGGTCCATCCAAAGTTGTGATGAGCGTCGATATGAAGATCTTTACCGTAAAATACAATGGTAAATATATAGTCAGAAACAAATAAATCTTCATAAAATAACATTTTGGAATTAATAGGCGGGGGTACTCTAAAGTCTGATCCCGCTGAGGAACCGAAGAATGGAACATCAAGGTAGCCTTCTTCAGCGTATTTTAGAATAGTGCCTATATTTTTATCTGTGTTAGACACAAGCATCATGACGCCTTTGACATCATCGTGCTTGCGCATGTCTTCGTTAATCATTGAGCCTATTTGGGCTTCGTCATGCTTAGAGATATCGTATCCGTAGACTGAGAAATCTGAGCTGTCAAAGAATAACGTGCTGATAACTGAGTGGTTAGGTAAACTATCAATAGGCGTTGTAGCGCCCATATTGTCTATAAAATCCCAATCAAAGTGTGTTAAACCGATAACTTCAGCTTTAGGAAGAATGGTATTAATGTATGCTCTCTTTCTGAAAGATTCTTCCCTGTCCCAGTTCTGGTCAAATATGATGACAAGTATCCTTTTGGAAGTATTGTAGGCATCAAGATTCCTAAGCTCATTTATAGCATTTTCAAAACTTCCGTCACTAAAATCGCTTATATGAAAAGATCTCTGAATCATAGGCGGTACTCCTTGTTTTTAGCACTATATATACTCTTTATATAATACCATAACAGCAGGAAAATTATCAATAACATATTACCCCTGTCATTCTGAGCGAAGCGAAGAATCTTAAAGATCCTTCGTCGCTACGCTCCTCAGGATGACAAAGAGGGATGACAAGGAGGGATGACAAAGAGGGGGGATGGTGTTGTAAAAATGAAATAAATAGTGTATACTTATTCGTGTTGGTTTTATCCACATAATCTAATGTTTAGGAGGATATAAAAATGGCTTGTTTTTTAGTTTCTACTGCAGAGGCAATTGCTGTTACAGCTGCCAAGAAAGTAGTTGAGAAGAAAGAAGATACTAAGACAGTTGATGCTGTTGAGGTTGAGACAGTTCATCATACACCATTGTCGACCAAGCTTGGGTGGCTGTGCAAGATGCTTTGGGGTGGCGCTTTTCTTTTGCTTATTGAGCATATGTGGCACGGAGAGGTAGTTCCTTATTTTCCGTTCCTAACGGCGATGAATTCTAAGGAAGACACGATAGAGATGCTAAAAGAGATGGCGACGGTCGGAGTTTCTATGGCAGTACTTGTTACAGCTTTCTGGGGACTTATCTGTTTGGCTGTTCATGTTAAAGAATCTAAGAAGTCTTCAGACTCTTCTAAAGAGACTTTATAATCGGGAGGTATATAATATGTGTTTAATTCTTACAGCGGTTGCTGCAGCAATAAGCGCAGTATTATGGTTTACTGTATTTCATGATGAGAAATATAATTTTCAGTTTTTAACTCTTATGTATTTGGGAGCTACATTGATGTGGAGTGTTGATGGTATCTTCTCTGTTATTGAGGGTGAAGGTTTCTTCGACCTTTCAGTTGATGATGCTAAGCTCGGTGTTTTAGTGGTAATATTAGGAGTAGTGCTTTGGGCAGTTACACTTATCGTAAGAAATGTTAAAACCAAAAGCGTTAAAGCATTATAAATACAAGAGATAATCCGGCGCGATTGCGCCGGATTTTGTTATTTCTTTATTCCTTTTGCCTGTGGTTGGTCTTTAGCATTGATGGCTTGTAACTTGTTCTTCACCTTCTGAACGTTAAAGCCATCTTCAAAATTAAGAATAAACTTGCGTTGTTTACCAATTAGGGCTTGTCTTTCTTCTTCGGTTAACTCTGTCATAAATGCTTTGAACTGAGGTGTTTTAAGTATGCGCTCTGTCGCTTTAGTGATTCTTCTCATACTTTCAGGTTTATCAAATACAACATCTTTTTCGAACTTGCCGTCATCATCACATTCATTTCTGAGTGCGATTATAAATGCATAATCTCTGCTTGAGCCACGATTAAACTCAATTCTGCTTCTTACATCATCCAAGCATTTTGAAGCGCTCGACTCGAAATGCATGAAACTTTCCGGTGCAACGTAGTCTGAACTGCCCGGTTTATTAACCACACCTCTTGCTTTGTTTACTTCGTAACACAGATATTCAAATTCATCACTTGGCATGACATGGTGTAAAAATGTCATGAATTGCTGGAATCTGATATTACCAAAATCACGATGTCTGGTTGTCATTTTGTCCTTAAGATATTCTTTGACTGTATCAGCTGCCTGCATTAATCTTTCGGAATCTGTTATTCCTTTTGAGTAAACATCCATAACTGCGTTGTAAGCTGCTTCGTATCGGTCACTGTTCTTGGATCTTTTTATAATGCCAAAATTGGTATAGGTTCCAGTTTCGGTATAATCCAAAAAGCTAACAACGGATCCTAATACGCCACTGGTATATTCTTTATATGAATCATAGCCCGGAAGATGATATCTGTAATCCTTATCATCTTTATTTTTGAATTCATCCTTAAGACCTTTTATCACTTTGTTCAAATCGCGCTTTTTAGCAAGTTCTAAGTCGTTACCATTTGACACAAGTCTTATAAAGAGTCTGTCTGATTCAATCTTTTTGGCGAGAGTGTGAATCTCCTCAGAGGTTACTCTTGGATGCTGATCGCCAGCCTTTACTTTCTCTGCTCTTAACTCATTCATGGCAATAATCTTAGCAAGCGCATCTCTTCTGACATCTACTCTTACTCTCTCCGGATTTCTGCTGATTCTGTCCCAATATTTATTGAGATTTCTGTTGAACTCGGCATCGTTGGCTACAGAGTTGTCGACTCCGTTGTTATTAATCTCATCATTGCCTTTAAGTATCTCGTAAGCCGCATCCTCAACATCCATCTCTTCTTCGTCATCATCAATCTCGATCTTGATATCATCGTTGTTAATCTTATTATCTTTCTTCTTGTTATTGACGTTAATGATGATGTCGTCTTCATGTATCTTGTTAAGATTTCTGTTGCTTCTTGTGTCTATAATATTATCATTATCAATGTTATCTTCGTTATTGTCTATCTTAATGTCTTCGTTAATCTTGATGTCTTCTTCAATGATATCAAGCGCCTTCTTAGGTACTTCTTTTCTAATCTTCTTAGGAGCTATATCCTTCTTAAGACTCGGATCTTTGATAAAATGAATCTTATTAGGGTAGTAATTATTAATCGCCCCGATTCCAACTTTGGTAATATCAATTCCTGTGATAGCTTTGCCCTTAAGGTCAGAATTCTCAATGCTGTCTGTCATGTCGATTGAATGCTTTGTGCTTAAAGCCTTGCCGTTCGTCTGGGCTGCTGTAGGTGGTAATTCACTTACATTAGGGTAAGAGTCAACGTTATCAAATACAACATTGCCATCCGGATCAGTACCGACAAGTCCGACATGTTCTTCATTTAAGTCGGCTTCAACCTCTTCAGCATCTTCAAAATTAGGGATTCTGTCAGGTTCATGAATCCACTCAATTCTTATACCTTTGCCGGGTACAAATTTCATATCGTCATCCATCTGACGGTTTAAACCGTCGTCTAAGAGAGTCTCAATGTTCATCTTCTGAGTACTTCTCTCGGCGTCGTCTCTCTTACGCTGCTTTTCACGCTCTTCGCGATTCTTCTGTGATCCGCCAATATGGAAGTCACGCTGAGGTGCAAATTTAGTCAGGTCTTCGTATCTGATTGTTTTGCCGTCAGCGGATATACCTGTTATTACTATATATTTGTCGGCACACCATACTGCAAGTGGAGAGTGATCCTCATTTAAAGCTTTCCTGATTGTGTCAACCAGGGTAGATTTAACGCTCTCTCTGTAGCAATAATGGAGGGCGTTGATATCATTTTCATTAGGTGCCTTGCCGTCTACTAAAATCTTGGAAGTGTCTAATGGATCAAGCGTCAACTGGTTCATTGTTGAGTTAGGAAGTACCTCTGTCAATAAACCTGCCATATCAAATATACTGTTCTGGCTGTCGCTGTTCATCTTGTATGAAGCGTCGCTGTTGATTAACGCGTCACCGCCCTGTTCAGGTCTCCAGGCACGAATATCCTCCTGATTGAGAAGTATGCCTCGGCTCTGTAATAAAAGCGAATATGCCAAAGACCAGTCTCCGTTTTTAGTGTTTAGTCTGTGGCGAGGCTTAATATTGTTGAGACCGATTGTGTTCGTCTTTAGGTCGAGATCGACATTGTATGTCGGAGAACTCTCTCCGTTACCGATCCTTGATAATCCTTTCTCTCTGGCTTCTCTGATTGCCATTGCAGAATGGATTCTTACCTCCATATATGCTTTCTCTTCTTTATTGAGAGTCTTCTTATTGTCCTGATAGAATTTATTAAGGGTTTCTAAATTGCCGGTATTGATAATCTCTTCCGTCAATCCACCCTTTCTTAAGATAGGAATCATAACCGTTTGGCGTTTCTTCTCTTTGGTCTCTGGATTCGTAACCATCTTGGTTGTCTTCTTGAATTTGATAAATGTTTCGTCCCCTTTGTACTTTGGCATATCTATCCCTCCTATTAAGTCGGTGCTGACATTTGCTGTTAAAGATTATTATATCACACACCGCAATTTATCTATAATTTTTTTTATTATTATAGTCTACATTTGACAACAAAAGCGTAACAAGTTGAATTGTTTCATTTTCTATTAATTTTATTTTGATTATGTTATACTTTTGTTATACATGTGGTTGTATAATGGCGGTATAAATCGTATTTAGAGGAGGTTATTTTTATGCCTAATTTAGAAGCAAATGTTTTTGACATTATTTTACAGGATATAAGACAGAAGGGATTTAGTTCATGCCCTGAGTCGGTTGAAGAGTGTAAGGATATTCTTAGAAAGAAAGCAGACGGCACCATGAAGGTATACCGCCAGAGAGCAGAGGCTTTCTTAAGATTGGTAGCGGATGATATTGTTAAGGATAATGATACGGCAAATGCTAACTTTAACCTGCTCGTGAGTCGAGTTATCAATTCTAAAGAGTTGAAGGATGTATTATTTGATTATCTTAAATACGGAACTCCGGCTATATATGATGATTATGATTCTACATTTAAGGAAGCATTTGTAGGGGGATTAGGAAAAGGCAAGCAGCTTGATGTTGATGAAATCAAGGATTCTATTTCTAACATCAAGGTTATCCTTGAAGAAGAGAAGAAGAATATCGGTGACATCAAGTTAAGAGAAGGTATTGCAGCTGACAATAAGCAGGTTGCAGCGTTTATACTCACAGGTATCAGATCGTTAGACAGAATTACTCCTGTAGTTGATGAGATTGGTGCGTGTATGGCTCGTAAGATGGACATGAGTATCGATTTTGTCGGATATCAGGACAGGGTTAATATCATTTTAAGCTTTATCGGTGCGGAGTTAGACGACGATCAGTATAAGAATATGTTGAGTGAGATTCGCCATAATACCCGTATGCAGACTATTATCGTTGCGGCAGCGAGATATATGGATATGAAGATTCTCAATGACAGGCTTAATGACTTCAAGTACGCATTCTTTGGAGAGTCAACCGATATCAATTTCAGTGAGCAGGAGCAGGATTTTGCATTTGCAAGAATTGAGAGTGACCTCATTGCAAGAAAAGCTAAGTTAGAGAAGAAGAGTATCGAGACTTCAACCAAAGAGTTGGAGATTCTTGCCAACACTCTTAAGATAGGAACAACAGAAGCTGACCCAATGATTGACAGGGTTGTTAACAATATTCAGAAGCTTGAAAGAATGAGCATAGAGTCTGATAAGTTAGACTACTTTAGACATAATTTCAATCGTGAGCCGGCGGCCAATGAGACTATCGAAGATGCATACACCAACAGATTGCAGATTTTCCTTTCAATTGTAGGTGCGCAGCTTAGCGCAGAAGAGTACGATATGTTCGTGCTTTCTTTAAAGACTAACGAAGAGGCGAAATCATTTGTCGATTCATGTATCAAATATTGTGATTTCGACGGATTATACAGCAGAAGATTTATGATGCAGGGCTACTTAATCGCAGATTACAAGACTGTGGTTAAGGGAGTTAGTCCACTTGATGCATATAGGATGGCTAAGAAATACGTCGACAAGATGCAGGAGGAATACGAGGAGAAGCAGAATGCTGTAGTTGAGGGCAAGACGGGCGTTAATCCTGCCGACGAAGAAGCAATCAATATTGCTGTAAATGAAGAGGACGAGATTGAGTACAATTCTGACGAGTACTATAACTACGATGATGATGACGAGGGTGATGATGCCAACGAGATAGAGGAAGCCAATGTTCAGCGTAACGTTCAGAGCAAGAAGGAGCAGGAGAAGAATCTCGGAGACCAGATATTAAGCCAGGCGATTATTATCAACAACCAGAAGAGTGCTGAGCAGATTGAAGAGGGAGTTGATATTGGAGCTGCATTTATTATCGGTGGAGTATTCTTTGCAGGAATTGCGCTTCTTAACAGTCACATGAATGTAGTTAAGGCAGGACTTATTGAGACTCAGTCCAACAAAGCTGCCAATTTCGGTAACGACCTTATGTATGACATGCCTGTCAGCGGATCAACTACATACCGCAATATGACCGCTGCTTTAAACAAGGTCATAAGAGGAACCGAGCTATTTAAATATGATGATAAGGATGTCAATCTTACTCTTAAAGAGCTGTATAAGAGCCTTAATGATTTGAAGGCTGCTGCTACCGAGTATTATAAGAGTCATACCGGACTTAGAGGATTGTTTAAGGGCTATTCCGATGATGGTAAGAAGCGTATTGCACTTGCCAAGGACATTATGGAGGGTACCGACAAAGAGATTAACAGAATTAAAGATTATGCTAAAGCCTCAGGTATAAGTCTTGGTAATGAGCCTGATGCCATGAGTATCAGAGGTCAGTGGATCAATTTCAAGAATAATCACGAGGGTGTAACTGACGAGCACATCAAGCCGGATTCAACATTAGACGATGATGTAAGAGCAGAGATTAACGATTGGAATAAGAATATAGAGATTAAAGAACAGGCAAGGGAGAAGGTTAAGGGTATCAGCAGTATCTTAATGCTTGAAGAGAGAATGGATATGCTTGGACTCGGAGTACTTCAGGTAAGCCCGGTAACAATGGCTAAGCGTTATGTTACCAACGAATATCTTGATATGATCAGGATGGCAGGAACAGCCGGTTCAGCATTAACTGTTGAGGACATTCAGAGTGACATTCTTTCAAGTGACTTCGCGGATGTATTTTACAATAAAGTGCTTGACCTTTCCAACAATAAGGAGTTTTCAGATCTTGTAAGTAAAGATCCTAACAGCGCGCTTAAGAAGTGGAAGGCTAAGAATAAGAGTACCTTAGACACTGAATTTGAAGGACGCGTTCAGGGCAATGAGGAATATCAGGAACTTGCCGCTAAGGAGCCTAATGAAGCCAAAAACAAGTGGACAATTGCCGAGCACCGTATCGAGGTGTGCAAGAGAGAGTGGAGCAAAGAGAATGCCAAGATTGATGAAATCAGAGCCAAGGTTGCAGATCCTAAGTCTCCGTTTAAGTTACAGTTTGGTGAGGATGCCAACGTTAACAAGAAGATCAAGATTGATCGTAAGGCATACTCAACCGAGGTTGCCAATACTCTAGGAAGAGTGCTTACTATGAGCTACCTTAAAGATACATACGAGGCTAACCCTAACAATGCGATGAAACTTGTTCTTGATCCTAAGCAGCTTAAGAAGATTCAGACTTTCTTTACCGAAGGAATCAAGAGGGATTTCTTGAACGGTCATGTTAATATCGATAAGCTTAATGATAAGCTCGATAATTTTGAGGCGTTTAAGAAGCAGTCACTTAAGTACATTCAGGAGGGAATGGAGAGAGAGGCGAGAGCCAAGGCTCCTAAACCACCTAAGAAGGTTGAGAAGAAAGACCCTCTTAAACCTGAGAATGTTATGGTATTAAAACCGAATAGCGATTTTCCTAATTAGTCAAATGATAGCGCCTAAGAGCAATGCTCTTGGGCGTTTTTTTGGTGTTGGTGGCGATTATATGTTATACTATACAAATCATATTTAAGGAGTGATTATTTATGGGTAAAAAAGATAAAGTCGTAAAGGCTAAAATCGTGGGTCAGGGTATGCCTATGGGTAAGGTGATTGCGCTGACGCTGCTTGCCAACATAATTGTTTTAGGTGTGTGGTACTATGTTGCATTTCCTGCACTTAACATCCATAACACGAGCTTTTGGGGGACTTTGATAGTCGTTTTTACAATTGATTTTCTGATTGTCGCTGCCGCTAACTCGGCAGGTCAAACGCTTACGGGAATGGGATTTAAACAGACGGCGAGAAGTTTTGCTTCAAATGCTGTAGTTCTTGTTATTATTGATTTTATTCTTGTAATGGTTGTTGTAATAGGAAGTGTGCTTGGTGCCAAGATATTCAGGGCGCGCTCGTATTCTAAGCTTCTGACAGTTGATACAAGAGACTTTAACGAGGATGTCAAAGAAAGCACGACTGTCACCAATATTGCGCTTATGGATACAGCAAGTGCCAAGATATTTGGTAACAGGGAGATAGGTTCTCTCTCTGATGTTGTGAGTCAGTACGAGGTTGAGTCCGGTTATAACCAGATAAGTTTAGGTGGAGTGCCGATGAAGGTCAGCCCTCTTAAGTATGCATCATTTTTCAAATGGATGAACAACAGAAATTCCGGAGTCCCGGGATATGTCAAAGTCAATCCTGTTAACTCTGATGCTAAGTATGAGAAACTTAATCAGGGACTTAAGTATGTTCCGAGTGCGTTTTTAAATGACAATCTTATGAGGCATGTACAGTTCAAGTTTCCGACCAAGATTATAAGCGGACACTATTTTGAAATCGATGAAGAGGGCAATCCTTATTTCATTTGCCCATGTCTCACAGCTAAGATAGGGCTTTTTAACGGTATGGATGTTGAGGGTGTCATAATATGCGATCCGATTACGGGTGATGCAACATACTATAAAACAGGCGATATTCCTAACTGGGTTGACCATGTTTACGATGGAGATTTGTGTGCGAGAAAGTACGATTGGCACGGTATATATTCAGGCGGTTTCTGGAATACCGTATTTTCTCAAACGGGATGTACCAAGACTACTGATGATTATGGATATATTATCATTGATGATGATGTGTGGATGTATACCGGTGTGACTTCGTTAAATGCAGATAATTCCAATGTCGGTTTTGTCATGATAAATGAGCGTACTTCCGAGGCGAGGTACTATGTGGTCTCAGGTGCTGAGGAGGATTCTGCAATGCATTCCGCAGAGGGTGCTGTTCAGGAGAAGAACTATCAGGCTTCATTTCCTTCGCTTATAAATGTTGCGGGACAGCCTACTTACATTATGGTTCTCAAGGACAGTGGCGGCCTTGTTAAAATGTATGCGATGGTTAATGTTGAGCAGTACAACATAGTTGCGACGGCTACCTCTCAGAGCGAAGTATTTAAGGAATATAAGAAAATGCTTAAGAGTGAGGGAGTTAAGAATACCGGTGAGGCAGCAGAGACAATCAAGGTTAACGCAACTATAGCGGATATTCAGTACATTGTAAATGATGGGGAGACGACAGTGTATATTAAGGATACCAACCACAGAGTGTACTCGCAGAGTTTTGCTGAGAATGAGGAGCTTATTACATTGTCTGTGGGCGATTATGTGACATTTGAACTTTCCGAAATGTCTGAACTTACGGATACTATTATATCTATAAAAGGGTTTAAGGTGATAAGCAGGTCATAATATTTTTGGGTAATTATTACAAAAAATGTTGAGAAAAATGACATTTGTGTTATAATATCACTAGGGTTTGAAACTCAATATTTTATACGGGGTGATTGTATGTTTAAAAAGAAAGAACAGGTCGTAGATAACTCAAGAATACAACAGCTTGAACAGGAACTCAATAAAGTTAAAGCTGAATCCGACGATTATTATAAACTCTTAGAGTTGGTTAATGGCTGTGCTCATCTTGGACTTTGGACAACATATTTTAACGAGCAGGGTGAGAATTATAAGGTCATATGGTCTGATGATTTTAGACGTATGATCAAGAGAACTAAGGAAGAATTTCCGGATGATATGAGTGCGTTACCACCGATTATGCATCCTGATGATGTAGATGCAGTATTTGCATGTTTTGGTGCGGCAGCGGCTGACACTACCAATAGAACCAAGTACGACGTAGAGTACAGACTTGATGTCAAGGGTGAAGGTTATAAGTGGTTCCATGCGACAGGGGATGTTTTAAGATATCCTAACGGTGCTCCTAGAGTCTTTATTGGTACATTTGCAGATATTGATGAGCAGAAGAAGCTTGCATATGATGCCCAGACAGCTGCTTACAGACAGGAAGCGGTTGATAAGATGATGCTTGAGGGATCATGGAGTCTTGATCTTAGAACTAAC
Organism: Lachnospiraceae bacterium NC2004; assembly: GCA_000621905.1. GTDB lineage: Bacteria > Bacillota > Clostridia > Lachnospirales > Lachnospiraceae > NC2004. Next base: position 106,337 of record JHXB01000010.1, read on the forward strand.
GATATCTCAGATCCTAATGCTCCAATGGATTTCTCAGACCAGTTTAAGAAGCTGTTGGGATACAGCGGAAGCAATGATTTCCCTGATGTTATGAGTTCTTGGCTTACCAAGATTCATCCTGATGATGTGGGAGCTGCATCTGAACTTATCGGTCGTCAGTTAGCTGATACTACGGGCAATACTCCATTTGACATGGAATACCGTATCAAGCATAAAAATGGAGAGTACAGATGGTTTAGAGCTTCAAGCTATATCGTAAGAGACAGAGACAGAACTGCTATTATGGCAGCCGGAACTATATTGGACATCACAGATGAGAAGGGACATGAGCTTAAGTTCGAGGAAGAGTTGGAACCAGCAATTACCAACTTAAGAGAGAGCATAGGCAATGTATCTAATGCAGTTGAGGATGCAACCGAGCAGATGAATGAAGTTTCAGCAAGACAGAATGATATATCTAGGGCAGCGCTTGGTATCGAGGGTTCTTTGGATGATTCAATGCAGATTATTCAGACCATTCAGTCCATTGCTAACCAGACCAACCTCTTGTCACTCAATGCAAGTATTGAGGCTGCAAGAGCAGGTGAGGCAGGTAAGGGATTTGCGGTTGTTGCAAGTGAGGTTTCTAAGCTTGCTGATTCTACTAAAGATACAACCAATCATATCGCTGATATTCTTACCAATATGAACAACATGGTTAAGGATGTATTAGGTAAGATTACTGAGATTAATGACAGTATTGCTTCACAGAGCTCTAATATGGAGGAGATTAACGCAACTGTTGAGGAGATTACAGGATTGTCTGTTTCTATTGAAGAGATGGCACATTTGATTTATCAGAAGAGTGAATAATGTAGATATTATCTATACAAGATGGTAGTGATTAATAGTCATTACCATCTTTTTTATTTTTTTCACTTGTTTGTTGCTCATTTGTTGTATCCGGTGTGATATCATTACATCAACAACATTTAAACACTAAAGTAATTAGTGAATAGGGAGGATTAGTTATGAAAGAAATCGATGATATCTCAGTAGATGACGTAAATGTAGTAGACAATAAAGAAGTAAATGAAGGCAAGGATACAGACTTCGTTAACGCCGCTCAGGCTCAGTTCGTGTTAATGACCGGAATGGCTTCATATATGAAAAAGAAGCAACAGGAGCTTTTAGATCTTGTTAACAGCGACAGAAGTAAGTTCAGATTTATAGGTTATACAGAGCTTAAGAAGAGCTTGGATAATCGTATCAAGACTTTAGAAGACCCTTCTTCTAGTTTCGAAGAAATTGCTTCTGCGACCTACGAACTTATTGAGAAGACTGATGGATATATGAGAGATTGGTCAAGCGGTAATGAGGGGTATAACGGTCCTATTACAAATGCATATTTCGTTGTTGAGGATATGAATAAGATGTTATATGCATTTAAGACCGCGTATACCAATACAAGAATGATGCTTTCATATACCAAGGGATTTGGCAATACTTCTTTGGCTAATGTTATGGCTAGCAAGGGCGATAAACCTGCAACTAAGGAGTACAATTTTGACAGTATGTGCAGGATGGCAGAATATCAGAACGAAATCAGAAAGAATGTTAAGGAAGTTTCGTACACATTTAATGATATGTATTCAAGAGATGGTAGGAAGGATTCATATATGTTCATCAAGAAGAATCCTAAGGTGACAGATCTCGCTAAATATTTCGTTTTAAGTGAGTGCCTTGATAAAGCATATAGTCCTGAAACTACTTTGGCAAGTAACGTTAATGACTTAAAGAAGGTTAAGAGTCTTGCACTTAAGTATACTACTAAGAGAATTGAAAAAGAGATTGATACACTTGCCAAGAATCAGCTTTTTATTGATTGTATTAAGACTAAGGGTAAGAAAGCATTTTCTTCTTGGGCAGCTGTAGAGAGGAAGACAGATAAATTCGTAGAAGATTACGAAGAGGCATTAAGACTCATGGGTGGCAATAATGTTGAATTATTGATTGAGCAGTCTATGGGCGTAAGACAGTTGGCAAGTGACAGACTTGAGGAGATTCTTAATGATAAGAAAGCAGTAAAGGATTTCACAGAGAACAAGCCATATCTTTTCCAATCTAATGATAAGAAGATTAATATCATGGCAGTTTTGATGAATGACTATATAGCAGATTCTGAAGTGCCTGCAGCTGATGAGATGGGTAATGTCAATAAAGAAGTTTTAAAGGAAGCTGTTAAGAATGCAGAAGAAGAACTATTTAATATTTCTTCATCAACTTACAATAATGTTGGCAAGATTGTTGCGTTACAGATCTTAATCGATCCTAAGAACAGACAGTTTCTTAATGAGTGTGCGATTGCCAATAAGGAGCCTAAGAAGGTATTAGAAGAGTTGGCAGAGCATGTTTCAGAGTTCCTTGTAAGCAAGAGCGTGTTTGATTATGATTTAGGAGCTGCGGGAGATAAGAAATGCATTAGCAATGTTAAGAAGATTCTTAAAGATTCTAAGTTTAAATCAACAATGCTTAAGGAGTTTCAGTCTAAACAGGTAGAGAATGCAATAGAGCAGAATGCACATGAGAATGATTATGCATTTGACCAGGCAAGTATGATCATTATCGCCAAGAAGGTCAAAAAGGAAGCAGGACATGGTATGGCTATGCATTGATAGAGTTTCTGAAATTTCTAGTGACAAATATATATACCTGCGATATAATGGAGGATGGTATTTATTACCATCCTTTTTTGTTTTGTTTTTGAAAGGGGTATTTAATTGAAAGAACATGTCAGAAATGAAGTTCGTCGTCTTGGTGAAGGCATCATAGGAACGGAAGAATTTATGCGTGCTTATGATGAGACTCATCATAAGGCTACAAGTGTTGCTAAACATAGTGAAGATGTGGCGTGTACAAGCTTAAGGATTACAAGGTTTCTTGAGAAGTTCGGTGTAGATGTTGACCATGAGATATTGGTAAATGCAGCTTTGTGCCACGATCTTGGTATGCTTGACAGAGATGACAAGTTTGATGACGACAAGGTGTGCCACAGAGAGCATCCTATACATTCGGTTGATGTTGCTAAGAATATTATTGATGATTACAATGACACAGTTCATGATGCTATTGTCAACCATATGTGGCCTATTGCGGGTTCGATGCCTAAGAGTAAGGAAGGCAAGATTATAACATTTGCCGATAAGTACTGCGCATTGAAGGATGTAAGGCACATTATGAGGTTATATGCGGCGTTGGTTTTATTGAGGTTTGGTATTATTTTACCGTAGAGATTATGTTGAATTAGGAGAGATTATGGGTAAGATTGGATTTGATAATGATAAGTATCTTAAGATGCAGTCGGAGCATATTAAGGAGAGGATAGGTAAGTTTGGCGGTAAGCTCTATTTGGAGTTTGGCGGCAAACTTTTTGATGATTACCATGCGATGAGAGTTTTGCCTGGATTTGAGGCGGATTCTAAGATTAGAATGCTTGCTCAGATTAAGGATGATGTTGAGGTTGTTGTTGTAATTAACAGCGCGGATATCGAGAAGAACAAGGTCAGAGGTGATCTTGGAATTACATATGACGTTGATGTTTTAAGACTTATTGATGCGTTCAGAGGTTACGGACTTTATGTCGGTAGCGTCGTTATGACGAGATTTGCGGGACAGGAGAGTGCCGTTAATTATCAGAAGAGACTTGAGGCTCTTGGAATTAAGGTGTATCGTCACTATTCTATTCCGGGATATCCAAGCAATGTGCCTCTTATCTTGAGTGATGAGGGATATGGTAAGAATGAGTTTATCGAGACTAAGCATTCGCTTGTTGTGATTACCGCTCCTGGACCTGGTTCAGGTAAGATGGCTGTGTGCTTGTCTCAGTTATACAATGAGCACAAGAGAGGTGTTAAGGCGGGATATGCGAAGTTTGAGACATTTCCTATCTGGAATATTCCTCTTAAGCATCCTGTTAACTTGGCGTATGAGGCTGCGACCGCTGACCTTAACGATGTCAACATGATTGATCCGTTCCACCTTGAGGCGTATGGAGAGACTACGGTTAACTACAACCGTGATGTTGAGGTCTTCCCTGTTCTTAATGGAATGTTTAAGAAGATATACGGCGAGTCTCCTTACAAGTCACCTACTGATATGGGTGTTAACATGGCGGGTAACTGCATTGTTGATGATGATGCTTGTAAGTCAGCATCTAATCAGGAGATTATCAGAAGATATTATCAGGCTGCGTGTGACCTTCGTAAGGGTACAGGTAAGCAGGAGATTATCGATAAGCTTGAGCTTCTTATGGAGCAGAGTAATATTACGATTAATGACAGAGGTGTTGTGGCAGCGGCCAATACAGTCAGTGAGCTTACCGGCGGACCTGCTACAGCTATTGAGTTAAATGATGGAAGGATTATCACAGGTAAGACTTCTGATCTGCTTGGTGCGAATTCAGCGATGCTTCTTAATGCGCTTAAGGCTCTTGCAGGTCTTGATGATAGCGTGAAGCTTATTTCGCCTGAGGTTATTGAGCCTATTATGAAGCTTAAGGTTGAGCATCTTGGAGGTAACAATCCGAGACTTCATATCGATGAGATTCTTATTGCGCTTACTATCTGTGCAGAGTCTGATGAGAACACCAAGAAGGCGTTAGAGAAGCTTGATGAACTTCGCGGTTTAGAGGCGCATAGTTCGGTTATCTTGTCTTCTGTTGATGAGAGTACGTTTAAGAAGCTTGGGGTTAATCTTACTTGTGAGCCGGTGTATCAGTCGAAAAAGTTGTTCCATGGATGATTAAGCGTTGAGAGTGGATGAATTATATTTTTTTATAAGCAATATGTATTGTTTCTCCGGGACGCCTCGCGGCTCGAAGGCGCGTTGCTTACGTTACTAAATTCGTGCTAAGCTTACGCTTGCACTCATTAAGTAACGAGACGCGCCAACGCCCTGCGAAACAACACATATTGCTTTTTGCTGCTTTTACCATCCACTTCAACTCAGGGTGGCGGGGCCACCGGGTATTGCTTTAGGTATTAAGTAACGAGACGCGCCAACGCCCTACGAAACAACACATATTGTTTTTTTATTTTGTTGTCATCCACTTCAGCTCAAGGTGGCGGGGCCACCGGGGGAGACCTTGGAGAGTGTCATCCTTAGCGAAAGCGAAGGATCTTTGCCCTTCGAAGAAGGTCAATTATACACGTGCGATCACTTAGGTCCAATCACTTAGGTCCTGTCCCCATGGTTTGGAGTATAGTTTACAATCACGATACTTAGGGATACGAGTATTAGTGCAGCAATGTACTTCCAGCCTACGATGGAAGATTCTCCGAGTATAAGCATTGAAAGGATAACTCCGGCTACGGGTGTTACAAATCCGTACACAGCTATCCTTGAGACATCATTTGACTTAAGAAGAATTCCCCAAAGAGTATATGCCACGCTTGAAACAAGTGCCAGATAAATGAGGACCAATATAGCGGAGCCGACACTCTCCACATCGTAGGATAGCGTGCCATTTCTTCCAATCACACCAACTATCATCATAGTTAGTCCGCCAAACATGAATTGATAACCACTTAGCATTACGGTGTCGTGTTTCCTTGAAAATGTTTTTATAAGGTTGGACGATACTCCGTAACTGAGTGCGGTTAGGATAATCAAACCGTCACCGAGTAGGTTTAAAGTAATCCCTTCTCCTGAAAATGATATTAATAAAACGCCGATTACTCCTATAACACATCCAATAGTTTTCTTAAAATTTAGTTTTTCCATTCTAAATATAAGGCAAGCGATGAGGATTGCAAATACAGTGTTTAGCGAGTTTATAACTGCGCCATTAACTCCTGAGGTATGAGCCAATCCAACATAGAAGAAAATGTATTGTCCTATCGTTTGAAACAAACTTAAGACGATAACTAGCGGAATTTCTTTAACGTTGGGAATAATAATTGATTTTTTTAGTGCGCTTCCAAATAGAATAACAAGAAATCCAGCCAAAAAGAATCGTATTCCGGCATATTCTATGATGCCCATTGTATCTGAACCTGAAATATTCCAATATTTATAACCAATCTTTATCATGGGAAATGCACTTCCCCATAAAATGCAGCAAAAAGCGGCTGCAAGCATAGTTTTAATTGTATTAATCATTTTCTTATATCTCGTTTCATTTTGTAAAATGTGTGTTAGAAACTAACTATATCATTTTTTAAGATGTTTGTCATGTTAACTATATTGACAAAACCTATAAGAAGATATAAGATAATTTAAAACCTATAAGAAGATATAAGAAGTATTTGAACCTATAAGGAGATATAAGGTATTTTCTGCGAGCGAGGTGCTGTAATATGTCTAAGAATCCATTTACAATAATATTCGGAATTGAGCCGGATTCTATGATTCCGAGAAATGCTGAGTATAATCAAGTAATAAGTGATTTTACGAGTTCGAGTCCGGTTTCGTACGCGTATGTAATCACAGGTGTTAGGGGCTGTGGCAAGACGGTCTTAATGACATCTATCCAAAATCATTTTTCCAAACAGGGCGACTGGATAACTCTGCGATTGAATCCCGATTTAGACTTATATGAATCTTCTATCAGCCAGTTGAGTGAACATATAAGTATAAAGAGTGAGATTATAACGGAAGCAAGTGTGTCATTTGCAGGTATTGGAGGTGGCGTTGCCAGACGCTCTCTATCTGATAATGAAACACTCCTTAAGAAGATGTTGATCGAAGCCAAGAAGAAAAAGAAACGAGTCTTGATTACGATTGACGAAGTGTCTAATACCGCCAATATAAAGACATTCTTTCATTCATATCAATCTTTTATCGGAGAAAGACTACCGGTATTTTTACTTATCACTGCTTTGCCGGAGAATTTTAGCGCTTTGTCAAATGCAAAAAACAGTACGTTCATTCGTAGACTTCCTAAGATTAGACTTCACGGGCTAAGTGATGTACTGGTTGAAGATAAATATATGGAGATATTTTCCTTAAATCAAGATGAGGCACTTGTTCTTACAAAACTTATAAAAGGATACCCGTATGCTTTTCAGCTTTTAGGAACACTTTTATGGGATTCTCATAAAAAAGAAGTTGATGATAGCATTTTACGAGAACTTGATACAATGCTATATGACGGATCATACAAGGCTATCTGGGATCATTTGACTGAAAATGAGAGACGAGTTGTTTTGGCGATTGCCCATAGCGAAGATTCGACTATCAAGAGTATTCGTCAAGAATTAGGTATGGAATCCAATCAATTCTCGCCATATAGAGAGAACCTTAAAGACAACGGGCTTATAGACACCAATACATACGGCAAGATATATTTCACACTTCCGAGATTCAAGGAGTTTACTAATCGCATAGAGAGATATATGATATAACTGTCAAAATTAACGCTCCGGTGGGGATTGTCTCTACTGGAGCGTATTGTTATATAATTAGCACAATGTATTGAAAATTGTGATTAGTGATGATATAATATCCGAAAAGTCGGAAAGGAAGAAACTGTTATGAATTTATATGAAAAGATATTTGATAGACTAACGGAATTACATATGACCCAGATTGAATTGTCACGAAGAACTGGAATTGCTACAAGCACCATCAATGACTGGCGTAAGAAAAAGATTAATCCACAGGCGGATAAACTTGTTACTATTTGTAAGGCGCTTGATATGTCTCTTGTGGATTTGCTTTGTGATGCAAATGAAGTCGATAAACAGACACATGCAGATTACATAATTGACGAAAACCACATTTTAGAAGTATTTAGAACATCGGATGCTGAAACAAAACGAAGAT
>JHXB01000011.1 GCA_000621905.1 Lachnospiraceae bacterium NC2004
GTTCAAAGGAGATTTTCTTTGTACGAGTGAAGCTGGAATTTGGCGATACAATTAATTCGTCTCGATAATCAAGAAGTGAATTGATTGTAAATAACAGAGTTTTTTTGATGTAATTAGCAGTATGTTTTTTCATAAAAAAGCACCTCCAAAATAGTCTATAATCAAGGGCTGTCGCGCATATTTGCAGCTATTTGTCAAGTGTTTTTTTGAAAAAAACAAAAAAACAGAGGATATTTCACCTCTGAATAATATGTAATATTCTATTGTTTTTGGGCTGAAACCTTATCTAAATGACATTGGGACTGTCCCCATTGTAAACTTATGTTTTAATAATCACTTCTTCATTCCCTTTTTCTTGGTGTTATCAGCTTCCTTTTTAGCACCGGCGACAGGTTCATCCTTTTTGACGTTCTGCTCGGCCTCTTTCTCTGCATCAAGAGCATCCTTAACATATTTCGTGGCTCTCTTTTTAAGATTCTTGTAGCTGTTAAGCCTGTCCATGATAGATGCAACGTCCCTGGATTTATCAAATACATCCTTCTCAAGCCCCTTTTTGATATACTCTCTGGTTTTATCCAGCTCATCAGGATTGATAACCATACTCATAAAATCAGGCTTGTCTTGATTATCCTTAGCAAGACTATATGCCAAAATATCGGCAACCGTGTCAATCATATGATTTCTGAAGGACATGTAGTCGGCTCGTTTTTTAGCAGATGCGCTATCAGTCTTTATATATAACTCACCAAGGTCATAACGTAATGGAGAATCCTCACTTGAGATAGATGACTTAACATCAGCCATTCTCTGCTCTTCACTGTTCCATATCTTCTTCCATTTCTCAAGCTTATCAAGAGCTACATTCCATATATCTCTGGCATGCTTAGGGTCATTCTTAACAAGTTTCTTATATACATTGTTGGTCTGTTCAAGGTACTTGAATCTGGAATCATCTTCGTTACGAAGCGACTTTTTCCATTCCGAAATCGCAGTCTTCGGATTCTTTTTTACCATATTGGCGAATATATCATTCTCCGCAAGAGACTTCACTTCATCGTCAAATGTATCTTTAAAATCTTTTGATGTTATCAAATCCTCCAAAAAGCTAATCTCATATGTTCCTGCACCGGTCTCTGCCCGTCTAATCTTATTAAGATATTTACTCTTAATAAACTTCCTTGCAACAGTATACGGATTGGTTTCAAGCAGGCTATCCATGATATCCACAAAGGACTCTTCCTTGGTTTTGGAAGATGCAACCTCCATAAGTTGCCTTCTTAAGAAATCCTTCTCTTTAGAATTAACATAAATAGGTGTCTTCTCTGCATAACCTCCATCCTTTAAATCATTATTACTTATGTTCACCTTTCTTGTAATGGCTTTTTTCTTAAGGTCGCTCCACTTTTCTTTAAGCTTGTTAGAACCGGTAGTGTTCTTAAGATTTTTGTTACTCCTGATACCTACCCCGTAAGATAAATCCTTTAAGGTTTCAATTCTGTAGCCGAGTTCTTCCGTCAGGTCCTTAGAAACACGAATCCTCTCCTTGCCATTCTCTCTATAACCGCTGACTAACCAGCCTAATCCCGTATCATGCGCCTTATAATACTGATTAGCGGCAGTTCTAAGTTCCTTAAGAGCTGTCTCTAATTCCTCATATGAAAGATTATAGTCTCTAAAGTTATTGTTATCAAAATCAGTTGCTCTGATACATTTATTCAAAGCGGCTGTCATCTTCTTATAGGTATCTGAACCACTCTTAGCAGCATTTCTAGCATCCGCAGCGGCAAAATTGGCATCTTGATTGTCCTGAGTGGCTGTAAGTCTATTCTTAAGGCCTTTAAGATAATCATTTAAGTCATTGATACCCTTATAGAATGATATCTCGTTATCAATCGTTCTTACACTCTTAGAAATCTTATAAGGAGCTATCGCTTCTAATTCGTTCTTCTCATTGATGATATATGTATCTACTGTGATATCGGACTTACCCCTAAACATCTCATCAACAACTCTTGCCTTTAACAAAAAGCTTTTATCTGCTTCAGGATAATCCTTGTATTCCGCTCCCCATAATTCATCAGGAGTCTTACCATTGATCTTGATAAGTTCAAGCGGATCTTTGATTCCAATTAAATCGTATATTTTGCCTGCATTATCACCATTGTAGAAATTATAAAAGGCATCATTTACCAGTTTCACGAACTTCCTGGTCTCATCATCATACTCCATCGCCTTATGTAATGAATCAGAATCGTTGGAATTGCCCATAATCTTGGCGTATCCGGATTCTGCAACATATGCCTCCGCACCCGAGCCAAATGTGTTAACTTTATCTGCTAAGCTTTCTGCAAATGATACAATTCCGGCCTCTGAATTAAACTCCAGTCTTGCCTCCTCTACAGCTGATTTATATCTTTTGGCAAAATCCTTCTCAAAATCCTTACTCTTGCCGGTTAAGTAGTCTAAGGCTCCTTCAGTAGCCGGATTGGCTGATAAAATAGCAAGAACCGTGGTCTCATAAAGTCCCAATACCCCTACACTCTTCTCTATCTCGCTAATCGTCTTACCTCTTATAACATCCGATGTAACAAGACCCATATGCGCTCTTGACTGGGCATATATTCCATAATATTTATTCCTTGATTTAGGAGCAGCTTTTATCTCATGACTAAGTCCCTGCGGTGCGTAAGAATTAAGAAACTCATATCCGAATCCGTTAAGAGCATAAAAAGGTGACATAATCTCCTCTTGAGTCTTGCCGTCAAAGAACTTAGATGCAGTATCAAATCCCGCACGTTTAACCATAAGCTCATATTCCTGAGTAATATTAATCATATTAGTGCTTAATTCAATATACTCCGGAATATGTTCATACATAACATCAGCGTCACCAAAATTTATGTCATGGAAACGATAAGATTTAAACTTCTCTGCGGCATTTTTGAACATATCAACCAATGTCTTAACGGAAGCGTTCCGCTTCTCGCCTTCAGGTACAACAAGTGAGTTGTCCTTTATGAACTTATTAAAGTCGTTAAGCATTTCATCGAATTCAGGCTGTCCGACTCTAAGCTTAGTGGCTTCATCATAGCTAAGACCCTTGACTCCCATAAGATACGCCAAGAACACTCCGGCATTTCTGTTATCAGCCGTAGCAGTGAAACCAATCGCTTTTAAATCGTCCGTATTGGTGTGTTCTGATATGTATGCAAAGCGTCCGATTAATTCTTCGCCTGCTTTACCTACGTGAAGAAGCTTCTTTATACGGGCAGCCCTTGACTTGTTCATACCATTAGGAGAGCCCGGATAATCATAAAGCTTCTCTACATCATTAATAGCCTCCAATTCCGAAGAAAGCGCCATATCAGTATACTTTCCTAATTCAGCTTCCAACGATATCATCTTTTCACCGTAAGAAGAAGGATTGGCCTCTATATATTGATTATACTTATCAACATACGGCTTTATATCCCTTAAAAGCTTAATCCTGTCATCTTCTGATTCTACCTTGCCCTCAAGAATATTGTCGATAGCTTCTAAGATACTGTCTTTATTCCTGACAAAATATTCATCAGACTTATTCTTGGCAATCATGATAACAGTGTTTTTAGCACCTTTAAGTTCCTTAAGCATATTAAGCTCGCTGACAGTCCATCCGCTGTTTAAAAATGCAATCTCTTCGTTAATAATATCGCCGTACAGTACCGTATATCTGCTTCCACCGGCTCCAAAAACCCAGCCGTTATCGTAATCTTTGTATTTCCTGTTCCCGGTACCTACTACTTCATCCTGAGTTTTGTCTGACAGCTTATTGTTAATCTTAGTCTGACTAAGAAGATGGTTGACGTACGCTTCCTTATATTCCTTCTCATGCTTCTCGTTGTTTATGCCACTCTCAACAATATCATTATGCGGGATAACATTGTTGATAAAAAAATCCTGCTCGGCAAGCATCATATCAATCTGAGGAAAATTCCCGCTTAGTGCCTCGTATTTATCAAAATCATATACATACCCGTCAGTCTTACCATCCACAAACTCAGCGGTCGGAAGGTGGACCACGCCTGAATGTAAAGTATTGTAATTAGGATATTGATAGACAAGGTCAAGAAAATCCGGTCTCTTCATAAGCTCAAAATGCCTTACAACATACTTGCAAAGCTTGTATCTGTAGCTGTTATTATCAAGCTTTGACATCTGTTTCTCTATGGCAGATAATGCCCTGTCAAGATAATTCTCTAATGTCGCATTCTTTTCCGGTTTGAGCAATTCTTCATATGTAGCCTTAAATCCGGTCTGCTTCTTCCCCTGACGTGACGCCTTCTTCTGAAAATCATCAACAAGGACATAAGACTCCATCATAAGCGAATCAAATTCCTCATATTCCTCAAGCTCGCTCTTTTCTTCCTCGGTGAGCTTAGTCTTATCGGCTTGCTTTTTCGCATCAAGTTTCGTTACATCAAATAAAACATCCTTTAAAAGCGTCATCGGAGAACTGACATCACTGGATATTCGCGCTGCACCATATATACTGTCACCGGCTTTACCGGGAACCATTACATCATTTAATATCTCTTCACTCACCTTAAATACTTCGCCCTGAATCTCATTAATGTTCTCTGCTTCTTTCATAACTAACTCCTCCTAATCCTGTCAATCTGACAGAAAGTACATAATCTCCTGTAGTTAAGTATAACATAAAAAATGCAACAAAACCGCAACAAACAAAAAAAGAGCGCAAAAAATCACGCTCCGATTGCTAAGAAATATTGGTTGCTATACCGATAGACACATAATTATCGAGAATCGCCCTAAGATCGGTGCCTTCGCTTGCTTCATAATTCCTGGCACCATTAACCATGTAAGAAATCCTACCGTCAGGATTCATAGTCTCAGTGTATGTGTCTTTGTAGAATTCATCAACAGACACTTCCCTATCTCTTAATATCCCCTTGCATTCGCTTAACGGACACTCCGGGAAATTGACATTCCAAATCTGATTAACCCCTAAAGGCTTGTCGATAAGCTCAGCCATAATCTCACCAAGGTATCTGTCAGTCACTTCGTGAATATCAGATGCTCCTTCAGAAAATGCTATCGAGTGAATCTTCTGAAACGCTGCCTCAAATGCTCCTCCCGCTGTTGCAGAATACTGAAGGTCTGAAGCCATATTGTAACCATAATTAATCCCCGAAAATACATAATCCGGCTTATTAGGTACAATATTGAGAACACCTATCCTTACACAATCCGCAGGAAACCCTGTACACTTAAATGCATGAACACCCTCAACCGGAAAATCAACCTCCCACGCATCAAAGCTATGCCTTAATATAACGCTGTGTGAAGCTCCGCTCCTCTCGGTATCAGGCGCAACTACCCATACCTCACCGAATTCCTTAGCAGCTTCAGCAAGTCTGATTATTCCGTTCGAATTAATACCATCATCATTGGTGATAAGTATCTTCTTAGCCATAACTACCCCCTTAACTTAATAACTCTGTAATTCTTGATACATCCTCAGGTGTTGTAACTTTTATGTTATCGTAATCCCCTTCAACTACCTTAACCTTCAGTTTCCCATACTTCTCCATAACCATGGAATCGTCTGTTATACTTGTATCATTTGACAAATGCATCTTGTCATACGCGCTTCGTATCGCATTGTACCTAAATCCTTGCGGAGTCTGAACCTGATACAAAGTAGACCTAAGTGGTGTGTCACACACAACACCGTCTATCACGACCTTGATTGTATCCTTGACAGGCACTGCAGGGATTGCCGCTCCACTCCTGCCCGCCTCTTCAATAACAGAAGATATAACTTCTAATGATATGTTAGCTCTTGCAGAATCGTGTATAAGAACTATGTCATCATCTCTTCCGTTAACAGCTGATAATCCATTATACACCGAATCATATCTCTCGTTACCGCCTACTATTACATCCTTAACCTTAGTAAAATGATACTTGTTCACTATATCCTTACACAGAGATACATTATCCTCGTTGGTAACAATAACTATCTCATCTGCTTTAGATTTCTGAAATGTCTCTAAAGCATAGCTTATAAGTGGCTTGTTATTAATCATCATAAACTGCTTAGGCTTATCAAGCTTCATACGCTTTCCGCTGCCCGCTGCAAGTAATATAACACTAATCATAATTATTCTCCAAGTTTAAGGTTGGCTACGGCATTCAAATCAAGTCCATGCCTTACACCATTCATATACTCGTAGTATCCGGCAACTGCAATCATTACACCATTGTCTGTACAATAAACAGGAGAAGGGTAATAAAACTCTAAACCTTCTCTCTCACACGCTTCCTTCATGCCGGCTCTCAATGCGGAATTGGCCGCAACACCGCCACCAATTGTGACAACAGGGATATCATAATCCTTAGCAGCCCTTACAGTATGATCAACCAAAACATCAACTACACTCGCCTGAAATGACGCTGCAACATCTGCCTGATTGACAGTCTCGCCTTTCATTTCACATTTGTTGAGGTAATTCAAAACTGCTGACTTAAGACCGCTGAAACTAAAATCATATACTGAATTCTCCACCTTAGCTCTTGGAAATGCTATTGCTTCCGGATTGCCTTCCTTAGAGAGTGCATCAACCTTAGGGCCTCCGGGATATCCTAGTCCTATAGCTCTTGCAACTTTGTCAAATGCCTCTCCTGCGGCGTCATCTAAAGTACGTCCTATAACTTCGTACTTACCATAGTCTCTTACAATTACAAGATGTGAATGTCCACCTGATGCAACCATAGATATGAAAGGTGGTTCAAGCTCCTTATGTTCAATATACACTGCATTGATATGTCCTTCGATATGGTGAACACCGACGAGCGGAATATTCTTAGCGTAACATATAGCCTTAGCCTCCGATACACCCACTAGCAACGCTCCTACGAGCCCTGGACCGTATGTCACAGCTATAGCATCAAGGTCATCGAGTGTAACATCTGCTTGCTTTAACGCTTCTTTGATAACTATATTAATCTTCTCTGTATGCTTTCTTGAGGCTATCTCAGGCACCACACCGCCGTAGAGGGTGTGAATGTCTATCTGTGAGTCGATAACATTTGACAAAACTTCCCTGCCGTTCTTGACAACAGAAGCTGCCGTCTCATCACACGATGTCTCAATTCCAAGTATCAATATATCCTTAGACATATTATAATCTCCTAATCCTTCTTCTTGGTAGTTGACGAATTGCTTAGATCACTCTCTTTGGAGTTATCTCTCTGCCATCCTAATATCTTAAAATGACCATCTTTATCCTTGACAAGTACATACAGATATATCTGCTTGTATGTTGTTTTATCGTCGAGAATAGTGTATGTAGCGTAGAGATTGGCCACATCCTCGCCGTCAACCTCGCTGTATGTAGTCTGGCTCTCTTCATCTATCTCATAGTTGGTAATCTTGTACTTCTTGCCATCGTGGGAATCAAGCTCCGCAAGAATAGAGCTAATCTGCTCTTCCTTCGTATTGCCCTGATTGTTCAACAATCTGTCGTCATATAAAAGCCTCATCTGATCAACCATCTTGGAAAGCTTATCATCAGAAAGTTCGGATGCATATATCTGCTGGAGCATCCTGACATGAAGCTTCACCACATCCCTAGGTTTCTTAGGATAGTTGCCCTCTATATCTTCTAAGATCAATCTGTCTGCTTCAGATACTTTGGTATTCTGAAGTTCAACGGCTTTTCTGTTGGAAACATATGCGTAGTAGCCTAATACAAGTACAACCATAATAACAACTGTAACCGTTGTTCTTATAACACCTTTATTAGCTCCCATAATATCACCTTATCCTTCAAAATTAAGTTCTACACTCTTGCCGTCCTCACCTAATACTGTGTTAGGAAATATACTCTTAGCAACCTTTATATACTGCTTAGGATGAACCAGAGACGGACTGTAATGCGTAAGCCACATCTCCTTAACGTCAGCCTCTTTAGCTAAAGTTGCCGCCTCCGAAAATGTCATATGCTTGTGATCCTTGGCCTTAGGCAGCTCCTCATCATCCCCGTACATACCTTCACATATGAATAAATCCGAGTTCTTCGCGTGTGTCGCGATAACAGGAACAGGTCTCGTGTCAGTACAATAAGTTAATTTAAGTCCTTTTCTGTCAGGGCCAAGCACCATATCCGGTGTATATGTGATTCCCTCTTCTGTAACTGTCTCACCTTTCTGCAAGCGATTCCAGCATTTAAGAGGAATTCCCTTCTCTTTGGCTCTCTCAGCATCAAACTTACCCGCTCTCTTAAGGCTGATACTATAACCATAACAGGTAACGTTGTGTTTCACCCTAAAAGCTTCAATATCCAATCCTAAATATGAAAATGCTTGCTCGCCACCTTCTATCTCTACAAAATTGATATCAAATGGCAGATCAGGCGCCACAACTCTAAGCGAGTTAACAACCTTCTTAAGTCCTTTTGGTCCTATCATTGTCAAAGGCTCAGTCCTGTCTGCATTACCCATTGTAAGCAAAAGTCCCGGTAGCCCGCTTATGTGATCACCATGAAAATGTGTTATTAAGATGACATCAATCGGCTTAAAACTCCAGCCCTTTTCTCTAATTGCAATCTGAGTTCCCTCGCCGCAATCAATCAAGACCGTGCTACCGTTGTATCTGACCATAAGTGATGTAAGCCACCTATAAGGAAGCGGCATCATACCACCTGAGCCCAACAAACATACATCTAACATAAAAACCTCATTCTTTAAAAGGCTTCGGAAAAAGCATATTCTTTCCGAAGCCATATTAATTACAAACCTTTAAATGCGTTAACTACATTGTCAACGGTAAATCCGAACTTCTCGAACAAGAGATTACCCGGTGCAGAAGCTCCAAATCCGGTCATCGCTACTGTCGTACCATCTAAGCCGACGTACTTATACCAAACATCAGCATTGGCCGCCTCAATTGCAACTCTCTTTCTGACAGTCTTAGGAAGCACGCTCTCCTTGTAATCGTCATCCTGCATGTCAAACAACTCAAATGATGGCATGCTGACAACATTAACTTTGATACCATCTGCTGCGAGCTTCTTAGCTGCGTCAATTGCAAGAGACACCTCTGAACCTGAAGCCATCAATATTCCATCAGGAGTACCTTCTCCTGCTTTATAAACCACGTATCCACCCTTAAGAGCATCCTTAGAACTACCCTCAAGCTGTGGAAGATTCTGTCTTGATAACACAAGAGCTGTAGGAGTGCTCTTAGAAGATAATGCCTGATACCAACCATAAGCAGTCTCTGTTGCGTCTGCAGGTCTGAAAGTAACAAAGTTAGGCATTGTTCTAAACATAGCAAGCTGCTCTATAGGCTCATGTGTAGGACCATCCTCACCTACTCCGATACTGTCGTGTGTAAGCACATATATTGCAGGTATCTTCATAAGCGCTGAAAGTCTTGCCATAGGCTTAAGGTAATCACTGAAAACGAAGAATGTTGAAACATAACTTCTAAGTCCGCCATGAAGCAACAAACCATTGCCGATAGCCGCCATCGCGAGCTCTCTTACACCAAAGTGGAAGTTTCTTCCCGAATAATCTTCCTTCGAGAAATCTCCCGCGTCATTCATATATGTCTTGGTAGAAGGTGCAAGATCCGCCGAACCTCCGACCAAATTAGGAATAATATCTTTTAACTTGTTGATACATACTCCGGAAAGATTTCTTGTAGCCTGTGGTTTATCTTCATAGCTGAAGAAATCTTCGTTGTTAAGAATAGCATCATAATCAATATCATTAATATACTTCTCAAAAAGCTCTGCCTTATTCTTATGAGCTGACTTATATGCAGCAAATGTATCATTCCACTGCTGTTCCTTCTTAGCTCCCTCTTCCGCTACAGCCTTGTAGTTGTCATACACTTCTTCAGGAACTGTAAATGCATCATAATTCCAGCCTAAATTGTCCTTAAGAGCTTTTAAATTGTCCTCACCCAAAGGCTCACCATGAGCTGATGCCTTACCTTCCTTCGCAGGACAGCCCGCACCAATCTTGGTATTAATCTTGATAAATGAAGGACGAGTCTTGTCAGCCTTAGCTTCCTCGATAGCCTTACCGATTGCCTCGGTATCGTTGCCATCCTCAACCTCTAAAATCTGGAATCCAAACGCCTCAAATCTCTCTAAAACATTCTCTCTGAAAGCAATATCAGTACCGCCCTCTATGGAAATGTTATTAGAGTCATATAAAACTATAAACTTAGAAAGTCCCCATGTACCTGCCAAAGAACCCGCCTCGTATGAAGTACCTTCCATCATACAACCGTCTCCGGCTAAAACATAAGTATAATGGTCAACTATATCATAACCGTCTTCGTTAAATTTAGCAGCCAAATGTGCCTCTGCAGCAGCCATACCAACCGCTGTTGCAAAACCTGCACCAAGAGGACCTGTTGTGGTCTCAACACCAACAGTATGTCCGTACTCAGGATGACCCGGAGTAAGCGAATCCATCTGTCTGAAATTCTTAATATCTTCAATAGACAAGTCACCGTATCCAAACAAATGAAGGAGTGAATACAGTAACATTGAACCATGACCTGCAGACAATACAAATCTATCTCTGTTAAACCAGTTAGGGTTCTTAGGATTATGATTCATATGATGAGCCATAAGCTCGTAAGCCATAGGAGCAGCTCCTAAAGGCAATCCAGGATGGCCTGACTTGGCTTTCTCTATAGCTTCTGCAGATAATACTCTTATCGCGTTAACAGACTTGATATCAATCTCTTTCATGGTTTTGTCCTTTCAATTCTACATTAGTATAGCGTGATAAATCACACTGACTTATAATAAATGATTTATAATAAAAATGCAACATCATAATCAAAGTTCTTTAGACATAACTATACCATCTTCTATAGGATCAGTATAATAATTCTTTCTGACTCCGACATTAACAAACCCAAGCTTGTCATATAATCCTCTGGCAGCCGCGTTGCTCTCTCTTACTTCAAGCTTGATCGACTTAACACCGTTAGCTGTCTCAAGTGCAAAAAGCTTATCTAAAAGAGCCTCTGCAATATGATTGCGCCTGTATTCCTCAAGCACGGCAATCCTTGTAATATCCCCGTCATCTACATACTTCATAAAACCTACATACCCGACAACTTGTCCATCGCACTCTGCAATAAGATAATGGTTGTCCATGTATTTGAAGAAATCGTTGAAGTCGTCCTCACTCCAAGGATTAGTTATACATTTAGCATCTATATCCGCTATAGTTTTGACATCATCAGGAGTCAGCGGCCTTATAATTGCAATCTTACCCATAATTATTGATTAGCCAGCCTTTCTTTGCGTTCCCTCTCAGCTTGGGAAATCCTTATATATTCCGGTGCAAATGTATCAGCGTCAACAAAGTCATCATCTATAAACTTCTCTTTCGCTCTGAGTGCTAACGCTGCAGCACTCTGATATGCGTTGTTAATCGGTGCGATTCTGTCGTTATCTCTGATATGCTCATCTAAGATGTTTCTGTATCTTACTATGCCATCACCTAGATATATAGCATTATCTTCATAGCTGTTAACCTTATCAATAAGCTCGGTTATACTCATAGCGGTAGGTTCAAGAAGAACCTCTAACTTATCATTAACCCTATAAATACCTGTATAAACCTGGTCGCGCCTTGCATCCATAATAGGAACTACAATACCGCTCTCTCCATAGTATCTGTATGCCAGTCCCTCTAAGGTTGATACGGCGATAAGCGGTTTAGAAGACGCCAGACATAGTCCCTTAGCAAGCGCAGCACCTATTCTCAATCCGGTAAATGAACCAGGTCCCGCTGCCACAGCTACAGCATCAACATCCTCAACCTTCTGTCCTACCATAGTCATCATATTCTCTACCATAGGCAACATAGTCTCTGAATGAGTCTTCTTAAATTGAATTGAATATAAACCTCTTATCTCCTCATCAACAAGCAAGGCACATGTTGCTACCTGACCTGAGGTGTCTATAGCGAGTATCGTCATATTACGCCTCCGTAATCTCAATCTTTCTGTAATCAAAGCCTTTATCTAAATCTTTGACAATCTTAACATATATGGCATCGTCAGGAATAATCTCCTCAATCCTGACAGGCCATTCTATAAGGCTTACTCCGTTACCATACACATAATCTTCGTACCCTATCTCATACATCTCATCAGGATCTTCAATCCTGTATGTATCAAAATGATAAAGCGGAAGCCTTCCATCCTCATATACCTGAAGGACAGTAAATGTAGGACTGTTGACAGGTTCTTCTATCCCTAAACCCTTGGCAAAACCCTTGGTAAACACTGTCTTTCCAACACCTAAATCACCATCTAAACATATAACCTTGCCGGCTTCTATAGCTTCAGCCATCTTAAATCCTAAGTTAAATGTATCTTCAGATGAATAACTTTCATAAATCATAAATAACTCCTAAAGAATCATAGTAAGTGAGATTCTCTTCTTCTTGATATCTACAGAGAGAACCTTAACCTCAACTACATCTCCCACACTCACAACCTCCAAAGGATGCTTAACATACTTCTTGTTGGTAAGCTGTGAAATGTGAACGAGCCCGTCCTGGTGAACTCCGATATCGACAAACGCACCAAAATCGATAACATTTCTTACCGTACCCTTAAGAATCTCGCCCTCTCTTAAATCTTCCATTGTAAGAACATCAGTCCTTAAGATTGGCTTAGGCATGTCTGATCTTGGATCCCTTCCAGGCTTCTCAAGCTCGCTAATGATATCAGTAAGGGTGTGAACACCAACCTCAAGCTCTGTTGCAAGTTTCTTAGTGTCCTTAAATCTCTTCTTAAGATCCTTAACACCGCCTGAAATCTCTGATTTATCAATTCCTGCAACCTCTAAAAGCTTATCGGCAACATTATATGACTCAGGATGCACACTTGTATTATCGAGAGGATTGTCACCACCGGCAATACGCATAAATCCTGCACACTGTTCAAATGCTTTAGGTCCAAGCTTAGGAACCTTGCTAAGTTGCTTTCGATTGGTGAACTTACCATTCTCCTCGCGGTAAGTAACTATATTCTTGGCTATAGTCTTGTTGATTCCTGAAACTCTCTCTAAAAGAGGCGCAGACGCAGTATTAAGATCTACTCCTACCTGGTTAACGCAGTCCTCTACCACACCATCTAACGCAGTTGAGAGATGCTTCTGATTCATATCATGCTGATACTGACCTACTCCGATAGCCTTAGGATCAATCTTAACAAGCTCCGCTAAAGGATCCTGTAATCTTCTTGCGATTGACGCTGCGCTTCTCTGTCCTACATCAAACTCAGGGAACTCTTCGGTAGCAAGCTTACTTGCCGAATATACTGAAGCGCCGGCTTCATTTACAATTATGTACTGTAATGGCTTATCCATCTCAGAGATGAAATCGACAATAACCTGCTCAGACTCTCTTGACGCAGTACCGTTACCGACAGATATGAGTGAAATGCCATACTTGTCTACCAAGCTCTTAAGAGTCTTCTTAGCTTCCTTAACTTTATTCTGTGGAGCAGTAGGATAAATTACAACTGTGTCTAATACTTTACCTGTCTCATCAACAACAGCAAGCTTACAACCTGTTCTAAATGCAGGGTCCCAGCCTAATACAACCTTACCTGCAATCGGCGGCTGCATAAGTAACTGTCTTAAATTCTTCATAAATACTGTGATTGCCCCGTCTTCTGCAGTCTCAGTAAGCTCACTTCTAATCTCTCTCTCGATTGAAGGCGAGATTAATCTGTCGTAAGAATCCTCTAATGCAAGATCGATATATGAATCTGTGTTAGGATTCTCTTTCTTCTTAACATGATTCATAAGATATCTTACCGCCTTGTCCTTAGGTGGCTCAATCTTAACTGTAAGGAACTTCTCTTTCTCACCACGATTAATAGCAAGAATCTGATATCCTGACAATTTATCAAGAGTTGAAGTAAAATCATAATAATTCTCATATACTGATTCTGCTTCCTCATCCTTAGCTTTAGAGATAAGAATACCTTCTCTAAATGTAAGTTTACGGATATAAGTACGATAATTGGCATCATCAGAAACAGCCTCTGCAATAATATCCATAGCGCCGTTAAGAGCTTCTTCTTCGTTAGCTACTTCCTTCTCTTCTGAGATATAAGCCTTAGCTGCCTCTTTAGCATCTACATCAAGCTTCTGCTTCATTATGTCAAGAGCTAAAGGCTCTAATCCCTTCTCCTTCGCAATCATTGCTCTCGTTCTTCTCTTAGGCTTATACGGCCTATATAAGTCCTCTACCTCTACCAAAGTAGTAGCTTCCTCAATCTTCTTCAGAAGCTCCGGAGTCATCTTCTCCTGCTCTGTTATGCTATCGATAACAGCAGACTTTCTCTCCTCTAAATTACGCAAATAGGTTAGACGCTCATCTAAGTTTCTGAGCTGCTCATCGTTAAGATTGTCTGTAACATCCTTACGATATCTCGCTATGAAAGGGATTGTATTGCCCTCGTCAATAAGCTTAACCGCAGCCTCAACCTGATTAGGTCTAACCTTAAGTTCTTCTGATATAATCTTTATAATATCCATCTCGCTAATAATCTCCGTATCTTATAAATCTATAATTAATTCCTGCCCCTTAGGCTCGAATCTTCTAACATTAACTCCCGCCATATCAAGCATCTTCTTAGACGCTATCGTAGCAGGGCTGTCAGCATACTTGTCACTGACATAAACAACTTCCTTAATGCCCTTCTGAATGATTGCCTTAGCACATTCATTACAAGGAAATAGAGTAACATAAAGTGTAGCTCCGTCTAATGAAGGCCCATTGTAATTAAGTATTGCATTTAACTCTGCATGGCAGACAAATGCATACTTGGTATCAAGAAACTCACCCTCTCTATCCCAAGGCATCTCATCATCATTACATCCGGTAGGCATGCCGTTATATCCAACCGAAAGAATCTTGTTGTTCTTGTCAACTATACATGCTCCAACCTGAGTGTTGTTGTCCTTGCTTCTCTCGGCAGATAACAAGGCAATACCCATAAAATATTGGTCCCATGTTATATAATCTTCTCTCTTCATACGCTCTCCTTAACTAACCTTAATCTTGAGCTTATAGTAACCATTGGAGGTCTTGGTATCCTTGGCAATTCTAAGGTAATATTTGCCCTTAGGAAGCTTGGACATCTTCTTGGTATGAACTCTCCAAGTCTTACTCTTGTTGATACCTTTAAGCGTTACCTCGTTGTACTTACCTCCGACATTGGCACTGGTAATGGTTCCTCTTAAAAGTCCGGAACCGCACGACCCTGAGAGGGTAAGCTTAACTGTCGACTTCTTGCTGAGAGTAAAGTAATAATAATCATATGTAGTAGTCTTCATAGGATAGTCCATATACGACTTATACCATGTATTATGTTTAAGCTTTCTTCTGCTCTTCTTCTTGCCGGCCTGAAGCTTCCAGGCAGTCTGAGCCATATTAAGAGAGTATACTCTTGAAGCATCTGCAGAAACTCTCAGATAATATGTACCCTTGTCTATAGCATACTTCTGCAGCGTCGCCATAGCCTTAGGGCTCTCTCCTATGTACTCATCGGTAGTCATCTCATTAAAATTGGAATCAACCAGACACATATCTATATACTGATTGTCTGTTGTACTTGTCTTAGAAACCTCGATACCATTAACATAGAATGTCGGTTCAACTGTAACATATCCATTGACGAGCATGTTAATCTGATAATAAGTCGGCTCTAAATTCCTGTTGGTGTAGGAAAGAACCGTTGAACCTTCCTCTAAAACTCTGTTGGCTGAATCCATCTGACACATACTAAGCTGGTACTCCTTACCATACTCACCCAGGAACCTGAGATAATATATTCCGCTGGCCGGTATGCTAACTTCAGCATCAACTCTATAAGAACCACTCTCAGTCATAACCGATGAATTGTTAAGAACAACAGTTGCCATGTGAGCCTCCGCCGAGCATGCCGCATTGGAATAAACCTGCATAACTCCGGTTCCCTGATTCTTACCTATTATTGTAAGTTTAAGTAATCCTTTGTTTAAGGAGATATCTCTTACCGAATCCGTACCATCACTCTCGATAATGTAAGTGTTGTACTTATAGAACTCTGTCGTATAGTCACTGCTCTCAGTACCCATCAGATATACACCCAAAGGACCGGTGTAGTCCTGCTTGGCTCCGTTATCCCATAGATAATATGTATTGGCACTCGCAACAGTTATATTAGAAAATGATAAATTAATACCAAATAGAATAATCAAACCCAGTATGACAATCTTTAAAGATCTCATCACACCACAACCTTTCAGTAATATATATAATTATTCTACCACAAACCCTCTAAAAATTACACTAAAGATTGTGTGAGATAAAAAAGGCGGCAAAAGCGCCGCCCGTAATAATTATATATCACCTAATGAAAATGCTTCATGTACAGCGTTCATAGCTGCCTTGGTGTACTTCTTGTCGATAAGAACAGTTACTCTGATCTCAGATGTTGAAATCATGCGGATGTTGATACCCTCATCATAAAGTGCCTCAAACATCTTAGCTGCAACACCTGCATTAGACTGCATTCCAGCACCTACGATAGAAACCTTAGCAACCTCTTTCTCAGCATTAAGGCTCTCATACTCCTTAAAGTGTCTCTCGATAATCTCAATTGCCTCATCAGCACTTTCAACATTAGTTGTAAATGAAATATCTTTAGTCTTATCTCTTCCTACTGACTGAAGAATCATATCTACATTTATATTGTGGTTAGCAAGATGGTTGAACAAACGGAAAGCCACACCAGGCTCATCCTTAAGTCCAATAAGTGCAATTCTTGCTACATCCTCATCAGCGGCAACACCGCTTACTAACATCTTCTCCATCTTAACTTCCTCCTTAACAACGGTTCCTTCTTCGTTATTCAAGCTGCTACGAACTACCAGCTGTACTCCATATTTCTTAGCCATCTCAACCGAACGGTTATGTAACACACCTGCTCCAAGTGTTGCAAGTTCAAGCATCTCATCATAAGTGATAGCCTTAAGCTTGGTTGCATTCTCAACCTTTCTAGGATCGGCTGTATAAACTCCATCAACGTCAGTGTAAATCTCACAAGCATCAGCGTGAAGTGCTGCAGCAAGTGCAACTGCTGTTGTATCTGAACCACCACGACCTAAAGTTGTGTAATTGTCATACTTATCAATACCCTGGAATCCGGTAACGACTACAATCTTCTTCTGCTCAAGTTCGTTCTTGATACGCTCGCTGTCAATTCTCTTAAGTCTTGCATTACCATAAGTTGACGTAGTATGCATCTGCACCTGAAATGCATTAAGTGATACAGAAGGTACACCCAAAGTGTTAAGTGCCATACACATCAACGCAACTGATGTCTGTTCACCGGTAGTGAACAACATATCCATCTCACGTTTCGGTGGGTTAGGATTAATCTCCTTAGCCTGCTCAATCAAAACGTCTGTCATCTTACCCATAGCAGATAAAACAACTACTACATCATTACCCTTCTTATACTCCTCAACCAAACGATTCGCAACATTAAAGATGCGTTCCTTGTCGCCGACAGATGTGCCGCCGAACTTCTTAACGATTAACATAGTCTCCTCCTATCAATATATCAAATATCACCCTAACTATTGTATCGAGTTTTATTCATTTGTCAACAAAAAATTACAATTCTGTTTTAACTATATTTATTACGTCAAATGAAGCAGTCTTGCTCTTTAACTCAGAACCTGTAATCTCACCTGTTAAGAAGGCTGTCTCACCATCTACAACGCTGTCAATGAGCTTAACGCCGGCAAATGCAGATTTAACAGCATCTTTAACATCGCCCTTAACTCTCACGAAATAACTTGATGCCATGGTATCAACATCTGCAAGATTAAGCTTAGTCTCATCCCATGTGTAGCCTAAATTACTGTTAAGGTTTCTGGCCTCATCTATAATGTCAGATACTACAGCACTTGCGGTTGCATCCTTACCGGCACCCTGACCGTAGAACATTGCATCTCCAAGCATATTGCCCTTAACAAATATTGCGTTAAATACATCAGAAACGCCTGCCAAAGGATGCTCTTTGTTAAACATTACAGGAGAAACATATGTGTAAATCTTATCTCCTTCTTTATGTGTAGCACCGATAAGTTTGATAACTCCGCCGAGCATTGCTGCATAATCCATATCGGTCTTGGTAATCTTGGTTATACCTTCTGTATTAATATCATTGTAATCAACAAAACTTCCTGTAGCTAAAGATGTAAGAATTGCAATCTTTCTACATGCATCATATCCTTCTACATCAGCAGTAGGATCTGCCTCTGCATATCCCTTGGCTTGAGCATCCTTTAAGACAACATCGTAATCTGCTCCCTCATCTGCCATCTTGGTAAGCATGTAGTTAGTTGTACCATTTAAGATACCCTTGATGTCTGTAATCTCTTCCGCAGTAAGTGATGTATGGAGTGGTCTGATAATAGGTATTCCGCCTCCGACACTTGCCTCAAACAGGAAGTTAATGTTCTTATCCTTAGCAATCTTAAGAAGTTCAGAACCCTTGTCAGCAACAAGTGCCTTGTTGGATGTACACACATGCTTGCCCTTTAAAAGCGCTTGTTTAACAAATGTATACGCAGGCTCAACGCCACCCATTACTTCCACAACAATCTTGATTTCATCGTCATCTAATATATCATCATAGTTGTGTGTAATTTTAGACTGGATAGGGTCTCCTTCAAAATCTCTTAAATCAAGAACCCTGCTAACCTCAATCGAGTCACCGACTCTCTTAGCAATCAATTCCTTGTTGGTCTCTAATACATGTACAACTCCTGAACCTACTGTTCCGTAACCAAGTACCGCAATCTTAATCATAATAGCCTCCTACTACTCTTCATCATCGCCTTTACCTTTAGTAAGCATTTCAAGCATAGCTTTACGCTCACTCTCCGGAATAAGGCTGTCTATGTCAATCAGAAGCATAATCTTCTTCTCAACCTCAATAACTCTTCCGACAAAGCCGGTCGCTTCCTGCTGCATAATCTTAGGTCTGTCAGCCTGATGGCTCTCGGTTACATTTACAATTCCATCTACCGAGTCAACCAAAACTGCAACCGGAAGTTCAGGGAGATTAACAATAATCAACCTGGTATCGTCATCAATCGGTTTATTAACCAATGAAAACTTCCTGCTTATAGAATATACCGGAATCATCTCTCCTCTGATGTTGACAGCACCCTCAATATAATCCGGAGCACCTAACACCGATGATATTCCTTCGCATTTCTCTATTGCTCTTACATGCAAAATATCAATACCATACTTCTGATTATTAAGTCCAAATTTAATCAATGTAATCTGAGCCATACTTAACCTCCTTTACTACTCTTCTCCTCTGTCCTTCTTACCACTTATACTCATCATCTTAAGATAAGCGTTAATGAATCTATCGATGTCACCATCCATAACAGCATTAACATTAGATGTCTCCTCCTCGGTTCTGACATCCTTAACCATACTATACGGATGCATAACATAGTTTCTAATCTGACTTCCAAAGCCATTTTCCTTGACATCACCACGGATGTCCGAAGTCTTGTCAGCATTTTCCTGCTGCTTCATCATAAGAAGCTTAGCCTTGAGCATCTGCATAGCCTTGTCTCTATTCTGGAACTGTGATCTCTCATTCTGACACTGAACAACAATTCCGGTTGGCTGATGTACAATACGCACCGCTGAAGAAGTCTTGTTAATATGCTGACCACCTGCTCCTGAAGAACGATAGTAATCAATCCTAAGATCATCCTCTGAGATATCGATATCGATATCCTCCTCAATGTCAGGCATTACATCGCACGCAGAAAATGAAGTCTGCCTCTTGCCGTTGGCATTAAATGGAGATATACGAACAAGCCTGTGAACTCCATGTTCTGACCTTAGGTATCCAAATGCATTCTCGCCCCTAATCTCCATAGTTATAGAACGATAACCTGCATCATCACCATCCTCAAAATCAAGAACCTCGGTAGCAAAACCTCGCTTCTCAGCCCATCGGCTATACATTCTAAACAACATACTAGTCCAGTCACAAGCCTCTGTACCACCGGCACCTGCATGAAGCGATAATATCGCATCATTCTTGTCATACTCTCCGGTAAGAAGAGTGCTGATACGCATATTATCAAACTTAGTGATAAAGTCATCCATCTCAGTCTTAATCTCTTCAAGAAGTGTCTCATCATTCTCTTCGGCAGCCATCTCAATCAAGGTCATAATATCATCGTATTGCTGCTCTAAAGACTCGTAACTCTCTATCTCGCCTTTAAGTGCAGACACTCTCTTCATAACCTCGCTCGACTTGTCAGGATCGTCCCAGAACCCCGGAACTTCCATACTGTGCTCTAGATCCTCTAACTTAAATCTCTTCTGATCTAAGTCAAAGTGAATCCCTTACTTCCATCAATGGTTCCTTATATCCGTTCATATCAAGTCTAAACTGATCTAATTCTACCATCGTTAATCACCTCTATTCATATAATAAATAATATAATAACATCATCCAAACTGCGATATAACTATCTTCCGCAGCACATCTTGTATTTCTTACCTGAACCGCAAGGACATGGGTCATTACGTCCTATCTTGGCTTCTTTACGCTTAACAGGCTCCTTCATAGCTGACGCATCCTTGTTGGTTCCTGTTACCTTAGCAACCTCTTCACGCTCAACCTTCTCTTCAATACGAACATTAAGAATTGCAGTTGCTGTATCATGACGAATCGCATCTGTCATAGCGTTAAACATGTCATAACCTGTAAACTTGTATTCAACAACAGGATCTCTCTGACCATATGACTGAAGACCGATACCTTGTCTTAACTGATCCATATCGTCGATATGATCCATCCATTTTCTGTCGATCGTTCTCAAAAGGAATACACGTTCAACCTCACGCATACGGTTCTCACCGTTCTCGTCCTCTCCAACCTGCTCCTCTTTAGACTCATAAATAGCCATAGCCTCATCAAAGAGTCTGTCTTTAAACTTCTGCTTATCGTTGTCAATAATCTCCTCATCGGTAAGCTCGATAGTACCCAAAGGAAGATCATGGAAGAGCTGATTAAGCTCTGTGAGATCCCATTCTGAAGCAGGAGCATCATCATTGATTGCCATATCGACATACTCATCGATAGTATCTTTAATCATCTTGACGATAACATCTCTCATGCTCTCTCCGTCAAGAACCTTTCTACGCTCTTTGTAGATAATCTCACGTTGCTCGTTGTTAACCTGATCGAAATCAAGCAAGTTACGACGAATACCGTAGTTGTTGTTCTCTATACGTTTCTGAGCCTTCTCGATCATGTTGGACATTGACTTATACTGAATCTCTTCACCCTTAGGGATATTCATTGCCTCAACAATTCCAAGAACTCTCTCTGAACCAAAAAGTCTCATAAGATCATCTTCAAGACTAAGGTAGAACTTAGACTCACCCGGATCACCCTGACGTCCGGCACGACCTCTTAACTGGTTATCGATACGTCTGGCTTCATGACGCTCGGTACCGATAATCTTAAGGCCACCAATCTCCTTAACTCCTTCTGCAAGCTTGATATCAGTACCACGACCTGCCATGTTGGTTGCGATGGTAACTGCTCCTAACTGACCTGCATCTGCGATAATCTCTGCCT
The DNA here is from genome assembly GCA_000621905.1 of Lachnospiraceae bacterium NC2004. Lineage (GTDB taxonomy): Bacteria > Bacillota > Clostridia > Lachnospirales > Lachnospiraceae > NC2004. The sequence continues at coordinate 21,749 of JHXB01000011.1, forward strand.
CAAGTTCATGGAACTTAGCATTTAAGACTTTATGTTTAACTCCTCGCTTATTGAGAAGCTGCGAAAGCTCCTCAGAAGCCTCGATAGAGATAGTACCAACAAGTACAGGCTGTTTCTTCTTATGTGACTCAACAATCTCTTCTACAACAGCGTCGAGTTTCTCAGCCTTAGACATAAATACACTGTCAGGATGATCGATACGAGCAACAGGAAGGTTAGTAGGAATAGTTACAACGTCCATACCGTAGATATCCCTAAACTCTTTCTCCTCTGTAAGCGCAGTACCTGTCATACCGGCCTTCTTCTGATACTTGTTAAAGAAGTTCTGGAAGGTAATAGTAGCAAGAGTCTTGCTCTCACGCTTAACCTTAACATGCTCTTTAGCCTCAATAGCCTGATGAAGTCCATCCGAAAAACGACGTCCCGGCATAATACGACCGGTAAACTCGTCTACAATAAGCACCTCATCATCTTTAACTACATAATCTCTGTCTCTTAACATCAAAGCATGCGCTCTTAATGCTAATATAACATTGTGATACATCTCTGCATTTTCAGGGTCTGTAAGATTATCAATCTTAAGGAACTTCTCTGCCTTCTCAACACCCTGTGCGGTAAGGATAATATTCTTGTCTTTCTCGTTAACAAGGTAATCTCCATCCTCGTCAACATACTCGCCCATGATAGCCTGCATCTTGGTAATCTCACCATCACCCTCACCACGCTTCATGGTAGTTGCAAGGTAATCACACATCTTATAAAGATCTGTAGACTTACCGCTCTGTCCGGAAATGATAAGAGGTGTTCTAGCCTCATCGATAAGCACGGAATCGACCTCATCGACGATAGCGTAATTAAGCTCTCTCTGAACAAGTCTCTCCTTATAGATAACCATGTTGTCACGAAGATAGTCAAAACCTAATTCGTTATTGGTAGCATAAGTAATATCGCTGTTATATGCCTCTCTTCTCTCATCAGGAGTCGAATCGTTAAGAATAACTCCGACAGTCAAACCTAAAAATCTATGAATAGCACCCATCCACTCAGCATCACGCTTAGCAAGGTAATCATTGACGGTAACGATATGTACACCATGTCCCTCTAACGCATTGAGATATGCAGGAAGGGTTGATACTAAGGTCTTACCTTCACCGGTCTTCATCTCGGCAATACGGCCCTGATGAAGAATAATACCACCTATAACCTGTACTCTGTAATGCTTCATGCCAAGCACTCTGCTTGCAGCCTCTCTGACAGTTGCATAAGCCTCAACCAATATATCATCTAAATCTTCACCGTCTGCCAATCTCTCTTTAAATTCAGCGGTCTTACCCTTAAGCTCATCATCACTTAAAGCAGCCATCTCCTCATCAAGATCCATTACGGCATCAACCAAATGACTGATTCTCTTAATCTCTTTCTCACTCTGGTTGCCCAAAAGCTTCTCTAAAAAACCCATAAAGTCACTCCTTAATATATGATGCAGTGCAAATACTTTAGTCTGCACCTAATAATAGCATTTTATAAAACAATCAAAACCCATTGTACCAACATTTGCATTATTTTTCAACAATAAGACTTACTAAATATTGACAAAATTCGTTCCTTTTTAGGTCATTTTAACAACAAAAAAAACGGAGCGACTAAACAGTCGCTCCAAGAAAGGTGTGATTTAATATGATAATATTAGAACTCAGGCTCGATAAGACCGTAAGCTCCATCTTTACGCTTATATACAACATTGACTTCGTCTGTATCCGAATTCCTGAACACGAAGAATGTATGACCTAAAAGTTCCATCTGTACGCAAGCTTCTTCAGGATCCATAGGCTTAACAGCGAATCTCTTGCTTCTGATGATTCTGATCTCCTCATCATCAAGATCCTCGTCCTCAAGGTACTCTGCCTTGAAGTACTCTGAACTCTGCTTCTTCTCAGCAAGCTTGGTCTTATATCTCTTAAGCTGTCTGTCGATAATATCTACCACAAGGTCGATTGACACATACATGTCAGCGCTCTCCTGCTCAGCCCTGATTATATTGCCCTTCATAGGGATTGTTACCTCGATAATCTGGCGTTCTTTCTCAACATTAAATGTAACATGTACCTCCGTCTCTGGTGTGAAATACTTCTCAAGGCGTCCGATCTTGTCATAAACGGCATTCTCTAAGCCTTCAGTAACATCGATGTTCTTACCACTGATAATGTAACGCATAATGTCCAACTCCTTTTACTAGTTATTATGCTAATGAAGAAGATAGATAAAAATACCACATAATCTAGTTCGTCATCAACATAGTAACAGTATATCACAAATTATACATTTTTAAAAGCAAAAAAAGAAAAAAAGCCCGATTGCGTAAGCAATCGGACTTGATAGTTTCATATTGATTAAACGATACGTCTAGCCTTGCAAGGAGTACGATAATTCCATACGCTGTACTTGATACCGTCCTTAGCGTTACTAGCATGTACTACAGTACCATTACCGATGTACATAGCTACGTGACCAATTCCACCACCATTGTTGTAGAATAAGAGATCACCAGGCTTTAAACTGTTAAGGCTTACATTAACTGCCTTACCGCAGTTAGACTGAGCTGCTGCAGTACGAGCAATGCTGTATCCGAAGTGTGCATATACTGACATTGTAAATCCTGAACAGTCAGTACCATGTGTAAGGCTTGTACCACCATATACATATGGATTACCAACGAACTTACAAGCATAGTTAGCAATCTCCTGACCCTTGCTTGAATAACCGCCATTGTCAGATGAGCTTGAGCTTGAAACTGAAGCATTATTGCTGAATGTGGTTCCGGTTGAGCTTGAGTTAGATGACTTATTAACGACTTTCTTCTTGGTAGGCTTGATATTGCTTATGCTCTGTGAAGTAGTCTGCTTAATAGTCTGTGTAACTGTCTGAGTAACTGTTGTTGTCTGAATCTGTGTATCATCAACAGGAGCTGTATCTGCGCCCTCTGCTGCAGCCTCTGCTTCGATTAAAGCATTAGCTTCCTGAATATCAGCGATCTCTTTCATAGTAAGAGCTTCACCATATTCAACATTGATATCTACATAATCCTTAGATACATAACCCTTAAGGTCACCGTCGATATCAATCTTAACCCAATCGCCACACTCCTTGGTGACACCATACTCGCCACCGATAGGAATCTGAGTAACGATATCTGACTCTGTTGACTTCTTCTTACGTACATTAAGTGTAGTAGTATTAACGGTAACTGTCTTAGCGCAAATCTTATCAGCAAACGCTCTTGCCTCATCACCGAATAATAAGAAATCGTTTCTTACCCATCCTTTAGCGTGACCTGACTTAATCTTAGACCATTTCTTGCCCTTCTTAATGAGCTTACCTGTATCTCCACGATACATCTGGCCTACAACCTCTGCCTTCTTACTGTTAGATTTACGAATATTAACTGAATTCTCAACGTTAGCAGCAACGAACTTAGCATTCTTCTTAGATACCTTCTTAGCATCTGAAGATGTAGCTGTTACCTGTACCGGTGTCTCATCTACAAACGAATCTGCGTAGTCATTAAGTGATAAAGTTACACCAGCAACTGCTGTTGTCTCATAAGCGTTCTCTGCATGTACTGAAACGGCCCCGCCACCTATCAATAATGTACCAACAAGTGCACATGTTGCAAATTTCGCTGTTCTACGTAACATAAAAATTAACCTCCTAATTTGTTAAAAGCTTGTTAAGTTACAAACACTATAATCTTAGTTTTAAATTTGCTAAAAGCATTATAACAAAGCCCTCAACAAAAGTCAACAATTTGTTAACAACTTTGTAACAATTCTGAAAACCCTTGATTTTACTTGACTTTTCAGCATTTTCCTGTTATTATTTAATTACATAAGATTGTATTTATTTTAGTACAATCTTAAAATAACCAGTCAGAAAGGGTGGTTTCAGATGGATATTACATCAATTCCGGATATTCCGGCACTCTCAACCGCCATATCATCAGCCCAGGTGTCTGAAGCATTCAGCACCGAGATGCTTGCTAAACAGATAAGCATGGTCGATGAGAACATGGCTGCACTCACCAAGATGATGGAGTTATCAGTTAACCCGTCAGTAGGTGGTAATTTTGACATGTCTGTCTAGACTGCTCGTTTAGACAGACTTTATTTATGTTTAAAGAGCCCTCCTATCAGAAGCATTACCGCTCCTATCATTATAAGGAAGTCCGAAATATTAAATACTATCTTCTTAATCTTACCAATCGGGAACTTCGGAAAGCTTATATAATCGGTAACCTGTCCTTTAGCAATCCTCTCATACGAATTGTTAAGTGCACCTGCTGCGGCAATCGTAATTCCAATCTTATCTATTATTGTACCCTTCTTAATAATATCAGGTATAAGCGCAATCACCATCAGCACTGCCGCAACCGTTACAGCATTTAACGCTTTCTTCTTATTACCTAAGAATCCCATAGCCGCTCCCTTATTATATAGAAGATTAAATCTAACATTACCGTTTAAAGCTTCGATATCATTGTCGTCCTCAAGGGTATTATTGGCCCATCTCTTAATCACCAGATCCATAATAAACAGTAGGACAATCCCAACAATAATTAACATATAACCATCTCCTTAACGCCTAACATTATCTATATAAAGTATACTATAAGAAAATGTTAAAAACAATCCAATCTTACTTGATACGCCTATTACATTGTGATATACTTGATATGGTTTTAAAAACCACGTGACAGATAATCATTTTCTATGTCACTTCGATTTATTTCATTTCAAAAGAGGTTTTTAATATGGAATATCATATTTGTAGCGATGGCGCATGTGACTTACTTAAAGAATATACCGAACCAAACAACGTGCATATCGTTCCTTTTTATGTATCATTTGACGGAGACAACTATGTCAAAGAAGGTGTTGGAATCGATCACGACGAGTTCTACAGACGCATGGCTGAGAACCACGAAGTTCCTAAGAGCTCTCTTCCTTCTACAATCGACTATGTCGAGGCTTTCATTCCTTTTGTTGAGAAGGGAGACGCTATCATTTGCATGACTATTACCGAGAAATTCAGCGGGTCGTATAACTCTGCGTGTTTAGCCAGGGAGCAGGTATTAGAGGATTATCCGGATGCCAAGATAAGTATCATTGACTCTACGCTTAACACAATGTCACAGGCTTTGCTTGTGTATACCGCGGTCGAGCTTAAGAACAAGGGCATCGGTTACGAAGAATGTGTATCAATGTTAGAGGACGTTAAGTCTACCGGCAAGATATTCTTTACTGTAGGTTCTTTAGAGTATCTGATTAAGAACGGAAGAATAGGTAAGCTTGCAACGGTTGCTGGAGATAAGCTCGGTATTCAGCCAATCATCATAATGCAGGATGGAGATATAAGCTTCGGCGGAGCGTCAAGAAGCAGAAAGAAAGCCAAAACTATGGTTATCAATCAGCTTAACAAGTTCTTTACGAAGAACAACATCGACCCTAAGGATTACTTATTCCTGGTAGGAACAGGATTCCAGCTTGAAGAGGCAGAGCTTTGGGAGAAGGATATCGAGGAAGCACTTTCTATAAAAGTTAGGCATATTCCTTCAAGAATCGGAACGACTATAGGATGCCATACCGGCCCATATCCTTTAGGATGCGCTATTCTTAAGAACATAATAGACTAATAAAAGGACGGCTTATAGCCGTCCTAATTTAATCTTCAAATATAGTTGCGCATAAGTACTTAGCTCTAGTCTTAAGCTCAGGACACGCATTAAAGTTAGTGCCTACTATAAGCTGAACCTCTTCGCCCTTAGGCGCTGACTTATGAGTCTTGCTGTAATCGTCAGACCCGATTGTAATACCTGCAATATATGTATCACAAAGCTTCTTGGCATCGGGATCTAAAATTGCAACCTGCTGACCTTGCACAATCTCTTGCTTTAACGTCCCCATCATAAACAGAAATACCTGCTTAGATGAGTGTGGCATCTCGCAGAAACCATCTATCGACATAATCTTTTCAAGATGTGTTTTAACATTTCCTTCAAAATCCATATGATTAATCCTCTTTAAAATATTCGGCATAGTAAGAAAGGTCAAGGTTAACCTCACCCTCAGGTACCCAATAATAATTATTGTAAATGATTCCGCCGTCGGATGTGATCTTAATATTCTTGCTCTTCTCACCCTTTATGGTGTAACTTTGGATTCTGTACTCGTAGTCCTTGGAGTTAGATGCCGCCTTCTTGTCCCTCTCCCATGTAATCTCGGCAACAGGCTGTATAACTTCCTTGGCCTCACTCTCATTGATGAATTCTCTGATATCCTGATCACCAGCCGTATATAGTCTGACTTCCGTGTCTTCTTCAAAGTCAAATGTAGTCTCTTTAGAAGTACATCCGACATTCAATATACATATAACAAATGCTGTCAAAAACAACAAACACTTATATCTTGCTTTCAAGATAAACCCTCCCAATCAATTAATAATGTATTAATATTACCACAAATTAATAATTACCGCCACAAAATAATTCTTGATTTAATCATTTACTTGCATTATCATAAACTATATTGTTTTAAAGGTTAGGAGTGACAGTTGTGAACGATGAATTTAAACGCAAGCTTCCGGGGTTGGTCAACACAATAACAGGCAACTACAAGGAATCGGAATTCTTTTTTGTAAAAGAAGACACACCTTTCCCGGACAGAGAAAAGATTATAGAGATTATAAGAGATATCAGAAGGCTTATATTCCCGGGATATTTTGGAAATGAGCACCAGAACATCTACGATCCGTCGTATTTTGTGGGACATATGCTTATCCATATCGAAGATGAGTTATACAAGCAGATTCTTGCAGCGCTCGCATATTCCAACAACGGTGAATTAAGCAAGACAGAGGTCAAATCAAAAGCACAGGAATCTACAGTAAGGTTTATGGAACAATTACCTGACATTCAACAGATTCTTATAAGTGACGTACAGGCAGCCTACGATGGCGACCCTGCCGCCAACAATAAGGAAGAGATTATATTCTCTTATCCGGGTATGCTTGCTATATTCGTATACAGAATCGCTCATGTGCTTTACGAACTCAAGGTTCCTTACATTCCACGAATCATGACAGAGTACGCACATTCAAGAAGCGGAATAGATATCAACGCCGGTGCTAAGATAGGCAACAACTTCTTCATGGATCATGGAACAGGTATCGTTATAGGTGAGACAACCGAGATTGGTAACAATGTTAAGATATATCAGGGTGTTACTTTAGGTGCTCTCTCGACAAGGCAGGGTCACTTGCTGAACGGAGTTAAACGACATCCTACCATTGAAGATGATGTTACCATTTACTCTAATGCGTCAATATTAGGCGGTAACACGGTAATAGGCAAGGGTGCAATAATCGGTGGTAGTGCATTTGTCATCTCTTCAGTTCCGGCTATGACCAAAGTTAATGTAGTTAATCCTGCTCTTTCATATCAGGGACCTGAGATGGGTGTTAATGATTGGGTAATATAAAATACTAATAAAAATGAAGGTGACTAATAATAGCCACCTTCGTTTTTTATTCTTCAATATCCTGGTCATTAGATGAAACATCTTCAGATACATCTTTAGGTCTTGTTGTCTCATTCTCAGAGATAACAGGAACCTGATTACTAGGCATCGTGGTCGAACCTTGCGGAAGTGTGCTTCCATTAAAGTATGGCTGAGCCTGATTATAACCTTGATTCATCTGCTGTGCAGCCATCATTTGCTTCCTTAATCGTCTCTCTTCTTCTTCCTTAGCCTTAAGCTCGTTAAAGCGCTTATACGCACCTTCCTCGTGAACGTAGATAACTCTCGTATCAGCTATGCGATCGTGGAATGATCTCTTCTGCTCATCAGGAATAATCATGAGATAACCGATAAATACTATTAACGCTGACAAGTACTTGCCAAATATCTCACGAACCACAACCTCTGACAGCTTAAGATCTCTCTCTTCAATACTCACAACCTTAATCCTAAGAAGCATCTTACCGATTGTTGCACCACAGTAATATGTCATAAGAATGAAATAAAGTGATGTAAGTATAAATGCTATAACATCATAAAATGTGTAATTAAAGAACACATCTCTTACAAAGAATCCATTCGGATTACTAAAAGATTGTATAATTGCAGGAATCTTAAATCCAAACAACAATATGCCAACGATGAACATATCAGTTATATATGCGAAGAAACGTACTAAAAATCCTGCAAATGGTTTCTCGATTTTATTTTGCATAGTACATCAACTCCCCGTTCTTACTGTCATTCATCATCTCCTCTAACATCTCAAGCTCACTCTTCTCTTTCATGCTTGATACCTTACCAAAAAGCGAACTAAACATATCCGAAATCGAATCGCCACCAGGTACGAAGTATTCAGCATCTTCATCCAATCCGAAATCTTTGTTCAGACTTGCCAAAGCATCTTCCTCGCCCATAATATCGTCGATAAGCTTGCTATCAAGAGCCTGCTGAGCTGAGTATATACGTCCGTCAGCAAGCTTCTTAACTGTATCAATCGGAAGATTTCTTCCCTCAGAAACTATACCGGTAAACTGATCATACGCTTCATCAACAAGACTCTGTAAGATCTTCTCTTGCTCATCTGTAAGATCTGCTGCAGCGGAACCCATAGCCTTATTGCGTCCTGAAGTTATATCAATCTCTTTAACGCCAAGCTTATCCATAAGTTCCTTATAGTTGGTCAACGATACGATAACACCAATAGAACCTGTCCAGCAGTTTCTGTTAGCGTAGATCTTATCGGCTGCCATTGAAATGTAGTAACCACCTGAACATGCCTCTGAAGCAAAATATGCATAAACAGGACGTTTGGTCTTCTCTTTGTACTCCATAAGCTTCTCATAAAGCTCATCACTCTCGTAAACTGTTCCACCAGGACTGTTAACATAAAGAAGAATACCTGTATTGTTCTCATTGTCAATGAGATCGTTGATAGTCTTCATATAGAGATCATGATTGTACTGACCTCCTGTTGCCTGTGAAAAGTAACTTGTTCCCGAATCAGATGGCATTATAGTTCCGACGATGTCGAGTCTTGCCACAAACTTCTCGGTTGGATACGACGCCTTGTCCTTGGCTTTGGTAACACTTCCAAACATGCCGGAAAATGCATCCTGGAGCTCTTTAGCCTGCTCCTTGGCTAACTTGTTATTGTAGTGAGCAGAAATAACTCCTCCTACCCCTGTTACAAGAAACAGAACAACTACAATTATAACAACTACTGTCTGTTTTGTTTTCATGATGCTTCCTCTCCTTTATTCAAGATTGAGCTTACGCTCATATATGTATTTAGTAATAAAAAATGCTCCTAAACCAAAACCTATCATCACAACAAGAGTAACAAGCATAATGGTCTGCATTCCGGCCATAATTCTCTCAGGTGTCATAGCCTCACTATTGGTCGATGCAATCGTTGACATAAATCCCTCAACCATAGAAAAAATCATAGTTCCAATCTGAGTAATAATACCTATCACTGATGTTATGATTGTGTAGAACACTATTGACATAATGAGTTTATGACTGTTAACCAACTGTCCAAGCGCTACACTTAAATACATTACAAGTATTGAGAACACCATACTAAATATACCCATTATTATAAACTCTATAATATATAATGCAATAGGAATATTAATATACTTTCTGATTTCATCAACAAATACGCCTAAGTCTCTTAAAAAATCGGTTAACTCTTGAATACCACCGGTCAATCCCATAAGTATTAAAGCTGTCACCGCTATAAAAATCGCAAGATATATAATACCTATCAATACATAGATACTTGCTGAAAAAAGTTTTGACAATATATGCTGCGAAGTGGTTACAGGAAGTGTATGCGTCAGATATCCTTCATCACTTGACATTGTTCGATAGAATCTAAACGCTACACCAAATTGTATTCCATACGAAAGCACAGCTACTATTGCAAATCCTAAAAATATCAGTGAAGGAATCATAATAATATTAAGCACATCATTGTTTGCAACTACAGTTCCTACCACACCAAGTTCAAATACTACGCTGGCAATCAACACGCAGATTATAACCACTCCGCAGTAATGCCATAATGATTTCATTTCATGTTTCATAAGCTTTAGTAACATCTGAACACCTCCCTAAAGAGCTCGTCTACCGACTTGCCTTCATTTGCTCTAATATCGTCAACCGCTGCCGAAAGCACTGTTCTTCCGTTCTGCAGGAAGATTACTTCATCGAGTATTCTTTCAATGTCTGTAATCAAATGCGTTGAGATAAGAATAGATGCATTTTCATCGTAATTGCCGAGTATCGTATCAAGGATGTAATCCCTCGATGCAGGATCAACTCCTCCGATTGGCTCATCAAGCACATACAATCTGGCACGCCTACTCATAACCAGTATAAGCTGTACCTTCTCTTTGGTTCCCTTAGATAGAACCTTAAGCTTCTCATCAGGATTGATATTGAGATTCATAAGCATGTTGTATGCTCTCTCTTTATCAAAATCCTCATAAAAATCACTGTAGTAATCGATGAGGTTGTTAGTCGTCATCCACTCTGCGAAATATAACTTATCCGGCAGATAGGAAATAAGCGACTTGCTTCTCGGGCCGACTGCACCTCCATCAACAAATATCTCACCGGTTGTCGGAGTAAGAAGTCCGTTGATCAACTTGATAAGTGTTGTCTTGCCACTTCCGTTAGGACCTAACAGCCCATATATCCTTCCCGGTTCTAGGTGTAAATGAATATTCTCAAGAACCACTTTGCGTCCAAATGCTTTAGTAACAGCATTGACTGTAAGTAACTCACTCATATCATCATCCTCCTGATTCTTCAATATAATCTTCAAGTGTTTTAACTATCTCTTTGTTATTAAGGCCTAAGCCTTTCATGTTGCCGTAATAATCTACTGTAAGCTCTCTCGCATATGAGGAAGAAACCTGAGTTACATTGGTTTCTGCTGATATAAATCTTCCCTCGGTGCGGTTAGAATACATAAGTCCCTCTCGTTCTAACCCCTGCAAAGCCTTCTGCATAGTGTTAGGATTAACTCCTGCCTCCGCAGCCAAAACTCTCACAGGGGGTACCCTGTCTCCTGCGCTAAGTTCGCCGGTCGCTATCTTAATCTTGATATGCTCCATAAGCTGCAGATAAACAGGTCTGTCATTGTCTATCTTCCATGCCATATTGCTCCTCCTTTCGTATTCTGTATATAAATTGTATTATTGTACTATTGTGTTGTTGTACTAGGGTCATAATACAATAACACATCAAAGAAGTCAAGCATTTTTTAAAAGAAAATAAAAAAAGCTGCCAAACCCTTATGGTTAGCAGCTTTTACCCTTATGTTCTTATAGTAAGATCAATTCCATCCATGTATATGTCAGGCCTTACTGTATTAGCAAACTCTTTATAGTCTTCTTCTTTAATCATGCTTCTTCGCACCGTATCTACCTTTATCCACTCATCGAGCGTAAGCGGAACATAGTCGGAATACATACAAAAGCAGTTAATCATCTGACAAGGCGTATTGATAGTGTCCTTCTCCTTCTTAACCGGTCTTTTAAGAGACTTGGTCTCATTAATAAATTGATTAATGAGATATTCGTCAAATGTATCATGTACATGCCCATATAACATATAAGTCTTAGGATTGCCATCCTTATCTTTGTGAAACTGGCCATCATAACACATAATCGGATAATGGCTTAGTATAACCGAGCGCTTATTGTCCTTCATTTTCTTATATGGTGTAATCCACATAAAATTACTCTTGTCAAACTTAGAATCGTCTAAGTACCTATGATCGTGGTTACCCTCAATCAAGCCAATCTTACCGTTAAGTCTGCATAAAATCTCAGCAGTCTCAGAAGGCTTTCCCATAGAGAAATCACCAAGGACTATAACCTCATCGCGCTTATTAACTCTCTTATTCCATTGATTAATCATGTACTCATGCATCTTCTCAAGACTCTCAAAACCTCTGTGATCCATATCATTCAACAGATTCTCATGATAAAAATGCAAGTCTGCAATATAAAATCTCAATCGTTCTCTCCTAACTAGTCTACATATATCCTCTGTGTTTTCCATTTGCCGTATGTTGTGGTACCACCACTAACCTTATAAGGTCTTACTCTGATATATATATCGCCGCTAAACGGCTTGTCAATCTTAAATGCGGCTGATGTACTCTTAATCTTCTTAGAATATATGTTATTCTTATACTTGTTATCGGTAAATGCTTTAACCTGATATCCTGTGGCTTCGTTAACGGAAGCAATGTATATGGTACGTTTGGTACTCTGATTCATTTGCATCAAATCAGTTGGACCGTCTTTATCCCAGAGTTCAAAAAATGATATTCTGTTCTTAAACTCACCTGTATAAACCATTGTAAGATTTCTGACTGAGTCAAATGCATAAGTATCAAGGCTGGCTTCAGGATTAAGTACATTCACTCGCTTGCTACATGTACTGTAATTAAGCTTGGCCATGTCTTTATTATCAAGCCACGATGTATACTTGCCATCCGCTTTAAAACAATATGCGCCGACCTTCTTGACACTTGAAGGCAATGTAATATTGGTATACGGCACCATATAAAAGGCTCTTACACCAAGAGTTGTAATACCGCCCTGATTAAGTATACTGTTGATGTCAATATTGTAACAATTCTCAAACGCACTGTTGCCGATAGTCTTTATCGTGTCCGGAAGCTTCACTTCCTTTAACCTGTTGCAATACTCAAAGCACTCTTCTGGCAACTTGGTGAACTCACCGTTAAACACTACCTTCTCGAGTTTATTGGCACCACTGAACGCGCTTCTAAATGCCGTAGCATTTTTAGGAACAAACACTTCCTTAACCTTAGTGAATTCAATAAATGAATTATCAAGAACTTTGATTGATTCCGGAAGTGTTAAAGACTTTAAAGAGGTTCCTGAAAAAGCTTGAATTCCTATCTCTTCTAAACCATCATTTAGAACAATCTCCTCTAGAGTGCTAAGATCTCTAAATCCTTGATTCTCTATCCTCTTAACATTCGGTCCAAGAATAACTTTCTTAGTTGTTACGTTAAACCCTTCTGTTTCGTTGTTAAATGAGACTATTAACTCCACTGAATCAGGTACAGTAACCACCTCTTCATCGCCAAAATAGTGATATGCAATCTTACCGTCAGAGGATATAACATACTTACTATTGTCTCCGTCTCCCGACACCTCGTCATACAGGAGAAAACCGTTAACCAACTCGATATATCCTGCATTTGCCAAAGCAGTTATAACCGGCTTAAAATTGTCCGTAACCGCAACTAGCTTATCTATATCTTCTTTAGGGAGCTTGCTTGTCTTTATCTCAAAATTCTTGAGTGACATAAGCGGCCACATATACTCTTCATCATCAAATTCTATATGAGAAACACTCTCAGGTATGGTCAGCGACTTTAGGGTATTAACAGAGTAATCATCATCTTCTCCCGCAAAATACGTATATGTAAGTGCGCTTGATTTAATCGTTTCACATGTATCACTCACCTTTAGCGTTTCCACACCACCAAGAACTCTTAACAAAGTCTTACCGCTCTTGTTGTAGATTGCGCCTCCGACAGTAATGTATTTAGGATCATCCTCAAGAAGCGTTATATTCTCGGCTCTTACATACTTTAAGGTATCCAGTTTAAAATTAGTTGTGAAATTAATGGTCTTGATATTATCAGAACCTGTTATTATACCCGTGCCTTCATCACCTGTACTTTCCCATGAAATCTTCATGCTTCCGGGCATTTTGACAGTTGTCTTAACCGATGTTCCGGCTAACGCTGCGCATCCCATCGTCTTAACAGACTTAGGAATGGTGATATTCCTATACGCACCGCCATAAAATGCATATGGCCCGATATCCTTAACAGTACTTGACAGCTTGACTTCTTTAAGCTTCTTGCATTCGTAGAATGCGTAAGGAGGAATTGATGTAACCCCCTTCTTGATAACTACCTTCTTGATTGATTTCTTCTGTGCAGCCGTCGGAGCATTGGATGCTTTCATCTTGCCCTTACCCGATACAGTATAAGTTCCGTCAACAAGACTTGTCTTAACCGCTGCCGACGCGCTAACATATGAAAAACAAAATGTAATAGATATTATAAATATGAATATCGTGATGATCTTTTTAAAGTTACTCATTAGCCCGCTCCTCCCAAATATCTCATTTTACTGTATATTATCCCCCAACACATTATGGTTGTCAATTAAGAAAAAAGTGATGCATATTATAATACAAAAAAGAGCCCCAAAGGGACTCTTTTTATTACCAAGTAATTATCTCTTAGAGAACTGTCGTAGCGTTAAGCAAACGTGCCTGTGACACGTTTGTAGCGGAGAAATGCGAAGCTATGCTGAGCATTCCGCTCGTTAGAGCGGGATGATTACTTGGTAATACAAAAAAGAGCCCCAAAGGGACTCTTTTTATTACCAAGTAATTATCTCTTAGAGAACTGTGGTGCTCTACGAGCTTTCTTAAGACCGTATTTCTTACGCTCCTTCATACGAGGATCACGAGTTAAGTAACCAGCCTTCTTAAGTACAGGACGATAATCCTGATCAGCCTCAGTTAAAGCTCTAGCGATACCATGACGAATAGCACCGGCCTGACCTGTGAATCCGCCACCCTTAACGGTAACGACGATATCGTACTTGCCGTTAGTCTTAGTAAGCTCTAATGGCTGACGAACGATAATCTTTAAGGTCTCAAGTCCAAGATACTCATCAATATCTCTCTTGTTAATTGTAATCTTACCACTGCCACCCGGGATTAAGTAAACACGAGCGACGCTATTCTTTCTTCTACCTGTTCCGTAGTACTTCTCACTTGCCACGATAACTTCCTCCTTTATTAATACTTAATCTCAAGCTCTTTAGGCTGCTGTGCCTGCTGCTTATGCTCAGGTCCAGCGTACACATGAAGCTTCTTAATCATCTGACGACCAAGAGGTCCTTTAGGAAGCATACCCTTGATTGCAAGATATAAAACATCCTCAGGCTTCTTAGCAAGCTTCTCTTTTAATGTCTGCTCCTTCATGCCTCCAACATAACCTGAATAATGACGATAAATCTTCTGATCCATCTTCTTACCGGTTACCTTAATCTGGTCAGCATTAACGATTACTACGTAATCACCTGTATCAATATGTGGGGTAAATGTTGGCTTGTTCTTACCTCTAAGAATAGAAGCAACCTCAGATGCCAAACGTCCCAATGTATGTCCTGTAGCATCAACTACATACCACTGTCTCTCAACTGTTGATGGACTAGCCATATAACTCTTCATGAGTCGTTCCTCCTTAAAAAATCTTATCAAATGATATCAACCTCAAATGTCCGAAAAAGGCTAATACCTGTAAATGCAAGCATAATCGTACTTAACGGGGCTATGTTATGCACAAATACGCACTGTCACAGTTAGATATTATATTACAATGCTCACTCTATGTCAACAAGAAATTCAATGAATTCAAGCATTTTCTTTATCAGCCGGGTACTCTATACCTATCAATGTCAATCCGCACGCAGGTGCCTTAGGTCCTGCAATCTGCCTGTCAGTCGCCTCAAGGATAGTCTTCACTCTGTCGGGCTCATAAAGTCCTGTTCCAACTCTCCCCAAAGTTCCGGCTATTATTCTAACCATATTGTAAAGGAAGCCGTTACCGGTAACTCTAAAGATTACCTCATCACCTTCCCTGTGGACCTTAAGATCGTATATCTCTCTTACCGTTGTGAGCTGCTGACCTTTAGTTGAACAAAAGCTTTTAAAGTCATGCTCTCCTATCAGATAATTGGCAGCCTCCTGCATTCGTTCAACATCCATCGGATAATACACAAAATAAGTATAAAGTCTTCTAGTCGGGTCAGGAAACTTCCTATTAAGATATCTGTATTCGTAAGTCTTAATCGTATCCTGATACCTTGGATGCCAATCATCAGGTACCGAATCAGATTTCTGGATTCTTATATCGTCAGGCAAACGCTGATTTAATGCGTAGCTGAACTTCTCCGCCGGAATCCTGCTATTTGTATCGAACACGGCAACATTTCCTAAAGCGTGCACGCCCGAATCAGTACGGCTCGCTCCTATAACTGCAATCTCTTCGTTGCAAAGCTTCGTTAAAGCCTGGTTTATAACCTCTTCTATCGTTATTCCATTGTCCTGAATCTGCCACCCACAGTAATTGGTACCGTCGTAGGCAATAATCAAACGTACTCTTTGCATTTTAAATACCTATCTTTAATTTACCTATAACTATCCTAAGCCCTATCATTCCAGCAAAATATATTAACAATACCATATAACCTACTACATCTCTTCCGGCGTATTTAAGCGGATAAAGCTTAGTCCTTCCTTCCCCGCCGCGATAACATCTCGCCTCCATGGCAAGTGCCAAATCGTTGGCTCTCTTGATTGCCGCAACTAGAAGTGGAATAAGGATTGGCGCCATAGCCTTGGCTCTCTTTATAACATTTCCCTCGTTAAAAGTGGCACATCTTGCTTCCTGCGCCTTCATAATCCTGTCAAGCTCCTCAGTGAGAATGGGAATAAACCTTAAGGCAATGGACATCATCATCGCAAATTCATGTACCGGCACCTTAAAAGCGTTAAGGAATTTAAAACCTCTCTCGATTCCGTCAGTAAGTTCTGCCGGCTTAGTCGTATAGGTCAGTATCGACGAGCCAATTACGAGTTCAGCAAGTCTTATACCCAAAAACAGCGCATTCTTTATACCCTCTGTAGTTATTATAAGCGGCTTCTTGTCAATTAGAACGGTTCCAGTTCTCGTAAACAAAAGACTCATAACACAAGTAAATAAAAGAAGCAAAAGCACAGGCTTTAGGCCCTTAAATATGTATCTTATAGGTACTTTAGACAGTATTATCACTATCACAAGAAACAGCGTTGCTCCTGAATATGTTATAATACTTCGTTTTATAAAAAGACTTATTATAAAGACAAATGTAGCCAGTAGCTTAACCCTCGGGTCAAGCTTATGAATCACCGAATCCGTACCGTAATACTGTCCTATTGTTATATCTCTTATCATAAATAATCACTCTAATCTATTATGCAAACCATCCCTTGATCTGCTCTACAGTTTCATTGGCGTCTATAATATATGGATTAATCTTGTAGCCCAACTTAGCTAATCGACTCATAAAATCGCTTACATTAGGAACATCTAATCCCATGCGCTTCAAATCATCGACATTTTGAAATACTCGCCTAGGCACATCGTCATACTCGATTATTCCGTCATTTACCACGATTAGCCTGTCTGCATATCTTGCAACATCATCCATACTGTGTGAAACCATAATTACAGTAATCCCTCTCTCTTTATGGATGCTGTCAATAAGCTCTAATATATCATCGCGCCCCTTAGGATCAAGCCCTGCCGTCGGCTCATCAAGAATAATATAATCAGGCTCCATGGCAAGAACCCCGGCTAGACACACTCTTCTTTTTTGACCACCTGACATCTCCAAAGGCGACATATCATAGCACTCATCAGAAAGACCTACAGCCTTAATTGCTTTAAATGTATTACTGTCAACTTTTAGGTTATCCCACCCTAAGTTCTTTGGACCAAATGCAACATCTTCAACAACTGTATTTGCAAACAACTGATGCTCAGGGTACTGAAACGACATTCCTACCTTACTTCTAAGAAACTTTAACGAGTAGCCTTCCTCGGAAATATCCTGACCGTTAAAATATATAACACCAGATGTTGGCTTTAACAATCCGTTAAGCATCTGGATAAGCGTCGACTTACCTGAACCGGTATGTCCGACTACACCGATAAATTCTCCCTTGATTATAGTAAGATTAGCGTCAATAACTGCATTTTTCTCATAAACGGTTCCCTCGCCATATGTATATCCTACATGATCAAGTATAATAGACGATTTACCGTTAATCTCATCTAAAGTGGGACTGACATAAGGCTTAACTTCATCAGGCGCCTTGAAGCGAGAGTTAATCGCGTCTTTTGATATTCCCATCGATACTATAAGCTTGTCGAGATTATCTACAAGCTCAGCGTTATCAAGAACCGTTCGCTCAACAGGTAACCCCGCATTTGCCAATTCATTGGCCATACTCGTTGCAAACGGAACATCCAATCCAATACTCTTAAGCTTATCTACATTAGAATAAACATCCCTAGGAGTACCGCTTAAAACAACCTTACCTTTATCCATAACTATGATTCTGTCAGCGCTAACAGTCTCTTCCATATTGTGAGTTATAAGAAGAATGGTAATGCCTTTATTCTCATTAAGCCACTTAATCGTCTTAACAACGTCTTCCCTGCCCTTAGGATCGAGCATCGCAGTAGGCTCATCAAGAACTATGCACTTAGGCTCCATCGCAAGTACACCTGCAATAGCTACTCTTTGCTTCTGACCGCCTGAAAGTCTGCTCGGGTTATCTAGCCTTCTATGCTCCATTTTAACATACTCTAGAGCACCATCCACCCTACTTCTAATCTCTTCTGTAGGCACACCAAGATTCTCGGGTCCAAATGCGACATCCTCTTCAACAACAGACGAAATAATCTGATTATCCGGATTTTGAAAAACCATCCCCGCTCTCTGTCTTATCTCAAAAAGCCTATCCAAATCATGAGTATTGATGTCATCTACATACATCTCTCCCTCACCAGGTGAGAATATTGCATTGACATGTTTGGCAAATGTGGACTTCCCGGAACCATTGTGCCCCAATATCGCCACAAACTCACCCTTCTTAATGGTAACATTTACCTTATCAAGAGCAGTCTCAATCTCTGAAACATTGCCGTTTTCATCTCTTCTTATATATTCAAATGTTATGTTCTTGGCTTTAATCATAGCATGTTCTCCAAAAAAAGCGCCACACATAAGTGCGGCGCCCTAAATCTTAATTAAATGAACTCAATGATGACTTCCATTGCAGCATCACCCTTACGCTGACCTACCTTAACGATACGAGTGTATCCACCCTTACGATCTGCGTACTTAACTGCATACTCATCAAAAAGCTTCTGAGTCAAGTCAACCTTCTTAGTAGCTGCCTTACGACCCTGTGCCTCCTCAGGTACTTCAGTTACAGGATAAAGAACCTTAAGCATCTGACGTCTAGCATGAAGTCTTGAAGGCTGATCCTTCTTGATTTCCTTAGAAACTGTTGTGTACTCAGTTACCATCTTGCCTTCAACTTCCTTCTTAACGCGCTTACCGTCTTTGTCCTTTACAGGAACCTTAGCATCAACGGTTACTGTATCGAAGTTGTCCTTCTCCTTGATAGCTAATGTTACAAGTCCTTCAGCAATCTTTCTGATCTCCTTAGCCTTAGCCTCGGTTGTCTTAATCTTGCCGTTGTAAATCAACTGTGTTACCTGATTTCTTAAAAGCGCCTTTCTCTGTGACGCTGTTCTGCTAAGCTTTCTATATTTAGCCATAGAAATGTCCTCCTATCTATATACACTTACATGTGTATCTTCACTATGCTTACTATTATTCGGCTTTAGTGGAATAATTATTAAATATCTGTACGGAAGGATAATCCTAACTCTTTTAACTTCTCGATAACCTCTTCAAGAGACTTGCGACCGAGATTACGAACCTTCATCATCTCGTCTGAAGTCTTGTTGGTCAGTTCCTCAACCGTATTAATACCTGCTCTCTTAAGACAGTTATATGAACGTACAGAGAGTTCCAAATCATCAATGCTTAACTGAAGATTCTTCTCAACTCCATCCTCTTCCTGCTCTGCCATAATCTCTGCCTGCTTAGCATTCTCTGACAAATCAATGAACAGATTCAAATGCTCAGACATAACCTTAGCTGCTAAACTAACAGCCTCATCTGGAGCTAAAGTACCATTAGTAAATACATCAAGTGTAAGCTTGTCATAATCTGTAACCTGTCCTACACGAGTGTTCTCAACCTTAAGGTTAACTCTCTCAACAGGTGTATAGATAGAATCAACTGCGATAGCATCTACAGATAACTCACCAAGCTTATTCTTGTCTGCTCCGACATATCCTCTACCCTTAGTTATGGTAAGTTCCATGTCTAATTTAGCATCAGCTCCGCTTAGATTAGCAATAACAAGATCTGGATTCAAAATCTCGATCTCACTGTCTACGCTAATATCACCAGCAGTGACAACACCCTCGCCTTCCATCTCGATATACGCGATCTTAGGCTCATATGAAGCACTGTTATTCTTGATCTCAAGCGACTTGATATTCATAATGATCTCAGTAACATCTTCCTTAACACCCGGAATTGATGAGAATTCATGGAGAACTCCCTTAATTCTTACTGAGCTCACTGCCGATCCCGGAAGTGAGGAAAGCATAATTCTTCTAAGAGAATTACCAAGTGTGGTACCAAAACCTCTCTCTAAAGGCTCAACTACGAAACGACCGAATCTCTCATCGTCAGAAATCTCAGCTACCTTAATCTGTGGAGAGCGGAATTCAAATCTCTCTTTCTTGCTTACTACTTCTTCATTACTACTCATGTAAAACCTCCTTTAGTGTGGTTACCATGATACATCAAGTCACGGATTATTTAGAATACAACTCGACGATCAATGTCTCGTTAACAGGTACATCGATCTGATCACGCTGTGGAAGCTCTTTAACAGTACCCTTAAGGTTCTCTGTATCAGCCTCTAACCAATCAGGAACGATACGTCTGCTTGTTGACTCTAAAATATCCTTATATCTCTGAGAGCCCTTCTTGGTCTCTCTGATTTCGATAACATCGCCAGCCTTAACAAGGTATGAAGGGATGTTAACTAACTTACCATTAACTGTAAGCTGCTTATGATCAACAATCTGACGAGCCTCTCTACGAGTACGAGCAAAACCTAAACGGAATACTACGTTATCTAAACGAGACTCTAACATAATCATAAGGTTAGGACCTGTAAGTCCTCTCTGACGCTCAGCCTTAGCATAGTAGTTACGGAAAGGCTTCTCTAAAACACCGTAGATGAATTTAGCCTTCTGCTTCTCTCTAAGCTGAAGTCCGTACTCACTAACCTTACGGTTGCTACGGGTTAACTTTCTTCTTGATTTTTTATTAATTCCTAAATATACCGGGTCCATCTGTAAGGATCTGCATCTCTTAAGGACCGGAGTTCTATCTACTGCCATTGATCTCTTACCTCCTTAATTAGACTCTTCTACGCTTTGGTGGACGGCATCCGTTATGTGGAACAGGAGTTACGTCCTGAATAGAAAGAACATTGATACCGCATGCTGAAAGAGCACGGATAGCTGCCTCTCTACCTGAACCAGGTCCCTTAACGAATACATCTACCTCTGACAAACCGTGAATAGTAGCTGCCTTAGCTGCAGTCTCTGCTGCCATCTGAGCAGCATAAGGGGTTGATTTCTTAGATCCCTTGAAACCAAGACCACCGGCACTTGCCCATGAAAGAGCGTTGCCTTCTGCATCTGTTAATGTAACAATTGTATTATTGAAAGATGACTGAATGTGTGCCTGTCCTTTAGTGACATTCTTCTTAACACGCTTCTTACTCGTCTTTCTATCAACTTTCTTAGCCATTAAATGAAACCTCCTAAGTTATCTTGTATGATTACTTCTTCTTATTAGCTACGGTTCTCTTAGGACCCTTACGAGTTCTAGCGTTGGTCTTAGTCTTCTGACCACGTACCGGCAATCCCTTTCTATGACGGATTCCACGGTAACAACCGATCTCCTGAAGACGCTTAATGTTTAAAGCAACTTCACGACGTAAGTCACCCTCAACAACCTGTGTCTCGCCGATAACCTCAGCAAGTCTCTTAACCTCATCATCAGTAAGGTCACGAACACGAGTGTCCGGGTTAACATTAGCATCTTTTAAAATTCTGATAGCGCTGGTTCTACCAATACCGTAGATATAGGTAAGGCCGATCTCAACGCGCTTCTCTCTAGGTAAATCTACACCTGCAATACGTGCCATGTGCCTTCGCACCTCCAAATTCTAAAAAATAATTCGTTAAGCAATCAATCCAGCGTATCCGCAGTACGGTGAAATGACATACGTGTCTCTCATGCTTATAAGTTCAATAATTATATAGTGATTAATGGTGATTCACATCTAGTAGTGATAATGTGACCACCCAGCCGCTTATCATAATGATAAATTAGTACATACCTATTCGGTAATTCAGTATATACTTAAAACGCACAAAAAACCAAGGCTTATATTAACCTTGTCTCTGTTTGTGCTTAGGGTTTTCGCAGATTATGCGAATCTTGCCTTTTCTTTTGATGACTTTGCATTTTTCGCAAATAGGCTTAACTGATGCTCTAACCTTCACCGCAATCTCTCCTTTCAAAAACATTCGGAAAATATTATATCATTCCTTATTATAAAATACAAGCATTTTTTGCTTGATATTTACAATTATTTAGCTCTCCAAACAATACGTCCCTTAGAAAGGTCATATGGAGACATCTCTAACGTCACTGTATCTCCCGGTAATATCTTAATATAATTCATACGAAGCTTGCCACTTATGTGACCTAAGACAATGTGTCCATTCTCAAGTTCAACCTTGAACATTGCATTAGGAAGCTTCTCTAAAACTGTACCTTCTACTTCTATAACGTCTGCCTTTGACATGTTATTACCTCCATATATTATTATGGTTATATTACTTACCTTAAGTTTCTAAATGGTTAAACCTTCAACATTAGGCTGTGCTTAAAGGAAGGAATAAAACCACAATATAAAAAGCCCCCTGTCTTAAAAGGCAGGGAGCAATTCATCATATAATCTGAATCGTTATGCCTCTAAAAGCTTAACAATATTATCAAATACCTCGTTCATATCAACTGTACCATCAACCTCAGCGATAACGCCCTGCTTGGTATAGTAGTCGATAAGAGGCTGTGTCTGCTCATGATAAACGTCAAGACGCTTCTGAACAGTCTCAGGCTTGTCATCATCACGAAGGATGAGCTTCTCGCCACATTTGTCACATACATCCTCAACCTTAGGTGGGTTGTACTTAACATGATATGTTGCACCACAACCAACACATGCGCGTCTTCCGCCCATACGGTTAACGATGTTCTCGTCTGGAACTTCAACATTGATTGCATACTCTACTTTATCGGAAATCTTAGAAAGAGCGTCAGTCAATGCTTCAGCCTGAGGGATAGTTCTTGGGAATCCATCAAGAATGTATCCGTTCTTACAGTCGTCCTGCTGAATTCTGTCAACAACTAAATCACACACAAGCTCATCAGGAACTAAAAGTCCCTTGTCCATATATTCCTTAGCCTTGGCACCAAGAGGAGTCCCCTCCTTGATATTGGCACGGAAAATATCTCCGGTTGAGATGTGTGGGATAGAATACTTATCTGCGATCATCTTAGCCTGAGTACCCTTGCCGGCACCAGGAGCACCTAACATAACTATCTTCATAATGTTACCTCCTCAATAAATGTCTATATGTAACAACAGTAAGCTGTAGCATAATACTACAGCTCACTGATTATGTCAACACAAAAATGTAATTAGTCATTTAAGAATCCCTTATAATGACGTACTAACATGCGTGACTCAATCTGCTTGATGGTCTCTAATATAACACCGACAACGATGATGATTGATGTTCCACCAAATGATACATTTGCTTTGAATACTCCTGAGAAGAAGATTGGAATAATTGCAACTATACACAAACCAATAGCTCCTATGAAGATTACATAGTTAAGAATTGTATTCATGTACTCTGCAGTTGGCTTACCAGGACGAATACCCGGTACAAATCCACCAGACTTCTTCATATTGTTAGCAACCTCGATTGGGTTGAACATAATTGAAGTATAGAAAAATGCAAATAATACGATAAGAACTAAATAAACAATCAAACCGATTGAACGAACAGGATGGTTAGGATCACACCAGTTAGACTGGCTCAATACTCTAAGCACCTTGCCCCATGTGCCTGAATCATCTGCGCTGAAGAAGTTAGATAAGATTGAAGGAAACTCCATCAATGAAGCAGCAAAAATGATAGGAATAACGTTAGCTGTACTTACTTTAATAGGAATGTAAGTAGACTGACCACCAATCATCTTACGACCTGCCATCTTCTTAGCATACTGAACAGGAATACGACGCTCTGCCTGATTGAACAAACAAACAAGCACTACAGTAACTACTACTACTGCAACGATTACAACTGCTGCAATAACAGCGCCACCGATTGATTTGCCCTGAACAAACTTCTGGTATAAACCGTAGAAATCACCAGGCATTCTTGAAACAATGTTGATCAAAAGGATAATAGAAATACCATTACCGATACCCTTCTCTGTGATACACTCTCCAAGCCACATTACGAATACGCCACCACAAGTTAAAATCATAACCATCAAAGCTACGTTAAATGCGTTGTACTCGTACATATAACCGCCACGACCGAATCCGATAGAGGTACCAAGACCTTCTAAAATACCAAGAGCAACCGTAATGTAACGGGTGATGGTATTCATCTTCTTACGTCCCTCTTCACCGTCTCTGTGCATCTCCTCTAAAGCAGGAATTGCGATAGTTAAGAGCTGCATGATGATGGATGCGGTAATGTATGGGGTTACGTTAAGTGCAAGGATAGACATGTTCTCAAATGATCCACCTGTGAATGAATTCATTAAGCTGAACGAATCTCCGAGCGAATTCTTAAAATAATCAGAGATGGCTACATGATCAAGTCCCGGAACAGGGAGCTGACATCCTACTAAAACAACAAGTAGGACGCCAATTGTATATGCCATACGATTTCTTAAGTCTTTAACCTTCCAAATGTTACGAAGTGTTTCTAACATTAGATCACCTCTGCTTTTCCACCAAGAGCCTCAATCTTCTCCTTAGCTGATGCAGAAAATGCATTAGCCTTAACATTAAGTTTCTTAGTTAATACTCCATTCCCAAGAATTTTGATTCCGTCTTTCTCATTCTTAACGATTCCTGCTTCCTTGAGAGCCTCAATAGTAACGTCAGCACCATTATCGAATACTTCTAACTTAGAAATATTGATAGGGATAATCTCTTTAGTGTTAGGGTTCTTAAAACCTCTCTTAGGAATACGTCTGTATAATGGCATCTGACCACCCTCGAAGCCAGGTCTTGTATGTCCTGAACGAGCAATCTGACCTTTATGACCTTTACCTGCAGTCTTGCCATTGCCTGAACCATGACCACGACCACGTCTGAAATCGCTCTGAGTCGCGCCCTCGGCTGGCTTTAAATTAGATAAATCCATGACTTTTAACCTCCTGTTAGATTTCTTCGACCTTAACTAAGTGACGAACCTGCTGAATCATTCCCTTAACAGCATCGTTATTAGGCATTTCAACAGTCTTATGCATCTTTCTAAGGCCCAATGCTTCAATCGTCTTTCTCTGCTTTGGAACTGCACCGATTGGAGACTTTACTAATGTGATTTTTAACTTATCTGCCATTTATAGTTACCTCCTAACCGATAATCTCGCTAACAGACTTGCCACGAAGCTTAGCGATCTGCTCTGGAGTCTTTAAGTTAGTCAAGCCGTTGATAGTTGCAAGAACTACGTTCTGCTTGTTGTTTGATCCTAAAGACTTAGTACGAATATTCTTGTATCCTGCAAGCTCTAAGACAGCACGAGCAGGACCACCAGCGATGATACCGGTACCCTCTGGAGAAGCCTTAAGAAGAACTCTAGCACTTCCGAACTCACCGATAAAATCATGTGGAATACTGTTATTATCATTAATAGGAACCTCTACTAACTTCTTAGTAGCATCCTCTTTACCCTTACGGATAGCTTCAGGAACCTCAGCAGCTTTGCCAAGTCCAACACCTACATGGCCATTCTTGTCGCCAACAACAACCAATGCAGCAAATCTCATGTTACGACCACCCTTAACAACCTTGGTTACACGCTTGATCGTTACTACATTATCTTCCAATTCTAACTGAGTTGGATCAATCATTGTACTCTTCATATTATATATGTCCTCCTTATTAGAATTCTAAGCCTGCTTCACGAGCTGCGTCTGCGAGTGCCTTAACTTTACCCTGGTAAATGAAACCACCACGGTCAAATACTACTGTCTTAATACCCTTCTCTAATGCACGCTCTGCAACAACCTTACCTACGTAAGCAGCTGCATCGACATCATTGGTCTTCTCGAGTTCAGCCTTGATATCCTTCTGTAAGGTAGAAGCTGATACTAAAGTGTTACCAACTGTGTCGTCGATAATCTGAGCATACATATGATTATTACTTCTATATACGGCTAAACGTGGTCTCTCTGCAGTGCCACTAAAGCGATTGCGAACACGCATATGCTTCTTAACACGTACTTCTTTTCTTGATTTCTTGTTAATCATATCAATTCACTCCTTTACTTATTATTTTTTACCAGTCTTACCAACCTTACGACGGATAACCTCATCCTGATACTTGATACCCTTACCTTTATATGGCTCAGGTCCTCTCTTAGCACGAATCTCAGCTGCGTACTGTCCAACTTTCTCTTTGTCAATACCGCTTACAATGATAAGGTTCTGACCTTCCATTGTTACTTCGATTCCTTCAGGATCCTCCATCTCAACCGGATGTGAATAACCAAGTGAAAGAGTGAGCTTCTTGCCTTGCTTAGCTCCACGATAACCAACACCGTTGATCTCTAAAACTTTCTTATATCCTTCAGTTACACCAATAACCATATTGTTAAGAAGAGATCTTGTAAGACCATGAAGAGCCTTCATCTTCTTAAGATCGTTAGGTCTCTCAACAATAAGCTGATTATTTTCATTTTTGATTGTCATCTCAACTGGGAGCTCCTTAACGAGCTGTCCCTTAGGACCTTTAACAGTCACTTTATTGTTCTCCTCAATCTTAATCTCAACACCTGCTGGGACGTCAATTGGAAGTCTTCCGATACGTGACATAATATACCTCCTTAAATTGTCAGGGTTTAACCCCGTTTTCTGGATTATTATAAATTACAAATGTATATTTTATCTGAAGTATTACCAAACATATGCTAAAACTTCTCCACCAACATTAAGGTTTCTTGCTTCCTTATCGGTAACAACACCCTTGTTAGTAGAAACGATAGCGATTCCTAAACCGCCAAGAACTTTTGGCATATCCTCAGCATTTGCATATACTCTAAGACCTGGCTTAGAAATACGCTTAATACCATTGATAATCTTCTCATTCTTGTTAGCACCGTACTTCAATGTAATATGGATATTCTTGAAATTGCCGTCTTCAACAAGCTCATAAGACTTGATATATCCCTCGTTAACAAGGATCTCAGCAATAGAAACCTTCATTTTTGAAGCAGGTACATCTACTGTATCATGTTTTGCAGTATTAGCGTTACGAATTCTTGTAAGCATATCTGCAATTGGATCACTCATTGTCATTTGCTATGTCCTCCTTACTTTATATTACCAACTTGCCTTTTTAACACCAGGAATCTCGCCTTTGTAAGCTAACTCGCGGAAACAAATTCTGCAGATTCCATACTTTCTCAAGTAAGCATGTGGACGACCACAAATTCTGCAACGTGTGTACTCTCTTGTAGAATACTTCTGCTTACGTTGCTGCTTAACCTTCATAGATGTCTTAGCCATGAAAACCCTCCTAACTATTTGCTAAACGGCATGCCGAATAATCTCAACAATTCACGTGCTTCTTCATCGGTCTCAGCGGTGGTTACGAAAATGATATCCATACCTCTCACCTTATCAACCTTATCGTACTCGATCTCAGGGAAGATAAGCTGCTCCTTGATACCAAGTGCGTAGTTACCTCTTCCGTCAAATGAGTTAGGGTTAACACCTCTAAAGTCACGTACACGAGGTAATGCTAAGTTAACTAAACGATCTGTGAACTCGTACATCTTGTCACCACGAAGAGTAACTTTAGCTCCGATTGCCTGACCTTCACGAAGTTTGAAATTAGCGACAGACTTCTTAGCCTTAGTTGTAACTGGCTTCTGACCTGCGATAGTCTCAAGATCACTAAGTGCAGCATCTAAAACCTTAGCATTCTCCTTAGCCTCACCAACACCCATGTTGATTACAACCTTCTCAAGTCTAGGGATCTGCATAACGTTCTTATAGCCAAATTTCTTGGTCATTGCATCTTTGATTTCTGAATTATATGTCTCTTTTAATCTACTACTCAATGTCGTATCCTCCTCTCTTTATTACTCAATTGACTCGCCAGTTGCTTTAGCATAACGAACTTTCTGCTCGCCATCCTTCTTAAAGCCGATACGTGTAGGCTCGCCATTATGGAGGTACATTACGTTAGAAATATCAATCCATGCTTCCTGATCGATAATTCCACCCTGCTGATTGGATGCGCTTGGTTTAGCATGCTTCTTAACCATATTGATCCCTTCAACAAGTACCTTATGATTCTTAATATCCACATCAAGGACTTTGCCGGAACGACCTTTATCCTTGCCTGTGATAACCTGAACCTGGTCATCTTTCTTAATCTTGCTACTTGCCATTAGTCGCTTCCTCCTTACAAAACTTCCGGAGCGAGTGAGATAATCTTCATGAACTTCTTATCTCTAAGCTCTCTAGCTACCGGTCCAAATATACGGGTTCCTCTTGGATTAAGATCATCCTTGATAATAACTGCTGCATTCTCATCGAACTTGATATAAGAACCGTCCTTACGACGAGCGCCCTTCTTAGTACGAACAACAACAGCCTTAACAACGTCACCCTTTTTAACAACACCTCCGGGCGTTGCATCTTTGACCGAAGCAACAATAGTGTCACCAATATTAGCATATCTTCTGGTTGAACCTCCAACTACGCGGATGCAAAGTAACTCTTTAGCACCGGTGTTGTCAGCCACTTTCAATCTAGTTTCCTGTTGAACCATGGTGTTTCTCCTTCCTTCAAAAAGCTAAATTACTTAGCTCTCTCGATAACGTCAACCAATCTCCATCTCTTATCCTTAGACAAAGGTCTGGTCTCCATAACCTTAACACGGTCACCAATCTTACATGTATTCTCCTCGTCATGAGCCTTAAGCTTGTAAGTTCTCTTAACGATTTTACCGTATAAAGGATGCTTTACGTTATCCTCGATTGCTACAACGATGGTCTTATCCATCTTGTCACTTACAACTCTACCTACACGAGTCTTTCTAAGATTTCTCTCTTCTGCCATTAGAATTCCTCCTTCCTAAACTACTGAGCCGCATTCTTCTCAGTGATAACGGTCTGAATTCTGGCAATGTTTCTACGAACTTCCTTAATTCTGCTCGTGTTATCTAACTGATTAGTTGCATTCTGGAATCTCAAGTTAAAAAGTTCTTTCTTAGCAGCTTCTAAGTCGAGTACCAACTCATCAGTGCTCTTTGTCTGTAATTCATCTGTATATATCTTACTTTTCACTGCTATCACCGCCTTCTAAATCTGCCTTAGAAACGATCTTACACTTGACAGGAAGCTTATGCATTGCCAAGCGAAGCGCCTCTCTAGCTGTATCCTCAGGTACTCCGGCAATCTCAAACATTACACGACCTGGTTTAACTACTGCTACCCAAAACTCAACAGC
Organism: Lachnospiraceae bacterium NC2004; assembly: GCA_000621905.1. Lineage (GTDB taxonomy): Bacteria > Bacillota > Clostridia > Lachnospirales > Lachnospiraceae > NC2004. The sequence goes on from JHXB01000011.1 coordinate 51,464, forward strand.
ACCTTTACCTTTACCCATACGAGTTCCTAAAGGTCTGTGTGTAACAGGCTTGTCAGGGAAAATCTTAATCCAAATCTTACCACCACGCTTAACGTAACGAGTCATAGCGACACGGGCTGCCTCGATCTGGTTAGACTTGATCCAACAAGGCTCTGTAGCTACGATACCAAACTCACCATGAGAAATAGTATTGCCACGCATTGCCTTACCCTTCATAGATCCACGCATCTGCTTACGATGCTTTGTTCTCTTTGGCATTAACATTACTTATCTCTCCCTTCCTTCTTGTTACTCTTGGTAGGAAGTACTTCTCCTAAATAAATCCAAGTCTTAACGCCTACTTTACCATATGTGGTATCAGCCTCTGCGAAGCCATAGTCGATATTAGCACGAAGAGTCTGAAGAGGAATTGTTCCCTCGCTATAGAACTCTGTACGAGCCATATCAGCTCCACCAAGACGACCTGAAGCACAAGTCTTGATACCAAGAGCGCCTTCCTTCATAGTATTACGCATAGCGCCCTTCATAGCACGTCTGAAACCTACACGGTTCTCTAACTGCTGTGCAATATTCTCTGCAACAAGCTGAGCGTCAAGATCAGGCTTCTTAATCTCCTTAACCTCGATGTTAAGCTTCTTGCCAGTCATCTTCTGAACATTATCTCTAGTCTTATTGATAGACTCACCGTTCTTACCGATAACAGCACCTGGCTTAGCGGTATAAACGATAACTTTAACTCGGTTAGATGCACGCTCGATCTCTACCTTAGAAACACCAGCCTCTTTAAGCTCTTTCAAAAGGTACTTTCTGATCTTGTTATCTTCTACAAGATTATCAGCGAAATCCTTATCAGCGTACCATCTGGAATCCCAGTCTTTAATAACTCCGACTCTTAAGCCGTGAGGATTAACTTTCTGTCCCATGATTACCTCCTATTATCTCTCATCAAGAACAATCGTGATATGGCTTGTGCGCTTCTCGATACGATAAGCTCTACCCTGTGCACGAGGTCTGATTCTCTTCATTGTAGGTCCTTTATTCGCATAGCATTCTGCAATATACAAATCGTCTACATTAAGTCCTTTGTACTCAGCATTTGCAATTGCTGACTTAAGCAATTTCTCTATAACGCTTGATGCATATCTTGGATTGTAAGCTAAGATAGCAAGCGCTGTCTGAACATCCTTACCTCTAATGGCATCCAATACGAAGCAAGCTTTCTGAACAGAAACGCGAGCATAAGATAACTTAGCGCTAGGTCTTGTCTCTCTGTTCTCTTCATTTCTTGTCTTCTTTATCTGGGATCTATGTCCTTTAGCCATGGATGAACCCTCCTTTCAAATTAACGTACCTTACTCTTTTTATCATCTTTGCCGTGTCCACGGAAGGTTCTGGTCTGAACGAACTCACCGAGCTTATGTCCAACCATATCCTCTGTTACATAGACAGGCACATGTCTTCTTCCATCATGAACCGCAAATGTTAAACCTACGAAAGAAGGGAAGATTGTAGAACGACGTGACCAAGTCTTGATTACATCTTTGCTACCACCGCTAACTGCAGCGTCAACCTTCTTAAGCAAGCTCTTATCTGCATAAGGTCCTTTCTTTAATGAACGAGCCATATTCGTACCTCCTTATTACTTGAAGTTCTTACCGTCACGACGGCGAACGATCATCTTGTTGGAATGCTTATTCTTCTTTCTGGTCTTAAGTCCAAGTGCTGGCTTACCCCAAGGAGTGCAAGGACCTGAACGTCCGATAGGTGCACGTCCCTCACCACCACCGTGTGGATGGTCATTAGGGTTCATAACCGAACCACGAACTGTTGGGCGGATACCCATATGACGTTTACGTCCGGCTTTACCAATCTTAACAAGACCGTGCTCAACATTACCAACGGTACCAATAGTTGCTCTACATTTGATAGGAACCATGCGCATCTCACCTGATGGAAGACGAAGGGTTGCATACTTGCCTTCCTTAGCCATCAACTGTGCTGCGTTACCTGCTGCACGAACCATCTGTCCGCCCTTACCAGGAACCATCTCGATGTTGTGTACCTCAGTACCAACTGGGATGTTCTCCAATGGAAGGCAGTTACCGATACGAATCTCAGCCTCAGGTCCATTCATCAATGTTGCACCAACCTCAAGCTTGTTAGGAGCGATGATGTAGCTCTTCTCTCCATCAGCATAAGTGATAAGTGCGATATTAGCTGTACGGTTTGGATCGTACTCAATAGCTGTAACAGTTGCTGGAATACCATCCTTGTTACGCTTAAAATCTACCAATCTATACTTTCTTCTTGAACCACCACCGTGGTGTCTAACAGTTATCTTACCCTGGTTGTTACGACCAGCGTTCTTCTTCAAAGAAACGGTGAGTGACTTCTCAGGAGTTGCCTTAGTGATCTCTGCGAAGTCAAGACCTGTCATGTTTCTTCTCGAAGGTGTGTATGGGCCATATTTCTTAATTCCCATGATGTACACTCCTTTCATTCATTCCTATTTATTATCACGCTTAAATGCGTATAGTCTGCAATTCTATATTACAGTCCCTCGAAGATCTCGATATCCTTGCTCTCCTCAGTAAGCTGTACAATTGCCTTCTTGGTCTTAGCAGTCTTGCCGTAAACCATTCCACGTCTTCTGGTCTTACCTGATTGATTCATGGTGTTAACCTTTGAAACCTTAACGCCGTCGAACATCTTCTCAACAGCTTCCTTAATCTGAGACTTGTTAGCTTCTGGGTGAACTAAGAATGTGTATTTCTTCTCGCCCATAGCATTCATAGACTTCTCAGTAATAACAGGCTTTAAAATTACGTCATAATACTTAATCGCTGCCATTATGCGTACACCTCCTCAATCTTAGCTACCGCATCCTTAGTAGCGATAACGGTATCATATTTCAAGATGTCATAAACATTAATATTGCTGCTGACACCACTCTCATCAGATGAGATAAATGCAGTCTTAACGCCTGCGATGTTACGAGCTGAAAGAACGAGGTTCTTGTCATCATTACTAGCTGTGATGATTAAAGCCTTTGATGTGTCAAGGTTGTCAAGAATGTTCTGAACGTTCTTGGTCTTGATCTCATCAAGCTTAAGCTCGTCAAGTACTTTGAACTTATCTTCCTGAACTCTTGAAGTAAATGCAGACTTTAATGCAGCCTGTCTCTCCTTCTTATTGAGCTTGAAAGAATAATCTCTTGGTTTTGGTGCAAATACAACACCACCGCCAGTCCACTGTGGACTACGTGTAGAACCCTGTCTTGCGTGACCGGTTCCTTTCTGTCTCCAAGGCTTTCTACCGCCACCACGTACTTCTGAACGTGTCTTAGCGCTCTGTGTGCCCTGTCTCTTGTTAGCAAGCTGACTTACAACAGCCATATGTACAAGGTGCTCATTAATCTCAACACCGAATACAGCGTCGTTAAGCTCGATATTGCCAACTTCTTTACCTTCTATATTGTATACAGATACAGATGCCATCTCAAAAGTTCCTCCTTCCTTAGTCTTACTTACCAGACTTTACAGTCTCTTTTAACATTACTAAGGACTTCTTTGGTCCCGGTACAGAACCCTTAACCAAAATAATGTTTTTCTCTGCGTCTACTCTAACAACTTCGAGATTCTGGATAGTGGTACGCTTGCAACCGTAATGTCCGGCCATCTTCTTACCTTTGAATACCTTACCAGGATCTGTTGCACATCCGGAAGAACCGGTATGTCTGTGATGCTTAGAACCGTGAGTAACAGGACCTCTTGCAAAACCATGACGCTTGATTGCGCCTGCATAACCATGTCCCTTAGAGGTTGCTGTAGCATCAACCTTGTCTCCTTCAGCGAATATGTCAGCCTTAATCTCCTGACCTAACTCATATTCCTCTGAATTCTCAAAACGAAACTCGCGAACATATCTCTTAGTAGATACGCCAGCCTTATCGAAGTGTCCCTTCTGTGGCTTGTTCACAAGATTCTCGCGCTTCTCTGCGAAGCCAACCTGAATTGCACTGTAGCCGTCATTCTCAACTGTCTTGACCTGAGTTACCGCACAAGGACCAGCCTGTAATACTGTTACAGCTGTCAAAACTCCGTCCTCGTCAAAAACCTGAGTCATGCCGACCTTAGTTGCTAAAATCGCTTTCTTCATGTTTAATTCCTCCTATGTAATCTACAGCGGATTGCTAAATTGCAATCATCCTAGATGTTAAAATACGGAATACTTGGTCTCTTATCTATATAAGAAAGCTTGGACCCTATATCTTAACCCTTAAGGATATTTTGTAAAATGAAAATGTTAGTGATGAATTACTTCATCTTGATACTGATGTCTACACCGGCTGGTAAATCCATACCCTGTAAAACATCGGCAGTCTTCTTGCTTGGGTTGATTACATCAATAAGTCTCTTATGAGTCCTCTGCTCGAACTGCTCGCGTGAATCTTTGTACTTATGTACAGCACGAAGGATAGTAACTACCTCCTTCTTAGTAGGCATTGGTACTGGACCACTTACCTTAGATCCGGCCTTAGTAACGGCCTCCACGATGTTCTTGGCAGCAGCATCAATGATCTTGTGATCATATGCCTTTAATGTAATTCTCATTACGTTCTGACTTGCCATAAAAAAAGTCGCCTCCTTTTCGTACTTTGCGGTACGACAAGCGGTGACTGTACACTTACCCGGGCGTTTCATAAAATGCAACGAAATGAAAACGCACGTCATATCTGCCCTTACGCAGATTGTTAACTTTGTACAGTGACTTGTCGCCAGTTTAAAACTTGACTCGCTCCACGGAAAACCTGCCATTTGGCAGCAACCTCACGCTTCATCGCTATCAAGGTCACAACATTTGGTAGTATATAACAATAATCAAGAAAATGCAAGAGAAAATTTAAAAAAAATTCTCTTGCACTATATGTTGTTATAAAATTTACAAAAGCTTACTATATAGATAGGTTACTTCGTCCACCTTCCGCTACAACCACAAGGCAAAACAAGGTTACTGTCTTTAATAGGAAGTCCAATCTCCTCTGATGTAACATTTCCTCCGAAACGAGAAACTATCTCGGTGTTAATCATGTAGCTTAAGACACCGGGCTGGAGCCCTGTCGTGTAGGAATTGACGAGGAAGAAAAGTGGATCCTTCTTAAGAATCTTGGTAGTAAGCTTAATGAATGGGTAGATACTGTCTTCTATCTTCCAAATCTCGCCCTTTGGTCCTCTTCCGTATGACGGAGGATCCATAATTATCGCATCATATGTATTCCCTCTTCTAATCTCGCGCTCAACGAACTTGACGCAATCATCGACAAGCCATCTGACAGGCGCATCTACAAGTCCAGAAAGTGCAGCATTTTCTTTAGCCCAGTTAACCATACCTTTAGAGGCATCAACATGCGTAACCTTGGCGCCCGCATTTAACGCAGCTATCGTTGCACCACCTGTGTAAGCAAAAAGGTTTAACACCTTGACCTCTCGTCCTTCAGACACAGCCTTCTTTATTATAGAAGAAAACCAATCCCAATTAACAGCCTGCTCAGGGAAAAGTCCTGTATGTTTAAAGCTGAATGGTTGCAATCTAAACTTGAGTTCCTTGTATTCAATCTCCCAAGTCTTAGGCAAATCAAAGAACTCCCATTCTCCGCCGCCTTTCTTGCTTCTATGATAATGCGCATTCTTCTGTTTCCACATTGGATGTTTATGAGGTGTATCCCAAATAACCTGTGGATCAGGTCTCACAAGGATATAATCGCCCCACCTCTCAAGCTTCTCGCCATTAGATGTATCCAAAACCTCATAATCACGCCATTGATCAGCAATCCACATAATATCACCTAACCTATCTTACTCTTCATTTTCATTGTAACCTTATAGAGCATGAAAATGAAAACAACAACAGCTATATTCTTAACTCCATTGAGTCCCTGGAACAATATAAACGGTGGCAACACATTTTTGGTAACCTGCTCTGCGTTTGAAAGGTCTGCTGCCCCACCATACATCAAAACGGTCATATATCCGACATAGTATAAAATGAAGCCGATTCCAAGCACCTTCCATATAGTCTTCATTTTCTCAGCTCCGACATCAATCCTTAGCCTATGCTCATAGTGAACAATTCCAAATATAACAAAATATATTACAAGCATTGTACCGATAGTCTCTAGCAATTGAATGAAATATAAGAGATACGGCGCGTGACTCTCCAAGTAAAAACTGGCACCGAAAGACTTAGCAGCATAAAACGCAAGAGAATAAACTATCATTATATAAGAAGGAAGCATCACTCGTTCAAAAGTATCATCCTTCTTCTCAAGCTCATTTATGGCAAGAACAATCAGAAGAAATCCCAGAAAATGAGGAAACACTCCCATCACATGCCCAGACACACTAACATCATAATTTAAAATTGTAAGCGCAATTCCAATAAAAAGCTTAATCATATTGCCCTCCAAAATTCAAACGGGGCTAAAAAGCCCCGAAATATCTACTCAATAGAAGAAATGTTAGCCATCTCATCAAAGCCCTCTACTATCTCATCATCAGGCTTTGCGGTTATAAGGCTCACAACAACATTGACAACCAAAGCAATAATAAATGCAGGAAGAAGCTCATATATATCCCATGCTCCGCCAAGTGGGCGAATAGCAAACTTCCATACAAATATCATAACAGCACCACTTAGCATACCACATAACGCGCCCCACTTATTGCTTCTCTTCCAATATAAAGCAAGAAGCATAGCAGGTCCGAATGCAGCACCAAATCCTGCCCATGCAAATGATACAATCTTAAATACTGAGCTGTCAGGATCTTTTGCTAAGAACACAGCAATCACACTAAGTACAAGCACTGTACCTCTTGCAATAAGTACCGCCTGCTTATCACTGATCTTAACCTTAAAGAAATCTACCATTATATTCTGTGAAACTGCTGAGGATGCAGCAAGAAGCTGACTGTCCGCAGTTGACATTGTTGCAGCAAGTATTCCCGATAAAATGATTCCTGCTATTATTGTAGGAAGCACTCCATGAGAAGATAAAAGATCAGATATCTTAATAAGAATAGTCTCACTATTGTTACCTGTTAATACCTCAAGCTTACCATCAGCGCTCATCGCACGTCCTGCAATACCTATCAAAACAGCAACTCCCATAGAAATCACAACCCATACTGTAGCGATTCTTCTTGAGACTGTAAGTTTCTGCTCTTCTTTGGTAGCCATAAATCTAAGAAGAATATGTGGCATACCAAAATAACCAAGTCCCCAAGCAAGCGTTGACACAATGGTAAGCGCACCGTATGGAAGACTCTGATTAGCTTCAGGATCATGAGTATGTGTAAATTCAAAATAACCTGCGAGACCCTTAGCATTTGCAATAACATCACCGATTCCGCCAGCCTGTACACAAGCGTAAGCTATAACAATAAACAAGGCAATAGTCATAACAATACTCTGAATAAGGTCTGTTGTAGATGCAGCCAAGAATCCACCCAGAGTTGTGTATATAACAATAATAATTGCGCAGATAATCATTGCTTTAAGATAATCAACGCCGAACAAGCTGTTAAACAGCTTACCACAAGCAGCAAATCCACTCGCTGTATATGGAACAAAGAATACAAATATTACGATAGCCGCAAGTAATGTAAGAAGATTCTTGTCATCCTTATATCTCTTAGCAAAGAAATCAGGGATTGTAATAGCATCAAGCTGATGGCTGTATCTTCTAACCCTTCTTGAAACTATAAGCCAGTTAACATAAGTACCGGCAGCCAAACCAATAGCAGTCCAACCCACATCAGCTAAACCTGTAAGATAAGCAAGTCCCGGAAGTCCCATCAAAAGATAAGAACTCATGTCGCTCGCCTCAGCGCTCATCGCAGTAACTAACGGACCTAACTTTCTTCCGCCTAAGTAAAAGTCATCAGCAGAATTGTTGGTTTTGGTAAAATGTGCTCCTATAGCTATCATCATTCCAAGATAGAGTATGATAACTATCATAATAATTGCAGTCGTCATAGTATCCTCCTATTTATAACTTTAAACAGTCTTATCATAATTAAAGACTTCCATATAAGGAAGCCTTTAGTAAGACCATTAACTTAAATGCGGATAACAAGACTTGAACTTGCACGGTATTGCTACCACCAGCACCTGAAGCTGGCGCGTCTGCCGATTCCGCCATATCCGCAAATGTTGCCAAATCACAACAAGTGAAATTATAGCATTTTCACAAGTTAAAAGTCAATAGCAAAAGAAGAGCACAATCAAGTGCTCTTCAATAAATAACATTATTAATATGTAACTACTTTTACATCGTAGCCGTCGTAGAATTCCGTATACTTCTTCTTCTCTGCCGCAGGAACCTTAATCGTTACAAGGTCATCCATTCCATCAAGGCCCATGAATTGACTGTCGTCAGCAGGAAGGATACCTAGAGGCACCTTAAGTTCTGTGATACATGTACCGTAGAACGCATTGTCTCCAACCTCTTTAATTGACGCCGGAATCTCGTACGTGCCCGTCAAACCTTCGCATGACCAAAAGCACTCTTCAGGAATCTTCGTGATAGAAGAAGGAATTGTAATTGATTTAATCTCATAACAGTTGGTAAACATTCCATCTCCAAGCACCGATATACCATCAGTCAACGTCACCTTAGATAACTTCTCGCAATCCATAAAGATTGTAGCGCCCAACGTAGTAATAGTTGAAGGAAGTGTAATCTCGGTAAGTAAAGGATCAGCACTGAATGCGTCGTCTCCTATATCCTCAAGTCCTTCGTTTAACTGAACACTTGTAAGCTCGTCACAAGCGCTGAACGCATTGGCTCCGATAGACTTTAATGCAGCATTACATTTAACAGACTTAAGACTATAACACGAATAAAATGCATCATCTGCTACATTTTCAATGTTCTCACCAAGCTCAACACTAAGTATCGTGTCAAAACCGTTAAACACGCTATCCGCTATAGAAGTAACAGGGTATTCCGTTCCGTCTAATTCAACAGTGTCCTTTATAACAACATCTTTAGGATCAAAAAGCTCGCAGCTCTCAACGAAAGCTGTCTTAGTTCCTTTATCTACGCGATATATAATATCGTCATACATAACCTGATCTTCTTCGAGGTTACTCTCCTCTTCTTCCTCTTCATCGGTGTCGTCAGCATCATCCTCGTCATCTGTCACCTCTTCGGTAGTACTATCAGCAGGCTTAGTTGATTTATCCTTGTTGCCAAATATTATTACGCACGCAACAATAGCTGCAACCGCTAAAACAGCAACTACTATCGCGATAACCTTCGCATTGCTGCTCTTCTCATTGTTATTCTCTTCCATAAATAATACACCTCACTTATATAATATGTATACAAACCTAGAAAAATAGTATCATACATCCATTCTTTTGTCAAAATCGGTACACCGCCATATAATTATGTGCTATACTCGTATTATCGGAGGTTTACTATGAAGCCAATAGCACATATACACACAGATTTTAACGAGAAATTCGGAATTCCAAGGCAGAGCGGACTTGTAAAAGAAGCGACAGGCATAATCAAATTCGAGCCTGAATACAGACTTCATGACGCTTTCAGGGGATTAGAAGACTTTAACTACATTTGGATAATATGGGAATTCTCTAAAGCCAAGAGGGATACATTTTCAGCAACGGTAAAACCGCCGAGACTGGGCGGCAATACCAGGATGGGAGTATTTGCTACAAGATCACCTTTTAGGCCTAACAACTTAGGCCTATCCTCAGTCAAGTTAGACCGAATTGATTACGAGGCAAATGAAGGTCCGCTCCTATATGTAAGCGGAGTTGATATGCTCGATGGCACACCTATATATGACATAAAGCCATATATTCCTTACGCCGACTGTCATATGGATGCCAAAGAAGGATTTACAAGCGTTGAGAAGATGAAGCTAAAAGTAACATTTCCTGACGAACTCTTAAATCTGGTGTCTAAAGATAAGCAGGAAGCCTTGATTGGTGTCCTAAGCGAGGATCCTCGTCCAACATATCAAAACGACCGCACCCGAAGGTACGGCCTAAGTTTCGATAAATATGATGTAAGGTTCTATGTAGACGACGATACTCTCACCGTCGTTGAGGTAGTAGAATTATAATAAATACTTGAGCAACTCTCTGATTCCGACAAGAAGTGATAGGTGTACAGGGTAGAACAGATAGAAGAACCATTTGTTGAAGTTCCTACCCTTCTCACCTTTATAACCGGAAACTATAACCACATCAAAAATCGCTATAAACTCTACCGGATTAAACGCCCCCAGAACTATAACCGGCGCTAATATCTCCGAATTGTAATTGCTCCTAAAAAGGTAGGCGGCTATGATCGCAAGCACCCCTGACATTCCATAATCACAATTAATAAAATCTGCTATAACAAGTGCAACCGCCGTAGTTCCCGCAACCCCTATCGCTCTCTTAACCGCATTGGCATTAAGCTTCTTCTCTCCTTCAATCTGAGGGTTAACTGTACATATCCTGTCTATCATAATAATTGCGCCAAGTCCAAGCGTTAATGTAAAGAACACATTCTGACCAAAGAACGTCTCAGGAAACCACCCCGTTATAAACTCAGGAAAGAAGCCGAGATCAAAAGGAATGTCTGATATAAATGAAAATATAAAAAGTCTTAAGAAATACTTGGGTCTGCTCCTGGTATACTTAAATCCCTCAATTATCATAAATATAAACAAAGGAAATGCAAGCCTTCCGACAGACCTTAAGACATCATCAACAATCTTTAAAACTTTAACTAAGTCATCACCGGCTCCAAACGCCAACGGATCATCAATAACTTTCTCAACAACGGCAGCTCCTATATGATCTATAAACATTGAAATGATCGCGATAATCTTTAGTTTAAATGACGTGGTACTCTTATTCGATTCCGACATCCTCTATCTCCTCATTATCGTCAAGTGCGTTGGCACTGACTATCTCTGTAATATACTCTCTGTCATCAAGCGAAGCCTTAGTTAGGGCATTGGCGCTTGCATTTGCACTCGCATCACTTGATACTATAGGCGCCTCGTCTTCCACCTTCTTGAGGTTAGCAGCTATGTAAACCGCCTGTCCCTTGGTAATATTAAGCTCATCATTAAGAACCATATCAGAAGGTAATATCTTGGCACTTAAAAGGTCCTCTAAAGTTCTCTTTGAGTTGTAGTGCTTGTTGTAAGCTTTTAAGAACTCACCAAGTTTAACATTAGTGTTAGAAAATGTAATAGCTGCGCCACTTATATCATTGAGATAAGAAGTAAATTGCGCCCCCGTCACATCCTCGTTAGGATAAAACCTGCCGCTTGAATTGCATTTTAATATACCTTTATCGGCGTACAACCTGATAGTCGCAGCACATGTTCCGTACCTCGAATCCCAGAAATCCTTGTGAAGCGTTATCTTGCCCGCCTTATATCGCTTAAATGTATAATTCATAAGCTTCTTGATTCCAATATACCTGTTGTAGTTACTGTTAGCGCCAAAATACGCGCATATAACTTCATGGTTATCGTAATCTCTGCCCACTACAATCATAGTAAAGCCTGCAGCATTGGTAGAACCAGTCTTAAGCCCAATAACCTGGTAGTTATCCTTGTCATAGTTGTAGCTTGAATAAAACAGATTGGTATTAACAATATTAAGCGCCGGCTTCTTGTTACACTTAGGTACTTTATGAGTCTTGGTCTTTGCTATGGTCCTTATAGTCTGATAACTCATCGCTTTCCTTGCCATAATCGCGTAATCTCTCGCAGTCGTCTTAATCTTGTTATAACCATTGCCTTTGTCAAGACCGACCGGGTTATCAAAATAAGACGCAGTCATGCCAAGTTTCTTCGCCTTAGCATTCATTTTCTTAGAAAATGCTTCAAACGATCCGGATGTTCCAATAGCCAACGCCGATGCGGATGACGCGTCAGACACCATAAGCATCATATAAAGATACTCCCTGACGGTGTACTTACTTCCAACCGGTATGCTAAGCTTGGCGATATCAGGTGACGCAACAGCTTTGGCCATCTTGGTAGTGTAAGTAATCTTCTTGTCGAGATCTAACGAATCGATTGCGACCATAGCCGTCATAATCTTGGCTGTAGACGCAGGGTATATCTTCTTGTTGGCATTCTTCTTATATAATATGTCTGCCGAGCCGGCATCCATAACAACATACGACTTGGCGTTAACCGAAGGCTTAGCAGCGTGCGACGTTCTAAGACCGTTAACCGGCAGCATAAACGATATAATAATGACTAAATAAACCGCTAATAGTCGTTTAAACTTCATATGCCCTCCCAAAAATAAAATATAACGATTATTACTATTGATTTTAAATTATTATATGATATACTGTTATAGCTGTCAAAGGGACAGTGAAAAAATATAGTAGAGGTGAACTAATGGGTGGTCTATTTACCAAAGACAGAATATTAAGAATCTTGTCAACATTATTTCTTATCATTTGCGCGGTTATTGCACTTCAATTTATAACCAAGCCTAAGATTAAGAACGCTACCAAATCAGTAGACAAAATATTGATAAGCTCAGGTATAAAAGCCGCTAACGTAACCAAAGAAGAAAGTCTCGAAGCAATTATATCATCAATCAACAAGAGCTCACTGAAGAAGTTCCCAAGCGATTCAGATATAAAGTTTGATAACAATGACATCAACTGTCAGTTCTTATCGGGAACTAAAGAGGTTATGTACATAACTCTCTTAAACAACCCTGATTATCCATATGTAGTAATAATAAACGGCAAGAATTACACAATAACCAAAATGAACCCTGAATTTAATTCAGCAGTTAAAAAGTTCTTATATTCATAATAACAAAATCTTAAGGAGCACATAGTGAATGTGCTCCTTATTATATTCATGTCTTTAGTTCATCTAAACCCCATGTTCATCAAGGAAATCAACCCACTTAGAATAATACTCTGCCCTCAAATGTACACCATCCCATGTGTACTCACTTCTGATATCACCCTTCTTGGTTATGAAGAGTGGATTAATATCAAAGTAGAAAATATCAACTCCATCCGCTAACGAAGCAGCAGCAACATTCTTGTCATTGATATTAACGTTGTTGACCACAGGATCCTTAGCTGTAGCTGCCGTAACTCTCATTACACTCATAATGATAATCTTGGCATTAGGCTGAAGACTCCTTATCTTGTTGATATTATCTTCATACTGATTCTTATATCTGTCGGTATCACCTGTACCAAGCTCATTGATACCTACCATTATATAAATCTTACCAAAACTTCTGCTCTTTAAAGCCGTAGGGATGGTAACCTTCTTCTTGCTGCCCGGCACAGTCGCAATCTTCTTCTCCATCATGGTGTAGACTGTAAGACCTTCCTCCGCAAAGAATGTTGCCTTGCCTTTAAGGCTTGAATATGTCTCAAGACCAACAACCCTCGAATCACCTATAAAGAGAGCATCGTCATAATAGTCACTGCTCGCAATCTGATATTCATAATCGGTAGTAAGAGCAACCTTACCCGGATCGCTATAGTATCTTGATTTAACCTTGGTCTTCTTGGTCTCCTGATATTCAGTAGGCTTCTTGACCTTAGGCTCACCAGATGCCTCAGCCGATGCATCAGAAGAAGCATCTCCATCTTTAGACGCATCCTTAGATACCGCATCGTCCGAATCATCACCGTTATCGATATCGTCATCTTTATCCACATCATCATTGTCATTATCTGCGTAAAGGTCATCCTCGTCGTCATCATAAGCCTGCTCGTTAAGTAAAAGACTTGCAAATGCAGGATGCTTCAAACCCCATGTTATATCGATATCACCACTGATGGCTAAAACAACCGTAGCAACAGTGAAAAGAATTGTGGTGAACACAATAAGTATCAGAAGCTTACAATGATGCCATATCTTATAAAAAGTTCTAAAGTTTCTGCGAAACTCGTTATCTGACATATAAATCCTTCCTCCTAGAATCTAAAATACAGGAATGGGTTGTTGGCTCCTTTAAGGAGCTGATATACACTAAACCAGAAAAGAACAAGTAATATAACTTTTAAAGTCATTGTATTTCTGGCTGCCTTAACTAACTTCATAGGTAATCTGGTTGAACAGATTGCGCAAATGAGAAGCAACCACCAGTATTTGCCAAAGAAGTTCATGAACACTCCGCTCGTGTCAACAGTTCCCTTGATAGGGATAAATAACATCTTGGCAAGGTAAAGACCAAGGTCCGAAAGATCGGTGATGTTAAATATAGTCCACGAAATCGGAATAAGTATAAGCATGTAAATGTGTCCAAGCAACTTGGAATTCTCAATCTTCTCAAGATAGAAGCTCTTCTCGAGCATAAGAATTATAAAATAGAAGATACCCCAGAAGATAAAGTTCCAGTTAGCACCATGCCAAAGTCCGGTCAAAGACCATACAACAAACAAATTGAATATAGTCCTTAATCTTCCTTTTCTGTTACCGCCAAGCGGGATATAGACATACTCTCTAAACCAGCGTCCGAGCGTCATATGCCAGCGCCTCCAGAAAGTTGTTGCCGACTTAGACTCATACGGATTGGCAAAGTTGCCCGGAAGCTTAAATCCCATCATATGACCTAATCCAATCGCCATAAGCGAATATCCGAAGAAATCAAAGTAAATCTGCATCGAGAATCCCCACGAACCAAGCCATGCGGTAAATGTGTCAATACCGTATACTCCCGCGGTCTGAACATCATTCCAAAGCGAAGCTATCTTGTTGGCAAGCAGCACCTTGTATGAAAGTCCCATGATAAACAGGGTTACTCCCCACTCTAACTCTATGTATCTAACCTTACGATCCTTTAACTTCTCTGCAACTTCATAGTAGTTGACAATCGGACCTGCTATGAGCTGTGGAAACATACATACATATGTTGCAAATGATAAAAGGTTCCTGTCAGGGTGATACCTTCTCATATACACATCTGCGACATAAGATACCACCTGGAAGGTATAGAAGCTTATTCCGAGTGGCAATGTAAGATTAACGGGGGATAAGATATCGTCGCCCGCTATATCATTTACAATCGATATTGCAAAATTGAAGTACTTGAAAATGAAAAGAACCGCAAAATCGTAGACCACCGCCAGTACAAGTGGCAACTTACCACTACCTCCAAGGTGCTGGCTTCTTGCAATCTTTAACGCAAAGAAATGATTGACTATAATTGAGGCAATCATTAAAAGTACATATATAGGCTCTCCAAAGGCATAAAAAATCAAACTACCCATCAATATAGTAAAATTGCGGTAGTTCTTCGGAGTAATATAATAACATATAAGAAAAATCGGTAAAAACCGAAATATAAATTCAATACTTGAAAAAACCATTATCAAAAACCTTCTCTTTCTATGAGCCCTTATTATAGTACATATAGAGTTCATTTTCAATAAATTGGAATGAAATAAAAATATATCGTCATTTGTGATAAAACCGTCGATTAATTTTCAATTAAAACAAGAAAATTGACGAAACAAGCTGGAGAGATTATAATGTCATCTGAACAAACCTGTCATTCTGAGCGCAGCGAAGAATCTTTGTCCTTCGCTAGAAGGACAATATAATAAATAACGGAGGAATCATGAAAGTAACCCTAGCCACAGTCGGCAAAATAAAAGAGAAATACTTGCGTGACGCAATAGACGAGTATACTAAGCGCCTAAGCAGATACATAAAACTCGAAATCAAGGAAGTCAGCGACGAGAAGACTCCTGACAAAGCAAGTGAGGCCGAAGAAAATGCAATTAGAGATAAAGAAGGCAAACGCCTCCTTGACGCTATCCCTGACACCTCATATGTAATAGCGCTCGCAATCGACGGCAAAATGCTCGATTCAGTTGAGCTTTCTAAGAAGATTGACGACCTTGGAATATCAGGTGTGAGCCATATAACATTTGTAATCGGAGGATCACTAGGACTGTCTGATGAAGTCCTAAAAAGAGCTGACTATAAATTATCATTTTCTAAAATGACATTTCCACATCAATTAATGAGGGTGATACTCTTAGAGCAAGTGTATAGAAGTTATAGGATAATAAATAATGAACCTTATCATAAGTAAAAAAGTAAAAGGCAGAGGTATTAACCTCTGCCTTAATCTATGTATTTACCAATACTTCTTAACAATAACCCTGGCCTCATCCTCAGAAAGCCCCATATTAGTCACAACCGCTTCTACAACGTCAAGTTCTCCACCGCCTAGATTCTTATAAACGGCAACAATTCCCTTGACGCCCTCTTCACGCCCCTGCTCAATCCCCTCTGCAATTCCATTTCTATGCGCAACAACAATATCAAGATCCAAAACTCTTCCGCCCATAATATCACCAACCTTTCGCTGGACATTCCCACGTTTCATATTAAGCTTGTATGCAAATAATCTAATTGTTCGACAGATTATTGAGTTCCTTGTAATATGAAAGATACCTATACGCAGTTCTTCTGCTAAAATCTCTGTTAGCAACAATCTCCATGATGGTCATCCCACTCTCGTAATCAACCACAAACTCATTATACGATTCCATCCACGCATCATCATGCTTCTTACGGCCACCAACTTTACGATTTCTAAGAACTTCGTTCTCTTCCTTAAGTCTCTTAACTTCACTCTCTAATTCTTTAATTCTATTCAATGCTTTCTCTAAAGTATCTATTCTATCCAAATATAACACCTCGATCCTATAAAAATCACAATATGCTTATTCACACACAACTGTGTCGCATTGTTTTATGGCACAATTATATTTCTTTTTCAGTTCAAAGTCAATATCTAATACAAAACAGAGGAAGTGTTAATTCCTCTGTTTTCTGAACATGATATTTAGATTGTCATCACGGACCTGTATTGTTAACAGGAAGATTGGTGACTGATATAGTCTTGCTTCCTATCTTCTTATTGTCATAATATATGTCAACTATTATAACCCCACTACCATTAGCTGTAGAACCTGTAATTGTCGGAGAAATTGTAACAGTCGTCTTACTATCCGATGCACTAAAATTATCTTTTGCATATGACGCCTCTCCTGAACCAATAGCTTCACCGGACGCATCGCCACTTAATATCCTATAATTAATGGTTCCGTTACCGCTGATATATACTTCGCTAGGATTAGCTGAAGCATTACAGCTGGCAAGTTTAAATGCAACCGATATCTTCGGCGCGTTCTCCGTTGAATAAGTTACCTCTATATCATCAGCCTCATACGTTGTCTCAGCATAAACCGGTGGAGCTTCCGTCGTTGCCTCCGTAGTCGCCTCAGTTGTTGGAGGTGTGTAGACAGGGAGGTTGGTTAAGGTTGTGGAGGTTGATTTTAAGAATTTTCCTTTTACGGTATCTAAACTAATCGTTAAGAACCCTTTACCGGAAGAAGGTTTAATATTGCCCGCATTAATAGTAATATCAGCAACCATTCCGGTCGGTGTACTCTCATAGTCATCCAAATCTATATAGGGAATACCATTATCAACATCATATTCAGTTGTAAACAATTCCTCCCCTTGAGCATTACCACTTGTAATAGCAATTCTAGCAGTACATTTAATCTTTATTGTCTCCGATCCATTGGCATTACCACTAACAACCCTAAATTTGAAATTAAGTTTATTAGTATCCTTATTATACGTCGGAGTATCCAAGAAGAATATCTCAGTCGTAGAAGGCGCTTCGGTCGTTGCCTGCGTCGTTGATGCAGGTGTCGGTGGCGCAATATACTTAGAATCGTAAAGCGTTGCCGTCGCATTCTTGCCATTCTTAGATGTAACAGTCACCTCTATGAGATACGACTTTCCTGACTCAAGCTTGGACTTATCAATCTTATGCGACAGCTTATAATCATAATATGTTGCCTTGTTAGGCAGCGTCTTTAAGGTAAACCCATTCTCGGTAATCGTAGTTGTACCAGAATAAACTTCTTTAAGATTAACTCCACTCGTTCTTTCCTTGACAACAAACTTAGCCTCACCGGCAGACTTGATACCGGTCTTCAAGTAATTACGCATCTGAATTGTGACGCTTACACTCGTAGCAGTTGCGTCAAATGATGCATCTCCGCTTATATACACGGTCTCGACTGCATTGGCGTCACCTGATGTATCGTCTCCTATCTTCTTTAGAGGATCGACCGGAAGATATGCTGACACGGTAGAGTTAATAGAATTATTAAGATTGATTGCAAGAACCGCAAATCCATTGTTCTCAGCTCCGGCCAGAATCTTGCTCTCTTCAAGAGGAACCGTCGCAAGATATGCCTGACTGCTGCTCTCAAACTTCCTGTAAGAGAAGCTCTTCTCGGTAAATGAAATCTTCGCGCTATAAACTATCTTACCGCCATTATAAAGAGTCACAGTCATTGTACCGGAACCTGCAGTATACTGATTGGTATCCGCCCTCTTGACAGAGAATACAACATTATGAGTCTTCTTCTCACTGTCATACTCTATATATCTGTCATAAACATAGACCTTAGCATTAGCATCCGCGCTTACCACTTCATCATTAGAAGTGTCAGCAGGCTTCTCAGGTTCAATATCAGTCGCCGGAATAATCGAAGCATCAGAAGATGCGGCATTTTTAAGTGTGGAAATGTACGCAACCAATGTCTGCACCTCATTGCCACTCATAAGATCAAGCGACAGGCTAATCAAGCCGTCACCCGACACAGTAGTGAAATCATATTCTTTATCCAAAATCGGTACACTAACCATATAGATATTCGAGATATATGTAGCCGATGAACGGTTAACAAATTCAGAATCAGTAAAGAAATAATCCTTCTTAAACTGAGATTCCTTCTTGGTGTTATAGACACTCACATGTGCGGTACCATTAGCTCTGATTGTAGAATTAGAGGTAGTAGTGAGTGAAAATGATAAATTATATCCGTTGTTCTTAGAATTACGCTCCAATCTTGCATTTGAAATACCCTTAACATCCTCAACAACTATTGCACATGATGCCGTCTTATTGTCAACAGTAGCGGTAACCACAGCGTTACCCGCTGCCTTACCATAAACTACTCCATTAACAACCTCACATACGGATGTATTGGTAGATGACCAGATTACTGTCTTATTGGATGCATTTGAAGGAGAAATTGTATTGTCAATAAAAGCATATCCTCCAACTATAATCTTTTCAAGATGTGAAGACAGGCTAATACTATTAACAGATACAGTCTTAGGAGAAACTGTTATCTTACATTTGTATTTCTTCTTGCCGACTTTGGCGGTGAGAGTAGCAGTTCCCTTCTTCTTAGCGGTTAACTTAACTTTATATTTGCTCTTCTTAACAGCCTTAACCACACCGCCGCTTGTAACGCTCCACTTGACAGCCTTCTTACAATTCTTAAGAGTGATGGTCTTGGTCTTGCCGACTATAAGGCTTACCGAAGTGTTAGAAAGCTTGGTCTTAGATGCAGCTTCAGCCGAAACATTCGAGCCTGACGCTCCCGGAACAAAACTCAAGCAAAGCGCCCATACCATTATAAACGCAAGTAATCTTCTATACATATCAATTCCTCCAAACATCAATCCCCTGAAAATATCATTTTAAGTAAATTAACGCATACCTGATACATGTCATTCTGAGCGTAGCGAAGAATCTTTTAAAATCCTTCGTCACTCTTTATGACATTCAACTTATATTATAACATATTACCTGTTAAAAATCATTAGTTATAGGTCATATCCCAGTATTAAATTGACCTTCTTCGAAGGTCAAAGATCCTTCGCTAGCGCTCAGGATGACAGATTCAGTCTTCCTCAATTATTATATCGCTTCCTTCGCGGGTTTTCTTAACATTTATCCTTGTAGGAATGCTGCTTATAAGTTCTTCCCTGTGACTGATAAGTCCGACAAGCTTATTACCTTCAGATAGATTAAGAAGCACGTCTAAAGCACTATTGATAGAATCTGTATCCAGCGTTCCAAATCCCTCATCAACAAAAAGCGCATCCATCTGAACACCACCAACACTAGAAGACACAGTATCAGAAAGACCTAGAGCCAAACTTAACGAAGCCTTAAAACTCTCACCACCGGACAGATTACCTACCGGGCGCGACTTACCTGTATAATTATCTAACACCTCAAGGTCAAGAAACTCACTACTCTGCTTGCCTATCTTTCCTATTCGTTTTAAAATATAGCGATTATCCGTCATAGGATAAAGCCTTCTGTTAGCAGCATTTATAATATTGTCAAACCCTTCCGCAAGAAGATATTGCTCTAAAGAAAGCTTACCCTTACCTGTATTACCGGAAACCAGATTGTATAGATTCCTACAGTAATTGTGCTGTTTTATATAAATGTCATAATCAGCCTTTTTAGCGTTGATATTGACAAGTTTCTCCTCATTGTTGGATATACGATTCTTAACAGTATTAAGCTGTCCAGCTTTATCATCCACCTGCAAACCAAGAAGGTCCTGATTAACCTTCATCTCGCTTATATCCGTTCTTACAATATCCTTGGTCTGTTCTTTTAAAAGATTAATCTGATCCATAGTAGACTTAACATCACTTTTGTAAGTCGATATCTCAGTTTCAGAATTCTTAATCTCCTCTTCGTCAACCAACAACTCAAGCATTGCTTCACAAGATGAAAAACCGTTATCGCTAATAAGATTATCTAGCTTTAACTTGCACACATCTCGCTTAGCTTTATTGCCCTCCTGCTCAGAAACAAGTGCATCAAGTTTACCTTTGTTAGTCTTATAATCACTAACCGCGTCGTTAAATGCATTCTGTTTCTCCTCAGCATTTGTCTTAATTGCGTTGTATTTATTAATTGTTTCATTCTTCGCTTTAACAGCATCTTCGTAACTCTTATATCTTAATTCTCCGATTGCACTTAACACACCTTTTTGTTCCGATAAAGAAGCATTAAGTACAGACTTTTGCTCATTAAGTTTATCTATAATTCTTGTAAGTTCAGGCAATTTCGTATCAGTAATGTCAGCAATAGTTTGCTCAGCCAATTCATACTCTTTACACTTCTTATCAGTCTCGGTGATTGTCCTCTTCAAAGTGCTCATCTTATCAACTAAAATGTCATCAGCCTGCGCGATTACATCCTTCACTGTCACTAACTTGAATTCCTCAACTGATAAATTAATGTCCGGACTACTAATCAAGGAACTTACGCTATCTACTAAATACTTCCACTTTTCTTCTAACTTAGCCCTGATTGATTCACACTCAACCTTGATTTCATCTCTTAAATCAATAGCTTTATCAAGTCTTGTTTTAACTACTTGCAACTCTCCCTCCGTAACCGTAGCATCGCAGACTTTAGCCGGGTTCGGATGGTCTAAGGAGCCACATACCGGGCAAGGCTCACCTACCTTAAGATCAGATAAAACAATGCCAACAGCAGACGCATAATATTTAGCATACAGGTCATCATATTCATTTTGGACAATCTGACATTCATTAAATGCTTTAACAGATTCTTCACGCTTAGCGCTATATATATCGTTGTCATTTTCAAACAGAGGAATATCTGTATTCTTTATTGTTTCAACCTTGACATATAATTCATTAAGACGATTGTAATCTGTCGTAATTTCTTGCAATCTTTCTTTTATTCCTTTAAGGTCAGTAACAATTTTTTGATTATTGGTAATTTCTGTTTCTAAAGATATCTTTTGGTCGTTCTTATCCTTAAGCTCTTTATCAGCGCCTATTATATCATTTTCTAACCTGCCAATACTCTTAATAACTTCATCCTTTTTGCTGTACTTTGGCTCTTCCTCCTCAATCGCGCTTATAATCTTTGGAAGGTCTTCAGCTTTATTAAGCTCCTCTTTAGCAGTCTCAAGTTCTGCTCTTGCTTTCTCACCCTGTTTGGTGAGATTGGTATCAGCAAGTTTTAATTCTTCTATCACCTTGGCAGATGCTTCATATTTGTCGTCACTCTCTTTGTACTGCTTATAGGCCGGATAAATGTTATAAAAGACGTTTTTCTTTTTAGAAAGAAGTGCCTCATTCTCGTTCACCTCTTCTTTTTTAGCTTCAAGCTCCTCTAGTCTCTTAACACATGAATCTAGCTCGTCAAAAAGTTTATTGCTCGATTCTATTTTGGTAATATCTCTGTCAAGTTTGGACTTTTGGTCCTTCAACGACTTTAGATCTTCATCTAATATTAAAATCAAACTCTTATCCGATTCTATAAGTTCTGAAAGCTTATCTAACTTACCTTCTAAATCCACAACACTATCAGAAGAATTAAGCTCATCTTTTAACTTATCAATCGCCTCGCTAAACTCTTCAGAAGACTTAACATCATTGTAATACTGGATGATACTGTCATTGGTCTCCTTCTTCTTGACAGCATTAGCATCCATTCTTTCTTTCAATCCATTCCTAAGAGCATCGTACTTTCCGGTGCCAAAGATACTCTTTAATATACCGGTACGGTCATTAGTATTCGCATTTAAAAGGTTCAGAAACTCTCCCTGCGCTATCATAACAATCTGTTTAAACTGATTATAATCAATGTTTAACAGTTCGGTTATGTATTTACTTACAGGTCTGATTCCCTCGATTGGCTCTTCATCTTCAATATGAACAACAGCCTTTTCTTTGCTGGTAGTAGTCCCTTCACCCTTTAATTTAGGACGTTCATACTCAGGACTTCTTTTAACCGTATATTCTTTGCCATGATGTGAAAATGTAAACTCTACAAATGTATCCACAGAGGCGTCTGCATACTCGCTTCTAAGATTGCTTGTACTCTTATAATTACCGCTTGCTTCACCGTATAGCGCATAACAAATCGCATCAAATATAGTAGTCTTACCGGCACCCGTATCGCCCGAAATCAAAAATATTCCCTTGTCATAAAATGATGTAAAATCTATTACATTATCACCATCAGCATATGGCCCAAACGCACTCATCACAAGTTTAATCGGCTTCATTAATCACACCCGCCTTCATTGCAACTTCTTTAAAAATCTTCATCTCATCTTCGCTTATATCGACACCGTACATCTTGTTATAAAACTCGCCAAGAATGTCCGTTATAGGCTTTGACTCCGTCTTTAACTCTACATCCTCAAAACTAATATCTTTACTTCTTGAATTGTCGTAATCTAGCTTAACCGGCCTGTTATAATAATTCCTTATAACTCCCATCGCGTCATCAATGACATCTTCATCGGTAAGTGTGATGTAAATGTAGTCGTCAACCGTATCTTCGTCTACATTTGCAATAAGATTCTTAAGTTCTCCTTTAATATGACGCATCTCTCTAAGAGGCTTAAGAGGAATATATTCCAAATCAACATCTCCCTTATCTTTAAGAGTAATAAGGGTTACTGACTTGTCATCATTAACCTCGCTCAAAGAATACTTAAGAGGCGAACCCGAATACCTAACCTCATCCCTTCCGACACGCTGTGGCGAGTGAATATGTCCAAGTGCAACATAGTCAAATGCGTCAAAAACGTCATAACCTATAACCTCTACATTACCAACATGCGCAACCGAAGGCGATTCCGAACCTGACAATGTAGGATGCGATTTACCTGCGACAAACTGATGTGAAAGAATAACATTTCTGACAGATGAATCTACCCCGTCCTTATCAAACACACATCTAACCGCGTCTTCATAATTCTCAATATCTGCATCTTTATGAAAATGTTTAACAGTAGAAGCTTTGATGTACGGAAGCATATAGATATTTAAATCTCCATATTCATCATTTAAAACATACTTATCAAGCTCGCCGTTATACTTAGCAGCAATATAAATGTCGCTGTCAGAAAGAAACTTACTCGCAAAATTAAGTCGATCGTCAGAATCGTGATTACCGCTTATAATAAACGTCTTGATATGTTCATCTTTAAGTTTCTTAAGGAAATTATCCAGTAGTCTAACCGCGCCTTCCGACGGAACAGCCTTATCGTAGACATCTCCCGCAATCAAGAGCGCATCAACCTCTTGCTCCTTAGCAATATCGATTATTCTGTCAAAAATATATCTTTGATCTTCCAACAAATCATAATCAAGAAGGGATTTGCCAATATGCAAATCTGATGTGTGTAGTAATTTCATATTATGCTCCTAACAATATCCGTAAAGTCCTCTGACCGACACCTCTCCGGACCTTATATTAACCTCTTTGCCTTCGTTATCATTTACAATAAGCTCGCCTAATTTATTCATACTTACCGCTGTTGCAGCCCACTCTTTATCTCTTTCGATAATCCTTACTTCTTTGCCGCGATTGACAAGAATTGAATTGTAATCATCAAGAAGAAGACTTAGATCCTCCGTCTTTACAAACATACTGTAATATTCCTCAAAAGTCTTAAGCATATTTATAATAATGTCTGCCCTCTTAACAACCATGCCGCTCTCAATCCTAAGCGATGTCGCCATGTCCTTAATTGAATCGTCAAATGACTCCATATTGACATTTATACCAATGCCGATAATAACCCTCTCAATCCTATCCATATCAGCAGTCATCTCGGTCAATATTCCGCACACTTTCTTAGAGTTAACGACAATATCATTAGGCCACTTAATCGATGTATCAAGTCCGGTGACTTTGTTAATAGCCTTTGCAACAGAAAGCGCCGCAACGATAGTGAGCATAGACGCGTTAGCCGGCTCAATATCCGGTTTTAGAAGATAGGAAATGTAGATAGAACTTCCTCTTGGAGAAAGCCAGGTTCGCCCAAGCCTACCCTTTCCGGCGCTCTGATGATCACCGATACACACAGTCCCATGCACCGTCTCTTCCTCAGGCAAATGCTTAAGGTACTCGTTGGTTGAATCTATCGTTTCAAAATAGTAAAGTTTCTTTCCAAGAAACTCAGTATCTAATCTACTTGAAATCTCAGCCTCACTCATAACATCAGGAGACTCTGTCAGTTTATATCCTTTGTTACTGACCGAATCTATTTCGTACCCTTCGTTTTTAAGTTGCTTAATCACTTTCCAGACCGCTGTTCTAGAAACACCTAATGATTCACAAATAGCCTGACCTGAAATATAGTCATTATTCTCTCTTAATAATCGTAATATCTTTTCTTTCATTGCCTTCTCCAAATTAAAAGCCACAGATAAACCGCGGCTTAATTATTATTTAAACTTACTGTACTCGAAATGCGGAATCTTCCTTGTTCCGAGTCTGTTGTGCTTGTCGATGATATCTATCGCTGTGATAGTTATAAGAACAAGAACTACAACATTTGCAATAGCAAAAAATGTATAATCCTCAGGGAACCATCCAATCATAATTCCACAGATAATAATTGACAGCACCGAGAAACCACCCTTCATGATATTTCCGGTCTCTTCGGTCTCCGTGAGTCTTATAACATTTTCAACACCCATCCAGATTCCGACAATAACAATCGCCGCTGCCACCATAAATCCGACAATCTTACCACCGATAAGAGACATCAGCACACTGAAAACTTGTGACACAGCATACAGAATAACAAAAGCAGCCGAGATAACCAATCCCTTACGCTTGTCTCTTCTCTTGCCTATCGCTTCTTTCTCCCTGATATACTCTTCTCTGCTGGTATAATTAGCCTCAGCAGTCACATATACATCTTCATGAAGATCTTCCATTCCTGCTCGTTTAGCCGCTTCCCTTAGCTTCTTATTACGCTCTTTCGCCTGCTTAACCTTGGCGTAATTCTCGCCCCAATCGGACATAACACCCTTCTTCTTGGTTATGAGCTCGATTGATTGCCTGTGTCTCAACACCATCCACATCGCCAAAAAAGCAAGGAAGAATGTACATAAAGGCGGATTGGACAATTTAAATATAAACAAGAAAAATGAAGCCAACACTCCAAATACAGCAGATAGCAGTAAGAATTTAGGTTTCGATACAGGTATGTCAAATGCCATCCTTCCGGTCTGACCATTCATCGTAATATATGATACCCTGTCCTTAGATCGATATGTCATAAACCACACAGGAAGCATAGCTATATATGACTCCTTAATCTCAGAATGAACAACTTCCTTCCAAAGATCGGGAGAATAGTTCTCAATCATTCCTTTAGTGTCTGACATTTTCGTAAGCAGCTCCTTAGTCTCATTTATCATAGCAGACTCTGCTTCATACTCATACACTTCTGCTGCTACATCTGCCGCATCAGCGTAAAATCCGGCATAATATCCCGGAGCAAAATCAACCATCTTACTCATATTATAAGGAGCTAAAAGCTCACTCATCGAATCAGGAAATGACGAAGATGCGTCATGTGCCATGCCCTCATATGTAAGGTCTACCTCACCATTGACATAGTAATAATATGAGGCGCTGTTCTTCTTAGGCGGCTCGTGAACAATGTAGGATAATTCACCTTTCTGCTCTCCCTTATACACCCAATGCGGCATATATATCGCTCTAAACCCATCAAGATTACCCTGACTCTTAAAATCATCGGGAACACAAGGAGCTTTGTTCATCCTCTCTTTAAAAGTTTTGATACACCTATCCTTCGTCACTTCAAATGGAATAATAGCCTTAGGCTTCTCAATCTTCATCATGCGTGAAGTAAGCTGAACCTGCTCACCACAGTAACTGCAGTTAGACACAACCTGATTATTAAGAGAGATTACCTCGCCGCCACACCTCGGACAATTATAAACGGTCGCATCAAATTCCTTACTCTCCTCAGCGCCCGCAATATCTGCATCTTCAGGAGCAAAATGGCTGTTACAACTCTCGCACACAAGAAGTCTGCTTACAATATCGTACTTAAGCGTTCCATTACATTTTAAGCAACTTATCATACAGCTTATTCCCCCCTGATCTATAGACTTCGCCCTTCTTGGCAAATGCATACGTGCCGTTATCAGAACGCACCGCTCCCTTTATGTAGTCTTCATCATTTGGCGCATGATAACTGTGAGAAGATCTGACCACAAAAAGCGCAATAACTATTCCAATCACCAGTCCCACAGCAACAACACTTATTAGCTCTAACAACGTAATCATACTCTAACCACCTTCTAAAAATGCCTCCGAAACCGGAGGCATTATATATTATTCTTTTAGACTAAAAGTTTCTTCCGCTCCATCCCCAATCATTTGTGCCGATATATGACACGTAAACATTGTTAGAAGGAATGCCAAGTTCCTCTTCGTAAATGTTACAAATGGCAGCGGTCATCTTGTCGTACGCATCTGATGATGCATTGCCAAATAATCTGACAGCAACGTAAGCACCCTTCTCAAGCTTCTTGCCTGCCATAAAAAGGTCATACTCATCTTCAAAACCAACCATCAAAAAACTCTCAGGCTTACCTATGATTGAGATTGCCTCTCCAAGTTTAGATTTGATGGTCTCCTTCTTGTCATCAGAAACCTTAAGTGTAAGTTTAGAATCAATAAATGGCATAATATGTACCTCCTTATATTTTATACTTCATCATATGAATCAGGTCCATCTAAGAACTCTCTTCCGCTAACTCTCTTAGCATCTCTCTGCTTGTCAACAAGCTCAGAAAGCTGTTCTTTGACATCTTTGGAATTCTTGATATTCTTAATTTCAAAATCTCTAAGAGTCTTGTCACCACTGCTAACCTCGATAGTTCCAAGCCCAAAAATACGCTGACCAAACGATCTCTTAAGACTCACATCAGTGATACGATAAAGTCTTACTTCATCTTCAGTTTTGCTAAGAAAACCTTTGTTAATAAAGAATCTGTCCTCGCTCATGCTATACTTTGTAAAAGTAAAAGGAAGAGCAAAAAACGTCCATCTCTTTCTATCACTCCAAATAATATCAGCCATAATACATACCTCCCGATAATAATAAACGCTAAGTATCCAAAGGGGACAGACCCCATTGGGTACTTAAGGCTTAAGTACCCAATGGGGTCTGTCCCCTCTGAGTACTTAGCATTCTTCAACTAATCATATCTCTCATCAATAACTCTCTTGGTCTTCTTCTCACTTCTTGGAAGGACACCAATCTCAACAACCTTCACAAGTGGTGTGAATCCTATCTTAGACTTAACCTTAGCCGCCACATCTTCAGCAAGCTTAGCAAAATCTCTGGTACCATCTGTCTCAACATAGATACGCATAGTATCCTTACCTTCAAGATGTGAAATGTGAATCTGATACTCACTAGACAATTCAGGGAAGAGTCTGAGTACCTCTTCAATCTGACTAGGGAATACATTAACACCCTTAATCTTCATCATATCATCGGTACGTCCCTTGATAACATCAATTCTAGGGAACTTGCTGTCACAATGGCAAGGCTCAGGAATAATACGTGAAAGATCATGTGTCCTATATCTTATTAACGGAGCACCCTCTTTAACAAGAGTAGTAATAACTATCTCACCCCACTCGCCATCAGGAAGTGGCTTTAAGGTTACAGGATCAATAATCTCTAGGTAAATGTAATCGTCCCAATAATGCATATATGTCTCGCCCGGACAGTTGATACCTATACCAGGTCCATATATCTCGGTTAATCCGTAAATGTCATAAAGCTCTATGCCTAAGATGCTCTGAATACGCTCGCGCATTGCATCTCCCCAGCGTTCAGAACCAATGATACCCTTCTTAAGATGAATCTTATCTCTGATTCCTCTCTTCTCAATCTCCTCAGCAAGTAAAAGAGCATATGAAGATGTAGAACAAAGAACAGTTGTCTTCATATCCATCATCATCTGAAGCTGCTTATCTGTATTACCAGGTCCCATAGGAACAGCCATAGCTCCGAGTCTTTCGCATCCCAACTGGAATCCTATCCCGGCAGTCCAAAGTCCGTATCCCGGAGTAATATGTATTCTGTCTTTCTTGGTGATTCCTGCCATCTCATAACATCTTGAGAACTGAATCGCCCAATCATCTACATCCTTCTGAGTATAAGGAATGATAACAGGAAGTCCTGTTGTTCCTGAAGAAGAATGGATTCTGACAATATCTTCCTCTGGTGCTGTCATTAGTCCAAGCGGATAAGCATCTCTTAAGTCGCTCTTCTCAGAAAATGGTAAATTCTCAAATTCTTCAACCGAAGAAACCGAGGTAATTCCTGCCTCCTCAAGCTTCTTACCATAGAAGCTTCCTGCATTTACCAAAGCTTTAATTCTGTCATTAACCTGACTAAGCTGTTCGTTACTAATCTTCATTGTTAAGTTAACTCCCTTTCTTAAATGTAATATATAGCTTTTTTATTAAGTTCCATAAACTGTGGCTTCACGAGGCTCTCCATAGACTTAATTACATCTTCCTCGCTAAGTCCTAAAACTCCTGACCTGATTGCCGCACCTAAAAGAACTATATTAAGAACCTTGCTCGACCCAAGTTCCTTAAGTGCCTCATCACCGTCAACCACGATTAGATTGACATCTAATCTTTTAAGGTAATCAATCATCTCATCTCCGTCATAGTGAAAGCCACTAAGAGTAGCAGTGGTTGGCATAATAGCTCGCCTGTTGGTAACTATCGTTCCACCGTTCTTAAGATAATCAACCATTCTGACTGTCTCTCCGGGCTCAAAACCGATTATGATATCAGCCTGCCCCTTTGGAATCATAGGAGAATGGATTCCCTCTCCCATTCTGAGATTACTGAAAACATTACCGCCTCTCTGCGCCATTCCAATAGTCTCTGCGCTCATAACAGGAATCCCCTTGTTCATAGCCGCACTAGCTATAAGCTTAGAAGCAAGAACGGTTCCCTGTCCTCCGATTCCACATAAAATTATATTCTTCATGAGCCTTCACCTGCCCTTCTTATCGCCTTGACAGGGCACAGTTTTGAGCAAAGCCCACAACCTGTACACAAAGACTCATCTATTGTAACTTTGCCGTTATCAAGATAAATCGCAGGACAACCTATCTCATTGATACATTTCTTGCAGGAAATGCAATCGCCACTGCATACGCTGTATGGTTCGTTAGGTTTCACAATCGCAATACATGGTGACTTAAAGATAATAGCCTTAACTCCAGGCTCATCAGCCACCTCTTTAACCGTCTTAACTGCAAGCTCATAATCTAATGGGTCTACCACTCTTACTGTCTCGACTCCGATTCCCTTAAGCACAGCTTCTATGGAAATCTTGTTAACCACATCACCCATCATCGTGCGTCCCGTTCCCGGATGAGGCTGGTGACCGGTCATGGCTGTAGTTGAATTATCTAAGACGATAAGCGTCATATCCGCCTGATTATATACTGCATTGACAACACCGGTTATTGCAGACGCGAAAAATGTTGAATCTCCGACAAATGCAAAACACTTGGTGTCAGGCTCAATATGACCAACTCCCTGTGCGATACCAAGGCCAGCTCCCATACAAAGACATGTATCGACCATATCAAGAGGCATTGCATTACCCAAAGTATAGCAACCGATGTCTCCACAGTAGATTGTCTTAGCGCCCTTCATTGCCTGCTTAACCGCATAAAATGATGCTCTATGCGGGCAGCCTGCGCAAAGCACAGGAGGTCTTACAGGAAGATCGGGCTTATCGGTTCTAATCGTCTCATGTCTTTCAATCCCAAGATAGTCATAGACTCTATCTCTTACTAAATCTATGTTGTACTCACCAGAACGAATACTATCTGAGGTTAACTTACCTCTTACATTACAAACAATTCCTTCCTGACCGCACTGGTAGTTAAGTGCCCTTTCAATGACAGGATCAAGCTCCTCAAAGCAAAGCACGTCACTATATTTAACAAGAAAATCTCTTGATAAATCATAAGGAAATGGAAATGGTGTCGCAACCTTTAAAACAGCAGGCTTCTCACCCTCAATTTCCTCTAAGACATCGCAAACATAAGAGTAGCAGATTCCGCTTGCCGCTATAGCCCTTAAATTAGAGCTGTCAGGATTAACAATGGTATTGAGTTCGTATTTAGAAAATACATCGCTAAGAGTATCATTTCTCTCCTCTATCAAACGATGGTTAAAGTAGCTAAGTTTAGGGAATATAACCCATCTCTTAGAATCCTTGACAAAGCCTTCTATGTCATTAACATAGTATTCAGACTCGTCCTTAACAGATATCGACTGATAAGCATGACACACTCTGGTTGTAGGCCTTAAAAATACTGGCGTGTTATATCGCTCAGAGTAGTCAAATGCGTCTATTATCATCTGATACGCCTCAGCAACCGATGTAGGATCAAAGCAAGGCAACTTGGAATACATTGCAAATGTTCTTGTATCCTGTTCAGTCTGGCTGGATATCGGTCCTGGATCGTCTGCGACCAACACTACCATTCCGCCCTTGACTCCTATATATTCAAGACTCATAAGCGGATCAGATGCCACATTAAGTCCCACCTGCTTCATCGTTACTAAGGCTCTTGCGCCTGTATAAGCAGCTCCCGCCGCTACTTCCATCGCGCTCTTCTCATTAACCGACCATTCAACATAACATCCATCAGGTCGGTTCTTGGCAACTGTCTCTAACACCTCACTTGAAGGTGTCCCGGGATAACCGGCTACAAGGTTAACGCCTGCAGCAATCGCACCCATGGCAATAGCCTGATTACCCATCATAAATTCATCGTGCATAGTAAATCTCCTTATCGTGAGGGAACCCTCACATTATCTTGATAATTATACCGCAGAACACCATTTTTATCAAGGTTAAGTCAAGGGAGTTCAGAGTGTAGGTTACGGGGGAATAAATATGCCATTTTGAGGGTAACAAAGCGAAATAGTCACAGTATATAAAAAGGCGAAGCATGAAGCTCCGCCTTTAGTACTTTGATGATAAAATGATACACTCATCAAAGAATCTTTAATCATCCTTTCAGTGTGCTAATTAGCTGGGTTAATTAATTGTTACTGTGCTTTAGCTAGTCTCAACTGTTCTTTTAAGGACTCAATCTCTGCGCTCATTTCAGATAGCTGAGCATCTTTTTCTGATATCAGCGAATCCTTCTCGGCAAGAAGCTTCCTTGCTTCTTCATCTTTTTCTTTAATGATTTTCTCATCTCGCAATCTTAGTACCTCACACATCTGCCTCTTACCTCCTTTCGTCTCGTTAGCTAATGTGTACAACCTCTTGTCGTTCGCAAGTATTCCGGCCAGTGCCACTGTCGAGCTCTTAACCTCATACTCGCTATTGTCTGCAGTCCCATTATATATGGAACTTAAAAATGCCCTTACCTCCTCTAAGTCTTCGTTTGAAAATGATAAGTTATCGTCATGTCCTAAATCTATTACATATAAAGGATAATTCGGCACAAATAACTTAATCTTATCATCTATATCCATCATATCATGCAATGATTTAGGTCCGTTCCATTCATTCTCGCCAGTGTAAAACACCACCGTTATAACCGGAGTTATCTTAACACCTTTAGGAACATTGGATAACCTTTCATCAACAGTCCATTCTGTCTTATTAACATCCTTACCACTATAAATTCCTAACTCAGAGTTATAGGACAAAGCATCGTATAGCATCTTCCTAACAGGCATTGCATAATGAATCCTATCTTGATTCTCTATACCTACTATCAAAAGATGTCCATACTTAGTTCTTCTAAGACAATCTCTGTATCTATATATCTTCTCAGTTTTTGTCCTAGCAATAACATTTTCTTGATATGCAGTGTCTATTGGTTCTAATTCATCAGGATTAATCAACTCTTCCTTGAACAAGAAATCATTAAACACAGACGCATATACATTGTTGTCGCTGAAAAAATCTTTTAAAGCTACATCAGCGTTTGGAACACTTAATGACAAATGTGTTGCCTCCTTTCATTATTATTAAAACCCAGCTAATCTAATAACGAAAGCTCTCCAGGCACACATCGTCAAAGTAATTTTATACTAGCACATTATATAAATATTATCAAGCGCTTGCTAGTCCCGGCCACATGAACTGGCTCTTCTCTCGAAGAACACCCTCGTCAACACTCTGACCGTCCGTAAGTGTATACTTATCACGATGTACAGTAATCCCAACAATTCTATCAACTCTAAAGTAGATTGGCGAATTGGTCTCATCATCGCATTTATAAGCAATGAGATAAAAGTAGTATTCGCTAAACATCACCGAAACTGGCTTAATCTTTCTTTTTACAAGTTCACGATTCATCTTGTAATACGAAATGGTTATTATATTACGATCTTTAATGCAATCCGTGATTTTCCATAAATTATCGATAACGCTCTTACAATCTGTCGATATTTCGTTGTAATGATACATTTCCTTGGCAATCAAAGCTTGCAAACGCTCGCGGTCACTCGGAGTTGTATTCATTTTCAATTTCTTTATGATATCAATAAGATCTTGATTGTTAAACGCCCGACTTCCTATCAACACTTTGGTAATAGCAAGCAATTCCTTATTAGAAAGAAAATGGTCCATCTTAAGCGAATAACAATGCGTAGAACTTGAATATACCAAATCTGCATAACCTATCACATCTCTATTCTCTGCTAAAAACGCCTTCAAATCATTAATATCTCGTGTAATACTTCTAGTCGACACATTATATTCATCAGCAAGATTCTTTGCTGAAAGAGATTCTCCCTTAATTGAACGCAAAAACAATTCCATTACCCTGCTTGTTTTAAGACTCCTATCTGCATACTCTTCCATAGCGCATTCCTCCTATGTTGCCTTATTAACACAAGTATAAACTTGTAATAAGACACATAATGTCATAGAGAAATACTGCAATTACTATTTTATTGCGACAACATTTGTCTATGCTACTCGCTATTATATTGATAGCACTTAAATACAACCTGATTACAGGGCAAAGAGGAGGTACATAATATGGGACTATTAGACAAAGTTAAAGAAACAGCATCCCAAGCCAAGGATGCAGCAACCAAATTTGCTGATGAGAAAGGAATAAGTGGTGGATCAGGATCTATAATAGAAAAACTCTCCAAACTCAAAGATTCCAGAATACTATCCGAAGAAGAATTTGCAACAAAGAAGACGGAATTATTAGCGAAGTTATAGGCTTTACCCGTACTAATCAACAAAAAATAGATAGGCACCTCCTAAGAGTTGCCTATCTATTTTTACTTAGCTCGTTAAACACCTATCCTATTATTCAGCATCACTCATACTCTTCTCAATCTCAAGAATGAACTCAAGCGGAACACCACTAAAATCAGATACTTCTTGAGGGCTTCTGCCCAAGCGTAGCATATCCTTAATAAGCGCAACTCGTCCTTCAGCTCTTCCTTCTGTTCTACCTACAGCTATCCCTTCGATTCTTCCCTCATTATAGCTCTCTTCAATTTCCGGAGCCATTATCTCTCTCAACGCTTGACACATGGCGTCCTCCTTTCTCAACTCATTAAACAGTTCCTTATTAATACTTGCTGATATTTGAAAAATGATATCAGCAGCCTGTCTTAGTCTCGGTTCTGTAAGTACTCTGGCTTGGCTTATAAACTCAACTATATCCGTCGGGTCAGATTGTTTCGCCATAACCTTTAGCGCCGCGAATGCTTCATCATCAAGATCCTTACTAACCACAATCTGAACAGGTATATCCACCAACCCTTTAATATAATATATCCCGGACGTCGGATTCTCAATCACATATCCTGACTCTTTTAATTGTGACATCAGCTTACTTGGATATCTATGTCTGAATATCGAAATAGTTAATTCTTCCTGCGGTATCGCATTTACAGACTTTCCATACGCTTTATACAAACCCGCATAACCGATACATTTCCATAAGACATCGATGTTTAAACTATCGTTAGGATTCTTATATTCAAGAATGTTCCATCGCCTAAACATCCTACCAAATGCATTATCAATAACAACATCGGCATCTTTCTTGATTATAATAAAATCTATCTTCGGTGGTTCAACTGTAAGATGATGCTCTTTCTCAATCTCGATTACATCTTCGTAATCATGAAGACATATCTCCAAAAAGCCGGCGAATCCTGTGTGCCAATCTATCTGTTTCTTTCCTTTACTATTCATGTATAATTATAACACCTCCGTTACTGTGATACAACTTAAACAAGCATTTTATATAGTTAAATCAAAATAATACGCTTGTCCTAACACTCTTATATCAATTGTAAACGAAGAATTATTATTTGTCATTGAACTAGTAATTTAATAACCACATCAAAAAAAGAACTCTTATGAGTTTCCAAAAAATACATAATCTTTTTTGGAGTGACACAATATGTCACTCTAAAAGTGTAATATGGCATTTAAGAAAATGATTAAACATGTTATGCGAAATATATACAAAACAGCAATTTGACAAAAGAATAATAATTTATTTAAATAATTCATATTTTTATCAATATAATCCGATACTATAATTAAGTCTGTTAGCACTGTGTCAGCTAACATATTAAACCAACCGTTTAATGCAAGTGCTTGACACATATGCTATACTATGTTTCAAATGTTACTAATTAACCATTCACCATGAAAGGAGGATATCAACATGAATAAGAATTTTAGAACTAACACAAGCAACTTAATAACCAGAGGTATGGATATCCTTTCTTCTATTTGTAAATAGTAGGCGTAGTCTGTCCATTTCAGATATGGTTTTCATAGGATTTTCGCACCTCTACTTTGGATTAGAGGTGCTATTTTTGTACCCTCTTTTAGAAAGGACTACACTATGGAGACTATCAAAGGAGCATATACTTCAGCTCTGGTTTTCACAACCAACAATAAAGATACTGCAATAGACCAGTATGCCATCTCACAGTTTCAAATGATATGCAATCTGGAAAGTTCTGCGGGATGTCGCATTCGTGTTATGCCTGATGTTCATCCAGGAAAGGTTGGCACTATCGGACTTACCATGACAATTGGAGACAGAATTATACCTAATCTCCTCGGTATTGACATCGGTTGCGGTATAACAAAAGAATATATTCGAACTGTATAGGCAAAGGGACTCTAGACGAGGCACCATTTGCCTACAGAAGAATCAATGAGATTGCGGATGTAATCTCAGACACAGTAACCATTAACAAGATTATTAAACCGGTATATAACTTCAAAGCCGGAGAATCGAGGTAATTATGGGTAAATATAGAGAAACACCATGCAAATACTATATAAGTTTCGGCGAATGCTCAAAAGGACGCGAGGCTAAACACAAAGGCTATTGCCAACATTGTGACAAATACTGCCCTCGCGCCAAGGTTCGCCACATAAACAAAAAGAAACAATACAACGAAAAGCAACGCAGTAAATACACTGCCTAACACAGAAAGGACATAATATATGAATTTACCAATTACAGTCACACAAGAGGACTTACTTGAAATATTGATAAATGTTGCTCCAAGCAGACCTGTATTCATCTGGGGTGCACCCGGAATCGGCAAATCTGCCTTGGTTGAGCAATTCGCAGAGGAACTAGGATTACCATGTGTTTCACTCTTAGGAAGCCAGCTTGCTCCTGAGGATATCATCGGAATCCCACAGATTAAAGGTGACACATCTGAGTTTCTTCCACCTAAAATGATTGCAAGAAAAGAACCTTATGTACTATTTCTTGACGAGTTAAATGCATGCTCACAAGAGGTACAGAAAGCCTTCTACTCTCTCATTCACGAAAGAAGAATCGGAGAATACCATCTTCCTGAAGGAAGCATCGTGGTAGGTGCAGGTAACAGAGCTCAAGACAGCGCCATCGTAAAAACAATGTCTTCTGCTTTGATAAACAGAATGTTTCATGTGCAAATGAAAGCTGATGCCAGACAATGGATTAAATGGGCGGAACAGAACAAACTTCACCCTTGGGTCATCGACTACATTATGAAGAGGCCTGACCACCTCTTCTCTGAGCCGCCTAAAACAGAGGAACCTTTCTCTACCCCTAGATCATGGCATATGCTCAGCGATGCGCTTACAGAGTACGGAGCAGGCAAAAGAGAAATCTCTAACGATACGCTAAAGATGCTCTCCTACGCTTGCATTTCACCCTCTCATGCCGGAATGTTTTTAGCATATATAAAGAGTCTAAAGAACACTAATATGCTAGATAACATTATTGCAGAAAATGCTAAATGGCCTGCAAAGCCTGAAGACAGAGATATCCTCTACTTCCTCGCACAGTCATTTAGAGCAAAGCTTGTCAATGAGCTTCCAAAAAGCAAGCAGGATATTTCCGGCAATATGCTCTCATTTGTATATAGAGCAAAGGGCATGATTAAAGAACTATCGGTAATTAATTTTGAGATTGCACAAATGGTGGTAGCCTCAGATGATGAAAGCACTTTACCGGACTGGTTTATGGTTGAGGTAATCAGAGATCTTCCACGACTAGTGAACAATCAATAAGGAGACTTATTATGGCTACATTTAGAAAAAGATATTATTATAGAGATGAGGATATCCCAAAGGAACTTGTTGCTCTTTACAAAGGATTTGATATTATTAAATCTCATCCTCTCTTCTCTAAACTGGACGGGACAGTTGTTGATAAATCAGCCCACCTAGGTGGGAAAGATGCTATTGCCTGCGTCACCAAAACCGGAGAAATATTTGCAAACTACAAACATGAACTTATCCCACCGGAATGGGCGTATGTGTTAGCTCACAACCTGCTTCATCTTGCATTTGGCCACTTTGACAAAGACAAGATGCCAACAACCGCAGAACTGTACCCACTTGTATGGAACAAAGCGTGTGATATCTATGTTGCAAGATTTTTGGCCGATATCGGATTTGGAAAAGCAATAATTGATGATCCTGCAAACGCGTATTCAATCAAACTAAATGACGAAGTAAAAATATATGAATATATCCTTGAAAATGAAGGAGTCACGCCCAAACAGAACTACGGATTAAACGCCGTTGATACTAAAGATATGATCGGAGTAGAGCATCCAATCATTTACAAAAACGGTGAGAAGAACGAGTATGCTGAAACATTTTCATATGCTATCACTCATTCTATGAAGATGGCTGTAAGTGAAGTTGGTGGACATGATATTAGTAAAAAGAAAGATACCGTAATCAGTAAAGCTGCAGACTGGTTTCTTGCTCACTACCCTCTTTTAGGAGGCTTGGCTTCTTCGTTCAAAATCATAGAGGACATCGACATTTGTCACAGATACGAAATCCATATCGCTGCTGTAGATGCTACTTGCGGAGAAATATATGCCAATCCTTCATGTGGGCTTACTTTTGAAGAGTGGAAATTTGTCCTTGCACACGAATACCTTCATGCCGGATTATGTCATCATGAAAGATGCCAAGGACGAAACCATTACCTTTGGAATGTGGCTTGTGACTATGTTGTCAATGATTGGCTGCATGAAATGAGAATCGGTAATATGCCCGATGAAGGGTTGTTATATGACGAGTCACTTCATAACATGTCAGCCGAAGCGATATATGACATCATAGTAAAAGAAATGAGAAAATTCAAGAAGCACGCCACTTTCAGAGGATATGGTCAGGGTGACATCATCGGAAGCAACGGCCCACATTTTGAGGGAATCGGCAAAGGAATCTCGCTTGACGAATTCTTTAAGAGTTCTCTAAGAGAAGGGCTTGATTATCATATAACTCACAGCAGAGGATATATACCTGCAGGGCTTATTGAAGAAATACGAGCACTTGCTATGCCACCGATTCCATGGGAAGTGCAACTTGGCAAATGGTTTGATGAACAGTTTCCACCGCTTGAAAAACATAGAACCTACGCCAGACCCAGCAGGCGCCAAGGCTCAACGCCTGATATTCCAAGGCCAAGTTATGTACTTCAAGAAAAAGATCTTGAAAGCAGAACTTTCGGTGTTGTAATAGACACCTCCGGCTCTATGTGTTCTTCACAGATTGGATTGGCTCTTGGTGCAATTGCAAGTTATGCAATGTCGAAAGATGTACCATTTGTCAGAATCATATTCTGTGACGCAGAAGCCACAGACGCGGGATATATGGCACCGGAAGATATAGCAGGGCGAGTAGAGATTACCGGAAGAGGCGGCACCATCCTTCAACCCGGAGTAGATGCACTCGAAAAAGCCAAAGATTTCCCGGTATCAGGTCCAATACTTGTTATAACAGACGGGGATATCGAAGATAACTTAAGAGTTAAAAGAGAGCACGCATACCTCATCCCAAACGGCAAAAGACTACCATTCAGACCAAAAGGTAAAGTGTTCTATATGGAGAATAAGGAACCAAATTAAGAGGTGGAGAATTAAACTCCGCCTTCTGTATACTTACTTTATCCCAATTTTTACTTAGCTCGTTAAACGCCTACTCTATTATTCCGCATCACTCATGCTCTTCTCAATCTCAAGAATAAACTCGAGTGGGACACCACTAAAATCAGATACATCTTGAGGGCTTCTACCTAGGCGAAGCATATCCTTAATAAGCGCAACGCGTCCTTCAATTCTTCCTTCATTATAGCTCTCTTCAATTTCCGGAGCCATTATCTCTCTTAATGCTTGACACATGACGTCCTCCTTTCTCAACTCATTAAACAGTTTCTTATTAATACTTGCTGATATTAGGTAGATGTATTGCCCTTCTTCGAAGGGCAAAGATTCTTCGCTTCGCGAAGTCATGACATAAACCACTCTCTACATTCTTATCGAATCACCCACAGGTACACCACCGCCCCAATCTGTGCAAATAATATAAGTGGCATTCCAATCACAAAATACCAGTGCTTGGTCTTATGCCTGAATATATACATTCCTGCCCATGTGCCTATACTTCCGCCTAATAGACTCACCAAAAAAAGAGTCTTTTCAGGTATTCTCCAAGCTTGTTTTTTAGCTTTGCTCTTGTCGATACCCATCACCGCAACACCGATAATATTCATGCAAATGATATAGACAGTTATAATAATAATCAGCTCTTTACTCATAATAAATTCCTTCCTCAGTTATAATCGCACCTCTCTTCACTCCTCATAAATCATCCTCAACAACTCCAACATCTCATCAAGCGTCACACCTCCGGCTTTCGCTTTATCAACAGCCTGAGACAACAATTCCTCTGCCGCCTTAAGATTCTCCTCTCTTAAAAGCTCCTTATTCTGCGCCTTAACAAAGCTGCCCTTACCCGTAAACGACTCAATGAAACCGTCTCGCTCTAACTCCTCATAAGCCCTCTTAGTAGTAATGAGACTGATACGAAGCTGCATGGCCAGATTACGCATAGAAGGGAGAGCCTCTCCCTCTTTAAGCTCTCCACTCAAAATCATAGATTTAATTTGGTTAACGATCTGAAGATATATCGGATCGTTAGATGAATTAGTAATAATTATATCCATTTACATTCCTCATACTGTCTTTCTATTCCTAAGCATATATAAGTAGCAAGGAATTCCCACAATCATCGATGATACCAGCAGACAACATCCCATAGCAAACTGATTGTCTTTCGCCATCTCGCCTGATATAAACAGAAGTGCAAGCGCATTGCAGACCGTATCTATGATAGCATGCGCAATAATAGGTGCAACAACTGAATCCGTTAACTTTTTAAGAAGTTGCAAAAGCGCTCCGCCCCCTACGCAAAACACGCACATAAGTATAATATTGGTAACCGGAAATCCAGGTGCATCCTTACCAAAATCAAGTCCAATAGTTATAAGTGGCGGTATGTGCCAAACCCCCCATATAACTCCACCGATAACTATAGAACCCGTCAGCCCGAAAAGCACTTCAAGCTTATCATAAAGAAAACCTCTCCATCCCAGTTCTTCTCCAATGAGTATAAAAAACGCAATATAAGCATTGCTACTGTATAGCGAAACCGCAGCAAT
The DNA here is from genome assembly GCA_000621905.1 of Lachnospiraceae bacterium NC2004. Lineage (GTDB taxonomy): Bacteria > Bacillota > Clostridia > Lachnospirales > Lachnospiraceae > NC2004. The sequence goes on from JHXB01000011.1 coordinate 92,272, forward strand.
CACATCAAGAATTCCATTGCCGTCCTTAAACGTAAATCCGGCTTTTAGGGAAAAAGTAATAAGAACACAATTAATTATACCAAAAACTATCGGCAAGAGAAATGCCATAAAATACCCTTTAAAATTACCGATAAATTTAGGGAAAAGAGAATCATCTCTAAACCCTTCCCTAAAGGCACATCTTGCCACAATGCATCCTATCGCCGGAGAAAATGCTGACAAATAATAGTACAAATTCTGCCATCCACTTATCTTAGTCTCAGTAATATTTTCAGGATAAGCCTTCCATCCAAATGTCATCATCACCCCAAATGTGACAGCTAAAAACACTGCAACTTCCGCTATAACTTTCTTCTTGCTGAAGGTTTTAGGATCTTGATACCATTGGTCACCCAATCCTAATTCAATAGCTTTACAGCTACTATATTCTTCATTATCAGATATCATCTCTAACAACTCCCTTCTTATAAACCTTGCATGATATGCGATAGGAAATGTAGTAGACAACAACCACTATATGCGGAATCATCGAAGATATAATAACCCCTGAGAGAGAAATATTCTTAAGAGCCTTAGAAACTCTGTCAAATGCAACATTCATGATATTTATATCCTTATCTTTAGCATCTTTGATAATCCAAAAGATTCCGTCTTCGCCCATCAACCACTCGATATTGCCAAAAAGCAGGTAAGTAACTGCTACAACCACGACAAAAAGAGTAATTGCAATCCTAATCAAGCCACCCCTCTCACTTCCAAACCTATAACATAACGGCATCTCTACCGCGTTAAGAAAAATATTTACCAGGATTAATGCAAAAACCGCCATTGAAGAATCAACACTCGTACCGTATATAATTCCCATAATTATATCAATGACAGTGCATATAACAAACGCTATAAAGTATACAATAAATACAACGATATATTTAGCTGCAATTACCTCTTTCTCAGTCCCGGGAATTGTTATGCTGTAGAATCCCCACTCTTTAGTTGTGTCGATTTTTATAATATCGTTATACAATACCGCAACTAAAAGCACAATGTACATGTTAACAAATATAGCCATAACCGGTGCGGCAGCCACCGGCACATCTCCCGGAAGAGCTGTAAGCACAATAACGACAACAGTCAAAAGCAGAATCATTATCAGCTCGCTTACACACTTATGCCTAATTAGATACAAGTCTTTATATATAAGACCTCTCATAAAACCCGCCCCTCTTTCTTAACTGTATTTACAGAGATTAGATAGCAGACAAATGTCAACAATATGAAGAAAACCAAAGCACCGCCTGCCATCATCCACAGATGTTTTGAAATCTTTGATATAGTGTTATATATTTCAGAACCATATGCGTTAACCTCTGAAAGAATCATATTCACAATCGGTATAACAGAGATAAGAAATGCCGGTGCAACCTTTAATAGCTGAGTTTCAAGAGAATCGGTACATTTAGTCAAATACGACACAAGCGTAATATATGAAATGTACATATAAAACACGAGACTTCCTACAATAAGAAGAAGTAAATCATGATTCCCTCCTGCATTTTCTATGATAACCAAATCACTTTTACCACTTAGCGTCCGTGCCAGTAACACGCCGATTATTCCAAATACAAATGAAACTATCATCAACAGAATACTCATGATATAGTTCACAGCAACATACTGCTCCTTCTTAACTCCCGAAGAAACAATATATTTATGCCATCCGCCCTGATAGTCTTTTTTTATAATATCATTGATACAATCACTAGTTGTACAGAGGACAATTCCTGCAAGCACCGCCATCATAATAGCGGCATCATTGGCTCCGCTGATTATTTCTTCACTTCCATACTTAGATATATTGCCAAACTTAGCAGAGAGCGTGATAACAGAACTTAACGTAATAAATCCTATATATAATGCAAATGTAATCAGTGCATTTTTTCTTATTAGATATAGATTTCTATAAATCAATTCTTTCATATAATCACTTAACCTTTACTTAAAATGAATTAGAAGTATTATTTCTATTAACATAAAAAAGCATAATCTCTTCAAGTGAAACCTTATCAATAACAGCACCGGAATACTTCTTGGCTATGTTACTCCTGTCGTCAACAAGCATTTCCACGCCAAAATCAGTAACCCTTGCGCTGATATAATCTTCTCTTAAAAAATCCTTAAAGTCCTTCTTAGAACACTTAACCATACCATGATTATCTATAATCTCATCCTTGATTCCTGTAAGCAAGACTCGACCATTGTCAATAAACGTAACCCTATCTGCAATCTTCTCCAAATCGGAAGTGATATGCGATGACATAAGTATAGAATTGCTCTCATCCTGAAGATACTCCAAAAATATATCAAGAATCTCATTCCTCACAACAGGATCAAGCCCCGTCGTCGCCTCATCCATAATAAGAAGCTTAGCATTATGTGATAGCCCCGCCGCTATCTGAAGCTTCATCTTCATACCCTTAGAGAACTTGGCAAATTTCTTCTTAACAGGCAGATTAAATCTGTCAAGGTACTCAGCAAATATCTCCGGATTCCACTCCTTCCATATTCCTCTCATCACCTTATTTAGATGATACGCTGACATATCCTCATTAAATGGAAGAACGTCAAAGATTGCTGAAATCTGCTCCTTGGCCTTGGTTTCGTCTTGAGGCATGTCACATCCAAGAAGCTTAATCTCACCTCTATCCCACCTTATAACATTCAAAATGGAATTAATAGTAGTGGTCTTGCCTGCACCGTTCTGCCCGATAAATCCCATAATACTCCCTTTAGGAACGTCAAATGAAATATTATCTAAAGTAAAACCATCGTATTTCTTGGTTAATCCCCTTATTTCTATGGCATTTGCATAATCCATAAGCAACCTCCTTTAGCCTTGCGGATTGTATATATTTGATATACACAATTATAACATTATATATACATTTGTCAACATGAGTTTATTCTGCTAAATGTAACAGATACCAAAAGAAGAAAGCCTTAAAGCGCGATAAACACTGACTCTAAGCTTACACTCCCTCTACGTTAATTGTACATCCTGAAAAATATTTATATATTTATGTAAATTATACTTGACATATTGATATTGAAGAGGTATTATAATATCACAAAGCGAAGAACGCTTATGAAAGCCGGCAACTTTATAAGACTAACCTAATTAACATATTTATAAAGAAAGGATGATTATTATGGGATTTTATTTAGCAGGAGTATTAATCGGAATTACTGTAGGAGTTGTGATTTTAATTATAGCTTTGAAGTTTATAAATAAAGACGGTAAACTTTCTACCAAGTACGATGAGAGACAACTTAAAGCGAGAGGCGAGGCTTATAAATATGCTTTTATTGCAACTTGTATCTCCAATGGTGTAATCTTATGCTTTGACTTAACCAAATATGATTTAGTTAAACTGTTAGGTGACACCGCTTTCTTTATTCCAATCCTAATCGGAGTTGTCGTTCATATTAGTTACAGTATTTTCACTGATGCGTATATTGGGCTTAACAACAGCGTTACAAGATTCATGGTATTTATGCTCACAGTCTCTGCATTTAATTTCCTTGTTGGATTTAGCGCTCTTGCTAACGGAGAGTTGATTAAAGATAACGTTTTACAGCCTCCATTTCTCAATATGATTTGCGGCTTCCTATTCGTCATCGTGGCTATAGAGCTTGGCATCAAGAAAGTTCTTGACAGTAGAGGGGAGTGATCATTATGAAGAACTTAAGACTTAAAGCTGCAAGAGCTATGCTAGACATGTCACAAGCTGAACTAGCCGAAGCAGTCGGAGTGTCAAGGCAGACCATAAGCGCAGTCGAGAAAGGTGATTACAATCCTACCATCAACCTCTGCATCGCAATATGTAAGGTACTAAACAAGACACTAGACGAGCTTTTTTGGGAAGAGTAAAGATAAACTCGCGGTCATAACGGCCGCGAGTTATTTAACATATTCTCGGTAGTCCTTCACCCTGAAGGACATCAAGTTGTCTTAATCCACCTAAAGTAGTTCTTAAAAGCAGAGTTCCATCTTCATCAGCATCAACAGCTTTACCGATAACAGCTGCATTTTCTCCATAATTAGATGAGCGTATAATCTTTAATGCCTCTTCTGCTTCTGCCTCTGGAACAACAAAAACCATCTTACCTTCATTTCCCATATACAGAGGATCAAGACCTAGAAGTCCACCGAAATCTTTGACATTTTGAGGAACAGGCAGAAGTTTATCTTCTATCTCTATCTTAACCTTAGAGGCAAATGCAATCTCCTTAAGAACTGTCGCAAGGCCTCCTCTCGTCACATCTCTCATAGTGTGAATATCAACCCCTGCTTCAACGAGCGACATAACCATGTCGTTAAGAGGAGCGTTATCACTGACTATGTCATTTGCAATCTCAAGGCGGGTACTTAGAATCGTAGCATGATGCTCTCCGAGATAACCGCTTACTATAATAGCATCGTCCACCTTAACATTTGCACTGCTTATACTCTTATCATGGCAAATGATACCGACCCCGGAAGTATTAATCATCAACCCTCCGTTGCCCTCAACAACCTTGGTATCTCCGGCAACTATTCTTACTCCCGCTTCCTTAGCGGTCTCAGCCATAGAATGAACTATTTTTTTCAAAAGTTCAGTATCAAGACCGGTCTCTAATATAAATCCACAAGTTATATATTTAGGTGTGGCACCTCTTGCTAAGAGATCATTAACGGTTCCGCAGACAGACAATCGTCCGATATCTCCACCCGGGTATACTACCGGTGTGACAACAAAGCTGTCTGTTGTAATTGCAATCTTATCAGCGCCACTAACAATCGCGCAGTCTTCTAACTCGCCTCTGTTATCACTGTTGAATTCATTAATAAATATATCGTCTATTAAAGCAGCCGTAGATGCTCCACCGCTGCCATGTGACATGGTTATAATCATACTCGTTCCTTTCTAATTGTGCTCCACATACAGCATACATCAAACCTGTCATTCTGAGCTAATTTACTAGCGGGGCCTGTCCCCACTGGTAAATTAACATTAAATGATCACTTAGCAATCGCTTTAACATAACACGATCCTTCCGTCGACACCATACACGCTCCCTCAGGATTAGACGGCGTACACACTTTATTAAAAAGTGGACACTCAGTGGAATCAATCTTACCCATAAGAACTTCGCCGCACCTGCACGCAGGATTAAGCTTAACATCAGAATCAAGATTATAGCTTCCGGCATCATAGATACTATACTCATCTCTAAGATAAAGGCCGGAACCATCTATATCCCCGATACCTCGCCATCTTGCAGTGCCGGGCTTAAAGTATTTATCAATCTTCTCTTTAGCGACAACGTTGCCGTCATTTGTAACAACTGAAGGATAAAAGTTTCTAACCAGATTCCCTTTATCCTTATTCTCGTACATTTTCAGCAGTCCGTATATTCCAACTGCCAGTTCCTCCGGCTTAAAACCGCACACAGCAAAAGGCATCTTGTATTTATCGGACAAATCAAGATAATAGTCGCTTCCTGAAATGACACTCACATGCCCCGGCGCAATAAAACCGTCAACCTTGGCGTTATTTGCACAGAGATAATCAATAGCAGGTGGCATTATTTTGAGCGCAGTAAGAAGCTTAACATTCTTAATGTCATGTTCGATAACATAGTCAAGTAACAAAGTATACACAGGGATTGTAGTCTCAAATCCCACCGCGGCAAATACAAATGTTGTATCCGGCTCACTTTCAGCCAACTTAATGACATCCATAGGTGAGTAAACCATCCTGACATCTGCACCCTCACCCTTGGCGACGCTAAGCGAGCTTGAACTTCCGGGAACTCTCATCATATCTCCAAAAGTTACTATAGCTGTATTCTTGTCAAATGATAACGAAACGAGCCTGTCAACATATCCGGACGGACTCACACAGACCGGACAACCCGGTCCGGAAACCAAGTGAATCTTATCAGATATAAGACTCTTAATCCCGGACTTAAGTATTGCCTCTGTGTGACTTCCACATACTTCCATAAATGTGACAGGCTCACCATTATATTCTTTTAGGTATTTAATACAAGTCTCTATATTCATTATTACATCCCTATAGCTTCAAGTTCCTCAAACAACTCCCTAAGCTCCTCTGCTTCATCTGCCTTAACCTTCTCTATAATACATCCGGCATGAACAAGCACATGATCCCCTTCATTTACATCTATAAGCCCCGCGGCCGCATTGACAACGTTACCCGAGAAATCAACTTCCGCCGTCTTTTTGTCATCAGCCACCTTCTTAACAATCCCCGGTAATGCAACGCACATAAGCTCCTCCTATACCACAAAAAACATCGCGCCAAGAATCACATATGTTGCCACAAGTACAAGACCCTCAAGCCAGTTGGATTTGCCATCGTCGACAAGCTTATTGGCGATAATAACAGAAGCGAATACAGCCACCAGCTCAAACGGAGTAAATATAACACTCATAGGCTTCCAGATAAGACTAAGAAGAATCAAAACAGGCGCAACAAACAAGATAATCTGAAGACTTGAACCAAGCGCAATCTCAATAGAAACGCTCATCTTATTCTTAAGCGCCATGATAATAGCTGTCGAATGCTCAGCAGCATTTCCAATAATTGGAACCAATATTATTCCGACAAATGTCATCGGAAGACCAACCTGCTCTGTCATTGGCTCAACCGCACCAACGAAGAACTCTGAAAGAATTGCAATAAACACAGTACTTACAACAAGCATGATAATCGAAACCTTAAGATTCCACTTAGGCTCCTCGCCGCTCTCTTCTTCTTCACCACCCATAAGATCCTTATGAGTAAAGAACGAGAAGTACATTTGGCAAATGTAGATTGCAAGAAGAACTACAGCAACAATTATATTAATTCCCTCATACTTGGTAGTAAGCGTCTTATCTGACATCGTGTGAGTAAACACAGCAGGAATCGAAAGACAGATAACCGCAAAAAGCAACATACTTGATGTAACCTGAACAGCAGCTTTGTTAAATGTCTGCGTCTTAAACTTAAATCCACCGCACAACATACTGAGTCCAAGCACAAGTAAAATATTACCTATAACAGATCCTGCAATCGAAGACTTAACAACTTCAAAAAGTCCCGCCTTAAGACCGATAATACCAATAATCAACTCGGTAGCATTTCCAAAAGTTGCATTAAGGAAGCCACCCACTCTGCTTCCGGCATAATGAGCAACGCCCTCGGTCGCAGTTCCCATGAGTCCCGCAAGCGGAATAATAGAAAGTGCCGAGAATATAAACATCATAGTCTCGCTAAATCCCATAAAATGTCCGACGATAGACACCGGTACAAAAACAAGTAACAAATAAAGAAAATTCATCATTATCTCCTTTCAAACACCTTACATCTCTTCCCATTCCATACCCTTAGCCTTGGTAAACTCTTTAGTTTCTTCCATCGGCATAGGCTTTCCAAAGAAGTATCCCTGAACCCTATCGCAACCGGCTTCTTTTAGGAACTTGTAATGTTCCTCCGTCTCAACGCCCTCGCAAAGCGGTGAAATTCCCATCGCCTTGCCACCTTCAATGATATAATTCATCAGTGTGGATGTCTTAGGGTTTCTGTCATAACTACGTAAGAATACCATATCAAGTTTTAATACGTCAAATGAATACTCAACCAAATTATTGAGTGATGAATATCCGCTTCCGAAATCATCAAGCCAAATGCTATAGCCCAAATCATGCATTTTCTTGCACTCATCTTTGATATGACCAAAGTTCTCATTCATCGCACTCTCAGTAATCTCGATATCAAGGATATTTCTAGGCACATTGTACTTAGATCTAATATCCTCAAGAATACCAAAAATATCACAGAGTTCAAAATCAAGTCTTGAAAGGTTAATCGATGCCGGAACAATCGGCTCTCCTGACTCAATAATATGGTTATAATCCTTACAAACCTGCTCAATAACATAAATATCAAGCTTATGTATGATATGAAACTGCTCTAATGTCTCTATGAAATCTGCCGGCGAAAGCATTCCAACATTAGGATCAATCCACCTAACCAAAGCCTCATAGCCACATATCTTGCCTGTTGCCGTTCTTATAACCGGCTGGTAAAATACCTTAATATAATTATTTTCAATTGCTTCATCAATATGATCTATAACATATTGCTGTCTTCTAAGATTCTCTCTAAGCATGTCGTCATAGACACAATAGAAAATGTCATGGCGCCCCTTTATGCTGTTACATGCAAGTCTCGCGTGATCACATGCGAGGCCAATCTCCATATTGCTACCTTCCATATGATAGATTCCGGCCTTAATTCTCACGCGTTTCGCAGTATCCTCCGAATTAAGAATCGTCTTATAAACAGAGGAAATGCTCTCTATAATATCTTCTTGGGACTTAGATGTGCATACGACAAAATGATCGTCAGAAAACCTTGAAACAATCTCTCTAGGGAATTCTTTCTTAATAACCTTAGCCATGTCACGCAAAAGCTCGTCACCCATTTTAAATCCGTATCTCTCGTTAAAGAGTTTAAAATTCGGAATATCAAAATGAATAATCGAAACCTCTCCTCTTCTACCTACCGGCGACGAAAGTTTCACATTTACGCTGTGATAGAAAAATGACATATTAAAAAGTCCCGTCAGATTATCAGTATCATGGTTAGCTGCTAACACCTCAGCTTCCGCGTACGAATTTCTATTGTGGTTAAAGTATTCATTTTTATCAACATCAACTATGAAAACATAGTAAAAACTCTTTCCATTCGCTCCATGAAGCAAATGTCCAAAATCTTCTACATACTTGATTTCGCCCTGTTTAGTCTTGATTCTGTACCTTACATAATCATGCCTAAGCTCACCAAACAAAGTCTGTGCCTGAATCTGATTCTGAATCTTATTGAAATCATCAGGATGCACCATACCCTCAAAAGTATTGCCAACAAACTCCCTAAATTCATCTAAACTGTTACATCCATAGAGATTGATAACATTCTTGTCTGCATAATATATCTCCTCACCGAAGCCTTCCTCGTATATAAAGAAGCCTCCCGGAAGCCCGCTCGGAATGTGCCCTTCAAGATATTTCTTAAGCGCCATACACAAGAAATCATATCTCTGTTTCTTCTCTACCTTGGCAAAATGAACCTCTCTCTCCTGAATCGGATTGCCTTCGTAAGAAAGAACTTCGTCACCAAACTGTTCACTCGTAAGATCAAACGTTACTCCATCCACTACATTATAGCAATGATAATTACCGCCAGGGCGAAGCACTCCGTACACATCACCGCCAAATATATCCTGAACCAAAAACGCAGTAATTGAGCATTGTCCTACTGTCGGATTATCTTGACTCCACTCATCCCTTAATCTTGGAGCACAGGAATATTCGCACCATATATTAAGAAGTGCATCATACAAATCTAAAGGCGTCTCAATGTCTTTGTATTCTAAATTTTTAGCCTTAACATTAGCGACTTCCCAGCCGTAAAAATTATAACCCATTTGATTGACCTCCTAGTAATAACACTATATAAGATTCATTTATACAAAAATTAAGGAAAGACTGATTCACATATGTGAACAATCTCTCCTTAATCAATCAGTTGCTTGCCGCTTCTCTTACTGCTTTGGCTAACTGGTCTCCACATGATGTTCCCTTACCGTTACAGTTAATTCCACCGAGCAAAGACTCAATCTCATCAACAGTCTTACCTTCTACCAGGCGTGAAACCGCCTGAAGATTACCGTTACAACCTCTCGTAAATGCAACATTTGTCACAATATTATCTTCAATATCAAAATCAATCTGTGTTGAACAGGTTCCTTTAGTCTTGTATGAATATCTCATCTTGTAACCTCTTTTCTAATAATAACCGGAAAGACAATTATGACAAGGTGAATACCCTTGCGCCTCAAGAGCTTCTATGCTCTCTGTAGAATATTTCTTATTCTTGTCTTTCATCTGATGCACCGACGCACATGTCGGAAGATGTATCTTTCTTGTATTGGTATTAAGTACGTAATTGTATGTCGTGTTCTCGGTTGTAGTAACATTAACCGAAGCATCTGACTTAAGAGAACTCTCTCCCGTCTTATAATCAATCTTTATACCTTTCTGCGTGTTAGGACAATACACATTGAACTTAACACCTTTACCCTTATCTTCAACCGAATACGCCTCCATCTGCACTCCGCTCGCCACAAGGTTCTTGCCCTTAAACAGCGGCGTAACTCTGTAGAGAACATGATTACCGGTTGATCGAACGTAATCTAAAACCTTCATCTCATAAGGCAGCATATACTCAACATTCATTTGCCTTGTGCCCGTTATAAGATTCTTCTTGTTAGCATTTTCACCCGCTAAACAAAAAGCGATAAGATGGCATCTATTGTACAGATAAAGATCATCAATAACTCCCGGATACTTAACCGTATGCCACCCGGTAGGTCTTACACTTCCTATCTCGCCCCTCTTCTCTGTAGGCATCAATTCAGGGCATATATTGGCAAATGCAACTTGGCACCGTCCATACTTATCTAACTTAGAATACTTCTCAAATGCCTTAGTCTTCTTCTTTTGTTTCTTGGTAAATGAAGGCTTGTTGTTATTGACTATCTTAACTCCGCCCGAGTTGTCGATGATAGATGTATCAACCTTAGCCTTGGGATTAGTAAATAGTATCCCTGAAACAATCAGCACAAAGCATAAGAACAAGCTTAAAAACCTCTTCTTAAGCATAATTTCACCTTCTTAAATTGTGTCATATAATGGAAAAATGTAACTGTTCACATTATAGCACAATTAAAGCGAAATTTATAGTATATCATTTGCCCCTTTTCAGGAAATCTTTATAAAGGGATGTCAGCTTCTCTTTACCCTTCTTAGAAGCAATGTCGTCAATACTCATCTCTCCGTTAAATACCATCGAAAGTATTGCTATATAGGCTTCTCCGAGAGCAGCCGTTATAACTCCAGCGGTGCTTGCGGATATCACTCCCCCTGCTGCAGAACCGGCGCCCGGTATCATTTTCAAAAGATTGGACGCTATGGTCTTGCCGAGAATTGTCGCGCCACCTGCTCCTATCGTCGACGATAAAACCGCTCTCACAATGGTCTTATTGACGTCAAATCCAAATATAACCGTAATCGTCGTAAGCATAGCCATCTGTGTAGGAATGAGCATTGTTGAATCGGCTAATGGGATTGGCACCGCCGCCTCGGCGGTTGCAGACGCTATAGCTGTCGCTACCGCTGCATGCGCTCTTCTCTTCTTCTCCGCCAGACTAGCTATCTGCACATTCTGCAATGTATCAATCAGCTCGTCTGGCAAGGTTTCCCCCATGACTTGAATCAAAACATCAAGTCCGTATGCCTTGGCAACATAATCATCATCAATGTCGTAATCGCTCGCTAATACAGGAACCACCTGAACAATATCTAAGTTCTCATTTAATATCATGTTCCTTAGCGCAGCTGCATTTTTCTTGGAAAATGATTGCGTCAGGACAACGATAATCGGAACCTTAGTTACCTTGTTAGCCTCCGAAAGTTCCTTTAACCACTCAATTTCCTCAGGCTCAACTCGGTTAGAAGCCGTATTGATACAATACCAAATGCAATGAATCGCCTCGTTGATATCGTGAGAACTAAGACCCTTATTAATTGTGTCAATCACTTCCTGCCTAACCTGCGACTGAACTTCCTTACCAAGCTCAAATCCCCTGGTATCATAAATCGCAAGCGGAACATCTTTCTTGGTAATCTTGCGCATATGTGTCGTCACAGGCTTGCCCATTCCGGTCTCAGCAAGATTGTCCCTAAACACCGAATTAATAAGCGTGCTTTTGCCGACGCCTGTCTTACCCGCAACTATGATATTAAGCTTATTGAGGTTCCTGATCTTCTCACCGATCAAATCAATAGCCTCCCCGGCTACCTTCTCTACATCTACACCCATACAATTACTCTCCTAACTTATTTCTCGGCAATCACAGGCTCTAAATCAGATATGTCTATCTTATTCCTCTTTAGAGAAAGCTTGTACATCTTAGCTTCATATCTCTTAAATAGTCTCGGAATAATAAGTACTCCCATAACTACGGAAGCTGTTAATACAATAATTGAAAATGCTGATTTAAGTGTTTTCATAATGTGTCTCCTTTGTTTTGATTTCTTTTATTGCTTTTTTATTTTACGCCACTATCTGTCGCTGCGAGCACGACGTGTCATCATGCCCCTTTCTCTGTCATTCTGACTCTCTACTTGTCATTCTGAGCATTCCCACCCCTGTCATTCTGAGCGAAGCGAAGAATCTTTCATCACTATCATGTCATTCTGAGCGTAGCGAAGAATCTTTATCCCGAATGTAATGAGGGATAACTGCGCTCAAACTTCGCTCATTCTTCGCCCATTCTTCGCTCATTTTTTTGAGCGAAGTTTACACTTTTTTTGTATACAGTATTGTTCGAACTCCCCATTGCTGAGAGTATCCCCTTTTCTGAAAGCAGACTTAAATATCTCCATGCAGTTGTCCTTGATTTATTAGTCAATTCCATTGCATCATGAACAGTGATAGTATCATTTTTTTCTAAGTACTCAATAATTGGAGTGATCTTATCATAATCTGTTTGCCTCAAAACTTGTTTCAAAACTTGTTTCAAGCTTGTTTCATTTTGAACATCTTGTTCCAAATCTTGTTTCAAACTCGTTTCATTTTGGACACCTTGTTTCAAATCTTGTTTCATTCTTGTTTCATTTTGGACAGTATAATCAGATCCACCACCAAGCAACTCTAAATATTTGTCGCAAGCCTTACAAAGAACCATTATTCCATCAGCATTTATATCATATTCCGGTAAAGGACCATCGTATTTCTTACAAGCTTCAGTAATCTTATCAAAGCCTCTTCCCCACGCCTCAATCATACCACTCTTAAAAAATACATTGGCAAGCTTAGGATTATATGGTTTAGAAGAATGTTTTGCAAAAAGCTTTTCTGCTGTATTAAGACTTTCTGGCATTTCACCATCATTCCAAATATAGATTTTATCTTCATAAACACTTATCTGGATTGGATTACAACTACTATAATCCTTATGAACTACCGCATTCAAAAGGATTTCTCTGAAAGCATCCCTATGAAACATAAACTGTTCAATCCTCTGAATTCCCTGATAGTAAATAAGAGCTTTCATGTACTTCGTATAAACTAAATCAACAGTCTTGTCTATCTGTTCAATCAACGGTCCATGTATCTCATCCTGATAAAGCAAATCAGAATCTGATTTACCAAAGAATCCAACCTTAATGTATGAACCCGTAACCCATTTTTCAGGATTTTTGTAAAATGCAAGCATTGCAGCACGAATAAGATAACCCTCTTCGTCATATAAGTGTAGGTTATCCATAAGTATTTCGTCAGAGACCTCAGTTTCTTCCTCAGAAAGTCTTCCTCTAGACAAAGCTTTTTCCTTAAATAGCTCGATAGCTTCACGCCTTAAATCAGCCGTTGACAATCTAGGGATTGGCATACCATCCCAGGTTCTTCCTTGACTTTTAAGTAAGGCTTTCTCGAGTTCTTTACCTGTTATCTCACGCATAGTACTTCCGGAACGATAGTAATACTTACCTCTGAAACTAATAAGCGTCGGATACTTTTCTACAATAATCTGCAAATATTCCAAATCATCCTTGTACAGAAGATTAACATCTGCAATAATCCCCATGGTATCTGTTATCTTATTAGGAATTATTTCCAACAGTTCCTTAGCGTTATCTATCCCGATAACTTTACCATCATCATCAGTACCGATATATAATGTTCCACCGTAAGCATTGGCATAACCACATATCCACTTCAAGTATTCATCATGCCATGCTTCTTTCCACTCTACAGATTGATTTTCTATTTCTTTCAATGTTTCACCAGCTTTCTATTAGCGTTATTTCCTTTATCTACTTATAATGCATCTCTAGTATTATTAAGATAGTTAAAAATCTTTATAACTGCGATAAGCGATAAAATGCACGCCAAAGAAATTATAGATACAGTTCTATATTCAAGAACAAAACCTTGTATCCAAATCACACCTCTAATTATTAACCATACCGCGATAAAGAAGATAAATCTTATTGTCCAATGCATAAGACAAGCTTCATGTTTATCCATAACAGCTCTTCTGGCAATTAATGACCCAGTCTTTTCAAACGCATATAAATATGCAATATAACCAAGCACCGCTAATATAATATATTCATAAAGCACATCAATCGGCAATCCAAGAGGATCTATCGCCAGCTCATATAAAAATATAAACACACGCATCTTCCTTTCTAAATCATACATATCCATATGACCTTTCCCCGTAGTTTCATTGGGATTAGTCGAATCATCACAATCGTTATCACATAAGTCAAGTATATCATAGAATCTCAATATCTGTATATACCAATGGCTTCGTATTCCACAATTTAAAGTTTTTATCTAACCCCTATATCATTATCTAAATTAGTAGCTGACTTAAACGATTCCCCAATATTATGAAACTTCTCGAAATATAGCTTTAGTCTTTCAGTAACACGTCCCTTTACTTCAGCTCTGTTACCACCTCCAAATCGCGACATCGGCGGAAGAATACTATCAATGTCTGTACCCGTTGTCTTGATTTCACCATTACTGAAAGAATACTCTATAAATCTCATTGTTGCTTCTTCCTGAAGTCTTTCTTCTTCAATGATGACTATTAACTGCTGTCTGCGTTGCTCTGCAACATAATTATTCCATTCAGCCATAATATCATCAACATCATTGATACCGGCAATAAAGTTTTCGATAAGTGCTTTCTTGCTTCTTAACTCAGGGCTTGCATCAATAGCCTTTTTAATAGTGACGAGAACTTCCTTGTCCTCACAATGGCTGTCATGGTACTTTTTCACCAACATAAGAATATAATCAATATTAATCTCAATCTGCTTGATAAGCTCGATTTCAAATACAATATCATCATCAATATTCACTGCTGTATGTTCTTCTCTCTTACGCTTCCATTCATCACGAAGATCCTGATACTTTCCAAGGTAGTCCTGCATATCGCGCTCAGAAAGAATCTCTTTTCCTGCAAACTCATCGAATGAGCTAAGCAGGTTTCTCATTCTAAGGATTGCACCAAATAACGAAATGAAAGACTTCTGTTTGCTCTCGCCAATTATCTGAGGCTCTTCCACAGGATACTTTGTAGTAAGCTCATCAATCATATCCACATAACCCGGATACTCTGTTCCATCAACTCCTGTGTAACCATAATAATAGTCCTTAAAGCTCTGTAAGAGAACAATTCCACCCGCATCTTCATCACCAAACAAAGATATAGCAGTGTCCACCCTCTTCTGAAGATTGCGGAAACAAATAATGTTACCAAAAGTCTTAATAGAATTGAGGATTCTATTCGTTCTTGAAAATGCCTGAATCAGACCATGCATCTTCAAGTTCTTATCAACCCAAAGAGTATTCAGCGTTGTTGCATCAAAACCTGTAAGGAACATATTTACTACAATAAGAAGATCAATCTCCTTATTCTTCATTCTAAGAGATACGTCCTTGTAATAATTCTGGAACTTATCGCTGGATGTATCATAATTTGTATTGAACATCTTATTGTAATCGTCAATAGCTGCTTCCAAAAAGTCTCTGCTTGACTGGTCGAGTGCTGATGTATCCTCAGAATTTTCCTCGCCTAATAAACCATTATCCTCTTCTGCTTCCTCTTCATTTGCAGCAAAACTAAAGATTGTAGCCACACGAAGCTTCTTAGAAGGATCCGCCTGCATCTGCTTTTTAAATTCCTCGTAGTAAAGCTTTGCCATCGGAACGGAAGCTACCGCAAAAATAGAGTTAAATCCGCTAAGTCTTTGCTGCTGTTTAATCTCTTCTACGGTTCCTTGCTTTGCGGATGCAACCTCTTCAATGTTAATCAAAGAATTATAAACGTATGACTTATCGCCTCTGTAGGTCTTTCTATCAAAGTTATCAAGGATGTACTTTGTAACCATAGAGATTCTTTGCGGTGCCATCATTGCCTTTTCTCTGGCAATATCCCATACCTCTTCATCTTCGATATTATCGTCAATATCCATTGTCTTAATGTAATCAACACGGAACGGAAGAACGTTCTTATCATTGATAGCATCAACGATTGTATATGAATGAAGCTGGTCTCCAAAAGTCTGCTCTGTCGTAAAGAAAGTAGTCTTTCTTGTACTTCCAATATTAGTCGGGAAAATAGGCGTACCTGTAAAGCCAAATAAGTGATACTTCTTAAAGTGCTTTACAATCGCAGCATGCATATCTCCAAACTGGCTGCGGTGACATTCATCAAAAATAATTACTACATGCTTGTTATAGATCTCATGCTCTTTATTCTTCTTAATAAACGTAGCAAGCTTCTGAATGGTGGTAATGATAATCTTATACTCGTGATGTACACCATTCTTATCCTTATCCTCCAGCTGTCTCTGTAAGATAGATGTCTTGGTATTGCTATTGGCAGCACCCTTTTCGAATCTGTCATACTCCTTCATGGTCTGATAATCCAAATCTTTACGATCCACCACAAAAAGCACCTTATCTATATAAGGCAGATTTGAAGCCAACCTTGCTGACTTAAATGATGTTAAAGTCTTTCCGGACCCTGTAGTGTGCCAAATATATCCACCTCCAGAAATATCACCGTACTTCTTATAGTTATTTGCAATATCTATACGATTAAGTATTCGTTCTGTTGCTGTAATTTGATATGGGCGCATAACCATAAGCATATTCTCAGAAGTAAATATGCAATACTTAGTTAGAATATTTAATATTGTATGTCTAGCAAAAAAAGTCTTTGTAAAATCAACTAGATCTGCAATTACTCGATTCTTCGAATCTGCCCAATAAGAAGTAAATTCAAAACTGTTACTTGTTTTGCCCTTCTTAGTCTTTGACGCATTAGCATCCTTGATTGCATTAAATCTAGTACTATTTGAATAGTACTTTGTATTGGTTCCATTAGATATTACAAACAACTGAACATACTCAAATAGTCCACATCCTGCCCAAAAACTATCTCTCTGATATCTGTTGATCTGATTGAAAGCTTCTCTGATTGCAACGCCACGCCTTTTAAGTTCGACATGAACTAAGGGCAATCCATTAACCAGAATCGTTACATCGTAGCGATTATCATGATTAGCCCCATCTGCTGTTCCGATAACATACTGATTGATAACCTGAAGGAAGTTATTGTGAATATTCTTCTTGTCAATAATGGTAATATTCTTTGTACTGCCATCATCACGTTTAAGAACCTGAACATTATCCTCCTGTATTTTTCTTGTTTTCTCAACAATACCTTCATTCTGATTTGCCAAGGATTCACCGAAAAACCTTTTCCATTCACTGTCAGAAAACTGATAATCATTAAGGATTTCGAGTCGTTTACGTAAGTTAGCGATTAAATCCGCTTCTTGATGTATCTTTAGATATTCATATCCAAGTCCACTATGACCATTTTCACCGGCTAGTATTTTAATAAACTCATTTTCCAGTTCAGCCTCACTCTGATATGCTTCAGAACGTCTCTTTTCAGGTTCATACTGAGTAACTACCGTATTTTCATTAGTTTCCGCTACTATATTAAAATATGGCATATTCTCTTTTCCTCCTGTCACTTAAGATTTCATTAATGTATCTTATTTCATTATCATTCAATTCTTTACTTGAATATACTTTTTCAAATGCAGATGCCACCATGGATTTTATAATCTCTTCTCTATCATATTCATCAATTGGAAACAAACAGTTTTTTCTTACATTTGTTTTCTCCTCTGCACCATACATATAAAGACATAATTCTGATGTAATAGGAAATATAATCTTTCCGTACTCTTTACATGGAAATTCCTCTTTAGTATAGATAAACATCGTCTTATCTGATGTTATAACTCTTCCCTCTACATCTACACCAATCCCAAAAGTCATACTTAGCATTGGTTCAAGAAACGCATTCATTACTCTCGTTTCCATATCATCTTCATTTAACTCTTTAAAGAACGGTAAACAATACAATCTTGCAATGTTATTAATTTGATTACTGTCTACCTTGTCTTTCCAAATCTCCTCAGCAGTTTTTTCTGCAAGTTTAAGTACTTCAGGCGATCTCAACATCTGAATAACAATATACGTTACCCAAAATACTTTTTCATCAGAAGTAAGAAAACAATTGGTCTTATAATTTTCCGGTAAAAAAGCTTTTCTTTCTAATCTACTTCTATATTTAGAAAAACAGTTCTCTAATACTGAAAAAACTGTTTCTAAATAATTTGGTAGAACAATATTACCATTCTCCCCAGTAACCTCATATAAATCATTTTTATAACACACTGACTTTATCGGTACATGTCGACTTGGTAATCCTTCTTTATCTAACTCGTAAAAGTATATTCTATACTTATCCTTTTCAACATCTTCTCTCAAATAATCTGATGAAAACCCTCGCAGATATACTTGAGGAATATAATGCTGCTTTTTAGTTCTCTTATCGCCATTTGGCACTGTTACTTCTCCTTCTCAAACGACAAAAGTTTATCTCTATAATACTCATATTGCTTTTGACGTGCTTCTATTTCAGCCGGAATTCCTGCTGAAATGTCATAGCATAATTTTTCAAATTTTTTCAAAACTCTAGCAACATCCTTTTGTTTTTCTGTTGAAGGTAACGCTATAACAATTTCGGACACTTGATTTAGATATAAACCTGCCTGGGCTGAGCCTCTAGCATTTATATGCATATAGTTTTGCACCTTATTTGTATCTAAGCAATAACGTAAAAACATAGAATCCACTAATTCGTTCGGTTTCAAAACACAAACACTTCTTTGCAACAATACTCTTCTATTATCTTTTACAACAGCTGTTCTTCCAATTGTTGCAACAATTGTTAATAAAACATCATTAATTGATACGTTCGTTCTTTTATTTTCTTTCTCAAAAACATCTTTTGTAACATATCTTTTTGCCAAGTAATCTATTTTGCCATCATTTATATTCTGAGCACTTAAGATAGGATATTCTCCTTCTTCAGAACTACTTGGTAAATTATGCATGCCATCTTTAATTGATTCACAGATATCACTTAATTTTACTTCAGCATATCCAAAAACATACTGCAAGAGCTTAATTAGGCTCTGTCTGTCTGTCTGTCTGTCTGTCTGTCTGTCTGTCTGTCTGTCTGTCTGTCTGTCAAGATTGTCTTTCCGGTTTCAGCAAATGTCAATAGCTGATCACGATAAAATTCATATTGTTTTTGACGTGCCTCAATTTCTGCCGGAAGACCTATATTCAAATCATTACAGATAGATTCAAAGTTATCTAAGCAATTAACAATACGCTTTTGCCTTTCAATACTTGGTATTCTAAGCTTCACATTATTTAAAACTGAATATTCCGCGGTCGTAAGACCGCCTATCCGGACGAGCGGTACCGCGAGTCCATGACAATGATACCGCTAATCCGAAATAGCGTACCGGTACTATAGTGAGTGCTTAGATAGGAGCTCTCTCATATTTGCTGTACCAGAATTAATAGTTTCTGAATTATGTACGATTCGATCCATGATAGCATCAGCTATTACACCTCCACCTAAGCGAGGATGCCATTCAGTCTGTTTGTATTGAGTACAGAAGATTGTTGGCCATGTATCATATCGTTTTTCAAATATCTCCAACAGATATTTAACTTCTTTCTCTGAAGGGA
>JHXB01000012.1 GCA_000621905.1 Lachnospiraceae bacterium NC2004
CTGTTGGATATCCCTTCAGAGAAAGAAGTTAAATATCTGTTGGAGATATTTGAAAAACGATATGATACATGGCCAACAATCTTCTGTACTCAATACAAACAGACTGAATGGCATCCTCGCTTAGGTGGAGGTGTAATAGCTGATGCTATCATGGATCGAATCGTACATAATTCAGAAACTATTAATTCTGGTACAGCAAATATGAGAGAGCTCCTATCTAAGCACTCACTATAGTACCGGTACGCTATTTCGGATTAGCGGTATCATTGTCATGGACTCGCGGTACCGCTCGTCCGGATAGGCGGTCTTACGACCGCGGAATATTCATTGAAAAAATGTATATTCAGGAATTGAACGGTTAATTTATGGAATTAAGCGTATGAAACTAATGCGCTAAACCGCTTAATTCCTTATTTATACCATTTAAAACTAATTTGGTAATGATTTGATAAATTGTGATAGTATGTGTGTGTAAGATTGTTGCGAAAATGAATAAGAGTTTATTGCAGTAATTTTCAAAATATAGTTCTGACGACACAGTTTTCTCACTAAGAAAGATTATATTAATCTTATCTTAATGTTGCTGTGTCATCAGTGATTATTTACTTGTAAGTTAGGAGGATATTTGTTATGAGTAAAACGTATAAGAAATTGGCAACTATATTGTGTTCATCTTTTATTTTGCTGACATTAATGATGTGCTTTTGTAGTGTTGATGCTTCGGCGGCGGTTAAAACTAAGCTTAAGAATGGTACTTACACGGTTAGTGGTAAGGGTGCTATGAAGAAGTCACAGATACCGTCAAAATCTAAGAAATTGAAGATTAAGAAAATTGTTATTAAAAGCGGAGTTAAATCAATTCCTGCAAGAGCTTTTGCGGAATGTGAGTATTTAGAGAGTGTTAAGATACCTAAGACTATGACCAAGATTCCTAATTACGCGTTTGGATGGTGTCCTAATTTAGGAAGCGTAAATTTTCATGATAAGCTAACGGCTATAGGAACAATGGCATTTTACGGAAGTTATTTTGAGGATGAGTGTTTTAGTTTTCCTGACAGCTTGGTAAGTATAGGAGATCAGGCATTTGCAGGTTCAAGAGCACTCGAATTTAAATTAAGCCCTAATACCAAAAAGATTGGACCTGAAGCATTTGACGCGAATTTAGCCGGTGAAAAGGTTAAGGTTATATTGCCGGGCGATTTTGTATTTTCAGGTGGCAGTGAGGAGTTGTCTGAAACGCTTGTAGCAGAAACTGTTGAGTTTAATACTCCTGTGACAGATATTAATACATTTAATGTTATCAGAGCTCGTAATATTATAGTTAGCGATTCTGATGAGAATTATGCATCTATTGACGGAGTTGTATATTCTAAGGACAAAAAGACTATAATCAGAGTTCCAAGCAATCGATATATGCTTACTGTTGCTGAGGGGTGTGAGACATTTCCTTTATCAGCTGTTACTTATACTAACAAGTCAGGTAATGATGGCGATGATGGTATATATGGTTCGTATGAATCATCTCCGCTTGTTTGTAAGTATTTATCTAAGATTACACTTCCTGAAAGCTTGAATAAAGTTACAATTGATGAAAATGCTGTAAAAGAGAGTGAATGGTCTAAAATCATACCTAAGTGGATGGAAAGAAAGTATGAGGTTCATATTCTATCGAAGTCGCTTTCTGACACTGATCTTGATAATCTTGCAAAAGGTCTTAACACGGATAAAAGTAGATTCTTATATAATTAATTCACATGTTGATAGTTAACATGAAATAACAAAGCTCGGGCGATAAGCCCGAGCTTTAGTGTTGTTCATATTAATTATTCTTGTTTGATCTTCTCAATCGCGGATGTGCTCTTGATGTGGCGTCCCAAAATCTCTGATACATCAGATATAGTCATAAATGCCTGGATGTCATCCTGTTCTATGATGGTTCTGATTGTCGACAGCTCCATTCTTGTGATGACGCAATATAGAACAGTCTTCTCGCCAGATATAAGTCCCTCACCCTTCATGAAGGTTACGGTTCGACCGAGTTCCTTGTAAATGTCATCAGCAATCCTTCTACCTTGTTCGGTAATAATCATGACAGCTTTGCCTTGATCTAAACCTGTGTTGATGTAGTCAACAACCTTAGAAGTGACAAAGTATGTAAGCAAGCTGTACAAAGCTCTGTCAAGTCCGAATAAAAGTCCTGCGGAAAGATAGATAACTATGTTAAACATAAGGACTATCTGCCCAACAGAAAGACTTGGCTTCTTTCTTGAAATCAGTATTGCAACTGATTCTGTGCCATCTAAACACCCACCGTTTCTAATAACAATACCAACACCAAGACCTAATATAACTCCGCCAAATACGGTTGCAAGTAATTTATCGTCGGTCACATCATATTCGAGATGTGAAAATCCCTGAATTGATACAGAGAAGAAAGCCATAGCCACAAGGGTTCTTACTAAGAAACCCTTGCCCATCTTCCTTGCTCCTATAATAACAAAAGGCATATTAAGTGCAAATGTCAGGATACCAAGAGGGATGTTAGCTAGCATATGAATGATAATACTTATACCGACCACGCCGCCGTCAAGTATCTGAACCGGTACCAATATCTTCTCAACGGAAAATGCCGCAACAGCCGAGCCTAACAGCAACATTATGAACTGGATTATACGATCCTTGGTTGGCATTAACATAAACCTCCGATTGTTATTTAGCTACTTTCTTGAGCTTGCCTTCTTTCCATTCCATAGAGTTAAAACACTCCTTGAAGCAGTCAAAATCTACAGTGATAAAATAAGGAGAAACGTAGGTTACGAAACCACCTCTGTATCCCTTGCCTGTCTCGCCATAGTTAGCGTGAAGTAAAGCAGATACCTCGTCGCCAACGTTGAAGTATTCACTCATGTTAATAAAAGAATTAGATGTGTATTGTGATTGTTGTGCCATAATAAATATGCTCCTTTAATATAAATTTCAATAAAGTATTATATAACAAATGCAATCAAATAGCAATTGCAGTTTCTAAAGCGAGATTCATCATATCGGTAAATGTCTTCTCGCGCTCTTCACTCGAGGTCTGTTCGTGTGTAATCAGATGATCGCTTACGGTAAGAATTGCAAGCGCTTTAGCACCTAATCCTGCTGCGGCGGTATAAAGGCCGGCAGCCTCCATCTCAACGCCTAAAACACCGTACTTGGCGTACATCGCCTCTAAACCTTCATCGTGACCGTAGAACTCATCTGTAGATAAGATAGGTCCAACATGAGTATGGTCTAAGAAACCAAGTTCATCAGCCTTCTTGTATGCCGTGTTAAGAAGATTGAAATCTGCGGTAGGACAGTAATCATATCCTAAAAATCTGGTCTTATTGATATTAGAAGTGGTATTGGCAGACACTCCGAGAAGAATATCTCTTATGTTGACATCCTCACGTATTGCACCACATGTTCCAATCCTTATAACATTCTTGACGTCATATTCATTGATAAGCTCGGTTACATAGATAAGAAATGACGGAATACCCATTCCCGAACCCTGAACGCTTATCTTATGACCCTTGTATGTGCCGGTGTAACCATACATGCCTCTGACTTCGTTGTAGCAAGTTGCGCCTTCTAGGAAGTTCTCTGCAACGTATCTTGCTCTTAATGGGTCTCCGGGCATCAATACGGTCTCGGCTATATCACCTTTAGCTGCATTAATGTGTGTACTCATAATGCTGTTCACCTCACTTTATACTTGACATTAACCATATTATAGCATACAATTTAAGTGTAGGAAAGTCTAAGATTTTGCTATGTTTTTAGGCATAGCGTACATACCAAGGAGGGTGATTTTATGGCTGTTAGTTCAATTAATACCAGTTCTCAAGTCACTACACCTGTTAATACTAAGGAAGTTAAGGCTCCTGTCAAGGCAGAAGAGACCACTAAGGCTTCTGAAGCAGCAGTTGTATATGACAAGGTACCAACAGATGTCAAGTCAGGGAAGACTTATACTCCTAATACAGAGCTTGTCAACAAGCTTAAGGCAGATCAGATGGAGAGAGCTAACCAACTTCAGAGTTTAGTTTCTAAGATGTTTGAGAAGCAGGGTGCTGCTTATGGAACTGCTAATGTATTTACGAGTGAGTTTTGGAAGAACTTCAAGGATAGCGGCATGACTATCGATGAGGCTGCAGTTAAGCAGGCTCAAGAAGATGTATCAGAAGATGGATATTGGGGCGTTAAGCAGACTTCAGAGAGAATGCTTGATTTTGCCAAGGCATTAACCGGTGGAGATCCTAGCAAGATAGACGAGATGGAGAAGGCATTTGAGAAGGGATATAAGGAGGCTACCAAGGCGTGGGGCGATGAATTACCTGATCTTAGCAAGCAGACATTTGATGCTGTTAAGAAGGGATTCCAGGCATGGAGAGAAGAGGCTGCAACCAATGCAGAGGCTGCAATTGCGTCAGGTAACCAGGCTTCAGTTACAACCGCTTAAGTTGGTTATTAACTGATATTACCAAGTAGTTATTGGGAGTTGTTTTATAACAACTCCCATTATTTTAAATGTGAGGGAATATATGATTTATTATTACATAGTTACAGCTTTGATTTCATTTGTAGAAATGATATTAATATTTAGAATGACAAGGAAGGCTAGATTTAGCGTTTCTTGTTTAATGATGAGCATTGTTGTGACTATATGTAACTGTGGTTATCTTGCTATAGCCGCTTCCTCTAACACCGAGGAGGCACTTCTTGCTAATAAGATTACATACACAGGTGGAATGTTCCTTCCTTATTTCTTGATGATTAATGTAGCTGAGTTAAGCAATATCAAGCTGCCTAAGCAATTCACGGCGATTGTGTTTATGTGTATCACGGTACTGTTGTATTTTATAATGACGGTTGGTAGCAATCAGTTATACTATAAATCAGCCACCATTGAAATGCACGACGGGGTGACATACCTCATCAAGGAATATGGTATAGTTCATGATTTCTATCTGGTTTACCTTTACAGCATGGGAGTTGCCGCACTTTATATAATCATATACGGTGCGATAAAGAAGAACAACAAGGTTTCAAGACGGACGGTATTAATGCTTATGATAATGTGGACTGCGACTACATTTTCGTACACTATTGAGAGAATATTGGGGCTTAGGTTTGAGCTGGTTCCTATTTCTTACATAATATTTATTACTCTGCTTATTCTTATTTTTACGCGTGCGACTATGTACGACATGTCCGCTAACGTAACCAATGTTTATGAGAGGATGGAGAAGTACGGATATATTGCATTTGACAGGAAGATGAGATATATGTCCAGCAATGCATTTGCCGAGAGACTATTTCCTGAACTCAATAAATGTAAGATTGATCAGACGATTAGGGATGCCGGAGATATCTTAGGACACATAATAGACAAGATTGCAAATGAAGACTTTGAGGGTGAATATATAGATATCGACGATAGAATTATAGGACTTAAGATTGATTATCTGGTTACCGGAAACAGTGGGCGTAATAAAGGTTATTTGGTTGAATTTAATGATGAAACCGAGAGACAGGGATATATCAATCAGTTAAGTAAGACCAATGAGCAGCTTGAACTTAAGATGAAACAGGCTCATGAGCTTTCGCTTGAGGCTCAGGTTGCCAACAGAGCTAAGAGTGATTTCTTAGCAAGTATGTCTCACGAGATTAGAACGCCTATCAATGCCGTTATCGGTATGAATACCATGATTCTAAGAGAGAGTAAGGATGATCAGATTATAGAGTATGCCAAGGATATTGAGCACTCGGCTCAGATTCTTCTTCGTACAATAAACGATATTCTTGATTTCTCTAAGGTTGAATCGGGTAAGTTAGACATAGTCAATGACAGATATTGTCCTATGCATCTTATTGACGATTGCTATAGGATGATTAACATTCGTGCTACGGACAAGGGGCTTAATTTAGTAATCGAGAATGATGCTAACATTCCAAAAGGTCTGATCGGTGATGACACAAGAGTAAGGCAGATTATGATTAACTTGTTGACCAATGCAGTTAAGTATACAAGAGAAGGTCAGGTGAGGTTAAAGGTCGGTGGTGAGACAAGAGATCATAACACTTATGTGCTAAGGGTTGAAGTGTCTGATACCGGAATTGGTATTAAGCCTGAGAATATTGACAAGATATTTGATGATTTCAAGAGAGTTGACGATAAGAAGACCAAATCAATCGAAGGTACCGGACTTGGACTTTACATTTCCAAGCAGATTGCGGGACTTATGGATGGTAATATTACGGTTACCAGCACATATGGCGAAGGTTCTACATTTGTCTTGGAAGTTCCGCAGACTATTGATAATCCGGCTCCGGTGGGTAAGTTTGATCCGGACAATATTCATCGCGAGGCGGAAGCAGATGTGTCGTATGATGCCGACTTGACTAAGCTTAACGGTAAGATCTTAGTTGTAGATGATGTTGAGATGAATTTAAGGGTTATGACAAGGCTACTAAAAGACAGTGATTTGACAATTGATACCGCGCTCAGCGGTGCACAGTCGATTGAGATGGCCAAGGAGACCCAATATGACATAATCTTTATGGATCACATGATGCCTGAGATGGACGGTATTGATACATTAAAAGCCATGAAGGCAATACCTGATTTTGCAAATGCAGACACCCCGGTTATTATGCTGACTGCCAATGCGATAAGCGGAGTGGAAGAAGAGTATTTAGGCGCAGGCTTTGACGGATATTTGGCCAAGCCTGTTAAGTTAAACTTATTACAGGATATTATTAATAAATATATAAAAGGGTAATGCTTAAGATGCATTACCCTTTATTCTCTCTTTTATCCTTTTCTGCAAGCCATGTACTTAATCGTTCCTCGACTTTGTGATAATTATTCTCTAAGCGCTTTCGCTCTCTTGTGACATTTGCCTTGGTATCACTTATAGGCTTTAAGTCGTGTGAGAAAGCATATGACTTAAAGAAATCAAACTTTCTCTCAACAAAGTAATTGTCAAAATCTTTCTCGTAATATTTGCGATATCTATATATAAATACAACAAATGTTGTGATTCCGACTACAGAGAATATTCCTCCGATATAAGGAACCCAGGACAGTGAAAATGTAAATACTATACAGGCTACAATAATCATGGCAGTGAGAATGGCAGCGGCTTTAGCTGCTTCGAACCTGTCATAGACTCTGTTGATATCTTCGGTTAATTTAAGTTCTTCCGCTTTCTTGTCATCTAATAACTTACAAAGATGTTCAAGCTCAAGGTTGTCGTCATGAATCCTCGTATTAAGCTGCTCGGATGTGAGGTACGAAGTGTTGTCCGTAAACATGTCATCCCTGTAATCCTTAGAGCCTATACCTTGCTTTCTTCCCGCTTCGTAAGGACTTATAGGTATCTCGACTCCAAGCTCAATCATCCTTCTCTTAATCTTGTCGAGTTCAAGAGTTCTGTCTATTATAAGTCTGTCAAGGTCGTCAACATCGGATTTGAGTCGTCTTATCTTTCCTTCGGTTATCTCTTTATCTTCTGCAAATGTTACTCCTAAACCTCTGTTTGTCATCTTCTTACGTCCAAATCTAAAGTGCTTGCTTAAACTGGGAAGAAGCTTGACTATGCTGACAAATAACAATACGCCAAATCCCAATAAAAGTAGAAAAGTAAAAAAGAATGCTACGCCTAATTGTGAGGCTGCATCACCTGACGTTAAAAGATCGGAAGTGTCGCTGACAGCGCTTGCATTGGCATCTTTATAGTCTTTATATGTATATATGATTGAGATGATTAGAGCTATAAAAATAGACGCATATACAACTGTAAGCAACAATCTTACTCTTGTGATTGAACCTTCTAAGCCTCGCCTGAACGGCAACTGCTCAAGATGGAATTCTTCCTGATCAAGTTGAAACTTAATGTTGTCCTGCTCTTCCTTGAGGCTTCTAAGATCCGCAACAGTCATATTGTATTCAGCTTTAATACTGTTAGTTTCAAATGTGGACGCCATAATACACCCCCCTTATGATTTAATTGATTATACCATGTTTAGAGACAATAATAAAGCAATGTCTTAAGTTTTAAGCATACCGAATAAACTGTCATGACTTCGCGAAGCGAAGAATCTTTTTTTGTGTAATAACATAGTTTATTAAAGTATTGCTCATTTGTTGTATGAGATGATATATTGTGTAATAGAGAGCCGTTTTATAGCGGTAGTAGGTCGTGATATGAAAGTGTTATTAGGAGCGATTAATCCTGAGACATTTACCAATACTTACGGTGGTCAAAATGCTGAGGCTCAAAAAGAGAAAAGACAGAACAAAAATAACGCAAAAAAACCTGCTAAAAAATAGTTAAAATTTTTGACGAAAAAACATCCTGAAAGCGCTGTAAAATCAAGGAGAATAATTATCGGAAAATAGAATAAAAAATGAATAATTTTCTTGCAATTTTTAAGCGCAAGGTGTATAATAAAAACATCAAAAAGGTTTCCTGGAGTGTTCGATAATTTCTATCATTTTGAACCTACATTTACGTGAAATGGAATTCCTATATTGGTGTTCTAATATCAAGCCTCCATAGAGTGGAAGATAGCGGTTCACTTGCGGATGTCCACCTGGCTTTTGCTAGGGCGTCAAAAGATAGGAACCGGCACCTCGGGATATAATCTTAGTAAAGAAGAGCAACGCATAAGCGTTGCTTTTTCTATGTGTATGTTATTCTAATTATTCATATTTCGTTATGAATAATCTTATGTTGTTCTGAATAATCTTATGTCATTCTAATTATTTTTATGTCATTCTGAGCGAAGCGAAGAATCCTTGACCTTCGAAGAAGGGCAATATGGTTAATTTGGGATATAGATTATATTGGGCTTGTCAAATATGTAGTATGATGATATAGTATGTATATACATACATGTGGAAGGGCGAAGGTGCAGTATATGGATAGAAATGTTGAAGTTATTACAGATAGCAAGGGGAAGAAACTCGTTAGGATAAATGATATTCGTTTTAAGGGTAAACGTTCAGTTGATTGGGATGATGTTAAGAGATACCTTGAAGAATATGTTGGACAGTTCTTTCAGATTGCATCTTCGGAAGATATTATATATATAGGTAACGATCTTCCAGACGAGTTTACTGGATCTAAATATACGAGAGGTTTAAAAGGGACAGCAGCGAAAGCGAAGGCCAATGTTGCACAAGGTGTTCCTGAACTTATAGAAATTGCTACTGATAAGCATTTTAAAGAAAATAAGGGGAAAAAACACCAGTGGAACGCACGATATGGGTGGTACCGTTATAATTCGAGATTTGCTTTGCCTGTTTTTTCGGAGAGCGGTATTGCGGAACGATATAATATTTTTCATGCCTCGTTGCTGATTAGACACGACAATAATGGCAAGATGTATTTATATGATATTATAGACATAAAAAAAGAAACGAGCAACCCTTTGGAGTCGTAGACTTTACTTGGCAAAAACCCATTTCTCTTTGCACATAATCTAACACACATTAGTACAGATTGTCAATACGATTTTTTTACATGTACTGGGAGATTTTGTGTGATAATAATTGCGTGTTGAGTTCCGATTATTGCGAGGAGAGAGAATGAAACTTATGGTAGAAGTGAAGTTTGGAACTTTACAATTAGACACATGCAAGGAAGAGAGAATATGACAATAAGCGAGAGATTGTTTGAGATTATGCATAAGAAGGAGATATCAGGATATCGTTTGTCGAAAATGACTGGTATCTCACGACAGACGATTTTTGATTGGCACAAGAAGAATACGAATCCCGGAGCGGATAAGATTATGGTTATATGCGAAGCGCTACAGATTACTCCAGAGGAATTGCTTGTGGGAAAGCCAAGTGACGAGAATCAGGAATTAGATCAAGTACATATTGTGGAAGATATTGAGATGCAGATTATGAAGGAATGTCAAGAACTCTCTGATGCGAAGAAGAGAAGGCTGCTGGCTTATGTGAGTATGTTGCAGAATGCGAAGGAGTAAATAATCTTTACTATTCCGGTATATATGGCTTAGTAGACGTTCCGGTGCCCATCAAACAGTGGTTCAACTCGCAACCCATGAACAAAAGAAACATACAAAAGTAAAGCCATAACAGTGTTAATATGATACCTGTCAGTGAGCCGTACATAACTGTAAAATTAGAAAAGTTATCGATGAAGATTGAGAAGAGGAGAGATATTAATATCCATCCGAAAGTAGCGAAGAACGCGCCGGGAGCAGCGTCCCTTACCGATATCTTCTCATCCGGAATAATGCAATAGAAGAATAAGAAGAACAGTAAGAGTATTGCTATGATTATGATAACTCTAAATGTTCCGAAATAAACTGCTATGTCCGACCAAAAATCACTCTCGCTAAGCAGAGCCTTTATAATCCTATTACCAAAGACCATAACTACAATAAGTATTATAAAAACCAACGAGAATATTAACGTATAAAATGAAGCAACTATTCTCGCTACAATATAGTTAGGATAATTCTGAACTCCGGCGACAGTGTTAAACCCGTTCTTCATTGACATGATACCTTTACCCTCAGCCCAGATCATCACGATAATAGAGAGTGAGAGCAATGCACCACTTGAGTTGTCCATGGTCTCAAGTACGATTGGTTCGACATAATCATAGAATACATCAGGTATAAATGACATTATAATATTGGTTACATCCCCTGCGTTAACCGGGAAGAACTGAATGAGACCGATAAGTGACATGATGAAAGGAAAAAATGATAATACCGTAAAGAACGCTGCCTGCGCTGAGAATGCTGTAAGATGGTGGTCTGTAACGCGTTTGACATATTCTTTTACGAACATTATGAATTTAAACATATCTTTCTCCTTTCATTAAAATCTCTAGTAAGTATATCATAAATAAATAAAAAATAAAGTCTGTTTTTGTTGACATATCAAAAATATGTGTTACAATATCAGAGTTATAAATGTTTCAAAGGCTATGAAGACGATAAGTAGAGATGCATTTCCCTAAAGAGAGTCCGAATCACCGGCTGTAAGTTTGGACAGGTTCTTTTGCATTTTCGAATTTCACGTTGGAGCTGCGACTTTGAACTAACAGTAGGAGTCGACGATTTGCACGCGTTAAGTGTCAATGAAGAGTCTGATTCTTATCAGGAATTAGGGTGGTACCGCGAGATTAATCGTCCCTATGTGTATTAAGTTACACATAGGGATTTTTTATATTTTAAAAAGGAGCATGTGATATGAAAGAAAGAATGGAAGCCATTAAAAAGGCAGCATTTGAAAGAATCGAAAATGCTAAGAGCTTGGATGATTTGAACGAGATCAAGACAAGCATACTTGGTAAGAAGGGTGAGCTTACATCCGTACTCAAAGGTATGAAGGATGTTGCACCTGAGGACAGACCTAAGGTTGGTCAGATGGTTAACGATGCAAGAGCTGCAATCGAGGAGTACTTAGCTAAAGAGTCTAAGATGCTTCAGAGCAAGATCAGAGAAGAGAAAATGAAGAAAGAGGTTATTGATGTAACCTTACCTGCTAAGAAGTTAAAGGCAGGACACAGACATCCTAATCAGATTGCGCTTGATGATCTTGAGAGAGTATTTGTCGGCATGGGCTACGAGGTCGTTGAGGGACCTGAGGTTGAGTACGACAAATACAACTTCGAGCTTCTTAACATTCCTGCCGATCATCCGGCTAAGGACGAGCAGGATACATTTTACATTACCAAGGATATTCTTCTTCGTACACAGACTTCTCCTGTTCAGGCGCGTGTTATGGAGACAGGCCGTATGCCAATCAGAATTATAAGCCCTGGTAGAGTGTTCAGATCAGACGAGGTTGATGCAACTCATTCACCTTCTTTCCATCAGGTTGAGGGACTTGTTATCGACAAGGGAATCACAATGGCTGATCTTAAAGGAACTATTGATCAGTGGGCTAAAGAGTTCTTCGGTCCTGATACCAAGACCAAGTTCAGACCTCATCATTTCCCATTTACCGAGCCTTCTGCTGAGGCGGATGTCACTTGCTTTAAGTGTGGCGGTAAAGGCTGCAGAATGTGTAAAGGTAGCGGATGGATTGAGATTTTAGGTTGCGGTATGGTTCATCCAAAAGTGCTTAAGGATTGCGGAATTGACCCTGATGTTTATTCAGGATTTGCATTCGGAATCGGACTTGAGCGTGTTACGCTTCTTAAGTACGAGATTGATGATATGCGTTTATTATACGAAAATGACGAGCGTTTCTTAGAGCAGTTTTAATAGATAGAAAGGAATTAGTATTATGAATACACCTATTTCATGGATAAAAGCATATGTTCCGGACCTTGATTGCACGGTACAGGAGTATGTTGATAAGATGACTCTTTCAGGTTCTCATGTTGAGAATGCAGTAGAGCTTGATAAGAATTTAGAGAAGATTGTTGTTGGAGTTATTGATAAGATTGAGAAGCATCCTGACGCTGATAAGCTTATCATTTGCCAGGTTAATGTCGGCGAGGCAGAGGATATTCAGATTGTCACAGGTGCTCCTAATGTAAATGAAGGCGACATGGTTCCAGTTGTTCTCGACGGCGGTAAAGTTGCTAACGGACACAGCGGTGAAGTTCCACCTGAGAACGGAATTAAGATTAAGAAAGGTAAGTTAAGAGGAATTGAGAGCTTCGGTATGATGTGTAGTATTGAGGAGCTCGGCGGTTCTAAGGATATGTATCCTCTTGCACCTGAGAACGGAATCTACATCTTCCCTAAAGATATGGGATTAAAGGCAGGAGACGACGCTATCGAGGCGCTCGGTCTTCATGACGCTGTTGTTGAATTTGAGATTACTTCTAACAGGGTTGACTGCTTCAGCATGATCGGTATGGCAAGAGAGGCAGCGGCTACATTTGACTGCGAATTCAAGCCTCCTGTTGTTAAAGAGACAGGCAATGACGAGGATGTCAACGATTATATCAAGGTTACCGTTGAGGATCCTGACCTTTGCCCAAGATATACCGCAAGGGTTGTTAAGAATATTAAACTTGCTCCATCTCCTGAGTGGATGCAGAGAAGACTTCGCGCAATGGGTATCAGACCTATCAACAACCTTGTTGATATTACCAACTATGTTATGGAAGAGTACGGTCAGCCTATGCATGCGTTTGATCTTGACACTATCGCAGGTAACCAGATTATTGTTCGTCGCGCTAAGGACGGAGAGAAGTTCGTTACTTTGGATGGCCAAGAGAGAGAGCTTGATTCAGATGTTATTATGATTTGCGACGGTGAGAAGGAAGTTGCTATCGGTGGTATCATGGGTGGAGAGAACTCAATGGTTACCGACGATATTAAGACACTTCTTTTCGAGGCGGCTACATTTGACGGAACTAACATTAGATTGTCATCTAAGAGAATCGGACTTCGTACAGATGCTTCAGGTAAGTTCGAGAAGGGACTTGATCCTGAAAATGCATTAGCTGCAATGAACAGAGCGTGCGAGCTTATCGAGGAGCTCGGCTGCGGTGAGGTTGTAGGCGGAGTTGTTGATTGCTACGCTAAGCCTGTTGAGAAGGTTAGAATTCCTTTTGAACCTGAGAAGATGAACGCGCTTATTGGTATCGAGGTTTCTAAGGAAGATATGCTTAAGACATTTGACAAGTTAGACTTAGAGTATGATGAGTCTGCAAATGAAATCGTTATCCCAACATTCAGACAGGATCTTAAGATTATGGCAGACCTCGCTGAGGAGGTTGCAAGGTTCTACGGATATGACAACATCCCTGTTACATTACCTCGCGGTGAGGCTACTGCCGGTAAGATCAGCTTCAAGCACAGAATAGAGAATATCGCAAGAGATGTGTGCGAGAGCTACGGATTCAGCGGTGGTATGTGCTACAGCTTTGAGAGCCCTAAGGTATTTGACAAGCTTTTGTTGCCTGAGGATGCTAAGGAGAGACAGGCTATTGTTATCTCTAATCCTTTGGGTGAGGACTTCTCAATTATGAGAACACTTCCGCTTAACGGAATGCTTACATCACTATCAACTAACTTTAACCACAGAAATAAGAACGTAAGACTCTACGAGCTTGGTAATGTATATATTCCTCATGCTTTACCACTTACAGAGCTTCCTGATGAGTTTATGGAGCTTACACTTGCTATGTATGGCGATTGTGATTTCTTTGATATGAAGGGTGTTGTTGAGAGTTATCTTAACAAGCTTGGTATCTATGATGTAACTTACGAGGCAACTAAGGATTATCCTTACCTTCATCCGGGTAGAGCAGCAGTTGCCAAGGTAAATGACAAAGAGGTTGCTTATATCGGTCAGCTTCATCCTGAGGCTGCTGACAACTACAACATCAAGACAGAGGTTTATGTTGCTGTTGTTCACATTAATGAGCTTACTTCACTTGCTAACTTTGATTACAAGTATGAGACTGTTGCTAAGTATCCTGCAGTTACAAGAGACTTATCAATGGTTATGAAGAAGGAGATTTTAGTCGGACAGCTTGAGGCTATCTTTAAGAAGCGTGGCGGCAAGCTCTTAGAGAGTATCGAACTCTTTGATGTATACGAGGGAGACCAGATTGAGGCAGGCTATAAGTCAGTTGCTTACTCATTGAAGTTCAGAAACAAGGAGAAGACCTTGGAGGAAGCAGAAGTTAGCGCGTTAGTTGACAAGATATTAGCGGATCTTAAGGAACTTGGAGTTGAACTTAGAGCGTAATATGGTCATTTGGCATCATTTGTAAATGTTACAAAAATGTTACATAAATATTAAGAAATTTGATTGGAACTGTTGACACAGCTTCAGAAACCATTTAAAATATAGTGAAGTCGGACATCCGGCTTCACTTTTTTAGTTCGCTAACTGATCAATGGGGTCTGTCCCCACTGGTAAGTTAGTGTCATTCTGAGCGGAGCGAAGAATCTTATCCCGAGCAAAGCGAGGGATACTTAATATTAGGAGGTTATAGTTTGAGATTTCTATTATATAACAAGAAGCTAATCGCTTTTGTTGTTATTATGTCATTAGTAGCAGCAGTCGGCATTAATAATAAATATTGTTACATGAAGAGCGTCAGAGCGGAGGGCGCAAGCACAGACGCATCAGGCAACCCAGTATATCACAATACTTGTTGCAGTTGCTGTGCAAGCTGTAATCCTGATCAGTGTGAGTACGATGTCGATGAGGATGGAACTGTATACTGTTACTGCGAATGCTGTATAGATGAGTCTAATCAGCCTCAATATGACGAGTCAGAGAATACTACGAATTACAAATATATAACTGCTAAGAAGTGTTCCGAGAAGGCTATCCAGGCTGCTCTTAATAAGGCCAAGAAGAAAGCTACAGATTCCAGACCATACTATATCAGGGTTCCTAACGGAACCTTTAAAATGAAGAAGGGACTTCACATTTACAGCAATACGACACTTAATCTCTATGGTGTCACTATTAAGAATCCTAACAAGAAGAAGGGAGCGATTATCCAGGTTGGCTACCCGAGAAAAGAAGGTGGCAAAAAGGGATATAAGAAAGGCGGGTATACGAGAGGACGAAATATTATTATCAAGGGCGGTACGTTAAATGGTGGTACCAAGGCAGGTCCGGTAAGTTCACTTGTAACATTTTCTCATGTTAAGAATATTACATTTGACGCAGTGACATTTAAGTTTAGACCTAACAAGACTGATAATGCACATCTTATTGAGTTCGGTGCCGCTAAAGATGTCACTATCAAGAACTGTAAGTTCTACGGTAACAAGAAGGTGTGTGAAGCGTTGCAGATTGAGTCGGCTGTTAAGAAAGTAGCTCACTCCGAACTGATGGGTAAGGAAGACGGAACTACAACAAGAAATGTAGTTATTGCGAATTGCCTCTTTGATAACTTCGTATATGCGCTCGGAACCAACCATGGTTGTAGCAAGGATGTATATAGAAGTATGATTATCAAGAACAATACATTTAAACATATCAAGAAATATTGCGTTTGCACCTACAATTACAGAGGTGTTGTTTCAGGCAACAAGGCAGTAAAGTGTGGCAACAAGAGGCGCATATTTAAACTAGGAAAAAACAATAATGTAATAGATAGGAAGAATAACTGGTAAGTTTAGCAAGATGTTTGATTATAATTATTTGCAAATGTAAAGATTATGTGATAGAATATTAAAACAGTTTCATTATTTATGTTTTGTAACATGTATTGCATATTTGGTATAGGAGACTTGTAAAATGAGGGACAAAATTGTATTGAGTTATAATAGCTTAAAGTGTGTAAGAAGGCTTATAGCCTTCTTGCTTGTGTTTATTCTGGTTTTTGAGGTTTCGTATAACACCAACCTATCAGCTAAAGCTACCAATACTCATGTTGGTGGAGAGGTAGCGTCTTCTGATGCGACAGCTTCTATTCCTGCTACTAGTGAAACAGCACAGAACGCAACAACTGAAGTGCCTGCATCTACTACTGAAGATGATGTTTTGGGTGATGAGAATAATTCAGATTTTTATACCATGTCTTATTGGAAGAATCACATGTTTCCTATAGCAAGCGGAGATATTGAGATTTCCGGTATGAACGTATATCTTAATGGTAACTCATGCGTTGTTGAGAATGTTGGGGATAATACTGTCCTATACAATGATCTTGACTCTGATGGGGAGGTAGATGATGAGGATCAAGCTGTAGCTGAAGATATTACGGGAAAGAATATATATGGACTTTACAATCAAAGCAATGATAAAAACCTTACCATCACAATCAGAGGTGGTAAGGTTTTAAATATTTATGGGGGATATAATGCGACTACCAAAAGGAATATTAGTATCAGCGTGATTGGCGGAGAAACGTCGAATATATACGGAATATATAACGGTATGTGTCGTAATCTTGATGTTGAGGTATCTGGTAATAGCAAATGTAAAGAGTTAAATGGCTT
Organism: Lachnospiraceae bacterium NC2004; assembly: GCA_000621905.1. GTDB lineage: Bacteria > Bacillota > Clostridia > Lachnospirales > Lachnospiraceae > NC2004. The sequence continues at coordinate 16,957 of JHXB01000012.1, forward strand.
GTATGGAAATGCTGCTGCTAAAAATGTCAACGTTTCTATTGTTAAGTCATCGCTTACCGATTCACTATATGCTGTCAGAGGTGATTATAATTCAACCATGCCTGCAAATGTTACAAAGAACGTAAATATAGAGATAAGTGGGAATGCAAGTATGGCTAATGTATATGGATTATACTCGTATAATTCTTCGATTGTAGTAGGAGGAGATTATAGCGTAAGTGGTAATGCTTTTTCTTGCGGCTGTTTCTATGGATGTAGTGGTTCTTCTAGCAGAATGGTAGTAATTATGGGCGATACAGATATGTCATTTAATGGCACTGTAAGTAGCTGTTTATATTGTGTATATTACGGTGATATACATGGGGATTATAATTCCGATATTAATCTTGTTGATTCTAATGTCGGGATTTACAATATATATTATTCACATGTTATAGGTGATGTTTCCACAAGAATAATAGTTGGTTCCAATACTCACTGTAGTTATCTATATGGTATATGTAGGTCCGGTGTAGAAGGAAATGCAGATATATATGTTAGTTCGCCGACTACTTATGATGTAAGCTCTACTTATCTTATTAATTACTCCTCAATAAGCAAGGATGTTAGTTTAAAACTATATGGATTCAATTCAGATAGTTCTGTGTATTGTATTAGTGAAAGTTCTATTGGTGGGAACGCTAAGATAGACTCTAAAGGGATTAAGGCGTATTCCTTCTATACGATTTCTTCAGCATCGGTAAGTGGCAAATTAGAATTGTTATCCGCAGGTGTAACTGCAGAATACTATTATTTATTGTCAGCTAATGTCAGTGGAAACGTTGTGACAGATCTTAAAGGAATTGGTAATAATACATATGTGTATTTCAACGGTGTTCTTAATAAAAATTTCGACTTTAACGTAATCGGGTCAAATTGTAAGAACTTGTATTTATCCGAATCGTTTACTGTAAAAGGAAATACAAATATATCTTTAACGGGTTTGTATGTATCTGATTATATTGGTCTTTATCCAAAGATTGAAAAAGATTTTAATATTAGTGTTAATGACGTTTGTTGTAACGATACCAATAATTACGGCGGTTCTGTGGGTGGAGACTATAGTATTAGTTTTAACGGTAATTGTAATCTTTCTTCTACGTCTATTTATCCTTCCGGATGTAAGAGTTTTAATGCTACAGTTAATGGCGGGTATTATGATAAGTATTTTAACGCATCTTCTTCTAATGTTAAGTGCAATATAGTCACAATGACTATAAACGGTGGTACGTTTCGTCAGAATAATTCATCGGGAATTTTTGGCTTTTGTAACGCAAGTGTACCTACCAAGATTATAGTTCCTGATGAATCAACCGCTGTCTTCTTAGATAACATAGAGCTCAGCAGTGGAATTACATATGATTCCGATGAAGAATTGTATGGATATGTATATAACAAGGGGAATACAATAATAACAGGTAATTATGTCATAGATAATGATATGACCGTAAGTAGTCTGACTGTAAATGGAGACATATTGCTTAAAGGTAAACTTAAAGTCACTAATTCAGTAAAAGGATGGGGAGATATCTATGTCGACGGAGGTGATTTTGATGTATCATCACTTCCAAGAAGAGAAGTAAACATGTCTGATCCGCTAGTTCATGAGTATACTTCGCTATCATTAGGCAGTGTAGCGCTTTATTATCCTGCTAAGATTATCTGTGATGAAGATGAAGTATCATCAGATTGCCTAAAAACATATTTCAGAACAAATGATAAGACTTATATAAAGGTTAACGATACAAAGAAGTACATAAGTCCTGATATTCCTGAAGGCTACACCATTAAGAGTGTGACATCAGAGTACAATGATACTTCTCACGAAGTCACGTCTTGCGAGGATTCATTCTATTATTCTCCTGTTATGAGTAATCAGATAATCAGAATAACACTAAAAAAGCCTAAACAGGGTGTTTCTTATGATATACAAGTAGATGATGCTAAGAAAGAGATTGATCTTGATGGGTATTCTGTCATTATTGAAGGAAACGATGATGAGTTATCATTTTATGCAGATTTAGATAGGGATGGAATAAAAGACTCGTTATCGCCTGTTCTAACAGGATTATATAGCGATTATACAATTTATGGTGTTAAGAATTCTCAATATGATACACCTATAAGAATAACGATAAATTCGGGTAAAGTGCATTCCTATCAGGTCATATATAATTCTATCTGTAATTTAGATGGGAAGCTTGCATTTGATATAAGAGTTAATGGCGGAAGCATAAATGAAATATGTATGGCAAGACACTCTGTTGTATCTGGAGCAATAAGAATCGTTGCTCCACGTGAATATGTAAGAAGATTTAGCTATGGAGATTCTAACCTTTCAGAATATTACTATGACAACGGGAGCTACGTATATAGAATCGGGACCTACGAGTATGATGATAAAACGCCACCAAAGAAGATTAAAAATCTAAAGATATCTTATAAGACACAATCATCGGTTATGGTTAAATGGGATGCCACTACGGATAATGAGGGAGTTACAGGATATAAGATATATAGAAACGGAGAGTTTTTAACTGATACTGATGAATTATCATATAAAGATTTAGATGTAAATGTCGGAGAAGAGTATAAGTATGCTGTCAGAGCTTATGATAGTGCCGGTAATGAGAGCATTATGTCAGATGAGATATCAGCTAAAGTGTTAAGTCTTAGGTTTACCGGTATAACTCATAAGTTAAATGATAGGTTTGTAAGCTCTGAAGTAATTGGTCTTAATGATACTTTGTTTAATGTTGGCATTAATAACATCGGAGATAAGTTTTATAACGTTAAGGCTTTATACTCATACGACGATGAGAATTATTATGAGATATGCTCTTATAATTCTACAAGCGTTGATAATACGTTTGCGCTTGAAGAAGAGAATATAAACAGAGCATCGTTACATTCTAACAAGATCTATATTAAGGTTCTTGTGTCAGATTCAGATAACAACAGTATTAGTGTAACTAAAGAGTATAGGGTTGATAACATTCCACCTGTACTTTCATCATTTAACAACATCATTTCTAATAACAATTCTGTAACACTGTCCTGGTTCTTAAGTGATAACAGTGATTTTAAGTGCTTTCACGTGTACAGAAAGACCGGTGAAGACGAATTATATATCAAAGTTGCAGATATAGATGATGCTTCATCGTATAAAGATGTTTCTGTTGTTGCAGGTGTTGAGTATGACTATTATATAACAGCAGAGGACATATATGAAAATGTATCAGAACCTTTGCACTTTGAAAGAGTAACGGTATCTCCTGATGTAGAACCACCTGTAATAAAAGGCGTAACACCAAAATCTGGCAGTTATGGCAAGATAACAATAAGAATAGATGCAACAGATAACATAGCTGTTACAAAATACGTTATAGATATAAGGCGGGAAAACGGCTCATGGGAGACTGCATATGAGGGAGCAGAGAGTAAATATGAGGTTACAGAAGAGGGCACATATGATGTAAGAGCTTATGCGTTTGATTTAAGAGGAAACAAAAGTGAATACTATAGCGTTGGAAGATATAATATTGATCTTACCGGTCCTTCAAAGCCTGTTATATCAGATGTTAAGGTATATGATACATATGTAACACTTGATATTAGTGCGTGCGAAGATAGAGATTATTCAAGAACAAAGATCATAAACAACGATACCAATGAAGAACTAAACTTAAACCATGGTAATATAGTATCAGGTTTAAAACCTAATAAAGCTTATAATATTAAAGCGGTATTTATTGATAAGTGCGGTAATGTAGGAGAATACTCTGATGTAGTTTCATTTACAACTAAAAGTGATACGGTACCGCCTTCAGTTAGTAATTATAGTGCTAAGTCACCTGTAAGTACTGTTCTTAACGTGTCTTCTTATGTATGTGACAACGTAGCAGTTAGGAAAGTAGAGTATATTGTTTCAGGAAACGGCATCAAAAAGTCATATACATACAACCAAGATGGCGATAAGTCTTGTATTTGTCAAGAAAGTATAAATGTATCATCTCTTAACGAGGGCATTTATAAGTTTTTTGTTAAAGCGGAGGATGTTAATTCAAATACATTTATAACAGATAAGCCGCTTACTGTTATTATAGATCATACACCACCGAGTGAAGTTACGAGTTTCGGTGTTAAAGATAAGAATGGTAAGATTCTTATTAGCATTAGCGGTGATGCATATAGCTACATTGTTAAACGTAGAGAAGGAAACGCATATATAACTGTTGATGAGACTAAGAGCAAGACTTTTTATGACTACAAAGGCGTTGAAACCGGTCATACATACTATTACACTGCCTATGCTAAAGATGAGGCTGGAAATGTTAGCGTACCATCTAAAGAAGTAAAGGTAACAGTTACAGAAGATAATGAGAACCCTGTAGCTTCGATTACGGATATAACCTTAAAGGGTAATGATAAACTTAGTATGACATATAATGCAAGAGATAACGTAGAGTTATCATCTATTGATTTATCATATAAGGTTATTGGTGTAGATGATAGATTGTCAGAATACAATGATTATATAAGGTTTAAGCATATTAACAGTAGCTCAGATTGGTTAAGCGACTCTGCAGACATTGATATTAAGGGAATAATAACAAAATATAAGGAATTCTATCCTGATGAGGAGGTAATTAAGTTTGATTTAAAGTCGGAAGTAAAGGATTCAAACTCTAACTGTTCATCTGTAAATAAAGAGTATGAGTTACGATTATCAGATCTTGATTTTGAACCGCCTTCTACTGAAGGCTTTAAAGTTGTGCCTTCAAACAGAAGGATACAGGTGTCGTTTGATGCGCTAAATCCAGGGGACAATTATAAGATATATAGGATGTCAACTTCGGATGATGAGTATAGTTTGATGGATTATAAGACAGTGTCTGATGAAGAGATTGTTGACGGCTATATTGATACTGAAGTTGATGTAAATACAGGATATAAGTATAGACTAGTTTTAGAGGATGCAGCAGGTAACAGCTCTTCGATTGAGTCCGGTGAGTATGTGTATCCGAAGAATGTAGATGATGAGCTTCCTGTTTCTGTTATTTCAGGAAGTTTAAACGCATTGGTTAACGATTTAACCTCTTTTTCTGCATCGGAATCAAGTGATAATGTTGGAATTAAAGAGTATCATTGGGATTTCGGAGATGGTATTACATCAGAAGGTCTATCTGTATCACACAAGTATACTGCTGAAGGGGAGTATAAGATAACCCTAAAGGTAACAGATTATTCAGGAAATATAGGTGTTTCATATAAAGATATATCGGTCATTAAATCTGCACACAAATATACAGTCAGCATAAAGAATGATTATGATATGCCATTATCAGGCGCGATGATAATATTAGATGGTGTAGGTACTGTCTTGACTGATGAAGACGGTAAAGCGACATTTGCAGCAGTTAAGGGCAGATATAACGGTGTTGTATTCAAAAACGGATACGAGAGTGAGACTGTGACATTTGACGTAAATGAAGAATCCTTGTCAAATGCTATAGTTCTTGACAGATATGTTAGTGTTACAGGAAGAATGACTGTTAAGAAGATGACTATGGATGAGCTTGTTGAATCAGGTATTGACCTTGACAGTCCGGAAGCATCGTTTAACTATCAGGTCGAGCATAAAATCGGCAACACGAAAGAATTATGTCCATACTACTTAGGTGAGCAAAAGACTGAAAGATTCTATGGTAGTGGCGGTAGCACCAGCCACACTAGTGCAAACCATGGCGGTACGGGAAGTATTCCTTACCCTAAGCAAAGTAGCGTGACTGAGAATAACAAGGTTTCCAATACCAGTGTTGCCACCAATAAAGAGCGCACTGTTGTATTTGCTATGAATACTGTTAAGATAAGTGTTCTTAAAGATCATTTCCTTGTTACTGCCTTAATCCATAATGATTCTAAAACAACAGATATAGTGTCGTCAAAGATTGAACTTAACTGTCCTGAAGGACTTACGGTTGTTAAATCGTACGATGATAGTGATACGGCTATCGGTGCAGATAAAGAGAAGGAATTTGAGTGGATAGTTCGCGGAGATGTCGGCGGTCAGTATAACATAAAGGCTACATTTGAAGGAATAACCGAAACAGGAGAGGTAGTTAGAATTGAACTTGATGGAAAAGCTAACGCAAGAGATGCGTCTGATGATAAGCTACATCTTTACATATTCTATGAAGATATAGCATATAGGGATGTCGATTACTATGTTCAGTATAAGCTTGTAAATGAAGGAAATGAGACTCTTAACTATGTTAAGGCAACATTTGGTAGTTACGAGACTACAGATAAGATAACCCGCAAAATATACTGGGATAGTGATAAGAAGGATGAGATTGTATCACATGGAGAGGTGTATTATTCTAAAGGTGGGGATGCTACATTTACCACAAGGAACGGTGACAGTATTGTTGCTAAGGAGTTAAAGCCAAGACAGGCGGTATACGGAACTCATAAATCAGTAAGTAAGGTAACAAGCGTAATTAACTATGTCGAGACTTTAGTTGATGACATAAAGGATGCTAACAGAGGACTAAGAGTTACTGCAGTTCCGGTAAAAAGTCATTATGATTTTGATTTTGCTGAAAAAGATTCGCCAGCGATAGCAACTACCACCGAATCGGTAATTCCAACCACAACCGAGCCGCCTATAACTACAGAGGCGCCTCCAGAAAGTAACAGTTCTACTGCAGGAGATCCTGTAGATGTTGCTACGGGTGCTTATAAGGATGAACAGACCGTTATGAGTCTAAATGGTGGAGAAGGTTTAGCATTAAAGATGAGCTATGATTCAAGGTATACTGATATTTCAGGTGACTTTGGATATGGCTGGACCCATAACTATGAAAAAAGAATAGTCAGCGAAAACGGAATGCTAAGATGCTATCTTAATGCTAATAGCAGTATCATGTTTGTTCCTTCATATATCGCTGATGATGAGGTTTATGCTGACTATAACTCTGATTTTGATATGTATGAGATAAGAGAACCTGAGAATAAGAAGTATGAGCTTCTAACGCTTTCTAAGCTTAACTATGCACTTGAAGAGTGTGATGACGGATATGTCTTAAAGGATGAATCAGGTGATTTGTGGTATTTTGACTTAGAAGGTAAGCTTATTAAAACTGAAACGTATAAGGGGATTATATCGCATATAAGCTACTCAGCGGGCTCTATGACTATAAAAGATCCGTATTCTAATGAGTATATCAAAGCAACATATAACGAGGACGGATATATAAGCAAAGTAGTTGATTCTTCCGGAAGAAGTGAGACATTTAGTTATAATAATAACTCCGTTTCTTCAAGAACCAATCCGAATAACGTAACATATTCCTATGATTATGATTCTGATTATAGGCTTATTAAGGCTACCGATGGAGAGGGATTGACGTATGTTATTAATACATACGACAGTAAAGGAAGGGTTCTTACACAGGATGACGGTGATTCTTCTACCCCTATAATGACATTTACTTATGATGACAAAGAAGATGGAGCGCTAGATGTCACGCTCAAGAACAGAAGAGGTATTAAAAGATTTGTTAAAAGTAACGAGCTTGGTATGCCTGTATGTTATACCAATGCACTATCGGAAGAATTAAAGTACGAGTATAACGATTCTGGATATGTTAGTAAGATTGTTTATGAAGATGGAACCACTGACTCTTATAAATATTCAGGAACAGACGTGATTGAACATAAGGATAGAGGCGGTGTAACTACAACATATACTTATGATGATAAGCATAACCCTTTAAGTCATATAAGTACATCAGGCACAAAGCACACTTATACCTATGATTCATGTAATAGGGTATTAACAGATGAGAATGAAAGAGGGATTAAGACATCTTATACATATAACGATGCAGGACAGGTTTTGTCTGTAAATATTGAGGGTAGGGGAACAACTGCTTACCAGTATGACAACAAGTTGAGGTTACATAAAGTTACTATGCCTAACGGATTGGTTGGCACATATACATATGACGATGCAGGATTTGTTAAAAAGTATACTGATTCCGAAGGAAGAATCGTACTGTTCACCTACGATAAAGTTGGCAATCTTCTTAGGAGAAGAGTCGTTTTGGAGGATGGAGAATCGGTAACGGAGACAATGACTTACAACAGCTACTGTGCGATGACTTCGTATACTGATCCTAACGGAAATACGACGAGATTTGCCTATGATAACGATGGTAGGCTTATTAAGGAGCTTTACGCTGACGGTACAACTAAGAGTTGTATAAGAGATGGAGAAGGTAACATCACTAAGGTTATCTATCCTTCTTGTAATGGCGGAGACGTAGTTGAAAGTGCAACGTATGATAATGTAGGTAACCTAAATCAGGTAAAGAATACTTTGGGCGGAATAACACATTTATCAAACGCTGCTTATAAAGCCGTAAATTCTGTTAGTTCTTTAGGAGAGAACGTTAATTATACTTATGACAGTTATGGTCGAATTTTAAAACAGACTGATACTTCCGGTAATGCGACATCATTTACCTATGATAATTCCGGAAATATCAAAACAATAACGTCGCCTGATGGATATAAGTCGGAGCTTTCATATAACGGGTATGGAGACCTTGTATCAGTTAAGGATGCCGAAGGTAATGAGACCGAACTTACTTATAATGACTACGGAGAAATTACATCAGTAACTGATTCGAATGGTAATAGTACATCTCTTACATATGACTCTTATGGTAACTGTATCAAGATGACAGAGCCTTGTGGCCAGATTACAACATATGAGTACGATAAGTATGGTAATGTAATAAGTGAGACTAAACAAGGTAGTACTAGCACTAAGAACAGATTAACTGAGTATGATTATGATTTATTTGGAAGAGTCGTGGCTGTTAGAGATGCTCTTGATAATGAGATCACCGTAGATTATGATGCCTGTGGTAATGTTACTGACATCTATGACGCAGAAGATAACTTAATAAAGCATACGGATTACGACAACAGAAACAGAGCGATAAAGGAAACGGATGCCAACGGTGCTGTATCTAAGTATTCTTATGATGATTACGGTAATGTTATATCTGAGAATAAGAGTATTGCTAAAGATACTAAGAATGGCACTATATCAACTGCTAATACATCCTACACCTATACTGCTGGATCATATCTTACTTCTGTTAAAGATGCTTTAGGTAATACTTCTAAGTATACCTATGATTCTGAAGGCAATATAACAAGTATGATCAATCCAAATGGTGGTGTAACTGACTTTACATATGACATAAAGGGTAATCTAACCGGAGAGTATGTCAAGAACGGTAGTACACACACCTATACCTATAATGCTGAGAACCTTCTTAAAGAGAAGGTTAATTCGTGCGGTCAAAAGACAAAGTATACTTATGATAAGACCGGAAAGCTTATTAAGCTTAAGGATGAAGAGGGTACTATAACCTATACTTATGATAGTGTAGGTAACGTCTTAACTGTAACTGAGATCAAGAAAGATGGAACTAGCAGTACCATTTCAAGAACATATGACGAAGCTAACAGAGTAAAGACATATAAAGATGCAGATGGTAATGTCATAACCTATGATTACAACGAATTCGGTGAATTAATAAAGCTTACTTATCCGGACGGTAAGACAGTAACCTACGACTATGATAAGAATGGTAACATGATTTCTGTTACTGACTATAATAACAGGGTAACAAGATATGAATATAATTCTAATGGACAGATGACAAGACAGATTCGTCCGGATGAAAGTGTCGAGACTTATGAATATGATGCAGCAGGCCAGATTACTAAACAGCTTGACAAGGCTAAAGATGGAACAGCAATTAATAGTTATGAGTATACATATAACCTTGCAGGTAATATAACAAGCATTAAGAAGGATAAAGATCATAAGACTGATAAGAATAGTGCAGGTGGTAATAAAACTTCCGAGAATGCACAATTGTCTGATGTAACAATGGAATATAGCTCAGACAACCGCCTTGTCCGTTATAATGGTAAAACCGTGTCATATGATGCCGAAGGTAACATGACATATGGACCTTTAAACGGTGATATGGTAGAATTCACCTATGACTCAAGGAACAGACTTGTTAAAGCAGGTGAGGTAGAGTATACTTATGATGCCGAGAACAACAGGATTGCTAAGAAGACAATCGATTCAATAACCAAATATGTGATAGACAGTAATGCTAAGTATAGCCAGGTGTTGATGGAAACAAACTCTAGTAGCGCGTCTGGTGACGAAGAGAATAAGTACTTTGTATACGGTCAAGGGCTCATATATGAGGAAGATAGTAACGGTAATTTGTTAATTCATCACTATGATCAAGTGGGATCTACAACTGCGTTAACAGATCTATCAGGAAACTTAAAAGAGACCTATGAATATTCACCATATGGAGAGATGCTGTCAGGAGACAGTTCATTAACGCAATTTCTTTATAATGGCTCTTATGGAGTAATAACAGACACTAATGGTCTTTATTATATGAGAGCTCGTTATTACAACCCAACAATTCTAAGATTCATAAACCAAGACGTGGTTCTGGGAGTGCTAACAGATATCCAGAGCCTAAATCGTTATGCTTATTGTGAAGGTAATCCCGTAAGTTTCCTTGATCCATTTGGGCTGGAAAGACTAGATACGTCTGGGTTACATACATTTCTTGGCATCGTTAATATATTAGCTGCTGTTATTTCGTGGGGAGGGTTTCCAGAAATAGGATACGTTATAACTGCTGTTGCAAGCGTGGCTGATATAGGATTGCTTATTTATGATTTGTATGTTGATGTAGCAGATCACAAAGGTGCAGAGTATTTTGCATCGGATATGTGTAAATTAGTGTTTGACATTTTAGGAATAGCAACAGGCGGAGTAACTCGCCTTAATAGTCTGAAATTAAAAAATAGCGAGTCCTGCATAGTTGATAGCATAAATACAAAGAAACAAGTGGATTATATGAGATATGAAAAAGACTTTAGAGATGCCTATTCGAAGTGGGATAAAAGAGACGGAATAGTTTCTATAGGCGGTGCTATGGAGTTGATTGGTGAAGTAATACTAGATTTTTTAACAGATTATAGTTAATGTTTAAGGAGGAATTACATTTATGAATCACAAATACGTAGATTTCTTTAAATGGGTTGTGTTGGAACTAACAAAACTATTAATATTGTTTTGTTTTGGTTCTTTTATAATGAGTTTTTTTGTTGGAATTTATTACGATAGAGGAGTTTCGTTATGTATACTTCTTCCGCTATCTGGTTTTTTGATTGTGTTTAGTGTATGGATGCAAACTGAATTTGATAGTAAATGCTGGTACATATATACAATAGTTATAACTATAGTATATATTGGTTTGTCGGCGTACATGATTCCATCTTATATGTGTTTGTTGTTATTTTTGATATTGGAACTTATAGTGTTAGTTACATGTTACATTAATTATTGGATTTGCATAAATAATTGTTGTAAATCCCTTATTTTTATTGGCGGTATTATTGTTGTGGTTTTCTTTTTGGCGATTATTATTTCGTTTGCGAATCATGGGGGCGTCAGAAATTTAAAAGATTTTTTTTGTGTGATAGGAACGGTGATTGGGATGCTTATTGCATATGGCGGAAAATGTTCTGAAGAAGAAGAGTATGAAACTGATTATTTTAATAATAAGGATTATAAATCAATTGCTGTGCGGATCACATTGATATATGGGTTTTCTACACTTGGTGCATTGATAACCAGAATAATAATGAAATTATGAAAGTGAGTAGTTGTAATCCATGCTTTGTTTTGTTGTAATGGGTAATTATCAAAAGGTCGAAACAATAATATGCAGTGTAACAGCAAACTAAAGAGATTAACGTGGCCGTTGTTACTAAGCTTGGTGTGTTTAAGAATTTTCTAAACATAACTAACTAATTATTGAAATAAAGTTGGTGCTGTAAAATAAAGGTGATTACTATGAAATTTACAATTGTTAAACGTGTAACAGTTATATTGATATTAGTTATGTTTATCAATCCTATATTAATAATAGATGTTAACTATGTTAATGCAGAACAATATGAATACGATTCACTCGGAAGAGTGGCTAAGGTAATCCATGATGACAAGAGTATAACATTATATGAATATGACTCATTAGGAAATATTATCAAGATTACCAATCAAGATAGTGATAAATCTGATTTTGGAGAAAGTATTGTACCTCAGGATAATTCAAAAGCATCCTCAGGCACATCCGGTAACAGTGGTAATCCTGGAAATGTTGGTACTCCGAAACTACCTTTAGAAACTTCATCTTCTGATAGTTCTATGAATGCTTCGTTTGATGGGGAAAAAGATAATAAGGATAACACTTCCGATAATTCAGGTAATGATACCGAGATAACAACTACTACATCTGATAATCCACGCCCTAGTGAAAGTACAACTACAGAAACGACAGAAGATACACCTGCATCAGATAGTAATTCTGTATTATACGGACAGAGATATACTATTGGAGTCTTAATCTACCAGATAAGGAACGCAAGCACTAAGGTTGGAACTGTATCGGTGGTTGGAGTTAAGAAGTCAAAGCGTAAGAGAAGAAGTTACACTATACCAAAGTCTGTAAAAATTAAAGGACATAAATATAAAGTAACAAGTATAGGTAAGAAGGCGTTTTCTAAGTGTAAGAAATGCCGCAGGATAAAGATTAAGAGCAAGACTATAGTATCCATTCATAAAACAGCATTCAAAGGATTAAAGAAGGGTTTGAAGATAACAGTTCCGAAATCAAAATATAAGAAGTATAAGAAGATGTTAAAGAAGTGTAAAGGTGTAAAGAAGCTTAGGATTAAAAAGAGCTTATTCTGATAATGTATATTCATTGGGTAAGAAGATGTACTTAATATAATCTTTCTTGTGTTTAGTCGCATTGTAGAGTTGTTTGAGGGGAGTTACAATTTAATTTAATTAACCCCCAAATATACTGATACATACCTGATAAATGTTATTCTGAGCGTAGCGAAGAATCTTTATCCTGAACGAAGTGAAGGATAAAAGTTATTGTAACTTTATGGCTACTACAGTATATAGATGTATTGACCTTCTAAAGAAGGTCAAAGATCCTTCGCTGGCGCTCAGGATGACATTTTAAGTAATGAAATTCCTTATCTTAATGACATTGGAACCGTACTTGATGTACAAATTGGTAAGAAATTTCAGAAAATGCTTGCATTTTCTAATGATTAGTGCTAGAATATGCAATGTTGATAATGAGTTTGGCAGAAGAGTGGGCTTATGAAGCCCACTCTTTCATATTGTTTCGGGATGGTGATTAAGTGAACAAAAGAGATATTGAAGTTAAGGTTGAAGAGCTTGTTACTCCGATAGTTGACTCTAAGAATTTCGAACTTGTTGATGTTGAGTACATCAAGGAAGGTTCTAACTGGTACTTAAGAGTCTATATTGATAAGGAAGCGGGAATCGACATTGACGATTGTGTAGAGGTTAGCCGCGAGCTTGAAGTCAAGCTTGACGAGGACGACTTCATCAAGGAAGCGTATATATTGGAGGTAAGTTCACCGGGACTTACAAGACCTCTTAAGAAAGAGAAGGACTACTTAAGAAACATCGGTAAACGAATAGAGGTTAAGCTTTATAAGGCAAATGACTGCCCTAAGGAGTTTGAGGCAGAGTTAAAGGCTTATAAAGATGATGTAGCTAGTATTTTAATTGACGGCGAGGACGAGGTTAGAGAGTTTAACGTCAAAGATTTTGCAATGATTAGATTGGCATTTGAATAATATTATTAGGAGGAAAGTAAAATGGCAAGGAAAAAGAGTGCGGAAGACAGCAACGCAATGGAGCTTATATTAGCTTTAGAGATGCTTGAGAAGGAGAAGGGTGTCAAGAAGGAAGACATGCTTGAGTCTATCAAGAACGCTTTGGTTGCAGCTTACAAGAAGAACTTTGGCAAGGATGACAAGAAGGACAGTGATGATGAGATTGAGCATCACAAAGAGGAAGTTGTCGTAGACATAGACCCTATTAGCGGAACTATGGAAGTATATGCTAAGAAGACTGTAGTTGAGGAAGTAACTGACGGAGCTGCTGAGATTTCTTTAGCAGAAGCTCATATTATCGATCCTAAATATGCAGTTGGTGACATTGTAAATGTCAAAGTTACTCCTAAGAACTTTAACCGTATCGCCGCTCAGCACGCTAGAAGCATAATTGTTCAGAACATCAAAGAGGGCGAGAGAAAGAATACATTTAACACCTTTAGAAGCAAAGAGCATGAGGTTATCACAGGTGTTGTAAGACGTATCGAGAAGAGAAGTTTTAAAGATAAAGACGGTAACGAGGTTATCAGCAACAGCGCTATCATCGGATTGGACGACAGAACAGAGGTTGCTTTAAGAGAGAAGGAATGTGTTCCTGGCGAGCAGTTCATGGTTGGCGAGAGAGTTAAGGTTTATGTCGTTGAAGTTAAGGATGATAAGAAGGGACCAAGAATCGTTGTTTCAAGAACTCACAGAGATCTTGTTAAGAGACTTTTAGAGAAAGAAGTTACAGAGATTGAGGACGGAACAGTAGAGATTAAGTCAGTGGCAAGAGATGCCGGCTCTCGTACTAAGATTGCAGTATGGGCTAAAGATCCAAATGTTGACGCTGTTGGTGCCTGCGTAGGTATGAACGGTTCAAGAATCAACGCTATTGTAAGTGATCTTAAGGGTGAGAAGATTGATGTTATCAATTGGGATCCGGATCCGGTTCAGCTTGTTGCTAACTCATTAAGCCCATCTAAGGTTATTGATGTAAGAGTATGTTTGAGTGAGAAGAGCGCTAAGGTTATCGTACCGGACGAGCAGCTTTCACTTGCAATCGGTAAGAAGGGGCAGAACGCTTCACTTGCTGTAAGACTTACCGGATATAAGATTGATATTAAGAGTGAATCACAGGCTGAGGAGCTTTCAGAAGAAGAGTGGACAGAAGGTCTTCCATACATCACTAAGGGTGAGTATGTTAACTTTACAGCTTCAGGTGCTGCTAAAGAAGATGAAGAAGAGTCAGCATTTTCTAATATTGATGAGATTCTTCCTGAGGAAGAGTTCACCACTGAGGAAGTAGAAGAGACTGTAGACTTCTCAGAACTTGAAGAGATTAGCGAGGACGAGTTCGAAGAATTCGAGGAGATTTCTGAAGACGAGCTTGAAGAGCTTGATGTTGAGGAACTCGAAGAGATAGAGGAACTTCCGGAGGAATAAGTAACTATAACATTTGTTTAAGGAAGTGATTTTATTGGGTACTAAACCGGCTCTAAGAACTTGTGTGGGCTGTAGAAATAGTTTCGACAAAAAAGAATTGATCAGGGTAATCAAGACTCCCGAAGGAGAGATAGTTCTTGATAAGACTTTAAGGGCTAACGGGCGTGGCGCTTACATTTGCAATAATGAAGAGTGTTTTAAGAAAGCTCGCAAGAACAAAGGGTTAGCAAGATCTCTAAAGGTGGAGATCCCTGAGAATATATATGATGAGCTGATTAAGGAGGTTAGTAAGGATGGATAATAAAGCTAAACTTCTTAACATGCTGGGGCTCGCAACAAGGGCGGGCAAGGTTGTAAGCGGTGAGTTTATGACCGAGAAGTCAGTTAAGGAAGGCAAAGCGCTTCTTTGCATTGTCGCAGAGGACGCTTCCGATAATACCAAGAAGCTTTTTAGAGACAAATGTAGTTACTATGAAGTGAGTTATTATGTATTTGCGACTAAGGATGAGCTTGGTCATGCCATAGGTAAGACGACGAGAGCATCACTTGCGATATTAGATGATGGATTTAAAAATGCCATCGAAAAGTTAATCATAAAGCAGGAGGAAGATTAATGGCTAAGATAAGGATATATGACATTGTCAAAGAAATAAAAAATGAGACGGGTAAGGAGATTAAGAGCGCTGAGATAGTTAAGTTTCTTAACTCTAAGGGTTACGAAGTCAAGACTGCCTCCAGCGGAGTAGAACCTGACGTTGCCGAGATGGTAAAGAAAGAGTTCGCAGCAGGCGGTGCAGAAGTTAAAGCGGAGCCTAAGAAAGAAGAGAAGACTGAACCTAAAAAGGCTGCTAAAGAGGAGTCTAAGAAGGAAGCTAAGGCAGAGCCTAAGAAAGATGACGCTAAGAGTGGCGACGATAAAAATGCCGCTCCTAAGAAGGAGAAGTACTACAAGAAGGTTATAGTTGACGCTAACGGCAACAAGCAGGATGTTTACTATAAAGAGGTTATCGACGAGAACGGTAACAAGAAGATGGTTAGAGTAAACATCAAGAAGAAGTCTAAAGATGGTGATAAGGCAGCAGCTCCTAAGGTTGAAGAGACAGCTAAGGCACCTGAGACTAAGACAGAGAATAAGCGCGAGGAGAATAAGAAGCTTAACAAGAATACTGATAACAGAAACGATAATCAGGATAGAAATCGTGACCGCAACAATAACAGAGGTAACGATAACAGAAGAAATAACAACGATAATCGTGACAGAAATCGTGATCGTAACAACGATAACAGAAATGATAATCAGAATCGTGACCGCAACAATAACAGAGGTAACGATAACAGAAGAAGAGATAACGACAATCGTAACTTCAATCGTGACAGAAACGATAACAGAAATTCAAGAAATATCGACCATGCTATCAATAGTCTTGAGACAGTTGATAAACCACAGAGCAAGAAGAAAAAAGGTGATAAGCAGAAGGATATCGACAAGTACGATAAGAAGTTCAAGAATGAAAATGAAGAGTATGACAATCAGTTAAGAGGCGGCAAGAAGAAGAAAAAAGGTCAGAAGGAAGAGCCGGAGATTAAGAAGCCGGAGCCAAAGAAGAAGGCTGAGGATACAATCAAGACTATCGAGCTTCCTGAGTCTCTTACTATTCAGGAGCTTGGAGAGAGAATTAATGTAACTCCTGCTAAGCTTATTCAGAAGCTTTTCCTTGCAGGTAAAGTAGTTACAATGAACCAGGAACTTTCATTTGACGAGGCTGCTGAGATTGCATTAGAGTACAATTATATTGCAGATTTAGAGGAAAAAGTTGACGTTATAGCAGAGATGCTTAAGGAGGACGAAGAGGATGAGAAGCTCATGGTTGAGCGTCCACCTGTTGTCTGCGTAATGGGTCACGTTGACCATGGTAAGACATCACTCCTTGACGCAATCCGTTCAAGTAACGTAACCGGTGACGAGGCCGGCGGTATCACACAGCATATCGGTGCGTCTGTTGTTAAGGTTGGCGACAAGAAGATTACCTTCCTTGATACGCCTGGACATGAGGCGTTTACTGCAATGCGTATGCGTGGTGCACAGTCTACAGATATTGCAATCCTTGTTGTTGCGGCTGACGACGGTGTTATGCCACAGACTATCGAGGCTATCAACCATGCTAAGGCAGCTGGTATCGAGATTATCGTTGCTGTCAACAAGATTGATAAACCATCTGCAAATGTTGAAAGAGTTAAGCAGGAGCTTATGGAATATGAGCTCGTTGCAGAAGAGTGGGGCGGTTCTACCATTTTCTGTCCTGTATCTGCACATACCAAAGAGGGTATCAAGAACCTCTTAGAGATGGTTCTCCTTACAGCTGAGGTGCTTGAGCTTAAGGCTAACAAGAACCGTAAGGCAAGAGGTGTTGTTATCGAGGCACAGCTTGACAAAACAAGAGGTCCTGTTGCAACATTGCTTGTTCAGAAGGGTACATTAAGAGTCGGAGATTCAATCGTTGCTGCTAACGCTTACGGTAAGGTTAGAGCGATGGTAGACGATAAAGGTAAGAGAGTTAGCAAAGCTGGTCCTTCTAAACCTGTTAAGATACTCGGTCTTAACGATGTTCCAATGGCAGGTGAGGTATTCTTATCACCTCAGACTGAGAAGGAAGCAAGAAGCATGGCTGAGACCTACAAGGCAGTAGGTAGAGAGCAAATGCTTAAGGATACCAAGATGAGACTTTCACTTGACGATCTCTATGATCAGATTCAGGCTGGTAATGTTAAAGAGCTTGCGTTGATCGTTAAAGCAGACGTTCAGGGTTCTGTTGAGGCGGTTAAGAACAGTCTTCTTAAGCTTTCTAACGAAGAAGTTGTTATTAAGGTTATCCATGGTGGTGTCGGCGCAATTAACGAGTCGGACGTTGTTTTGGCATCTGCGTCAAATGCTATCATCATCGGATTTAACGTTCGTCCTGATGCTATGGCGAAGTCAGCTGCCGAGCAGGAGGATGTTGATATAAGACTTTATAGCGTAATCTATAATGCTATCGAGGATATTGAGGCAGCTATGAAGGGTATGCTTGATCCGATCTACGAAGAGAAGGTTATCGGTGAAGTTGAGGTAAGACAGCTTTTCAAGTCATCTGCGGCAGGTATAATCGCAGGTTCTTATGTGCTTGATGGTAGAATTACCAAAGATTCAACCGTTAGAGTTACTCGTGACGGCGAGCAGATTCATGAAGGCAAGCTTGCATCTCTTAAACGTTTCACAGATGATGTAAAAGAGGTGAAAGCAGGCTACGAATGTGGTATAGTATTAGAAGAGTTCAGCAACTTGAAGGAAGGCGACCACATGCAGGCATATATCATGGTTGAGGTTCCTAGAAAGTAGGAGGTTGATTATGAGAAAGAATAGTGTTAAGAATACCAGAGTCAGCGAGGAAGTCAGACGCGAGATGAGCAAGATCATCGATCAGAAGCTCAAGGACCCAAGAATACATCCTATGACAACGGTAGTGGACTGTGAGGTTACACCTGACCTCAAGTTCTGTAAAGTATATATAAGTGTATTAGGTGACGAGAGTGCTAAGGAAGAGACTTTAGCAGGTCTTAAGAGCTCGGCAGGATTTGCCAGAAGAGAGCTTGCGAGAACGGTTAATCTCAGGAATACGCCTGAGATAACATTTGTCCTTGATACATCTATTGAATATGGTGTCAATATGTCTAAGAGATTAGACGAGATTGCTAAGAAAGACGGAACTTATGAAGATGCAGACGAAGAGATGCTCGACATGAGTGAGGCTGATTTTTCTGATGATGATGAGGAAGATGACGAAGAGTAATCTGGAGGGATAGGATGGAGAAGCAGTTAATGTCTCAATTTTGGCACGCTATTGAGAGTGCCAAGACTATAGCTATCGGTGGACATAAGAAGCCGGACGGAGATTGCGTCGGTTCTTCTATAGGTCTTTATAACTATATAACTGAGAACTACCCTGACAAAGAGGTTAAGTGCTACCTTGGAGAATACGCTAAGGAATTTGAGATTCTTGAAGGATTGGCAAATGCTTGCACATGCGTTGACGAGAAGTCGTTTAAGGAAGCTATTCATTCTGCGCCTACTTATGATCTTTTTATTGCGCTTGATACAAGCAATACCGAGAGACTTGAATTCTTTAAGATATTTGAGGCTGCGAGGGACAAGATATTAGCTGATCATCATATTACCAATGAGCGTTACGCAAGGCTTAATCTTGTGTTTGAGTCAAGTTCTGCAGCTGAGGCTTGTTACGACCTTATTGCTTTTAGAGAAGACAAGGAATTCCCACTTCTTTCTAAGCCGGTCGCAGATGCTATTTATCTTGGAATTATCCATGATACCGGTGTGTTTAAACATTCTAATACAACGAGACACACTATGGAGATAGCGGGAGCTTTGCTCGAGTGCGGAGTCAGTTCCTCTAAGATGATTGACGGAACATTTTATCATAAGACATATACACAGAATCTTATATTGGCAAGGGTTCTTTTAGAGAGTGAGCTTTATTTTGACGGTAAAGTTATAACAGGAGTTGTACCTAGGGAATACTTAGATTTATACAATGCTTCTAAACCTGACTTAGAGGGTATTGTCGATCAACTTAGGATAACCGAGGGCGTTGAGGCTGCTATATTTGCTTATGAGACTGAAGGAGAGGGCAATTATAAGTACTCTATGAGGTCCAATGATATAGTAGATGTAAGTAAGATTGCTGTTAAGTTTGGCGGTGGCGGACATGTAAGGGCCGCAGGTTGTACGATTGAAGGTTCTGCCAAGGAAGGACTTGCCCTTCTTATTGATGAGATTAAAAAGCAACTTTAAGATTTTTAGCCCGGACTTTACGCCGGGCTTTTTTTACTCTATTATGTCATTCTGAGCGAAGCGAAGAATCTTTGACCTTCGTTAGAAGGTCAATTCATTATATGAGGTTTGTTAAATGGACGGTATAATAAACATATACAAAGAGCGGGACTACACCTCCCATGACGTAGTCGCAAGGCTACGAGGTATATTACACATAAAAAAAATAGGCCACACAGGCACCTTAGACCCAGAAGCAGAAGGCGTTCTTCCGTGTTGTATTGGCAAAGGAACCAAGCTTGTTGACTTAATCGCCGACAGGAGCAAAGAGTATGAAGCTGTTATGCGACTCGGTGTGACGACAGATACCGAGGATATGACCGGCAACATTTTATCGACATCTAATGTTGATGCAAATGAAGAAGATATAAGAAAAGCGGTATCCTCATTTGTCGGAGAGATAGACCAGATACCACCTATGTATTCCGCGCTTAAAGTCAACGGCAAAAAGCTCTACGAACTTGCAAGAGAAGGAGTCACAATCAAGAGAAAGCCAAGGCGTATTACTATTGAAGGAATAGATATTATAAATATTGATCTTCCGCTTGTGACTATGAAGATTGGTTGCTCTAAAGGAACATATATCAGAAGTTTGTGCAGAGATATTGGAGAGAAGTTAGGTTGCGGTGCAGCAATGGAGAGCCTTGTTAGAAGCAGAGTCGGTGTATTTAATATAGAAGATGCGATTAAACTTGACGAGGTTGAAAAGTTAGTCGATGAAGGCAAGATAGAGGATTACATAAAGAGCGTAGACTTGATGTTTAGCGATATTCCTAAAGTTGTTATAAATGAAGAACTCAACAAAAAGGCAGATAACGGCAATTCTTTTTACAATAATGAGTTAAATGTAAACGATGAAGAGATTAGGGTTTATAAGCAGGACGGTACTTTTATAGGGGTCTATAAGTATGTTAAGGGCGAGAGATTATATAAACCAGTTAAGCTGTTTTTTACCAGATAGGAAGATGTGTTATGAATTATTATCATAATCCGGTTAATACAACATTTCCACCATGTGTTATCGCTCTCGGTAAGTTTGACGGAATACATGTTGGCCACAGAAAGTTGATTGACGAAGTCATAAAGAGAAAATCAGAAGAGTTAAAAAGTGCTGTGTTTACATTTGACAAGAGTATCTTGGAGTTTAATGATCCTGATCTTCTTCCGATTATGAGGGAAGAAGAGAGGATTAGACTTTTTGAGGAACTTGGAATAGATTACATGGCAAGTTATACATTTGACGACAATCTAATGAATATGACCAGGGAAGAATTCACCAGAGATATTCTGATTGGCAGATTATCCGCTAAGGTTGTCGTTATAGGCGAGGACTTTAGATTCGGCAAAGGCAGAGAAGGAAGTGCTTTGTGGCTTAAAGAGATGTCTTCTGAATACGGTATAGAGGTTGTAATCGTACCAGACGTCACCGAGGGTGAGATAAGGGTATCGAGTTCAATGATCAGAGAGTATCTGTCCAACGGCGATATAGTTAAGGCAAATGAAATGCTTGGGCGCCCGTATTCTATAGAAGGTCAGATTATCCACGGAAGAGAGCTTGGAAGAACGATTGGTATCCCGACAACCAATGTGAGAATGCCGGCAGAGCAGTTCGTACCTTTAAAGGGAGTCTATATCACGAAGAATTATATAGATGGTGAAGTGATATACGGCGTTACCAATATAGGTTTTAAGCCTACGGTTAACGGTCATCATTTGCTGGCTGAGACCAATCTGTTTAACTTTTATAAAGATGTATATGACAGAATGATGAAGATAGAACTCTTAGAGTTTATAAGACCTGAGAAGAAATTTGGCTCAGTTATGGAGCTGCAAAGCGAGATGGAAAACAACATCCTCTACGCCCAAAATTACGTAAAAAAGCGATTTAACTAGATGTTTTGCTTTACAAATGATAGAGGCTGTGATATAATCGCTAATGTTTGACGACCATTGCTAGGGAATGGGACACTCCGACCTAATCCTTGGTGATTGGCATATAAGAATATGAAAGGAGATCAAAGCTATGGTAACTAAAGAGATGAAGCAGGATATCATCAATACTTATGGTAAGGACAGCAACGATACAGGTTCTGTTGAAGTACAGGTTGCACTTTTAACAGCTCGTATCAAGGACCTTAACAACCATTTGGATGTTAATCCTAAGGATCATCATTCAAGAAGAGGCTTACTTAAGATGGTAGGTCAGAGACGTCGTCTTTTGGCTTACTTAAAGGCTAAGGATATCGAAGGATATCGTGCTCTTATTGAGAAGCTTGGACTTAGAAAGTAAGATTTTATGCGGGGGAGCTTATTGCTCCCCTTTTGTTATATGTTAAGATAGAGGGATGTAATATGATTTTAAACGGTGGAATTGTCTTAGAAGGCGGTGGAATGAGAGGTTTTTACACTGCCGGCGTTCTTGACTATCTCATTAAGAGAGATACATATTTTAATGATTGTTTTGGTGTTTCTGCAGGTGCCACTCAAGGGTGTAACTACCTTTCTAAGCAGAGAAAACGCGGTATCAAGGTTGTTTTAAAATTCGCAGATACCAAGCAATATGCTTCGCCTATGGCCAAGTTTATTACAGGAGATTTTTACGAGAGGAAGTTTCATACGGACACAGTTCCTAACAAGCTTTTGCCGTATGATTATGAGACTGCTCTCAACAATCCTATGAACTTCTACGCTGTGGTTACAGATTGTGATACCGGCGAGGCAGTGTATCATTTGTCAAATGATGTTAAGAATGAGATGGACTGGATATGGGCGTCCGGATGTCTTCCGTTTTTCACCAAAGTTGTTGAGATAGACGGCGGGCATTATTTGGACGGTGGTTTGTCTGATTCGATTCCAATCAGAAAAGCTGAAGAGCTTAACAGCAAGAACCTTGTTGTATTAACCAGGGATGAGGACTACAGAAAGAAGAGTTCAAGAGGAACCAACCAACTTATGAAGGTTAGATATAGAGCGTATCCTAAGCTTATTGAAGCTGTTAAGAACAGACCGGAAGTATATAACGATACGCTTGACTATATTAAAGAACAGCAAGAAGAAGGTAAAGTCTTTGTGTTAAGGCCGAAGGTACCTGTAACCATTGGCAGACTTGAGAAAGACAAAGAAGCAATCAAGGAGCTATATAAGTCAGGTTTCCTTGATGCTAAGGAACACTATGATGACATAGTGAGATTCTTTAACGAATAATAGGTGGATATTATGGCAAACGTTAACATTAGAAATACAATAATTGGCGGCGGACACACCGCGATTGCGGTTCCGATAGTAGGGCGCAATAAGGATGACATCGAGAATCAGGCATTTTCAGTAGCTAAATATACTCCTGATATTATTGAATTTCGTGCGGATTTCTATGACGGATTATATGAAAAAGCCAAGCTTACTGCTTGTTTAGACAGCATCAGAAATATAGTTAAGGATATTCCTTTGTTGTTTACAATAAGAACGTCAAGAGAAGGTGGAGAAGCGAAAGTCACCTATGAAGTGTATTCTGATATTATTACGAGTGTAGCCGAGTCGGGACTTGTTGATGCGATAGATGTTGAAGTGTATTTTAATGAAGATACGCCTAACCTTATTAAGACCATCCAGGATAAAGGAGTTAAGGTCATTGCTTCGTATCATGATTTTGATAAGACACCGGGTAAGACTGATATTGTTCTGACTTTGGGCAAGCTTATCAAGAGCGGAGCAGATGTTGCCAAGATTGCTGTTATGCCTAAAAGCAGCAGGGATGTAGTTAATCTCATAGATTCTGCAATTTCTGTGGGTGAGAGATATCCTGATACTCCGGTAGCTGCTATGGCTATGGGTAAACTAGGCGTGATTTCAAGACTTTGCGTTGGTTCGTTCGGCAACGCGATTACATTTGCAAATGTTGGCAAAGAGTCAGCACCGGGGCAGGTTGATATCGAAGATCTGAGAAGTATAATTAAGTATATGATTTAAAAGATTCTTCGCTGCGCTCAGAATGACAAAACTACCCATGTCATCCTGAGGAACATCGTTCCGAAGGATCTTAAAAAGATATTTTGTTACGCTTAAGATTTTAGTAGAAAAATATTTTTAATAGTGTTATAATGTTTGAATACGGGCTTGATATTTATACATTCGTATAGATGAATCCGAGACTTCTTAGGAGTTTTGTGTATCACAGAGCTGCTAAGTGGTTTCGGGAACAGCCCGTCAATAATAAATTATAGGGTATATCCCGGAAGGAGAGTCATTATGGCTTACAAGAGTTTTAGTATGGAGCTTGCCGGCAGAACATTGACTGTCGATGTAGACAGAGTAGGCAAGCAGGCTAACGGATGCGCATTCATGCACTATGGTGACACCACAGTTCTTTCAACTGCAACAGCATCTGAGAAGCCTAGAGATGGTATTGATTTCTTCCCTCTTTCAGTTGAGTTTGAGGAGAAGATGTACGCAGTTGGTAAGATCCCTGGTGGATTCAACAAGCGTGAGGGTAAGGCATCTGAGAACTCAGTTCTTACCGCCCGCGTTATTGATAGACCTATGCGTCCTTTATTCCCTAAGGATTATCGTAATGATGTAACTCTTAACAACCTTGTTATGAGTGTAGATCCTGATTGCAGACCTGAGCTTGTTGCAATGCTCGGTTCATCAATCGCTACATGTATTTCAGATATTCCTTTTGACGGACCATGTGCTATGACACAGATGGGTATGATCGATGGAGAGTTCATCGTTAACCCTACTCAGGAGCAGTGGGCATCAGGAGACTTAAAGCTCACAGTTGCTTCTACCAAAGAGAAGGTTATTATGATTGAGGCAGGTGCTAACTTAATTCCTGACGACAAGATGATCGAGGCTATCTACAAGTGTCATGATGTTAACCAGACAATTATTGAGTTTATTGAGAACATTGTTGCTACATGCGGTAAGACCAAGCACGAGTATGAGCACTATGTAATTCCTGAGGAGATGTTCAACAAGATTAAAGAGATCGTTCCTCCTGAGGAGATGGAGAAGGCTGTATTTACAGACGAGAAGCAGGTTAGAGAAGAGAACATCAGAAATGTAACCGCTAAGTTAGAGGAAGCATTTGCAGATAATGAAGAGTATCTTGCACTCTTAGGAGATGCTGTTTATCAGTATCAGAAGAAGACAGTTCGTAAGATGATTTTGAAGGATCACAAGCGTCCTGACGGAAGAGCAATCGATCAGATCAGACCTTTGTCTGCTGAGATCGACCTTATTCCTAGAGTACACGGTTCAGCAATGTTCACTCGTGGACAGACACAGATCTGTAACGTAGTTACATTGGCACCTCTTTCAGAGGCACAGAAGGTAGACGGTCTTGATGACAATGTAACCAAGAAGCGTTACATCCATCATTACAATTTCCCTTCATACTCAGTTGGTGAGACCAAGCCTTCAAGAGGACCTGGACGTCGTGAGATTGGACATGGTGCGTTAGCAGAGAGAGCGTTGATTCCTGTACTTCCTTCAGAGGAAGAGTTCCCATACGCTATTCGTTCAGTATCAGAGACATTTGAGTCTAACGGTTCAACATCTATGGCTTCTACATGTTCTTCATGTATGGCATTGATGGCAGCCGGTGTTCCTCTTAAGGATATGGTTGCAGGTATTTCTTGTGGTTTGGTTACCGGAGATACTGATGATGATTATCTTGTACTTACAGATATTCAGGGATTAGAGGATTTCTTCGGAGATATGGACTTTAAGGTAACCGGTACTCATGATGGTATTAGTGCTATCCAGATGGATATCAAGATTCATGGTCTTACCCGTCCTATCGTAGAAGAGGCTATTCGTCGTGCTCATGAGGCTCGTAACTTCATCATGGATGAGTGTATGAGCAATGCAATTGCTGAGCCTAGAGATCACGTTGGTGAGTACGCACCTAAGATTATTCAGACCAAGATTGATGTTGAGAAGATTAGCGAAGTTATCGGTCAGCGCGGTAAGACAATCAACAAGATTATCGAGGAGACCGGAGTTAAGATTGACATCAGCGAAGAGGGTGTTGTATTTATCTGTGGCGTAGAGCAGGAAGGCATGGATAAGGCATATAAGATTATTCGTTCTATAGTTGATCCTATCGAAGTTGGCGCAGTTTATGAAGGTGAAGTTGTAAGAATTATGAACTTCGGTGCTTTCGTGCAGTTAGCTCCTAACAAGGATGGATTGATTCATATTTCTAAGCTCTCTAAAGATAGAGTTGAGAAGGTTGAGGATGTTGTTAACATCGGAGACAAGGTTAAGGTTAAAGTCTTAGAGGTTGACAGAATGGGAAGAATTAATCTTCAGCTTTCTGAGAAGATGTAATTTATAGACACTTTATCGGGGGTCGATTTTATCGACCCCTAATTAATTTAGAAGGATAAGAGAGAAGATGATGAAGAGGTTTAAAAGGATAGTGGCACTTGTTATTGCATTTGCAATAATTGCAACTTCTTTTAATATGGTTTATGCCGAGGAGGCTTCGGGAGATTCGAGCGCTGCTAAGGTAAGTGCTGATGCGTCTGATGATGCTGTGTCTTCTGATGCTTATAAAGCCACGAGTGAGGTCAAGACAGAAGTTACAACGGAGGTTATGACTACCGAGGTTTTAACAACTGAAGATGTAAACACTGATATATCAAGCGCAGAAGCTTCAACAGATGCGTCCGCTGATGCTCCTTTTAGTGAGGCTAGTAAGGTTGACAGCATCTACCTTACTGCACATGGTAAGACCAAGGTTGTTGTCAGCTGGACGAGCGTATATCAAGCTACAGGGTATCTAGTATATAAGAAGGCTCCGAGCGCCTCTTATAAGCTGGTTTCATTTGTATATGAATGTAAGTATACTGATTCTTCTGTTAAGTACGGCAAGACCTACGAGTATAAGATTGTTCCTGTTATGGATACCAATGCTTCTATGGAGGCTTCGGCAGATGCATCAAGGGACGCAAGTTATTATGTAAGTGGCGATGGCATTATTAAAGGATTAGAGAATTCAATCACATTTAAGAACGCTAAGATTGTTGCGACCGGACATCAGAAGTATACATATACTGAGATGAAGGGAGATATTGCACTTCTTTGTAAGAATTATCATGGGATTGTTAAGTCTCATGTCTTTGGTAAGAGTGAGGATAACCGCAATCTTTACGATGTTACAGTCGGTAACCCTAACGCCAAGAAGTCGCTTATGGTCGTGGCTTCAATTCACGCGAGAGAGTATATGACTACGGTTGTTACTATGTCGCAGATTGAGTATTATCTTCAGAATTATTACAGCAAGATTGACGGTAAGAGCGTATCAGGGACTCTTGATAATATATGTATTCATTTTGTACCTATGGCCAATCCTGACGGTGTTACTATATCCCAGAGCGGGTTTAATTCTATCAGGAACAAGACGTTAAGAGCCAAGCTTAAGAAGATGCCGGGATATTCAAGACAGTGGAAGTCCAACGCGAGAGGTGTTGATCTTAATCGCAACTACGCATATAAGTTTAGAAGGCGTGGAATAAGAGGCCAGGAAGGATATTCAGGTGCTAAGGCATCGAGCGAGAAGGAGACCAAAGCGATTTCCAAACTTATTACAAGTCTTAAGTCTAAGGGGCTTAAGGGTGCTGTTAATTATCATACTATGGGTAGTATTATATTCGGTGGTATAAAAAAGAGTGCTGCGGCATATAAGAATACCAAGAGGATGTACAAGGTTGCCAAGAACACAACCAAGTATTTAGCGAGCGAGGCTGTTGGTTATGGTTCAAGCGGATACGGCAATTTAAGAGAGTATTTTATGTATACCAAGAAGGTGCCTAGCATTACCATTGAGGTTGGAAGGTACTGCAATCCGGTTCCGCAGAGTCAGTTCAAAGGAATCTGGAGTAAGAATAAGAAGCTTGTTTTAAGGGAAGCGAGATTATTTGACTAAAATGAGGTGATGATATGCCTATAAGAATAGACAATGATATACCGGTTAAGAAGATATTAGAGGATGAGAATATATTTGTCATGGATGAGAATCGTGCGATGAGTCAGGATATTCGTCCGCTTGAGATTCTTATTCTTAATCTTATGCCGCTTAAGGAGAGTACGGAGCTTGATCTTTTTAGAAGCCTTTCTAACACCCCTTTGCAGCTTAATATTACTCTTATAAGGACTAGGTCTTATGAGAGTAAGCACACTGATAAAGAACATCTTGAGAGGTTTTATTCTACATTTGACGAGATTAAATCAAGAAAATTTGACGGTTTGATGATTACCGGTGCTCCTGTTGAGAAGATGGATTTCGAGGACGTTGAGTACTGGGATGAGTTGAAGGAGATTATGGATTGGTCGGAGACAAATGTTACTTCTACGATTCATATATGCTGGGGAGCCCAGGCGGGACTTTACTATCGTTATGGCATACCTAAGCTTAACCTTCCTAAGAAGCTTTCAGGAGTTTACAGATATAAGACATATCACAGGAAGACTCCTCTTGTAAGAGGATTTGATGATACTTTTATGGCGCCGCAGTCAAGATATACTGAGGCTTCGAGGGCTGCAATCAAGGCTAACGACCGACTTGAGATAGTTGCAGATTCTAAGAATCACGGCGCTTATCTTATCATCGGAGATGAGGGTAAGAATATATTTGTGACCGGTCATCCGGAGTATGATGTTATGACGCTTGACAGCGAGTATAGAAGGGATATTGCCAGAGGACTTGATCCGGATATACCTGAGAATTATTATCCTGATGATGATCCGGATAATCATCCTAGCAAGACCTGGAGATGCCATGCCAATACACTTTATTACAATTGGCTCAATTATTATGTGTACCAGGTGACACCTTACGATTTGGGATGAATTTATTTGTGGAGCACACTGTGCTCCGCTACGAATATAGAAAGAGTTAATTATATGTTTAAATACGCATTTTTTGATCTTGATGGGACGCTTACGCAGTCTGAGTTCGGGATACTTGCATCATTTAGATATGCTCTCGATAAGTACGGAATTAAGCTTAATTCAAGGGAAGAGGAGCTAAGGCTTATAGGACCGCCGCTTTACAATTCATTTACAGACTTCTTTGGATTTGATGAAGAGAAGGCGACCGAGGCGATTAAGTACTATAGAGAGTATTATACAGCAGGTGGAATGTTTGATGCACCACCTTACGAGGGTATTAAGGAGGTCCTTGGAAAGATTAAGGATTCGGGAGTTAAGCTCATTGTTGTAACTTCTAAGCCACAGATTTACGCAGTAGATGTCGTTAAACACGTTGGTTTAAGTGAGTATTTCGACAGAGTTGTGGGCCCTTTAGAAGAGTCCAAGGTATCTAACAAGTCATTTCTAATAAAGAGAGCAATTGAGGAAGAGGGTATAACAGATTTGGCAAATGTAGTTATGGTGGGCGACAGACGCTATGACATCGAAGCTGCTAATGACGTAGGTGTTAAGTCTGTAGGTGTGACATATGGTTATGGTTCTCATGAAGAGCTTAGTAACGCAGGTGCTACCTATATAGCAGACAGTCCTCAAGATATATTATCATTTGTTGTTTAAGAGGGATTAGGTGAGAGGTTATGAGAAATACTGTACTTAAGATTGTATCGATTGTACTGATACTTGGTGTTATATTTACCGGTGTGGTGACATATGGGATTCACGATTATATGCTTAAGAATACATGGGCTACACTTAAGGTTACCGGTGATGACTATATTGAGACATCAACTGATGAAGATTATGTCAATCCTTCATCCGGGATTGTTGTGCTTGAGCAGGAGTATTTATCTCATGAGACAATTAAGATATGTGATACAAGTCTATATATCGACAAGATATCTCATGACGGTACGATAGAATTTACTGTAGAAGACGGACAGTTTAAAGACGAGTCAGGCAAACAGGTTAAGAATGGTGTATTTAAGCTAGGGGTTGAGAGTAATTTCGTTATAGGCAGCGACACATATACTTTTACTGTTACGGATAACAGATACCGCTAATTTATCAGCATTTTCGCGGTGTATAAAAATTAATCAAAAAAATCTTACAATATAGTAATAATGCTTGTTGATTTTTTTCATAACATTTGTTATCATCATACATTATATCTAATTGTTAATGAATTATAAAGAAAGAAGGAGAAAGAGATGGGTAAGATTATCGGCGAAGGAATTACATTTGATGATGTACTCTTAGTTCCGGGCTATTCTGAGGTTATTCCTAATGAGGTTAACTTAGAGACTCAGTTAACCCAGAAGATTAAGCTCAACATACCTCTCATGAGTGCGGGTATGGACACAGTTACAGAGCATCGCATGGCTATCGCTATGGCGAGACAGGGTGGTATAGGTATTATTCACAAGAACATGTCAATTGCAGCACAGGCTGAGGAGGTTGACAAGGTTAAGCGTTCAGAGAACGGAGTAATTACAGATCCATTTTCACTTACAGTAGAGAACACATTATCAGATGCGGACGACCTTATGGCTAAGTTCAGAATCAGTGGTGTTCCTATCGTTGATAACGGCAAGTTGGTTGGTATTATCACTAACCGAGACCTTAAGTTTGAGGAAGATTACTCAAGAAAGATCGGAGAGGTTATGACCTCAGAGGGTCTTGTAACAGCTAAGGAAGGTATCACACTTTCAGAAGCTAAGAAGATTCTTGCTGCTGCAAGAAAAGAGAAGCTTCCAATCGTTGATGACAATTACAATCTTAAGGGACTCATCACTATTAAAGATATTGAGAAGCAGATTAAGTATCCATTATCTGCTAAGGACTCACAAGGCCGTCTTCTCTGCGGAGCTGCTGTCGGTGTAACTCCTGATATTGCAGACAGAGTCGGAGAGCTTGTTAAAGCTAAGGTAGACTGTGTTGTTATTGATACAGCTCATGGACATTCTGCTAACGTACTTAAGACATTTTCACTTATTAAAGAGAAGTTCCCTGATCTTCAGGTTATTGCAGGTAATGTGGCAACCAAGTCAGGAACACAGGCAATGATAGATGCAGGTGTAGATGCGGTTAAGATTGGTATCGGACCTGGTTCTATATGTACTACCCGTGTTGTTGCCGGTATCGGTGTTCCACAGATTACTGCAATTATGGAAGCTTATGAAGCTGCATCTGTTGCAGGTATTCCTGTTATCGCAGACGGTGGTATCAAGTACTCAGGCGATATCACTAAGGCTATCGCAGCAGGTGCTAACGTTTGTATGATGGGTAGCATGTTTGCGGGATGCGACGAGAGCCCTGGAGATTACGAGCTTTATCAGGGACGTAAGTACAAGGTATACAGAGGTATGGGTTCAATCGCAGCTATGGAGAACGGTTCTAAGGACAGATACTTCCAGGCTAACGCTAAGAAGCTTGTTCCTGAGGGAGTTGAAGGACGTGTTGCATACAAGGGCAGCGTAGAAGATACAGTATTCCAGTTAGTTGGAGGACTTCGTTCAGGTATGGGATATTGCGGTGCAAGAACTATCGAGGAATTAAAGGAGAAAGGTCAGTTCGTTAAGATTTCTGCCGCTTCTTTAAAGGAGAGTCATCCACATGATATTCAGATTACCAAGGAAGCACCTAACTACAGTGTAGAATAATATTATACTAGTACACCGAATAACTAATAACTGGCTATATCACGCTGAATGATTAATTGATTACGAGGCGGAGGAAGGAGTCAATGTGGGTACATTGACGACTGACGACAACGTGGTAATCGATTGATCAGGCAAGCGATATAGCTAGTTTATTAGTATTCGGGGTACTAGCCAGTAACACCAGCGTCAGGCTATTGCTATTGTGATAGCTTGACGTTTATTGCGTTTTAAATAGGAGGTAAGATATGTACGATAATATAGGACAGGAATACGGAGCATATACACTTAAAGCTATTGAGGATTTACCTAATGTCAACGGTGTCGGTTACGTATTTTCGCATACCAAGACCAAGGCGAGAATAGCAGTTATTTCAAATGATGACGACAATAAGGTGTTTACGATTGGATTCAGAACCCCTGTCTACAACAATACCGGAGTTCCTCATATTATGGAGCACAGCGTACTTTGTGGTTCTGATAAATTTCCTATCAAGGATCCATTTGTAGAGCTTGCTAAGGGCTCACTTAACACATTTCTTAACGCAATGACATATCCTGACAAGACTGTATATCCTGTTGCAAGCTGTAACAATCAGGATTTTCAGAATCTTATGGATGTGTATCTTGATGCGGTATTTCACCCAAACATTTACAAATATCCTGAGATTATGAGACAGGAAGGATGGCACTACGAGCTTGATTCCACCGATTCTGATATCATTTATAACGGTGTTGTATATAACGAGATGAAGGGTGTTTATTCAAGTCCTGAGTCGGTTCTTGACAGGTTTAATATGTCTACTCTTTATCCTGACACCACTTATTCTTTTGAATCGGGCGGAGATCCTAAATACATTCCTGATCTCACATACGAGGAGTTTATTGAGTTTCATAAGACTTACTATCATCCATCTAACTCTTATATTTATCTTTACGGAGATATGGACGTAGAGGAGAAACTTAAGTTTATAGATGAGGAGTACCTCTCTAAATACGATTATCTCGAGGTGGATTCTAAGATTGGTTACCAGATTGCATTTGACGAGATGGTAAGGTCAGAAAAGACTTACGCTATTGCATCTGAAGAGGACGATAAGGACAAGTCATACTTAAGTTACAATGTTTCAATCGGTTCAAGTACTGATGTGAAACTAGGACTTGCAATGACAGTACTTGATTATATATTGATCACTCAGCCGGGAGCGCCACTTCGTGAAGCTCTTTTAGAGGCAGGAATTGGTCAGGATATATACTCTCAGTATGAGGGAGATATAGCGCAGCCTTTCTTCTCTATTATTGCTTCTAATACAGACGCTGCTAAGAGTGAAGACTTTGTTAAGGTGATAAGAGATACGCTTAATAATCTTGTCGAGTCAGGACTTGACAAGAAGGCAATCAAGGCTTCAATCAACCTGTTTGAATTCCAGTATAGAGAGGCTAACTTCGGTCAATATCCAAAGGGGCTTATGTATGGTCTTAAGATGTTTGGAAGCTGGTTATATGATGATGAAGCAGTATTTGATCATATGGAGCTTGAGGATGTCTTTAAAGAGCTTAGAGAGAAGATTGACACAACATTTTTCGAAGATATCATTCAGGAATATATATTAGATAATACTCACGCATCTTTGGTTGTTATGAAGCCTGAGAAGGGACTTACCAAAGTTGAGGATGAGAGAGTTGCCAAGAAACTTGCTGACCTTAAGGCTTCCATGTCCAATGAAGAATTAGAGGCAATGGTTAAAGCGACCGAAGATCTTAAGATGTTCCAGGATAGAGAGGACTCAGAAGAAGACATTAAGAAGATACCTCTTCTTAAACTTTCTGACTTGGAACCAAAGATTAGACCGTTTTCTAATCTTGTGAAAGAGGTTTGTGGAGTTAAGGTGTGCCATCAACCGATATTTACAAACGGTATATCTTATCTCAGCATTTGCTTT
Source organism: Lachnospiraceae bacterium NC2004 (assembly GCA_000621905.1). GTDB lineage: Bacteria > Bacillota > Clostridia > Lachnospirales > Lachnospiraceae > NC2004. Next base: position 50,700 of record JHXB01000012.1, read on the forward strand.
GATATGAAGCCTTTGCCGGTTGATCTTATTCCTGTATCAAGCCTGTTTATCAGCCTTTTAAGAGAGGTAGATACAGAGCATTACACTTATCAGGATCTTAACAGTGAGTTCAATCTTTACACCGGTGGTGTATCGATGGGAAGTGCAACATATAAGAATGTTGAGTTAAAGGGTCAGTTTGGTGCTTACTTTGCTGCAAGAGTTAAGTTTATGGATGACCAGATTGACAAGGCTTTTGAACTTATCAGAGAGGTTCTGTTTACAAGTAAGTTTACAGATGACAAGAGAATCAGACAGATTGTTAACGAGCAGAGACTTGGCGTTAAGCAGGAGCTTGTTTCAACAGGACATCTTGCGATGGCCAACAGGGCAAGTTCAAGATTTGACGAGGGTTCTAAGTTTAAAGATCTTACAGATTACATGGGATATTACGAGTATCTTGTTGATTTGTCTGAGCACTTTGATGAGAGAGCTGAGCAGCTTAAGGTGGATTTAAATACCTGCAGAAGATATCTGTTTACCAAGAAGCATCTTACAATAAGCATTACTGCTAATGACGAAGAGGATGTATTAAAGAGACTTAAAGCACCTGTTTCATTGCTCGTTCAGGATTTATACGAGGATATGGATAGTGAGAATATTCCTTCTATGGTGCTTACACCTGACAATGAGGGATTTAAGACTTCATCTCAGGTTCAGTATGTTGCATCGGCAGGTAATTTTATCGAGAAGGGTTATAAGTACACCGGAGCGCTTAGCGTATTAAAGGTTATATTCTCTTATGAATATCTCTGGATGAATGTAAGAGTTAAGGGTGGAGCTTACGGATGTGGCTGTACATTTGGAAGATTCGGTAACAGCTTCTTTACTTCATATAGAGATCCTAACCTAGAGGATACATTTAAAGTGTTTGAGGCTGCAGCGGAATATGTTGAGAACTTTGATGTTGACGACAGAACTATGCTTAAGTATATAATCGGAACCATAAGCAATATGGATACTCCGCTTACACCATCTGCATGGGGATCTGCTTCATTTGCAGCGTATTTAGCGGGTGTGACCGATGAGATGAGACAGAAGGACAGAGACGAAGTGCTGTCGACTAACGTAGAGGCTATCAGGGCTCTTGCTCCTATAGTCAAGGCGGTTGCCGATTACGACGCTTATGCAGTTATTGGAAATGAAGACAAGATTGAGGCTGAGAAACAGCATTTGACAAAGGTTAAGAATTTGGCGTAGGTGAGATATGAACGATAATTTAAAATCAGGGTTTGTGACTATTATTGGAAGACCGAATGTTGGTAAGTCTACTCTTATGAACCATCTTATTGGTCAGAAGATTGCCATAACTTCCAATAAGCCACAGACTACCAGAAATCGCATACAGACTGTATATACCGATGAGAGAGGGCAGATTGTTTTTCTTGATACTCCGGGTATGAACGAGGCGAGGAATAAGCTAGGAGAGTTTATGTACAATGTTGCGGCGTCTTCTCTTAATGAGGTTGATGTTGTTTTGTGGCTTGTTGAGCCGATTAACTACATCGGCAGGAATGAGAAGGCGATAGTTGAGCTTTTAAAGAAGGTCAAGAAGCCTATAATTCTCATAATGAATAAGGTTGATACAGTCGACAAGGAGAAGGTTAAAGAAGCTTTAGAGGTTTATAAGGGCGCGGTTGATTTCGTTGATACGGTTAGCTGTTCTGCTCTTAAAGCAGTTAATCTTGACAGTGTATTATCGGCTATTTATAAGGCTCTTCCTTACGGACCTATGTATTATGATGAGGATACTTTGACGGATCAGCCTATGAGAGACATAGTTGCTGAGATTATAAGAGAGAAGGCTTTGAGGAGACTTAACGAGGAGGTTCCTCACGGAATAGCGGTGACGGTTGATACCATGAAGCAGAGAGAATCAGGACTTTACGATATCAACGCGACAATTATATGTGAGAAGGATTCGCATAAGGGTATTATTATAGGCAAGAACGGATCGATGCTTAAGCGCATCGGAAGTGATTCAAGAAGAGATATTGAGGATTTGGTTGAGAATAAAGTTAACCTTAAGCTGTGGGTTAAGGTAAGGCGTGAGTGGCGTAACAACGAGACGCAGCTTAGATCATTTGGTTATAATTAGCGAGGTATGATATGGCAGGCTCATTCTTAGAGCTTAACGGAATAGTTCTTTCAAGCTCTAATATAGGTGAATATGACAAAAGAATTGTCGTTCTTACCAAAGAGCGAGGCAAGGCAGTTATGTTTGTTAGGGGCGCCAGGAAGATGAACAGCCCTCTTGTGGCGCCGTGTCAGACATTTGCATACGGAAGCTTTAGGGTATTTCAGGGTAAGAATTATAACCTAAATGAAGCAGACATCAAGGATTACTTTGTTGAATTGAGAGATGATATTGACAGGCTTTATAGGGCGCTTTATTTCTGTGAGATGGCTGAACACTTTACTGTGGAGGGTAGCCCTGATGTAGATATACTTAATCTGTTATATGTAGCTCTCACTGCTCTTAAGAAGAAGCAGATGAGACCGGAGCTTATTCAGTTGGCGTACGAGATTAGAATCATGGAGTGCTTTGGAATGGGGATGGAGGCTAATCAATGCGTTTCGTGTGGCAAGGAGGAGAGCGTTGATAATCATGTCTTAAGATGGTTTTCTCCGACTTTGAGTGGAGTGCTGTGTGATGACTGTGCTAAGGGTCAGAATAACATTTTACCTTTATCTAATTCTACGCTTTATGCAATGCAGTACATTCTTTCAGCACCATTAAATAAACTGTTTTCATTTGACCTTAAGAAAGAAGTGGAGACAGAGCTTACCAGGATATCTAAAGCATTCTTAAAAGCGCAGATAGACCATAAGTTTAAGACGCTTGATTTCATTATGTAGGGAGGAAGAACATGAAGATCAGTTACGATAGATTTAGGGTTAAGATATTTGGGATAGTTGCGTTAGTATCTTTTATATTGGCATTTGCAGTATCAATAATAAGTAACAGCAGTCTTGGGATTGCGGAAGGTGCCTTTGTGTTACTTCCTTTTGTAAGTAATGTTTTCGTTATTACATTAATTCTATATGTCCTTGGTAAGATATATCTGATTCGACTTAAGAATTATGGATATGAGGTTCCTTATAAAGCGAAGAAATATGACAATGATCTTAATAAGTTGCCTAAGGACGACAAGATTTATAACAAGCTTGCTAATCCGGAGGAGGCTAGGAATAAGTGGAGTATAAGGCTTTCACTTGTATATTTTGTTGGCTTTGTTGCCGGGCTTGTGTATGATGTTATCTTTTATAATCAGTGGAAGTTTCTTAAATCTGATACATCGTTTCTTATGACGCAGCTGATTATTTTTGATTTTGTGTGGCTTGGTGCAGCTCTTTATTTTCTCGTTCAGTCAGATAATGACAGATACAGGGACGCTTTTAATCTTGATGAGAACAAGAAGAAGAGAATGTGCTTCGCTTACGGTATAATTATTGCTTTATTTGTAGCGATGATTTCAGTGGGAACCAAGATGCAGTGCGTATCGGCTATCAAGTATATGGTGAAATCGTATGCTTCGACCGATCTTGATACGCTTAATTCAATAAGGGCTGCATTTTTTGAGCAATACAAGAATTATCCTGAGTCCTTTAAAGAGGATCAGTATATCATTACTGATATGGATATGATTGATGAGCCTTTTTGGACAAATGCTGCCGAGACTTTAGGAGTTAAAGATTTCAAAGAACTTAAATCTGAGTTTCATGTTTCTGATGGAGATGCCAAAGTGGCTATAAGGGTTGCTGATGATGGTAACATTGTAGTTGAACTTCTCAATCCGCATAAATCCGTCAAAAAGGAAATGATACTTGGTAACTAATACATATTTTAAGGAGGACTAATATTATGACAGAAAACAGACCTTTTGTACCATGGAAGCAGATGAACGACTTTATGGTGGATGCGTTTATGGGGTATGGCGTACCTGAAGAGGATGCCAAGATTGTTGCAGATGTACTCTTAGAGTCAGACAGACGAGGTATTGAGAGCCATGGATGTAACCGCTTTAAACCTATTTATATTGATAGAATTGTGAAGGGTACACTTCTTCCAAAGACGGAGATTGAGATTGTTAAGGAGACTCCTACATCTGTTGTTATGGATGCTCATGACGGAATGGGTATGGTTGCATCACATAAGATGATGGAGATGCTTGTTAAGAAAGCTAAGGAATATGGTATGGCCGGTGGTGCCATAAGGAATTCCACTCACTATGGAATCGCAGGATACTGGGCTACAATGGCAAGCAAAGAGGGACTTATCGGACTTACGGGTACCAATGCAAGACCTTCGATTGCTCCTACATTTGGCGTGGAGAACATGATGGGAACCAACCCGTTGACATTTGCCTTGCCTACTGATGAGGAATTCCCGTTCTGCCTTGACTGTGCTACTTCTATTGTACAGAGAGGACGAATCGAGTATTACGCAAGAGAGGGTAAGGCTACGCCTGCCGGAATGGTTATCTCCGAGAATGGCGAGGCTTTAACCGATAGCAAGGATATTCTTGATGAGCTTGTTAAGGGTACTGCAGCTTTGGCTCCTCTTGGTGGAATCGGAGAGGAGATGGCAGGATACAAGGGATATGGATACGCTGCTGTTGTTGAGATTCTTTCTGCTGCACTTTCAGGCGGTCAGTTTATGAAGTCGCTTACGGGCGTTTCTGCTGATGGCAAGCCACAGATGTATCATCTTGGACATTTCTTCTTTGTGGTTGATCCTGAGGTGTTTATGGGTAGAGATACTTTTAAGAAGATTGCGGGTGATATCTGTAGAGAGCTTAGGGCTTCTAAGAAGGCTCCGGGTGAGTCAAGAATCTACACAGCAGGTGAGAAGGAATATGAAGTATGGCAGTTCAGGAAGGATAAGGGTGTTCCTGTAGGAGAGGCTGTACAGAAAGATATTATTACTGTGAGGGATGAGTTGAAACTTGATTACACATTTGATTTTGAGAAATAGTATTTAGAACAACTTGTTTTGTGTCATTCTGAGCGAAGCGAAGAATCTTTTTGATACAATATGATTAGGTTTTTGTGCTACATGATTAGGTTTTGTGCTACATGGTTAGTATTTTTGCACAACATGGTTATATTTAGAGGCGCCTCTCGGCTTGAGTGCACGCAGCTTACGTTACTAAACTCACACTTCGCTACGCTTGTGTTCGTTAAGTAACGAGGCGCACACACACTCTAAATATAACTCATGTTGTGCGTTAAAGAAGGCGATCGAAGTAATTAAGTGCACACACTCTAAATATAATCCATATTGTGTGTGTACAACTCCATGTCATTCTGAGCGAAGCGAAGAATCTTTCTCCCGAATGAAATGAGGGAGAATTGCTAACTTCAATGGGACCTGTCCCCATTGATCACTTAGCAAAGGTCTTTACAATTACGTGCATTATGTATATAATAGTACTTCGGGTGTGATTAGCATCTAATATTTGAAAAGAGGTAACATACTATGGCTATTGAGAAGAAATGGGACAAGGTTATTGCTCTTGCTAAGTCAAGAGGATTCGTTTATCCGGGTTCAGAGATTTATGGTGGACTCGCTAATACCTGGGATTACGGTAACCTTGGAGTTGAGTTAAAGAATAATGTTAAGAGAGCTTGGTGGAAGAAGTTCGTTCAGGAGAGCCCATATAACGTTGGTGTTGATTGTGCAATCTTGATGAATCCACAGACCTGGGTTGCTTCAGGTCACTTAGGCGGTTTCTCTGATCCTCTTATGGATTGTAAAGAGTGTCACAAGAGACATAGAGCAGACAATCTTATTGAAGAGTATGCAACTGAGGCAGGCGTTGAGCTTGAGTCATCAGTTGACGGTTGGAGCCATGAAGAGATGGAGAAATACATCGAGGATCATAACATTGTATGTCCTGCATGTGGTAAGCACAACTTTACACCTATCAGAGAATTCAATCTTATGTTTAAGACCTTTCAGGGTGTTACTGAGGATGCTAAGAGTGCTGTTTATTTAAGACCTGAGACTGCACAGGGTATATTCGTTAACTTCAAGAATGTTCAGAGAACATCAAGAAAGAAGATACCTTTCGGAATTGGTCAGATAGGTAAGTCTTTCAGAAATGAGATTACTCCTGGTAACTTTACTTTTAGAACAAGAGAGTTCGAGCAGATGGAGCTTGAGTTCTTCTGTGAGCCTGAGACAGACCTTGAGTGGTTTAAGTACTGGAAGCAGTTCTGTATTGACTGGTTAAAGGATCTTGGACTTCCTGAGGAAGACACAAGATATCGTGATCATGATCCTGAGGAGCTTGCATTTTACAGTAAGGCAACTACTGATATTGAGTATTTATTCCCTTGCGAGACTCTTGGTAAGAGCGGTTGGGGTGAGCTTTGGGGTATTGCTGACAGAACTGATTACGACCTTACACAGCATCAGAATACTTCAGGCGAGTCTATGGAGTACTTTGACAATGAAGCTGACAAGAAGTACATCCCTTATGTTATCGAGCCTTCACTCGGTGCAGACAGAGTTACGTTAGCATTCCTTTGCGCTGCATATGATGAGGAGAATATCGGAACAGAAGAGAAGCCTGATATGAGGACAGTTCTTCATTTTCATCCACAGCTTGCACCTGTTAAGATTGGTGTGCTTCCACTTTCTAAGAAGCTTAACGATGGCGCTTTAGAAGTATTTACAGAGCTTTCTAAGTACTATAACTGCGAGTTTGATGACAGAGGCAACATCGGTAAGAGATATCGTCGTCAGGATGAGATAGGAACTCCATTCTGTGTAACTTATGACTTTGATTCTGAGGAAGATAAGGCAGTTACAATCAGAGACAGAGATACCATGGAGCAGGAGAGAGTTAAGATTGAGGACCTTAAAGCTTATTTTGCTGAGAAGTTTGATTGGTAAGAAAGAACAGTAACATATATATTTGATTTTGCTTATGTATCCCGGAGCGAAAGCTTCGGGATTATTTTATTTTGTGCTTGACATTTTATATTAGATTGTATAAAATACAATCAAGCAAAATATAATTTGCATTATACCATATAAATGTATTAGAATGCCTAAGGAGGAATTGTTATGGTTTTTTATGATTACAGCGCAGTTAAGATGAACGGAACTGAAGTTAAGATGGATGAGTTTGCCGGACAGGTTGTTATTGTTGTCAACACTGCATCTAAGTGCGGATTCACCCCACAGTTTGAGGGATTAGAGGAACTCTATAAGAAGTATAAGGACAAGGGGCTTGTGATTCTTGGTTTCCCATGCAACCAGTTTGCAGCGCAGGATCCGGGGGACAACAAGGAGATTGAGGGCTTCTGCAAGCTTAACTACGGAGTAACATTTCCTATGTTCCAGAAGATAGATGTCAACGGTGACAACGAGCATCCGCTTTATACCTATCTTAAGTCAGAGCAGAAGGGTACTTTGGGTAGTAAGATTAAATGGAACTTTACTAAGTTTTTAATTGACAGAGAGGGCAATGTTGTTGATAGATATGCGCCTACTGTTGAGCCTTCTAAGATGGAGAAGGATATTGTTAAATTACTAGGATAAGGAGACTACCTATGTCTGATAAATACGATTCTTTAAAACTTTCCAATCAGTTGTGTTTTCCGCTTTATGCGGCTTCTAAGGAGATAGTAAGGAGATACAAGCCTTTTCTTGATGAGCTTAATCTCACTTACACTCAATATATAGCTATGCTTGTATTGTGGGAGCATGAGTCACTTAATGTTAAGCAACTTGGTGAGTATTTATTCTTAGATTCAGGAACGTTAACTCCGCTTCTTAAGAAGCTTGCGGACAAGGGATATATTAAGAGAACACGTGATACGGAGGATGAGAGAAACGTATTGGTTTCAGTTACTGACAAGGGATTAGCTTTAAGAGAAGATGCTCTTAAGGTGCCGCAGGCTATGTCGGGATGTATTAATCTGTCTCCTGAAGAAGCTAAGGTTATGTACAAATTATTATATAATTTGCTAGATGATCAGGAATGAGGATAGTATATGACTAGAGATAAGATTATTATAAGGACAAGTATTATAGGGATTTTGGCTAATGTATTTCTTGCAGGGTTTAAGGCTTTCGTCGGAGTTTTGTCTAGTTCGATTGCTGTTATAATGGATGCGGTCAACAATTTAAGTGATGCGCTTTCTTCTATTATAACTATTATAGGCACTAAGCTTGCCAACAAGCCTGCGGATGCCAAGCATCCACTAGGATACGGAAGAATAGAGTTTATAAGTGCTGCTGTCATTTCCTTGATTGTTCTATATGCCGGTGTTACTTCACTTATTGAATCGATTAAGAAGATAATAAGCCCTGTTAAGCCGGATTACGGAGCGGCTGCGATAGTTATTATTATAATGGGTATCATTGTGAAGGTTGTTCTCGGTACCTATGTTAAGGGAGTAGGAGTCAAGGTCAATTCCGATTCTCTGGTTAACTCGGGTACTGATGCGCTTTTGGATTCTGTGATTTCAACATCTACGCTTGTTGCGGCTATCGTTTACATATTGTTCGGATTATCTTTGGAAGCGTGGCTGGGCGCTATCATTTCCCTGGTTATTATTAAGTCAGGCACTGATATGATTATGGATTCGGTGAGCCAGATTCTCGGAGAGAGAGTTCCGATGGAGGTTTCTAAGAGTGTCAAGGGATCGATATGCAGTGTTGATGGAGTTAGAGGTGCTTATGATCTTATTCTTCACAGCTATGGCCCTGATAAGCTTGAGGGTTCGGTGCATATTGAGATTCCGGATACCATGATGGCTGATGAGATAGATACTCTGATGAGGAAGGTTCAGGAGCGGGTATTTACCGATACCGGAGTTATCTTGACCGGTATAAGTATTTACGCGTTTAATACCAAGGAAGGTGAGGCAACAGACGCTTACAGGAATGTGCTTAATCTGGTTAAGTCGGTTGAGCATGTTAAGCAGATTCATGGATTCTACTTCAGCAGAGAGACTATGGAGATAAGGTTTGACGCGGTGATTACATTTGACGCAGATGACTTGAAAGCGCAGCGCGATGAGGTAGAGAGGCTTGTCAAGGAAGCCTACCCTGACTTTGACGTATATGTGACTTTAGATAATGATGTGTCTGATTAAATATAGATTGTAATAAGCCTGCTAGAAGGAGTGAGTCCTTCAAGCAGGCTTTTGTTGTGCTTTAAATTATACCTGATAATTACTGAAGCTTGAACTTATTAACTTCGTTCTTAAGCTGATTAGATATCTCGTTGGTTGCTGTAGCATCACTATCGATTCTTGTCATATTATTAGACATGTCATGTGAGCGGTCCGTAGTCTTGGCAACTTCGTCAGCAACATTTCTGACAGAAGAGTTAACCGACTCAGTAGAATTACGAATACCTGAGATATTCTGCTTGATACTCTCTGATGAAGCTGCAAATCTCTCCATCATCTCTGTTATTCTCTCAGCAGACTGTACATAATCACTGCTTGTATCAACAAGCTTGGTATAACCGTCAATAGTAACTTCTGAGACAAATGTAATCAGTTCGCTAGCCTCTTTAGCCAATTCGTCAACGGCAGATATAACTTCGGTTGATACGCTTTGAATCTCTGTTGCTACATCCTGTGAATTAGCTGCCAATGATCCAATCTCACCTGCAACTACAGCAAATCCTCGTCCAGCATCACCTGCTCTTGCAGCCTCTATTGAAGCGTTAAGTGCAAGAAGGTTGGTCTGCTCGGAAATGCCGATAATATCGTTGGTAAGGTCATCGATTCTTCTAACTGCCTGAGATCTCTCAATCTTCTCGGAAACGGAAGCAGATATGGTATCAACTTTGTCTTTAGCTGTATTAAGTTCTTTCTCGGCGTTGTTACCTGTGTCGGAAGCGGTCTTTCTGACTTCGTGTGCGAAGCTCTTGCCACCGTTGATTTCGTCTGCAATCTCGTTAAATGATACCATCATGTCATTCATAAGGTTGTTGATGTTATCAAGAGAATCTGTTGTGTCAAGCATGGTTGAACTTACGTTTGTCATTGTATTAGAGATGGACTCGGCTTCTGAACGCACATCCTTGACATTTAAAGCAATGTTAGAAGATGCATCGTTAAGTCTTGTTGACTCTGAATTGATTGAAAGAAGAATGCCTTTGATGTATTCGATAAGCTTATTGATGTTGCCGCTAATTACCTCGAACTCATCACCGGAGGTTAATTCTATCTGCTTGGTCAAGTCACCGTCGCCGGTAGCCAAATCAACTATCTTGTCATTTAACAACGCGAACTTGCGTGTAAGAGCGTGTGCTATAACTATAAGTACTATGATTCCAACGATAAGTACGATAACACATACTAGTATAATAGTCTTCAACAAAGACGCTTCCTGCTGTTTAACCCATTCCAAACTGTTATCAACACCGATTGCAGCGACAATCTGACCATCAAGGTAAACAGGAGCATATGATGATATATGAGTACCCCAATCGTCCGTATAAGGCTCATCGTTTGATGCTGTGGTACCTTTTAGTGCTGTTATTGCATCCTCGTCATCGAATTCATCTCCGGTTGCCGCGGCATCGTCTATCTGAGCATCAACAGCGTATTCCATTCCACCGCCCTCGGCCGGACGAACTGCATAAATAAACTCAACATCAGCCTTCTCCATAAGAGTTGTGAACATATTGCTCACATTGAGATAAGTTTCTGATTCTTCTTGCCCCGGTTCAATTGTGGCAAGCGTTTCGGCATCCACCATCTCAGCGACAGTCTGTGCGATGCTCTCTGACTTATTCTTAATCTGATTGTTGAGCATAGTGTTACATTTGCCAAATGTAATACATCCTAAAACAGCGTCAGATATGATGAATAATAGAATAACCAAACCTATAATCTTGTTAGTTGCCTTAATCTTTCTGACCTTCATAGTTATAATCCTCCCGTTTCATGTATTAATATTCGTTAACCATAATTTTATCAATAATAAGATATATAGTCAACATTGCTAATTTTTTGACAAAGTCCCATGTGAATTTACTGCAAATGTTTAAGTTTACGGATTATTCCCCATGTGATACACTTTAATACAGCGTATTCGTTTAAGAATGCGTAAGAATAGTTTATTGTGAGGATAGTTATGATATTTGAAACGCACGCTCATTACGAGGATGAGCAATTCAACGAAGACAGAGAGGCGCTTTTGGAGAGCCTGCCAAAGAAAGGAATAGATTATGTGGTAAATGTAAGCACCAGCCTTGAGACGGCGAAGCAATGCATTGCATTTGCTGAAAAGTACGACTACATTTACGCTTCTGTAGGCAATCATCCTGAATATGCCTCAGAGATAGATGAAAATGCTATCGCTAAGATAAGAGAATGGTGCAAGCTTCCTAAGGTTGTCGCAATCGGTGAGATAGGACTCGATTATTACTGGGAGCCTTATGATGAGGCGGAGCAGAAGAATGCATTTAAAATGCAGATGGAGCTTGCGGCTGAGATTGATATGCCGGTTATTATTCATTCGAGAGATGCCGCAAAGGATACATTTGACATAATTAAAGAATATAGTGCTAAAGGCGTTAAGGGTATCGTGCACTGCTATGGGTATTCCCTTGAATATGCCAAGGAATTTATTAAGATGGGCTATAAGATAGGTATCGGCGGAGTTTTGACATTTAAAAATGCGAGAAGATTAGTTGAGACCTGTCATGGCATCAGCCTTGACGATATTGTGCTTGAGACGGATAGTCCATATATGGCGCCGACTCCGAACAGGGGCAAGAGGAATTCATCGCTCAACATCCCTTATATTGCCGAGAAACTCGCTGAGATTAAGGGTGTGTCGGTTGAAGAAGTGTATGAGCGTACGATGAAGAATGCGAAGGAGATATATAGAATCTCATAACCCCAAGTAAATAAGTCGGTATTTATAAGGACAGCGTGAATAATCATGCTGTTCTTTTTGTTGCGCAATTGTTATATTTTATATGATATAATATCAGTGATGGTATAAATAAACATTCACAGGAGGGATTGCCATGAAAGAAGTAGATGAGATTGTAATTGAAGAAGAAGTAATAGATAACATTGAATACGACAAGCTATCTGACAAGGCTAAAGTTGCCGCTATCAAGAGTGCATATAACAATTGCAAGACAATTAAGGACAGGTACGAGTTTTTGATAGAGCTTCGTGTGATGGGAACAGCCTCATTAGAGACAGATTCCCCTATCGGTGAAAGTATCAGTGCTGTCATGGGTGAACTTGAAGGTAATTTTATCGATGAATATATAATGAATGGCACTAACGAGCAGCGTCAGCAGGTTATAGAAACATGTGCCAGTTATAAAGAGTATTATGATACAGAGATGTATCATGAGATGGAAAGACACGCATTTAAATTTGAGGCAAATGAAGAAGATATTCGTAACAAGTCTGCATGGCTTGCCAAGTCCGGTAAATTCGAAATGTATGTTAATTATAACAATAATCTTACCAGTACTATTTTGGAGAATTATAGTGGTAAAAAGGTTCGAAACGACGTAGCCCATAATACTAAGATTAAATCTGAAACAACCATGCAAGAGTATGCAATTATGTGTGGTTTTCGTGGAGAAGACATTGAGAAATACCTGGGGTCATGTAACGCTCAACCTAACACCAGCATCAGCAATCATTTTACTAAAGTGTTAAGAGATAATCCTAATATTAAAACCGAGCGTGATGTATCTAATTACATAATAGATAACATGATAGAAAAGCAGAAGAGTAATTGGGCTAAATACTCAAAAGAGAATTATTACAATGACAACAGTATTACGCCGATGGATCGCTCGCGAATAGAAGAATTAGCTGACCAGACTAAATCTGATATAGAAAATGATAGTGTCAAAAAATGGAGAACAGAAAAAGGAAACGATATCCTTGATGCAAGCAGGACGAAATATGTTCCTACAATAATGAAAGATTTTAAAAACAAGTATGTTTCATTTAAGAAGGCTGAAGTTAAAAAAACAGAAGTTAATCCTGATAGAGTCAGAGATTTAAAGGCTTCTTACGCCACTTTAAAAACTCCTGAGGAGAAGCTTGATTTCTTGTATGGATTAAATGCAACTGCAATAGCTAAGGGAACACTCGCTGGGAAGACAGAGAAAACGGATAATAAAATACTCTCTGATTTAATAGGCGAGTTTATAGATGAATATGTAAAAAAAGGAGACTACAACACTATCTCCAGAGTAATGACCTATTTGGGTAAGATAAAGTGTGATGCTAATCTTAAGCTTGTTGAGGCAGAGCAGCAATGCAAGAATGTGATTGATAATGAAGATCCTTATTTTGATAAGAAAGTCAAGTACTTAGCAAGATATAAAGAAGCTGGAGTATATCTGATTTCGAATAACAGTATACAATCAAGTATACTATTCAACATCAACACTGATCAGAATGTTCTAAAAGAAGTTGAGAAACATGCCAATGTAAAAGAGAACACCACCATGAAGGATATAATAGCTTTACTAGGGTATGATGAAAAGGCTTCGGAGAGGCTATATTCTGATTTTAAAGCCTCACCTGACACGCTGGCGTTTGACGCATTTAGAGAGAAGATGGTAAGAGATGAAGGGGATGATAATCCAGATCCTGACTATGTGAACCAGAAGATTAATCAGTTTATCAGAGACTGTTTATGTAGTAAGTTTTATGATAAAGGTGCATCAATTGCAATGAAAGAGGCTAATTTTCCGGCTGATCGCATTGAAGAGTACAATAACGTTTCAAAAGATTCAGGTATAGATGCTTCTCCGCATGGAATTGAAGACTGGATAAAAGAGGAAGGCAATGCCTTGATGGATCAGTTCGCCAAAGATTATGTTAATGTTGTCGACGAATTTGAGACGCGCTACAACAAAGGAGTCTCATTTGACCATTATATAGTCTTGCATACAGGTAAGAAGGCTATTGAGCTTCCTGATATAAAGAAAGAAGACTGTCTTGCTGAGGCGCTCGCAGCCAAGGTTCTTATGGATGCCAAAGAGAAGTATGATGTCAAGAAGATTAAAGCAGCTGCAGAGAATATCAAGCAACTGTCTGAATTTGACAGAATAATTGCTGATAAGGATAAAGTGGATGATGCATTTAGGTCGAGAGCCAGTCTTGATGCTATGGCACACAAACTAACGCAATCAGCATATAAGGTATCTTCGGCAAATGTTACCGATTATGTAAATGAAATGAAAAAGCTTTATGAGAGTCTTATGCCGGAAAAGAATAGAACTGCAGAATATAAAGCATTTTACGGCGCAGTTAAAAAGATTGCTGACTTGACAGATAAGTATGATTTTGACCATGATTACGATCGCAAGGTTGTTTCTAAGGAGCTTGTTGACCTTAACGCCAATCTTATGCTATCGGTAAAGAACTATGTAAAAGGAAAGAAGTCTGTTAGATGGACTGATGGTGGTAAGGAGAGGTTTAACAATAATCTTGATGCTTTGGGAACCTTGTTAAAGTACGCTCCGGATTCTAAACAACAGATAGATAAGTTAGTTAATAGGATTAACGACGTTAGGTGGGAGCGTAATAGAGTGGACTTGAAGGATTATAATGCTGACAGGGCTGTTAACAAGAAGGCGGCTCGTGAGAAAAAGGGCGCTCATAAAGCTTTATAGGCTTTTTGACAACATTTTCAAAAAATGCTTTATAAAAGTTCAAAATGTGTTATAATAGGGATAGCGTGCGCCATCCCTATTATTTTTTCGCTTTTTTAGGCCAAAAGGGCGTATAGGGGCGGCTCTCGTAATATAATATTATATTAGGAGGTAACTAGATAATGGCAAAATGGGTATATACCTTCAAAGAAGGTAACATGACCATGCGTAACTTGCTTGGTGGTAAAGGTGCTAACCTTGCAGAGATGACTGAGATCGGTCTTCCTGTACCACAGGGATTCACTGTAACTACTGAGGCTTGTACACAGTACTACGAGGATGATCGTAAGATCAATGATGAGATCATGGGTCAGATCATGGAAGGTGTTAAATGGATGGAGAACGAGAACGGTAAGCAGTTCGGTTCTAAGGAGAATCCACTTCTTGTTTCTGTTCGTTCAGGAGCTAGAGCTTCAATGCCTGGTATGATGGACACAATTCTTAACCTTGGTCTTAATGATGAGGTTGTTGCAGCTATGATAGCTGGTAACCCAGATCCTACATTTGAGAGATTCGTATATGATTCATATCGTCGTTTCATCCAGATGTTCTCTGACGTAGTTATGGAGGTTGGTAAGAAGTATTTCGAGCAGCTTATCGACGAGATGAAAGAGAAGAAGGGTGTTAAGTTCGACGTAGAGCTTACTGCTGCAGATCTTAAAGAGCTTGCAGAGCAGTTCAAGGCAGAGTACAAGAAGCAGTTAGGCGAGGATTTCCCTTCAGACCCTGTTACTCAGCTTAAGCTCGCTGTAGAGGCTGTGTTTAGATCATGGGATAACCCACGTGCAAACGTATATCGTCGTGATAACGATATCCCTTACAGCTGGGGAACAGCTGTTAACGTAATGCCTATGGTATTCGGTAACTTAAATGACGAGTCTGGTACAGGTGTTGCATTTACTCGTGACCCTGCAACTGGTGAGAACAAGCTCATGGGTGAGTTCCTTAAGAACGCTCAGGGTGAGGACGTTGTTGCTGGTGTTCGTACACCAATGCCTATCGCTCAGATGGAGCAGGAGTTCCCAGAGGCTTATGCAGAGTTCATTAAGGTATGTGATATCTTAGAGAACCACTATCATGATATGCAGGATATGGAGTTCACCGTAGAGAACAAGAAGCTTTACATGCTTCAGTGTCGTAACGGTAAGAGAACCGCTCCTGCTGCATTAAAGATCGCTGTAGATCTTGTTAAAGAAGGACATAAGACAGAGGAAGAGGCTGTTGCGATGATCGATCCTCGTAACCTTGATACTCTTCTTCATCCACAGTTTGATGCAGCTGCACTTAAGGCTGCTACACCACTTGGCAAGGGACTTGGAGCTTCTCCTGGTGCTGCTTGTGGTAAGTGTGTATTTACTGCTGACGATGCTGTTGAGTGGAAGGCTCGTGGCGAGAAGGTTGTTCTTGTTCGCCTTGAGACATCACCTGAGGATATCACAGGTATGAAGTCTGCTCAGGGTATCTTGACCGTTCGTGGTGGTATGACTTCACATGCTGCCGTTGTTGCTCGTGGTATGGGTACATGCTGTGTATCTGGTTGTGGCGACATCAACATGGACGAGGAGAACAAGCAGTTTACTCTTGCAGGTAAGACATTTAAAGAGGGAGATTACATCTCAATCGATGGTTCTACCGGTAACATTTACGAAGGCGAGATTGCAACTGTAGATGCAACTATCGCTGGTGAGTTTGGTCAGATTATGGAGTGGGCTGACAAGTACAGAACTCTTAAGGTTCGTACCAATGCTGATACTCCTGCTGATGCTAAGAAGGCTCGTGAGCTTGGTGCTGAGGGTATCGGTCTTTGCCGTACTGAGCACATGTTCTTCGAGGAGGACAGAATTGCAGCATTCAGAGAGATGATCTGTGCTGATACTGTTGAGGCTAGAGAGAAGGCTCTTGATAAGATTCTTCCATTCCAGCAGAGCGATTTCAAGGCTCTTTATGAGGCACTTGAGGGTAACCCTGTTACCATTCGTTTCCTTGATCCACCTCTTCATGAGTTCGTTCCTCACGAGGAAGCTGAGCAGCAGAAGCTTGCTTCTGACCTTGGTAAGTCAATCGACGAGGTTAAGGCTATCGTTGAGAGCCTTAAGGAGTTCAACCCTATGATGGGTCACAGAGGATGTCGTCTTGCTGTAACATATCCTGAGATTGCTAAGATGCAGACTAAGGCTGTTATCCGTGCTGCAATCGAGGTTCAGAAAGAGCATTCAGATTGGACAGTTAAGCCAGAGATTATGATCCCACTTGTATGTGAGGTTAAAGAGCTTAAGTTCGTTAAGAAGGTAGTAGTTGAGACTGCTGATGCAGAGATCGCTGCTGCAGGTGTTAACCTTGAGTATGAGGTTGGTACTATGATCGAGATTCCTCGTGCAGCTCTTACTGCTGACGAGATCGCTAAGGAAGCTGATTTCTTCTGCTTCGGTACTAATGACCTTACTCAGATGACATTTGGATTCTCACGTGACGATGCTGGTAAGTTCTTAGATGCTTACTATGATACTAAGATCTTCGAGAACGATCCATTTGCTAAGTTAGATCAGACTGGTGTTGGTAAGCTTATGGAGACATCTATCAAGCTTGGTAAGCCAGTTAATCCTAACCTTCACATCGGTATCTGTGGTGAGCACGGTGGAGATCCTTCATCAGTTGAGTTCTGCCATAAGATCGGTCTTGATTATGTATCATGTTCTCCATTCAGAGTACCTGTTGCTAGATTAGCTGCAGCACAGGCTGCAATTGCCTCAAAGTAAGGAAGCCTGATAAAAAATATCTGTACTTATTAAGCTTTATCGTAGACGAAGATCTTTGTCGGAAAACCCTCAAAGACCTAGGAATTACGGTGGTTTTGAGAAAGTACGAAGATATGACAGTTGACATTTATATTTAAATGAAATCCTGAAAGGGATCGAATAATTTGACGATTATGTTAAGTTATTCGGTCCCTTTTTTTGTGTTTTTGGAGGAAAATAAAAAAATTGAATTTTTTCTCCTATCAAAGTACAATGCTCTATCAATAAAGAGAAACATCCCGAAAAGCTAGTGTTTATGCGGGTTTGAAGGTGGTAGAAAGAAAGGAGTGCTTAAGAGATGCTTAAGGTGAGGGTGCAAGGAACAAGGAATGATATTCGCTGGTTTTTGAAAATCCTTGAAAAAGACGATAGATTCGATGTTTTAGACACATCGGACATCATGTCTATCAAGACTTCTAATAGATTTAAGCGAGTTTATACCAATATCTATCGGAAGCAGACCAGTACAGTTCATAAGGGTAAGTAAATCTCTATCATTGCTCAAGGTATGAGCAGGTAGTAGATATATATTTCAATTAAATAATGCGTACATTTATGAAATGTATGTATCACAGCGGAAAGCGAGGTAAATGTCAATGTGTAAAGTAATTGCAGTAAGTAACCAAAAAGGTGGAACAGCCAAAAGTACGAGTTCAGTCAATCTTGGGATTGGACTTGCAAGAGAGGGAAAGAGAGTTCTTCTGATTGATTGTGACAGTCAGGGCTCGATGTCAGCAAGCCTTGGTGTGAGAGAACCGGATGCTCTTGATATAGCTCTTCCTACAATCATCGGTAAGATTATCAATGATGAAGAGTTTGATTGTCGCGAGGGAATCATACATCACGAAGAAGGTGTTGATCTGATGCCTTGTAATATCGAACTTGCGGCATTGGAACAGACACTTATCAATGTAATGCGTAGGGAATATGTCCTTAAGCAGTATATAGATATGATTTCAGAAGATTACGACTATATTATTCTGGACTGCATGCCAAGTCTTGGTATGGTAACAATCAATGCCTTAACAGCTGCTGATTCGGTTCTTATACCATGTCAGCCATCATATCTGCCTATAGTGGGCTTGGAACAGCTTATTGTAACTATTGGAAAGGTTAGGAAGTATCTTAATCAGGAACTTAAGATTGAGGGAGTTCTGTTTACTATCGTTGATGGGAGAACGAACTTCTCCAAGGATATAATGAAGCTTCTTAAAGAGAGCTATGGAGAAAGCTTACATTTCTTTAAGGAAGGTATTCCTAAGTCGGTCAGAGCAGAGGAGATTGCTGCAGAAGGTATAAGTATCTATAAACATGATCCAAAGGGCAAGGTTGCTCTTGCGTATAAAAGCTTAGTAAAGGAGGTGCTTGCTAATGAGTAGAGACAGTGCATCAAAGATTCATATTAAAGCGTTTAATGATTTATTCGGTGGAGAAGAACCTGAGAGCGTTAGTTCAGGAGAATTGCTTAAGGATGCGGTAGAGATACCTTTAGACGAGCTTCATCCTTTTAAGAATCATCCATTTATAGTAAGAGATGATGATAAGCTTCAGGAAATGGTTGAGAGTATCAAGAATGTCGGTATTCTTAATCCCGGGATTGTAAGAAAGGATCCTAACGGTGGATATGAGATTATATCAGGGCATACCAGAAAAGAGGCAGCTCTAAGGGTGGGGCTTACTACTATGCCGGTTATAATAAGAGATTATGACGATGATTTGGCAACTATTGCAATGGTTGATTCCAATCTTCAGCGCGAAGAGATAAAGATTAGTGAAAAAGCCAAAGCGTATGCCATGAAATACGAAGCTATGAAACACCAGGGAAGCAATGGTGGATTAACTCTTAAAGCTATGAGTGAGGAGACAGGAGAAGGATATAAATCCATTCAGAGGCTTGTTAAGCTATCTTCTTTGTCTGATGAGCTACTTAAAATGATAGATGATAAGAAGCTTGGCGTTAGACATGGAGTTGATTTATCGGAGTTAAGCAGTGAAGAGCAAAGAATAGTCTATCAAGTGCTTAGTGATAATGAAATAAAGATGTCAATGAATCAGGCATCAGACATAAAAGAAGCAGGTAAATCAGGAACTTTAGATGAAGAAACTGTAAAGAGGATTCTTGAATCTAAAGAAATGAATAGTGAAAAAAAGCAAACTGCTCGTATCAAATCAAAAGGAATCACAGCTGATGATATATATAAGTATTTTGCCGATACCGGAACACTGACTTTTAACAATGATCATGATTGCTATGGTATAAAGCGTGACGGAGAGTGGTTTAATGAATCGCTTAATTGTGGTGATTACGTCAGCATTTTCATAAAGGGAAGATGGATTTATACCAGGATAGATAAGAATGATGAGGGTTGGTGGTACTTGGCTGAAACCGATATTGTCGGAACCCTTGATAATATTATTGTCAAATGCTAGGAGGTGCGCAATGGATAGAATCTATTATGCGAGAATTCCGACTCTTACGAGCCTTTCTTGTGGGGCGAGAATAGCATTTGCAAGACAGTTTAGAGGTATGACGCAGCAGAAGCTTGGTGAGGCAATCGGACTTAAGAGTGATAAGGTCAGAAATAGAGTTTGCCGCTATGAGAAGGGTGGAAGAGTTCCTAAAACAGACAGATTAGAGAGGATTGCCGAAGTACTTGGTGTTTCAGAGGGAATGCTTAGAAACTATGATTTCAGAGAACCTACCGATTTTGTTTATGAAGCTTTATGGATAGAGGAAATGTTTCCGGCTATGAATATTACTCTTCATAAGGGCACATCACTTGAATATGAGACATGTGAATGCTTTATTCCTTTTTATAAGGAGTGGAGAAGGATGCAGATAAGTTTACAGGAAGGTAAGATAACAAAACGCGATTATATCGAATGGAAACTAACATATGTAGCGCAAAAGAAAGGGGGAATGTCTGATGGCGAATAATGCTGGCACGATTAATCTTGATTACTTTTACGGTATTCAGTCAGAGATGTTCTCTTTCCTAAGGATACCGAAGATTCTTATTAAGGATGGCAGATTTGAGCATATGTCAAACGAAGCAAAGATGCTGTTTGGACTACTGCTTGACAGAATGTCATTATCGATGAAGAATCGTTGGTTTGATGATGAGGACAGGGTATATATCATTTACACCAAGGATGAGATTATGATTGACCTTTGCATTGGATCCGAGAAATGTGCCAAGCTTCTTAAGGAGCTTGAAACCTTTGGGCTGATTGAGCGTAAAAGAGTAGGCCTGTCTAAACCCAATATTATATATGTCAAGAATTTTGCAACTTTGATTGATGACGGCAATGAGCAACCTAAAGAGATAGAAAAGAAGATCAGGGAAAGAAAAGATAAGGCTAATAATGAGAAAAATCAGCAGAATGATGGTGGCGAGACACAAGAAAAAAGTGCCTCAAACCCAGTAAACATAACTGAAGTTCGAAAATCGAACTTCAAGAAATTCGGAAATCGAACTTCAAGAAGTTCGGAAATCGAACTTCAAGAGATTCGAAAATCGAACTTCAAGGAGTTCGAAAATCGAACTTCAAGAGATTCGGAAATCGAACTTCAAGAAGTTCGAAAATCGAACTCTAATAATACTAATATTAATAATACTGATTATAGTAATACTGATATTAGTGATACTGATTCACTCACTCATTCACTCACTCAATATGAGGATGATATGACTGAGCGAGAGAGTGAGGGAGATGATATTTATACAATCATCGATAAAGGAGAGATGTATCAGCGGAAACTTGCTGAGCAGGCAATCATGCTTCAAGACTATAAAGCAGGTAAGATCAGAGAAAGACCGCAGTTTGATTATCATTTGACATTTGAAAACGGCGATAATATTCAACTGATCACATACCGGCTGTTTGAGGAATCAAGGAAGAAGTATGGCTGGAGCCAGACTCAGGCTATCAATATTGCAAAGAAACTCTTTGAAGTCAGGTTGGAAACCGTAATGTTAAAGGCTACTAAGAGCATTGATTATTACGAGGATACCTTAGCTGATATGCTTATCAGCTATATGGCTGAGGTTGTGGGGCTTAACGAGAGCCTAGTTATTAAGGGAACTACATTGTCCCCTGAATATATGGGTAATAAGTTCTTTGAGATTGGAGGCGAAGAGTTTGGGCATCTGATCAGGACTCTTAGAGATATGAGCCCGGGTGCAAAGAATAAAAAGAATTATTATATTGCTTGCTTGTTAAATGCCAAGGATCACATGGTTGCAACGACATACGAAGACTTAAAAACAATATAAATGCGAAAGGAGAAAAAAGATGAACAAGATAACACTTATGGGGTATCTTTCAAAGATGCCTGAGCTACACAAAACAAACGGAGATAAGCAGACAGTAATCACAAGGTTTGATCTGGCTGTTAATCGCAAAGGAAAATCTAAGGAGAACAGTGAGTGTGACTTCTTTCATTGCACCTCGTTTGGTAAGACGGCGGAGTTTATCGAGAAGTATTTCGATAAGGGCTCTAAGATGCTTCTTACCGGAAGGGTTGAGAATAACAATTACACGAACAAGAATGGCGAAAAGGTATATGGCTATCAGGTAGTTGTTGAGGAAGTTGAATTTGCCGGATCTAAGGAAAATGCTGATGAGTAACATAAGGCAGCTAAGATTTACTTTGAATCTTGATAAGCGTGAGGATAAAGAGCTGTATGATATCTTGAAAAAGCAGAAGAACATGAGCCTTTATTTCAGAAATGCTATTAATTACTATCACGATTCAAAGGGTATTACCAAGAGCGATTTGGCAAGAATGGAAGAAAGGATTATAAACGAGATAAATAATGTATCAGATACCAAGAATCTGATATAATGATACTTAAGGTGACTTCTGGACCATTGGTCCAGAAGTTAGAGAGACTAATACGAATAGGATTCAGAAAGGAAGGGATCCCTTATGAGAAAATATACGAGAGTAGCAATGCTTATAATTGCATTTATGATGATTATGACGATGCCTAAAGTTGCTGTGGCTAAGGCTTCAAGCAAGAAGATTGCGACAGGTAAGAAAGCCTTAAAGCAGATTAACTCTTATCGAAAGAAAGCAGGAGTTGATAAACTTGAATGGTCAGATGAACTTTATGAAGCTTGTATTTACAGACTAAAGACCAGTGGGTATGACAAGCATGAGAATGTGATAAGAGACTTAAAAGCATACTTCGGTGGCTTGTATTATACTATTGACGGTGAAGAGGCTTCGGGATTCGGAGAGAATCTTACAAGAGGTCAGAACAATATGAAAGCAGCTGTAAGAGCATGGAGAAAGAGTGAAGGTCATTATCGAAATATGATCTCGAAGGATTATAAATGTTGTGCGGTTGCTAAGTATAAGAATATGTATATAACGTTGTTTTCAACGGCTAGCAAAGCCAAGATAAAGGCTTTAAAATCAGGCGCGGATAATAATAAGACTGCTATTGTTAATGTGAAAATAAAATCAGGAGAGACCGGAGAATATGAGGCTTCCGGTAACATAGTAATCTATGATACTGAAGATAAATGGAATCTTACAAATACTGCAAGGATAAAAGATTCGTCCGGTGTTGACTTTAAGCTGACTGTCGGACACACTTATGTTGTATATTGTCCGAAGATAATAGCTGGTGACAATAAAGTAAGAAGAGTTGAATTCACTGTCACGGCTGATGGAAACAGAATAGAGTTAGTCAGATGAGTGAAGTGGTCGATGGTACGTTTTGTTGTTACGTTTCCAAATATGAATTACGGTGTTATTGCGGAAGGTGATTATTCTAATAGGGAACAAGATGGGGAGCAAGATACAGGGCAAGATACAGGGCAAGATGAATTTTTAAGAATTGGGAATGTATCGCTGAATGATTTCCTTGCATTTTGTAAGCAACCCAAAGCTAATATGAGACAACCATTTAATGATGGTGAACATATCATATATGTAAATGGTGCGGATAAGGATAGTTCTACGGAATTAGGTAGACTTATGCATGATTTTTTCTGTACTAATCCAGATGATATGTATTTTAAGCAATTAGCTGATAAGGTAAGATATTTTAAAGAAGACGAGAAAGGAGTGACTGCGATGTGTAAAGCTATGGAAGATATGAGAAATGAAGCCGTAGAGAGAGACAGAATAAAGAATGCTATTAAGATGTTAGAGGATGGGCTTGATGTTGAGAAAGTTGCAGAGTATTCGGGATTACCTATAGAAAAAGTTAGAGATTTGGCTGGTTCTAAAGGAGCATAATTATATTCTGTTTAATGTTATCATAAACTAAATATTGTTACCAAAACGGTGACGATTAATCTTAACGGATTTTTCGTCACCTTTTTTTATGTTTAAAGGAGAGATTTGATGATGAAAAGGATAAGATTACCGCCAGGAAAGAGCAAGAAGAAACGTGTTAATGTACTATTTTGGAAAGGAAATGATTATGAAAGTGAAATTTAGACAGATATTGTCAATGGTACTTGTATTTGCAATTGTATTTTCAACATTTGCAAGCAATAGTTTAAGTGCAAATGCTGCAAACACAGCAGTCGTATCATTGTCGGGAATGGGTAGTCACGGTACTATGAATATTGGTGGTAAGACCAAGTCCGGAACATGGTGGAAGATGCATGTTGGTAGTAAAGAGGCATTTTGTCTTACATTAGGTGCTACCTGTCATGCTGGAAATACCTATGAAGTAACTGAGAAATGTACTTGGGATCAGAATACCGGAGGAGAAAAGCGCGGTTATTATGCCAAGATTTTTAAGTGGTATGTCGTAAACTGTAAGCGTTCCAAGAAGAGCTTTATTATGTCTCAGGCGTTATTATGGTCAGCATCAGAGGGACACACTTCCGAAAGCCAGTTAAAGAATGTTATTAAGCAGGTTAAAGATAATACGGGATACTATGCTTCAAGAAGTGTTGACAGCATATATAACGCAATCTTTGAGACTAGTGATAACTTTGAAGTTAAGGCTACATATTGGAAGAAAACGGGAAGTTCTAAAGGTTATCAGACACTTTTAACTGTTGATGCTGAAGAAACAGATGAATATAAACCTTATCATCTTCATATGACTCAGTATTACAGACAGAGGGTAAACGTCGTTAAGAAAGATAATCTCGGCAATCCTCTCGGTGGCATTAAGTTCAGACTTGATGTAGATAATATCGACGAGCTTTATTCATTCAGTGTGGGTGATGCTAACGGAACGGATATGGGAAATGCTGATACTAATGACGATACAGAGTTTTCGCTTGAAGGAACAACAAGAGATGACGGAACTATCGGTTTTAGAATGACCTATCGTCTTCAGTCATACGACGAAGTTTACTATTACCCGGACGAGTTGCTTGCGCTTATGTCAGAAAGCGAATTTAGAGCTGCTAAGAAGCATTTGACGGATGATCTTGAACTTGAGGAAGGTATAGACTTTGGACCGGGGCTTAATAAAGCACAAGCAGAAGACATTGCAAATGAGCAGATTGAAGATCAGTTAGAATATATCAGTAATGGCTATACTCTTACAGAGACTGATACTTCAGCTCAGCCAAATGTTATCGCAGATCCAACATTTGCCTCGGGATATAAGTTTACGCTTAATAATGATAATAGTTGGATAAGAAGACCGGATGCTACTTGGGAAGACAGTCAGCTTGAAAATCCGGAAACTCATCCTCTAGCATATTCTGTTGGTGTAACCAATAATCTTAAGAAGGCAACAGTAACGGTAGTGAAGAAAGATTCACACAGTAATGATGGCAAAGCGCATGGCGATGCAACTCTTGATGGTGCAAAGTTTCAGCTTTACAGTGACGCTGCTTGTACAACGAAGGCTACAGTTTATGATGAAAATGGAAACGAGAAAGAAGCAGGAGTTTATACGACAAGCAACGGAACCTTTGAGACTGATTGCCTTATGACCGGTGTTTCTTATTACCTAAAGGAGATTGAGGCTCCAACGGGATATTTAATCAGTGACGAGGTTAAAGAGATTAGCATCGATGGTGGAAATGTTAGTTTTGAACATAATTCTGCTAATCAGGAAGTAAAAGATGCTCCGATTCTCGGTAAGGTTGCTATTCAGAAGTATTTCAAGGAAGACGATCCGAACTTCTTAAATCCTGAGCCCGGTGCGGTATTTCAGGTGTATCTTAAAGAGGCTGGAAGCTATGACAAGGCAAATGCTGATTATGAGCGTGATGAGATAACCACAGATGACAAGGGTTACGCTTGCACCAAGGATCTCTACTACGGTAAATACATCGTTCATCAGGTTAGTTCAGGTCCTGTTGATACGATTAATGTAGATGACTTTGAAGTTGATGTTACAGAAAATGGCAAGACATATACATATCCTTTGAAGAATCCTTATTTTAAGGCTTATCTAAAGATTCTTAAGAAAGATAAGAATACCGAAAAGCAGGTTCTTAAGGCAGGTACAGCTTACCAGATTTATAAGGTATCTGCTGACGGTAAGGAAGAAAAAGTTGTTCAGTCTTATGAGAAAGGCGGTCAGAAGGTTAATGTCGATACATTTATAACTGATGCAACAGGAGAGATTACGACAGTTGAGCCTCTTAAGTCAGGAACATACAGAATCTATGAGACTGATTCGGCAACAGGGCTTCACATTACGGATAAGTATATTGAAGTTACAATTAACTCAAAACTAAATAATTACACAGAAGAGACTGATGCGGATGGATATAAGCACATAACCATAACAGTCTCTTATTTTAATGAGGAAACATATGGAAGATTCTATCTTAAGAAGGTTGGAGAGCAGCTTGTAAGCTTTGATGCCGTAAAGAAAGAGTTTGTATTTAACGAGAATAACCTTGAAGGAGTAGAGTTTGAGGTATATGCAGACGGCGATATCAAGACTCAGGATAACCAGGGAACTAACTGGTTCAATAACGGAGATCTTGTCGCGACTATCATTTCGGGTAAAGAAGTAAAGTATACCAAGGACATCAAGGGTATTACAGCAAGTTCTGATGCGAGCAAGGATGGAGCTGTTGCAATCAATCTCCCTCTCGGTAAGTATATTGTTAAAGAAAAGAAGACAATGTATGGTTACGTTCTTCCTAAAGATACCGAGTGGAAGCTAGAGTTTAACTGGGTTAACAGCAAGGATGAGTTTGTGTTAAATACAACAAATGCGACCGATAAGTCAGGTGTGCTTTGTGTCAAAAACTCACTTTGTGACACAAAGGTAAGACTTCTTAAGCTTGATAATCTTACCTCAAAAGGTATTGCAGGTGCTACATTTGGTTTGTACACCAAGAATGATATCTATAATGCTAAAGGTGAGAAGATAGTTGATGCGGATACGCTTCTTACAACTATTATCACGGATGCGTCAGGTGATGCATTCAGCACTCTTAAAGTACCTGTTATGGATGATAAATATAAAGAGTCTGCTTCAGGTGATGCGAAGCTTAATTCCGGTGATTATTACTTAAAGGAGTTATCAATTTCTGACAGTTATTATCTTGAACAGTCGGAGATTCCGCTTCACTTTGAGTATAAAGACGAGAAGACTGACACTATCGAGCTTTCAGTAAAGAAGACCAATATTCATACATTTACTGAGATTGATAAGTTAACTGTAGCAGGAAATGAAGAGCTCGACGGATGTAAACTTAAGGTCAGTGATACCGACGGAAATGTTATAGTTAGTTGGACTTCCGGTGATATGGATTCAGTGAAGTTAAACGATGATCTTAAGAGTCTTGGTTATGAAAATGTTACTGCATTTACAAACGGATCCGGCAACTTAATCATCCAGGGACTTCTACATGATAAGGAGTATATCTTGTCGGAAACTAAGCCTGCAGCCGGTTATGTAACAGCAAAAGACATACACTTTATGGTTAAGCAGAATGCTTCGGCAAATGCAAGCGGAGAGGCGATTTTAACCAAAGTAGCGAGCAGTGAAGCAATCGGTGGTAATATGACAAGTGCGGATGCCAGTGCCAATGCCGGTGTCGATGCAAGTTTCGACGCAAGTGCAAATGTTTCAAGTGACGCTTCTAAGGATGCTTCTGCAGAAGCAAGTGAAAATGTAATCAGCTCGGAAGTATTTGGCGACGATTCTATTGTTGCAATCAAGAATGAAGATGGAGTCTTTGTGGATAAGACGGACGCTAAGGTTATCATGTATGACGATGTAACCAATATCAAGCTTCTTAAGCTTGCGGGTGACAACGGACAGGGACTTGGTGGTGCTAAGTTTGTGGTATATGACAGCAAAGGCAAAGAAGTAATGAGATTTTCAACTACCGATGAAGGTTTTGAGATTGTTGGTAAGCTTGTAATCGGCGAAACATATACGTTTAAGGAGATCTCAGCACCAGAAGGTTATAAGATTGCTAAGCCTGTTAAGTATACAGTTAAGGATACCAGTGAGTGGCAGACGATTAAGATCAAGGACGAGAAGATACCTGATAAACCACCTGTACCACAGACAGGAGGAGGATCATTCCCTATTATGATGTTCATTTCGTATATTGCAGCACTTGCAATTATGGAGATTCGTGTAAGACGTATAGTTAAGGCAAGGGAATAATCTATGAGAAAAACAAGTAAATCCGTTAAAAAGCGGAAAGATGTTTTAATTGGAAGTGCGTTAGCCTTCCTTTTCTTATTGATTGTAGGCATTTGCCTTTTTGGTAATCAAACAGATGAGATGATTAAGGAAGACAAGGAACAAAAGGATTTTGTTAAGATTGCCAAGGAAGAAAAGAAAAAGGGACCTGACTTACTAAAGAAGAAGTATAAAGACATGATTGGTTGGATTGAGATACCGGATACAGAGTTTTCTTATCCGGTAATGCAGACAGGAATAAAGAAGCATCGCGAGAAAGAACCTGAGTTTTATCTTCATGCCGATGTTAAAGGGGAGTATTCGTTTATCGGTACTCCCTTTCTTGATTCCAGGTGCAATCTTGACTCAGACAATCTGATTATCTATGGCCATAACATCCGCGGTGGGCGGATGTTTGGCCTTTTACACGGATATCGAAAGACTGAATACTATAAGGAGCATCCGACTATATACTTTACAAAATGTGGAAGTACAAAGGAAGAATACGACATTGTATCGGTTATGCTGACCGATATTAATTCGTTTATGTACACATTTACAGATATATATACGGACACTGTTTATAAGGACAATATAGAGAAACTATTAACTCAAAGCATCTACGAAACAGAAGCCGGAAAAGTGCTTAAGAATGAGATAAAGGATGTTGATGTTGAAGAGTTGTTTCATATGGAGAAGTTTATTACTCTCTCAACTTGTAGAACCGGTGAGGGTAAAGAAAAGAGACTGTTGATTATAGCAAAGAAAAGAGGATTAAGCGATGAATAAGAAGGGAAGATTGTTAACAAGAATAAGAGCAAAGACTTTGGGGGTTGGAGCTTTTATGTGTGGATTAGCCTTTGGTACTCCTACGGTGGCATTTGCCAAAGATAAAGGCGTATCAGAGGTAACGGAAGGCATAGATGTATTAAAGGATCTTGTGCTTGCTTGTGTCGGTGGTGTAGGGGTCATATTTCTTGCTTGGGGCTTACTTGATTTTGGTACAGCCTACTCAGCACACGACACAACTCAGCAGAGTGCGGCTATTAAGAAAGTTGTCGGAGGGCTGATTATGATAGCGGTACCGTCAATCTTAAAACTATTGGGAGCAACCTGATGATAAGCGCTTTAACGAAGGAGGTGAGGCTTAAGTGGGATTGTGGGATTCCGTGACAGGATTCTTTTCTGATCTCGGAGATTTCTTTAGCGGTAAGTCATTTTTTGAAATGAGCGGCTATGTCTGGAATGACCTCATGAAGATGAGTAGCCAAGTGCTCATAAAGAATCCGAGTGCCGGAGTTTATCAAGATACTTGGAAGCAAGTAACGGATATATATACTGCTCTTAATACCGTTGCAGTGACGCTTATGGTGTTGTTCTTTGTATATTCGTTTTGTAGAGATGCAGTTGATCTTCATACGGATATGACTATGGATAGAACCATAAAGCTTTTTATAAGGCTGATTGTTGTTACAAATGTTATGAGCCTCGCTCTTTCGTGGATGCCTAAGTTTATGCGGTGGGCTAAAGTGCTTACTGAGGCAGCATTAGGCGGGGCAAATTTCGGATTCTATTTTGATGGTGTTAAGATATATGAATCCATTACGGATGCGTCCGGATGGGGAGCGTTAGTAGCATTTCTTACGTCATTTCTATTCTTTTTATTCACTTGTGTATGCGGATTTATGGTCGTATTTACCATACTTAATCGAATAATAAAGATATACATGATAGCTCCGTTTGCAGGCGTGGCATTATCTACACTTGCCGGTGGCGGTCAGATAGCTCAGGTCGGGTATTCATATATCAAGACATTTTTTGGATATGTACTTTCTGCATTGTTAATAGCTGTTGTGATAGTTATAAGTACGACATTTATCGATACGATATCGTTAGAATCAGATTCGTCTATCGTAATGTTGCTTACATATTGCCTTAAGATGGGAGCAATCTCTTCGTCGGTTAAGGCAAGCGATTCCGTAATGCAGAAAGCATTTGGACTATAGGAAGGTGCGGTTATGACCAAGCAGATAAATCAAGATGTAGCAGGCTTTAAGGATGATTTCTTTAAGGGGCTGTCAATAAGAGAGTGCTTGTACGGTGGTACGGCACTTGGATTGGGAGTAGGTGCAATGCTTACTCTCATTTTTTATTACAAGGTAAATATAAATGTAGCAGTAATGATATGTATGCCGATTATTGCAGGCCTCGGCCTCTGTGGTTTCTATGAGAAGAATGGTATGACTTTGCCTATGATTATTAGGGCGAGAATAAGAATACTTAGACAGAAACCACTGACTTATCAGACCTGTCATCCTGAGGAAAGGCAGAGCTTATATATCATTGAAAATGAAAGAAACGAAAGCGAGGTTTAATTATGTCAGAGATTAAAGAAGTTCAGGCTAATGAGAGAATAAATACTAATGATTCAAGAAAGCGTTACGGCGCATATATGAAGAAACTTAATGATTTAGCCAAGAAGAATGATAAGAATAAGAAGGGAGAGAAGTAAGGTTATGATGAATTATGAAGATTTCAAGGAGTATGTAAAGAATAACATTTTAGAGGAACTTCCGGATGTTTATCGGGAGTTTGAAGTTACTATCAGAAAGACTATGAAGAATAACGGGTTGGAACTTGATGGACTTTTGATTCACGGACACGATAACATTGCTCCGGTCATTTATCTTAACGGATATTATGAGCAATACAACGACGGTGCTTCGCTTGAAAATGTCATGAGTGAGATTTCTAACACATATCGAGCAAATGCAGAGCATAGGTCAATACCTGACGATATACTAACGACATTTGATGACTTTAACAATGCTAAGGACCTCATATTCAGCAAGATTGTAAATACAGAGAATAACAAAGAATTGCTTAGTGATAGACCTCATACGGAATTCGAGGATCTTTCGGTAACATATCATGTTCTGATTTCAAAGGATGCAACCGGAATGGCTTCATCACCTATTACCAACGATATGGCTGAGAAGTTTGGAGTTACAGCGAAGGAACTTGATATGGCTGCCAATGAGAATATGGCAAGGAATAATCCAATGGTTATTACCAGTATGTATGACATGATGAAGGATATGATGATTCCGGATATGATGGCTCCCGGTATGAGCAGGGAAGAAGCAGAGGAAATGTTTAATGATATGGTGCCGTCTGATGGTATGGATATGTACGTTCTTACAAATGAATCCAAGATAAACGGTGCTGTTTGGATGACAAATGTTGAGGCGCTTGATGTAGCTGCTGAGAGAATCGGAGGCGATTTCTTCCTTTTGCCATCGTCTGTGCATGAGTGCATCTTAGTTCCTAAGAACGGATTCGATGAGAAAGAACTTCAGAATATGGTTATGACAGTCAATCAGAGCCAAGTAAGTCCTGAAGACAGATTATCCGACAATGTGTATTCATATGACTCTAAGGAGCATAAGCTTACGCTTGCGACAGATAATAAGGAACATGAGCAGAGTTTGGATCATACGATGGAGCAGAAGCATAGCGCTAAGACGCATTGATAACTTGTAGCCCCGAAGGGCTTATTTCCTTCTTTATTTGATATATGGGAGACTTCTTTATACGTGGAAGTCTCCCGATATTTTGGCTTTATTGTATGATGGCAGTATGTTATACTTAAGTGGTAGCAAGTTATATTTCAGTAGAATCGACTAAAGGGATTACCATGGGGCATAGAACTGAGAAGGATTACATTATTAGCAAAGGTCTGTTATTTCAAAAGAAGAAAAACGATAAACCTAAAATAAGAAAGGGCTTTTTGACAGTCCTTATCTTTTTTATTGTCTGGACTTTGTGGTCGTGGGTTCCGGTAACAGAGAGAATAGAACTTGAACTGTTGAAGAATTCAGGGACGGGTGTAAGAATAGCACTTATAACTGATCTTCATTCCTGCTATTATGGCAAGAATCAGAACTGGCTTATAAGGAGAATTGACAAGGAACATCCTGATATAATACTTTTAGCTGGTGATATATTTGATGATATTTTAAAGGACAAGAATACAAAGCTTCTTATGGAGGATATTGTTAAGAAGTATCCATGTTATTATGTTACAGGTAATCATGAATACTGGAGCCATAGAGCTGATGAGATGAAAGAATATATGGAGTCCATAGGCGTTCATGTTCTTGCTGGTGACTGCGAGACAGTAACCATTAACGGAAGTACACTTGATATCTGCGGAGTTGATGATCCGAATGATCTGACTATGGAGCAGTGGACTAAACAGATTGATGAAGCTTTTTCTAAAACGGATGAATCTCATGTGAGAATTCTTGTATCACATCGTCCGGAAAAGGTTGATGTATACGAAAAATATGATTTTGATCTTGTGGTCTGTGGGCATGCTCATGCCGGTCAGATAAGAATACCATTTTTAAATAAGGGAGTATATGCTCCTGATCAGGGTCTGATGGCAGAATATGTAAATGGTACTTATACACTTTCGAATGGCAGTATAATGGAAGTCAGCCGTGGGCTGGCAAGAGAGAGTACCATAGCACCAAGATTCTTTAATCATCCAGAGGTTGTGATTATAGAACTCAAATAAATATTTAAAACAGAATTATGATAAAATTGGTACAAAATTGTATTTCAGTATAAACGGTTAAGCAAATCGCAATTTGAAGGAGTATCACTATGTGGTTTTTATTAGCGCTTGGTTCGGCAATCTTTGCCGCACTGACATCAATATTGGCAAAGATAGGAATTGAAGGTGTCGGATCGAATCTGGCTACTGCGATCCGTACGATGGTTGTTGTTATCATGGCATGGGGAATGGTATTTATTACTCATCAGCAAGCCGGAATAAAAGACATTAGCCCAAAATGCTGGATTTTCCTGATTCTGTCCGGCCTTGCTACTGGTGCCTCATGGCTTTGCTATTACAAGGCCTTGCAGATGGGAGACGCTTCAAAAGTCGTCCCGATTGATAAGTTGTCCGTTGTCATTACACTGATACTGGCGTTTGTTTTTCTGCATGAAGAATTTACTTTTAAGTCAGTGATAGGGTGTATCCTGATTGGAGCCGGAACATTGCTGATGGTTCTGTGATACAAATTCCAGTTTGTCGGGATCGTTGGAACATATAATTGGAAGGATAGTGTACGAAAGGGAGGAAACCAAATGGGTATTGTTTATAAAAAACTGTCGGAGAATGAATTAAGCAGAATTATAAATATGAGAATAGACCAATTGACGGAGGAATACACATCCAAAGGAAGAACAGTTCCACGGGATGTAAATCTTGAGGCATCGCTTATGGATTTTTATAAAAGAAATCTAGCTGCCGGTACTTATGTTTCCTGGCTGGCATTTGATGGTGATAAGATAGTTGGAACAAGCGGTATGTCCTTCGCAGAAAAGCCTCCGTATTTCACATGCCCTTCAGGGAAATTAGGTATCTTGTCTAGCATGTATACCGATCCGAATTATAGGAGACTGGGTATCGCTACAGAGTTGTTGGACAGAGTGGTAAAAGAGGCAAAAGACTATGGATGCGGGACGATCTATATTACAGCATCGGATATGGGTGTAAAGTTATACGAGGCATATGGGTTTAAGCATAATGGAAATTTCATGCAGTACAATTTTAATCAGTGAATTAAATCGGAATTTGTAAGAGGAAAAGACATGTTTATCAAAAATCAAAATATAGATAAAGGGAAAAAGTTTGATTGGGGAAAAACATCTGATAATTATGCAAAGTATCGTGATATTTATCCACAAATTTTTTATGATAAAATTGTTAATCGAAACCTATGTACTGAAGGGCAGAAGGTATTAGATATTGGTACTGGTACGGGTGTTCTTCCGAGAAATATGTATCGTTATGGAGCAAAATGGATGGGAACTGACATATCCGAGAATCAGATAGAAAAAGCAAAAGAGTTAACAAAAGGATTAGATATTGAATATTTTACCGTGGCAACCGAAGATATTACATTTCCCGAGAATACATTTGATGTAATTACTGCTTGTCAGTGTTTTTGGTACTTTAATCATGAAACTGTGATGCCAAAATTCTTTGATATGCTTAAACCACAGGGAAGTATTCTTGTTCTTTATATGGCATGGTTGCCGTTTGAAGATATAATTGCAGGAGAAAGCGAAAAACTCGTTTTGAAATACAGTCCAAACTGGAGTGGTGCGGGGGAAACAATGCATCCAATTTACATACCAGAATGTTACAATTCCAACTTTGACATTGTTTATCACGAAGAATATCCTGTGAAGGTGCATTTTACAAAAGATTCCTGGCATGGCAGAATGAAAGCTTGTCGTGGAGTAGAAGCTTCGTTATCCTATGAAGAAACTAAACAATGGGAGAAAGAGCATTTGAAATTACTTGATGAAATTGCTCCTGATGAATTTGGTATATCGCATTATTGTGCGATTACAGAATTGCGTGCAAAAAAATGACAAATTCCTGTTTGTCGGGCTGAAGTTGGCGTGTTATACCGGAAGATAATTTAATAATGCTGTTTTTAACACTGATGGAGAAATCTGTCAGTGTTTTTTGTTTATAAAGCAGAATTAAGAATATAAAGGAGATGGTAGAAGTATGGATAGTTCTAAAAATCACGAGATAAAACGTGATAATAAAGCAAAACAGTTAGTTAAGGATTTCGTCTCATTTTTTGAAAATGAATATGGAATCAGGCATGATGCAGAGGGAGATTTATCTTTAGGAGAAAGTCCGGATGAGCAGATAATCTATAACTGGGATGGTAGTGTGTTAAGTGATTTGAGTAAGAAAGAAGGTGTGTTGGATGCAGCTAAATAAGATGCGTGAAGAACTAACTAATGCTTTTATTCATTCGCTTGAAGAAGAGCAGCTTCCCTGGGCGAGAGGATGGTCAGTTGTAAGGCATCAGAACGCAGTAAATGGAAATGTTTATAAGGGAATCAATGCATTTTGGCTTGCGTATCAGGCAGTTGAGAGATGTTATACGGATCCAAGGTGGTGCACATATAAGCAAGCAGAGGCTAAAGGATGGCATGTTAAACGAGGCGAGAAGGGTGTGCCGATTGAGTTCTGGTCTATGTATGACAAGAAAGAAAAGAGGAAGCTTACCAATAAGGAAGTGTATGAGCTTAGAGAGAAGCTTTCCGACGAAGAGTTTAAGGAAAGAGTAAAGCCTGTATCTAATACCTATACGGTGTTTAATGCGGAGCAAATCGAGGGAATACCAAAGCTTACCGTAACGAGTCAGGAATATGATAAGGAAATGTGCATTGAGATAAGGGATGATGTATTAAAGGGTTTGGGAGTTTCTCTTAACGAGGGCGGTAACAAAGCATTTTACAGACCGAGTGAGGATTCTATCACAATGCCACCGATTGAGTCGTTTTGGGCTGAGTACAATTATCTTTCTACATTTCTTCATGAAGCAGGACATTCAACAGGACATGAAAGCAGATTGAATAGAGATCTGACAGGAATATTTGGCTCTGAGAAGTATGCCAAAGAGGAATTAAGAGCTGAGATTGCGTCTGCATTTACAACTCAGGCAATAGGTCTTGAAGGCACTATGAGTAGGGAGCATATAGATAATCATAAGGCGTATATCCAGTCTTGGATTGCCGAGATTAAGAATGATCCAAATGAGCTTTTTAAGGCTATAAATGATGCAACTAAGATATCTGATTATCTGATTGAGAAGTGTAATTTAAAGAGGTTTATTAGGGAGTTTGCTCCCGAAGAGAGTATAGATGAGACGAGAGATTATGATGCAATGCTAGAGAAACTGCAAAAGCAATCTCTTAAAAAGATAGATGATAATCCATATATACCGGAGAAAGTGGCAGGCTACGGTTTGCCTAATCATAAGAATACAGAGGTTCATCAACAGGAATTAAGGAGGATAGGTCATGTTAGGCGTTAAGGATGGGTTCCTGTCCCATCTTCAGGGCTGATGCCATCTTCGTTCCTATCACTTTACAAATATCCTGCACGGCGCTATACTGTAAAAGACTATAATGATTTATTGTATGAGGTGGCGTATGGCATTTGCATCAATGATAATGGCTTTTTTGGCAATAATTATAGGAATCCTTTTGTTCATGCTCGTTCTAGGCTTGATCTTTCTAATTGTCGGTGTCGTGAAGAGGAGAAATCCTGACAACAAAGGTAAGAAACACCCGACAGTTTTTATCATTATAGGATCTTTACTGTCTCTTCCGACTTTGGTTATAATAATTATGGTGCTTGTTGCTACTCTGATATCCAATAACAAAACTTCAATAGAGACGACGCAATATGAATGTGTACCTGATAAATGGAGAAGTGAATATGTGAATGATAATGAGGCTGCCCAAGAGGTATTTTCTGCTTTACTTAAATCTGCTGATGAGGGTGACAGTGAAGCTTTTGCCAAGAATTTCACTCCAAAGCTCCAGAACGACAAGGAATTTGATGATGCTCTTAAAGATTTCTTTAGTTCTTATCCAGGTGGGTTCTCCGAGCACAATATTGATGTTGGGCTTGTTGGTGGAGAAGGTTCATATAATTATGGTCACAATGTTCTGACAGCCAGTACAGATATTGATTTTTGGATAGATGGGGAATGGTACACCATCAGTCTCGCTTTCTGTTATGAAAATACTGACAATCCTGACGAGGTCGGGGTTACTGAATTTATATTAAGAAACCTTGAAGCAGATGCCGTTTTTAGAGATAACTTTAAAAATGAGCATCCTCGTGAGGATAAATACCTTGCATGCAACATTATGAGCAGCGATGAGGTTTCTGCTCGATTGATAGGTGGTAAATCATATTTGTGGACGGACACTAAAGGTCCAAAACTCACAGAAGATGAGATGAGAATGTTTATTAGTGATCATAATGGCGGTGATATTAAATCTTCGGAGATTATAGATGTGATTGGGGAACCCAATGCGAGTTCTGAAGCGTATGCCTATGACGAATATTATTACTACTATGAGTTGAAGCCAAAATCCGATGGAACACCTATGTATGTATGTATTAGGACAGAGAATTTTTGTAGGATAAGGGAAGCGCGTGTTTGTGATAGCGATGAAGAATACTACGATAATCCGATTTTAGAATAGGGACCATGGGGACGGACCCTCTGGCTAAGGATCCGTCCCCGTGGTTTAGTTAGTACGTGAGGCTCTTGATGTTGTTTCTGAAATGGTTATCCTCTCAGATATTTTTGACGCCGTTTTACCACTAAAGAATGGCTAAGTGCTTAAAAGTGGTGACACTTTTTCAAAATAGATAATTGATTTGTATTTATGCCAGCAGTGCTGGCATAAATTAGTTGTTTGTGAAATAAATAGTTGTAGAACAACGCTGATGGAGAAATCTGTCGGTGTTTTTTTTATTTAAACGAATACGAAAGGAGAACAAGTATATATGTTAGGAAAAAAAGACGGATATAAGCGAAAGACGGAAAAGATTTACAAGGTACCATATTGTGTACAGGACACTATTCCGATTTACAGGATATCGGAGGAAGGAATATTTGAATTAGAGAAAAAGAAAGGTATTCATCTCTTTGATAAGATGTACCTGTTTGAGGATATAAACTTTTCTACGCAGGATGAGATAGAGAAGGAGCAGACAATGAGGCAATTCAAGATGCTGCTAAACTCGATGAATGTGTCTTACAAGATTATCGTAAGTAATCATTATGCAGATAATCAGAGGCTTCGTGAGACAATATTGCATAAGGCGGTAAGTCGTGAATTAGAGCCTTTGGCAAATGAATATCATAAACTGATTGAGAAGAGGCTCGAAGAAGGAAGGGAAGGCTTGCTTCAATCAAGGTACTTTATTGTAAGTTGCTACAAGACGGACTTTGAGAGTGCAAGAACTTACTTCAACACAATTGAGTTCTCTATGCAACAATTGTTTCATAGACTCGGAAGTACTTTAGTGCCTTTGGGTGCCACAGATCGCTTAAGAGCTCTGCATAGCTTCTATCGTATGGGCAAGGAAGAGACATTCAACTTTGAATGGGACAATTATCTAAAACTAAGACGGGATTGGAGAAATGATATCATTAACACCTCAATCAGAGAACATAAGGAGTATATCGAGATGGAGGAAGGCAAAGTAGCATGTACGCTCTTTGTAAGGAAGTTTGCTCCAGGACTTTCGGAAAAATTCTTTAATGAGCTTACAAATGTACCCTTCCCGATTATTATAACAATGGACTGCGAACCTATGGATAACCACTATGCTTATAACCTTGTTATGAAGAAGTACATGGGTAATGAGCGCAGTATCAATAAAGAGCAAGAGAAGAAGAACGAGAACGGAGATTATTCAAGTAACATTTCCTATGAGAAGAGAATGCAACAGCAAGAATCTGAGGAAATGCTTGATAGTCTTCGTTCTTTTGATGAGAGGCTGTTTTATGTTGGTATCACAGTGCTTATAAGAGCAGATTCAATGGAAGAACTTGAAGAGAGAAAAGAGAAGATAATGATTATCGGTTCCGGTTACAAGATGGAACTTGTGCCTCATTCGTATAATCAGCTTGACGGTATGAATACAACACTCCCAACAGGAGCAAGGTTTATTGATACCATGAGATCGCTTACAACAGAGTCTTTATCGGTGTTTACGCCTTTCAATGTTCAGGAGATTGACCATGAATACGGTTATTGTTATGGATATAATAAGGTGTCTAAGAATTTGATACTTGGCAATCGCAAACGTCTTAAAAACGGCAATGGTATGGTATTTGGGGTACCGGGCTCCGGCAAATCATTTCAGGAGAAAATGGAGATGGGACAAGTGCTATGCTTTTCAAATGATGACATTGTTGTTATAGATCCGATGTCAGAGTATAAGGGTATAGCCGAGAAATGGGGAGGACAGTATATTAATCTTACTCAGTCTGCTGAAAATGTATTCTACATAAACCCGTTTCATGTTCCGGAACATGTGCCTGACAAGGATAGGTTTATAGCAGAGAAAGCAGAGTTTGCCTACGCAATCTGTGAGCAGGCGTTAAAACCAGCTGCTCTCACAAGTAGACATATAGCGGTAATCGACCGAGCAGTGAGGTGTATGTATGATAAGTATTTTAAGGATTATGAGGTCACTAAACCAAGAAAGAGAATTAAGATTCATTGCCCGACAATCAGGACAATGAGGGATTACCTTCAAGATAATGAGAGAGAAAATGAATCCGCAAGGGAGCTTATAGATCAGCTTGAAGTCTTCACTGACGGAACACTTGATATATTTGCAAGAGAACAGTCAACATCAGAGGAGAACCGATTTACTGTATACGGATTCTCAGAGCTGGGTAAAAGAATGAGAGCAATGGCGATGCTTGTAATGATTGAGTCTATTACAAGTAAGATTAAGTATAATCAGTCATCCGGAATTGCTACCTGGGTATATGTAGATGAGATTCATGAGCTCTGGGGAGATGAGTATTCGCTTCACGCAATAGAGAGGATGTGGCGTGAGGTCAGAAAACGAGGTGGAATCTGCACCGGAATGAGTCAGAATCTTGTAGACGCATTGCGTAACAGAGCCACTAAAACCATTGTTTCAAATTCAGAATTTATGATGATTCTCGATCAAGGCGTTATGGATAGAGAGATATTGTCAGAACTCTTTACTGTGTCAAACGAACAGATAAATTGCGTAAATGGAGCAGAGCCCGGAACAGGACTTATAAGATTCTCTGATAAGATAGTGCCTTTCAGCAATAAAGTCGCATCAGATAATGGTCTATATAAGCTCTTTAACACCAACTTCCATGAGATGGTAGGAAATGGGGGATAATATGAATGACAAAGATGTAATAAGCTCTTTAAGCGGTGCTGCCAGACAAAGATACATTTCTCTATCTGACACTGATAAGGAGAAGTTCTTAAGGAAAGCGGAGCGTGTTGCAAAGAAACTTGAACAGAGGAATATAGAGAAGAAACTTGATATCAGAAATCGAGCAAAAAGATATCGAAGAGCCGGAAGAAAGAAGAGTATTCATTTGTCTCATAGTGTCGTGATTGGGAACAGTGTGTCAAATGCTAAAGATGCCTATCTGGTAGCACTTAACTATCTTCTTACTACCGGTAAGATTAGTGAGGACGAGAGTGATGTTAACGAGAAATCATATGAGGATATGCAGTCAATTCTTTCTGAATCCGCTAAGATTAGGGCAGGAAGGCATATTTCCTCGAATAATATGGCTCATATGAGAAATATAACTATTACTCAAATGGGTAATAGCGAAACGTTAAGTCAAACAGGAAAGCAGGAACTCAGTAAACAGCTTGTTAAACGAGATGTAAAAAGAAATGCTGCCAAAGATGCGAGTAGATCAGCAGCTAAGATTTCATCGGATGCAGTGAAATCATTTGCAGAGAAAACAAAGGAAACAGCTAAACAAATAATAAAGGTAATGAAGAAAATGACAAATCCTCTGATGTTGATCGCAGGATTTGTCATTGTTGTTTTGTCGGCAGTGGTCGTGTGTTTAGCAGCTGTAATAGGAGCATCAAGTGGTGTTGCTTCTGAAGGAGATAATGATGCTTATGAAGCTAAGGTCTCGGCTAAGACCGAGAGATATAGGGGACTTGTCGAAGAGTATTGCGAGAAGTATGACATAGATGATTATGTCGAGCTTGTTCTTGCAATGATAGAGCAGGAATCGGGTGGCAATCCGCCTGATGTTATGCAGACCGAGCAGAGTTATTATAATACGCATCCACCGATTAATTCTGCTAAGGAGAGCATAGATTGCGGTACTCATCAACTAAGTGATTGCCTTAAGTCTGCAAAGTGTAAAGGGCCTACGGATATAGCCGGGATCAAACTTGCTATTCAAGGATATAACTTCGGAAATGGTTATATAGGTTGGGCTATTAAGAATTATAAGGGTTACACACATGAGAGTGCTAAGGTTTTCTCGGCTATGATGAAGGCAAAACTGGGTTTGTCGGGATACGGAGATGTTGATTATGTAAAGCATGTACTTAGATATTATGTGGCTGTTGAAAGTACAAAGATATCAAATGGAAATGCATCTAAGATCCTAAAGGAGCTCAAAGAGAATAATAAGGCAAATGCAGGCGCTTGGCGTGTAATCGAGAAAGGCGCTTCTCTCATAGGAAAGGTCGATTACAGTATGGATAAGCGTCAGGGAGACGGTAGAGATAATCCTAAATATCTCGATTGTTCATCATTTACTGCATGGGCATTTCATAAGAGCGGATATTCAAGCGTTCCGTATGGTTCAACTACCGCAACATTTGTTGAATCAAGTAAGTTTAAGACTATAACAGCGGATAAACTTAAGGTAGGCGATATAGGACTTAAAAGCAATACCACCGCAACGGGTGCATCGAATCATGTTGGAATATACTGCGGAAAGCTCAAGAACGGCACTAAGGTATGGCTTCACTGTACGAGTTCATCATCAACATCATTAACCGGGAATGCTCAAGGCCCGAT
This sequence comes from Lachnospiraceae bacterium NC2004, assembly GCA_000621905.1. Classification (GTDB taxonomy): domain Bacteria; phylum Bacillota; class Clostridia; order Lachnospirales; family Lachnospiraceae; genus NC2004. The sequence continues at coordinate 92,293 of JHXB01000012.1, forward strand.
GTTTGGTGCATATACAAACTTTACATACTTTAGGCGCTTTAAGAAATTTGATTAACTTATGGACCATTGGTCCAGAAGTGGCAATGTCATTCTGAGCGAAGCGAAGAATCTTTATCCCTAACTTGGTCGGGATAATACTAATAACGATTGGAGGAATAATATGTTTAAGAAGATAAGAAAACGATACTGGTATCATCGAGACAGAGGAAACGGAAGAAAACTAATAATCTGCATTATGATATTCATATTATCGGTGATCTCATGTGTAGGTTTAGGAGTAAGAAGTGTTATATTGAAGTATCAAAAAGATAATAAATGTAATCAAGTCAATACAACAGAAGTAGCATCCGGAGATGCAGTGAGCGAAGATGTTGTATCAAGTTCAGCAACATCCGGTAACGCTTGTGAAATACCGTATGGTGTGTCAGAAGATGCGGTAGATAATGCTTATGAAGTTGATACAAGTGGTATGGTAACATTCTTAGGCTATATGTCAGATCAGGCTTATGAGACACTTATCAGAATGACAGAGGATAAGTGTAGAGAACTAGGAGTAAACACAGCAAAGAAACTTGATTTTCAAAAGACAGGCGCTACAGAGTTTGACATTATAGGATATATCCTTGTTGGCGATTATAAGGTGTGTGAATGTGATTATAACCTTAAGAGCGATGTGGTTACAATAGCAGACACGACTTATATGGAATCAGATATAAGAGATATGGAAGCCACCAAGAGAAAAGCTGAGGCAGAAGAGCTTAAGCGAGAACGAGAAGAAGCGAGGAAAGCCAATGGAAAGAATGCATCGAAGAGTAAAGACGAAAAGAAAAGAAAGAAGAATTCATCATCTAAAAATAAAGATAAAGCTGAATAAAAAACTTCTACACGACTTTAAGTTATGATACAATAAATGTGTTGGTGAAATATATGAAGATTACAATTTGGAGTTTGTGGAGGATAATATGACAGAATTGAGTGCGTTTTTTAAGAGTGTAATAGATCAAGATCGGGCGGCAGTTGTAATTTGTGATTTGGATCATGTGATTGTATATATGAATCCTGCAGCAGAAAGGAATTACGAAAAATGGGGCGGAGCAAAGCTTGTTGGACAAAGCCTAATGAATTGTCATAATGAGAAATCCAGAAAATCCATTGAAGAAGTTGTTTCATGGTTCAAGGAATCGGTGGATAATAATTTGATCTATACGTTTTATAACGAAAAGCAGAATAAGGATGTGTATATGGTTGCGCTTCGTGATGATTTAGGTGCTCTGATTGGGTATTATGAAAAACATGAATACAGAAATCGTGAGACAATGGAAAGGTATGACTACGGACAGTGATGAAGGAGATACCGAATGATGAACTTCTGGACCATCGGCTGAACACTTGACGAACGAAGTGAGTCTAGTGAGAAGCTATCCAGAGCAACTTGGTGAATTCGAGCCGAAGGCGAAGAATGAACCTAGTGGAGTCGGAATGGTCCAGAAGTTTCTTTTATGTTCGGGAAGACTTTAACTTAATAGAGGGTATTAGGGATTCGTCCCTAACAAGATAGGAATGTACAAGTTTGGTAGCGATGCTACAAGACTTGTACATTTTGCATTTTTGTATATACAAAATGCGTATCTTGCAGGAGAAAAAAATATGCTGATTTTGTACAAGAATTGTAGCAGAAAATGATACAAGAAATGTATCATCAGGGACCAAAAATTATAGGGTTAGGGACCAAAATAACACGAAAGAAGGTGAAAAAATGAGCAATATTTACTCGAATCATTTGATTGTAAGAATGACAGATAAGGAAAAGAGCATGCTTCAGGAAGCTGCCAACCGTAAAGGTGTTACTATGAGCAAGTATGTAAGAGACGCATGTATTAATCCGCCAAATGTTACCAGGGCAGAGTATAACGAGATAAGAGCGATGATTCATTATGAGATTAGAAAGCTTGGCGTCAATATTAATCAGATTGCCAAGAAGTATAATGAGTATGCTTATGTGGAACCGAGTCTGGATTTGCTTGATAAGCTTAACAAGATTATCGATCTAATGTATAAAATTACTGACAGGATTGAATCTTAACTTCTGGACCAATGGTCCAGAAGTGGCAAAACGAAACCTCTGGACCATTGGTCCAGAAGTCGGACGAAGGAGATGATAAGATGTCGCTTATTATAAAGATGGATAGTATTAAGGAGCTGAAGCATCTTGACAAGGCAGTTCCGTATATCATGAATGAAGCAAAAAGCAAAGGACTTGTTTGCAGTAATTCGGGGACTACAGCAAGTGAGATACTTAATACATTTGCATTTACAAGGGAAAATGTTAAGGCTACCGGGAAGAGAGTCGGATATCATTATAAGTTTTCATTTTCTAAAGATGAGGAGATTACGCCGGAGCAGGCGTTGTGTTTTATTGAAGAATGGGTTGATGAATATCTTGGGGATAGGTTCGATTATGTCTGCTCGGTTCATAGTGATCGGGATCATTTGCATATGCATTTGATATTTAATTCTGCCTGCCGTGAGGGCGGTAAGTATCGTTATGAGAAGGGAGACTGGGATAGAATCATAAAGCCACTGACGAATCGTTTGGCGGAGAAGTATCACACCGGGGCGTTAAGGGAAAAGGATGAGACTCTTGATTACTGCGAATCTAAAGAGAGGAAGGCGACCTGGAGAGATGTTGTGAGGAATGATATTGATAAATGCATCGAGCTTAGCGAGTCATATGAAGAGTTCAAGGAGAAAATGGTTTCGGAGTTTAACTATCAGCTTCGAGAGGGTGTATCAAGAGAACATGGAGTTTACCTTGCGTTGACACCGCCAGGTAAGGCTAAGGCAGTAAGGACTCAGCAACTTGGCGATGAATATATGCCTGCACAGATTGATAAGAGGATAGCTGCTAAAGAACAAGGTGAGCTGTATAATCAGGAAGATGAGCGATTTGATCCAGATAACGATGAGAATTATAAGGCGATTTATAAGTATGAGATTTGGTATATAAGCAGACCGGTTTCATTTGTTCCGTATAAGCATTTGTCGATGTATCAGCAATATTATGTCAGGAAAATGCTAGCCGCAAGGCGATTATATAAAGGGACAGGAAGCACGCTGCAAATGAGAGAGCAAGCATCCACGGCAATCAAGGGAATGTCCGAGGATGCTTCTTTTATTTGTATGATGAATATTCGCTCGGAGAAGGAACTTCATAAGATGATTGAGGATCTGATTGAAGAGAGAAATGAAACTTCTGGACCATTGGTCCAGAAGGCGAGCGAAGAAAAGAAGGCAGTAATCAGAAGGCTTAAGGAACTAGATAATCAAACTTTTAGAAGGGATGTGAAGCATAAATGACAAAGGAGCAGGAAGAACAATCAGTGAGGTTGATAGAGAAGTATGGATTTGATGATGAGATGGCGGTTAGCATGGATCAATCGAGGTATATAGCCTTAATGCTTGGAATAGCGTATGGGCTTTCGGATGATGAGATTGCAAAATACATGGGGATTGAATCTAAGAGTTTTACGGATATAGATCTACGCAGGATATGTGTGATGCTTGGGATAGACTTGGGTGATGACGCAGATAAGGAACTTAACCTAGGACAGGTTAAGGATATCATTTATGGAACTGATGACGAAGAAAGAAATCTACTAGAACGGTATCAGGCGGTTTTCAATAAGTATCATATCTCTATTGATGCTGCTGAGGCAGGTGACATTCTTATCAAGAATATGGTTTCAAGTGATAAGCCATACTCAAGGCTTGCGAATTATATACTGAACGGTAAAGAACTATCACCGGCACAACTAAGCCTTGTTCTCAAGGCGGTAAAGGATAAGATTCCTGAAGAGTATATCATGAGATTTGCATTGCCGGAGGTAAGCGTGTTCCAGATGGAGAAGGCTATTGAGATATATAAGTTGAGGGAGGAGGGGGATAGGAAGCGAAGGTTGATGTAGTGATGGTTTTGGACAATTTGTCCAGAAGATTACTCTGATATATAAATAAAACCATTTGTATAAAAAATAATGCAGCATAAAATAATATATGATACAATAGCATTGAGGTGATAATATGGCTGAGCAGAATATCGATTTTGATGAAAACAATGAAGATATTTCTCTTGCGGATAATCAGACTAGAGTTTTTTTGGTTGATTATGAAAATGTAAAGACTCAGGGATTGAATGGAATTGGAAAATTGACTGAGAATGATACTGTTTGCATTTTTTATAGTGAGAATGCGGATAGCATGACATTTGGACTTCATAGACGACTGATGGAAACAAAGGCTAATGTGCAGTATCAAAAAGTTGAAGTTGGTTATAAGAATGCATTAGATTTTCAATTGTCTTCGTACTTGGGGTATGTAATATCACAGAATCGTTTTAATGGTATTACTAATTGTTTGTATTATATAGTGACAAAAGACCAAGGATTTTTATGTTTGAAGAATTATTGGCATAGGAGACATGCTAAGGTATATCAAGTTACAGATGTTACCGGAAATTGCGAAGTGGCATCTGATAAGAAAGAAACAGAAAGTAACAAGCAAGAAAAAAAGCCAAAAGAAACAAAATCTACCAAACAAGATCCGTTAGTAGCCGAGGTTGAAAAGTTATTAAAAGATAAGGATGATGTGGCGTTTGTGGTTAAATGTATAAACCATTACAAAACAAAATCGGGTGTAAACAATGCATTGACAAAGCACTATAAGGATAACAAGAAGGCTAGTGCATTATACAATGCAATTAAACCGCTGATAGCCGATAAAAAAGGAAAATGATGAATAATAGGATCATGGGTATAGCTTCTGGACAATTGTCCAGAAGCTTATTTTTTTGAAAGGAGTGATAACATGAGCGAAGAATTAACAACGTTAGTACAGGTGTTGGAACTGTACGGCAAGGGTGTGGGTGCTTTAGGTAGAGCGATTAAGTTTACTGCAAAAGGTGCCAAGACAGGAGTAGATTTTGCCAAACTTAAGAACATGCAGCGAAAGATGAAACTTCACTATGCAAGCGAAGGCAAGCATGATACCATGAAGGTTAAGGATTTAGAAGAACTAACCGGTGGCAATTATAAGATTCTTAACATTCCTTTAGAGGATGAGAAAGGTCTTATAGGATTCTATGATTGCCTTAAGAAACTTAAGGTATCATTTGCTGAGTTACCGGATCTATGCATAGGGGATGGTTATACGCAGATAGCTTACGATCCTCAGAATGCAGAGAAGGTAAAGCTGGCGGTTGAGCATTATCGGAAGAGACTGGCACATGAGCCGATGGAGATAACACTTGAAGATTATGAGAAACTAGGCGGAGAGGATGGCAAGAAGATCTTTGATGATTTGGCAAGTAAAGGATATAAGGCTGAGAAGTCAGCAGAGCAGATAGCGAAGCTGCAAGCCAGAAACAAGGATCAGACATTTGCACCTATTACGCTTAACTTCGAGTCGCTGCTTCTTGAAGAGTACAAGGATAGGTATTATTTCAGGATTCCTAAGACGATGAACAAAGATAAGTCAGCTATGGCGATTTGCGTTAGGAAAGAAGATGTGTTGATCATTGACGATGGCAAGACGGCATTTACGCATTTGAAGAATGGAAGCAAGATGAGCGTTTATCAGGTAAATGCAGCCGGTGTGATAGATAAGGAGCATCCAGAGGTGCTTGACACGGACAGAATAAGTAGCAAATTCAATAAGGTTGATATAAAGGAGCTTTGGCAGGTTAATCATATAAAGGTAAATGAGACCGGCAAGCTACCAAATTTTAACAAAGGGCAGGAGATTGATTCTTCTGCCCTTCCTGATTCTACGGTGAAGGACATGATTCATCTTGAGGAGATTAAGGCGAAACAGGGCAAGAAGGAGTATATTCCGTTGGAACTTGATGTGAGCGAGAGCCTTGTTGCAGAGGATGAGACGAAGTATCTTACCAAACTCCCGGATATAGATGATTTGGCAAATGATAACTACCATTGTCTGATTATCGAGAAGTCGGATGCGATTCTTTCAAATGACGGAAGTGTCCTTATGGCATATCTTCATAAGGACAAGGAGTCAGCGGTTAAAGAGATAGCAAGGGATGGAACTCTTCTTAAGACGAATAAGATGAAGAATGAAAATGTAGTCGCATATTACATAAAGGCCGATAAGCAGCGCAGCAAAGAAACTAAGAAGTCACTTGCCAAGAACCTTTTGTCATTTGCAAAGGGAGAAAAGCCTATCATACCAAAGGGGAGGAAGTAGTTTATGGCATCTACAGTACAAGACATGAAAAAAATTAGAATGAGCAAGTTCAGAAACCTATGTATAGTTACCTTGCCGTTTGCTGCCTATGTTTTCTATGCGCTAAGTGGGTTATATGCATTGGAAATTGATATCAGCAGACTAAAAGAGCAGCTTCTTTGGTGTTTTATGCATCCGTTTATCATATATAACGACAAGTCGCTTCCTATGGTTGCGCTCGGAGTGCTGATATGGGGTGTGGCCGCATTTTCATACTATAACAAGATCAGCTACAATCTGATGCACGGCAAGGAGTACGGAGAGGCGAAATGGGGCGATATCAAGGCATTTAACAAGAAATTTGCCGATGAGGAGAATCTGAGTAACAATAAGATTTTCTCTGAGAATATTCGGTTTAAGTATGATAGTTCCACATTGCGTAACAATAACACATTTGTGGTCGGCGGTTCCGGAAGTGGAAAGACTTCATTTTTCTTGACTCCGAACCTCTTGAATCTTCACGGTTGCAATATATTTACCGATCCGAAGGGAACACTGGTTGAAGAACTTGGACCGTGGCTTGAAAAGCAGCCCGACACCAGAGTATTTACCATCAACATGTGTGAAATGAATAAGAGTCAGCACATCAATCCGTTTCTGTTTATCGAGAAGAAGAGCGACATAAGCAAGCTGATTCAGAATCTTATTCAGAATACGGAAAATGCTAACATCAAGGCTTCAAGCCAGGATCCTTTCTGGCAAAAGGCTGAAAAAATGTTCTTAGAAAGCATTTTTCTATATGTGTGGATGGAGTGCCCGAAGGCTACTTGGAATCAGGAAACAGGCGAGGTCAGGAAACTTGAAGTGAATATGAAATCAGTGCTTTATCTGATAGACGAGGCTCAGTTCGGTGAGGGGGATGAGGCGCCAAAACTTGATGCGAGAATGGCGAAGCTTGAAGAGAAGAAACCGGAGCATCCTGCGGTAAAGGCATATAAGAGATACAGGGGTGGCCCGGATGAAACGGTGCGTTCAGTTCTTATGACGGTAAATGCGAGAATGCAGCCATTTGACAATGATGAGCTTCTTGACATTTTCTCGACAAATGATGTTCCACTTGATGAGATGGGAGTCGGCATCGACGGAGATAAGAAGACGAAGAGTAATATTTTCATAGTGATACCGGATGATGACGATACCTATAACTTTGTACCGGGAATGATATATACTTTGCTGTTTCAGAAATTGTATTCTCAGGCGAGGTTCTATGGTGGCAAGCTTCCGATGGATGTAGGATTCTTCCTGGATGAGTTTGCCAATACGAAAATGCCATCCAACTTTGATAAGATCCTAGCGACATGTCGAAGTCGTGGAATATACTGTATTCCTATGTTACAGTCACTGGCTCAGATAAAGACTCTTTTTGCTGAAGGAGCCTGGGAAGGTGTGGTAGGTAACTGCGATACATTTCTGTATCTTGGTGGAAATGAGGCGAGTACATTTGAATATATCTCAAAGCTCCTTGGCAAATGGACGATTGATAAGAAGACAAGCGGAGAGAGCAAGGGAAGCTCAGGTTCAACGAGCGAGAACTATGATGTTCTTGGGCGTGAGCTTATGAATGAGTATGAGGTGAGGCTTTTGCCAAATGATGAGTGTATCTTATTTGTACGTGGTGAGGAGCCATTAAGAGATAAGAAGTGGCATCCTTGGGAACATGAGGAGTATAACGAGGCAAGAGCGTATGTTAAGGGGATTAGGGCAAATGAAGATGAGGCTTTGCTGGATGATTCTGAGGTTTTCGATGAAGTTCAAGGTGACAATGAGGCTGAGTTTACATTTATCAATGAGGATTCGCTTAAATACATGAAGAAACAGGCAAAAGCAGGGCAGAACATAAAGATAGAGAAGATTGATGCGTTTGATTTTATGATGCTTGACCTTGATAAACTGAATAGTCTTAAAGAAGATGACGGAGTGAGTGAGCGAGAGAAACACACTGAATCACTTATGGATATAGTGAGGCTTCAGGAATTAAGCAAAGAAGAGGAAGAGCGAAGATACGAGCAGCGAAAACAGGAATTCTTGGCAAAGTACGATGAGCAAGACCTGTTTAGCGTTTATGCTTCGGAGTTTATATCAGGTTCAAGAAGACAGGTGATTAAAGAGCTTAGTCAGGGGAAGCATAGGGCTGATGATAAGACTATCTTGAAGATAGTAGATCCAAGGATCAGTGAGGAGGAGATGATGGAGAAAAAGAGGATTTGGGAGGAGATGTGCATGATTAAATTCTAACCTGAAAAAATAATAAGTCTCAGAAACAACGAAAAGACGGCACTTTTGAGCTGTGTGTCTGTTTAATCGTACACACGATATGTAAATTATTCTTTTAATAATGAGGATTTTGTGATATAATGTTTTTTGGATTATTGTATATGCGCGAAGGCAATAGTGAGTAATGTAAATATGAATACAGATATGCTTGCATATATGGATTCATGTTTATATTACGAACGCGCCCGCGAGCCTGAAAATCTTTGATTTTCAGGCTATTGCCTTTGCGAAGTAAAGCGGAGGGTGAAAAGTGCCTAAGAAAGCTAATCAGAAACTAAAATTGTTGTATTTGTACAGGATACTGATGAAGAATACGAGCGAGACTCACGGTATGTCAATTAATGAGCTTAGAGAAGAACTCATGAAGCATGACATACAGGCTAACAGACAGGTGATTTATGACGACTTTAAGGCTCTTAAGGAGTTTGGCGCAGAAGTTAAGAAGATCGGTAGCGGTACAAGTACACAGTATTATATCGAAAGTGATAGATTTGAGATAGCGGAGCTGAAGGTGTT
>JHXB01000013.1 GCA_000621905.1 Lachnospiraceae bacterium NC2004
TTGATGTCTTCATAATTAATGTTCTTTTCCTTGGCAATGTTCACTACAGAACTAATAGAACTGCGTGACATATGCCGTGATCTGGCAATCTCATTCTGGGACATACCGCCAGATTTTAGCTCGAGTATGAGCTTTACATTGATTCTATTGGCCATATCTTTGGCCTCCTTTCGTAGAATTAGGCTTATAAGCCTTAAACAATTCTACAATAGAATCAGTATCATTGTATGGATTAGTTGCATTATCGCGTGAATTGCAACATCAAAAACAAGGAGGTACGCTGTCGCGGACTAGCGGTACGCGATTGCGGATTGGTGGTACGTCCAGCGCGGAATATTCAACCTCTCTTTTTATAGTTTTTCCAATACAAACAATTTATGTCTATTTCCAAGCCGTTCATTAAGCAAGTATAGTAGCGTTGTTGCCATTCGTTTTGCTTCGTCCAAGTCATCAGTTTTTTGTTTTGCTTGTTCTAATTCTAATTGCTCCGCGAGTATTTTAGTTCTATTAGCCAACTGAGAAATATCTTCTAATTGATGATTGATAAAGTCATCATTATGATTGTTTTCATATTCTACGAAGACCATATTGAAAGATGATATAAGTTGTGGTATATTTATATCAAAGGAAGCCCCACCCACAGGCAGGCTCTCTCCCACTTCGGGATGCACCCTAGTATTGGTGAGAGCTTCTTTTATATTACTGATTCAATATCTTCATTTCTAATTCTTCTGGAATCTGTAAATTATAAGTCTGTATATAATATCCTAGATTGTTAGACCAAGAGTACTCTCCATCTGTTAAAACACAATTAGTTTGATTAATCCGCTCGCCGGCAAAAACATCTATTGTACTTGAGGGCGAACATCTTCACCGTTATCCCATAAATCTGCAAGAATCTCACTGTCAGTGATAAACATATCTCCTTCTTTATTTATCCATAGCGTTTGAGTAGGAGCCATATTCATCACCTGTCCCTTTGGTAATTATCATACCAAAATGGGAGGTGGGTGACAACTCCCTCAGCTCAGAGAAGAACGCCTTTTCGATGTTTTCGAGTCAGTTGACAAAAATCGATTTCTTGTGATAATCTTCTCATTAGAATCTAGAGATAATTGCAAGTATGTAGCGATAATAGACGCATTTGAAACTAACACTTAGAAAAGGAGAAGGGATGATAATCTATATCATCTCCAGACATACTATAAATGAATAATAATATTATGTACAACGTATTAATACTACCACTTTCAACATACGGAGGAAGAGGTGGAGAGTTCGAAAACAAAAGCGGCATAAAAACACCATATTACTATGCTATGGATCCAATAATCCTAAAACTTGCTGATGAAGGAATTAATATTAACAGAGTAATCCTCCTAGAAACAAATGAAGTTCAGAATAATAGTATAAGCATTAATAGCAAAGATTACCAGTCCGTGTCAGAGTATTTTGAAGAATTTATCGTATCAAAACTAAAACTCGACAGTAAAGATGTAATCCACATTCTTATTAACGAAGATAATTCTGTTGAAGCGATTAATAATACAGTTGTTGACATCCGCTCATCTATTAAAGACAATCCATCGGTTCAACTATTCATTGATGATCACGGTTCTTTTAGAGGTATATCAGTTGCGCTTCTTTCAATTATATCTCTTCTCAATTGCGAAGAGAATATCAAAAAAATAAATATATACACATTTAGGTTTGGCGCAAACAAGTTAGTTCAATACGGTTCAGATAACATCAAGAATCCGTATACCCTTAATTCCTTTGTTTCAGGAATCAACGAATTCATTAATTACGGCAGAATAGACTCTCTTATCAATTACTATGAGAACGAATACGTCGGTACCAAGTCACTTTTAAAAGAGTGGGAGAATCTTGTTGATGACTATGCGCTAGTCAAGGACAATAAGACTCTTCTTGATTGTATTGACCTTACTACATGGCGTGATAAAATATCCAACACATCTAAAGATTATAAGTGCATTATTGCTATGTTGGTTACTATGAAGCACATCTCAAACTCTATACAGTTATGCGACATGGATGGATTCGAGAAAGAATTAGACTACCTCAATGTTAATAAGGAGAACGATTTCACTGGGGACTCATATCTTTCTATTTTTTCCGATCTTATCTTTAATGATTACGGCAAGTTATTAAACAGCGAAGAACGCACACCTTTATCTATAATAGAATGGTGCACTAAAAAAAGCTTTATTCAGCAGGCACTGACTGTACTGGAGGACAAAATGCCCAAGATGTTAATTAATTATTTCGGAGATAATGATGCAGGTATTATTCGCATTTTGCCTCCTACTGATCTCTCCGTTACCAAAGACGAGATAGATACCGCGATACATAAGGACGGTAACTGGTATGAATCAACACAGTCAATACTACTATACAAAACGATGATCAACCACAACAAAAACACTATTGACCAATATATTATTGAAAGTATTCTTAGTAATCTTGCTGAGGACAAGATACAAATAATCGCGAATGAGCACATAACTATTGACAGTGCTCCCAAAGATATCACTAATATATGTGAGATAATTAGTAACGATTTATCCCCTTCGGAGCTTAATTCCGGATCGGACGTGAAAGATTTAGGCAATGAACTGCTTACAAAATTCAAGAGCTTTATACGTAACTCCAGGCAATATGCAAACTACAACAATAATGTGAATTTTTTATTAGAAAAAAAATCATCAATACAATGGCACAAAAAATTAAGTGAAATACGGGTAGAATCAGCAATCCCTACAGGAGTTAAAAAAATTATTATAAAAATAATTAAATCTATTATAGTTAGTAATTTAGAAGGCAACCTTTCATACGGTAATCTTAATCCGAACGAAAAAGAATGCACAATAGCTTTTATCAAATACCTTATCAACACTACTGTTAGCCGCGAAAGTATATTAACCATTATCAAGTACTCCAAAGGTATAGAACTTGATAATAGTAAAACAACCAATACATTCATTGAATACATTAATAACAACGTTCAAGATAACACATTAGCCAAAGACCGATACACATACGATGACATATGTAGTCTAAATAGAAGCATCAACCCGGAGCACAAATCGGTTATCAGCAATGTAATAAAGTATTATAACGAAGCAACGTCAGAAATACATACCGACAACGAATTGTCAAAAGCAGATTATGATTTAATTAATGAATATGTCAAATACAGGGAGCTAACTATAAAGTACGAGCACGAATTAGCAAAAAATATCACTGACAACAATAGTGCCAGTATCGAACGAAACTATGAGTCGCTCTTCGTCAATTATTATAATGATATAACACAGAATATAGCCAATGACCAAAAACTATATACAAGCATCTGTAATGTTGACAGTGTTCCTTTCCCTAAAGCTAATCTTAGCATTAACGTAGACTATAACACAGATTCAAGAGAAACACTTGATGCAATACTAAATCTTCATATGGCGTTAAAAAATGAACGAAACAATGCTAATCATGCATCTAACAAAAGCACGAGAGTAAGCAGCGATATTATCACATACTTGCTTGGGTTGTATGTCAAACTATGTAAGAATCTCTTTAATAACGAGGATTAGGGATGCGAATATATCCACACCCCATTAAGAGGGCGTCGCCTACATAACACACTGCCTGTATTATCAACACTCCAAGTGCAACGCCCTCCATCATTCTTATATTCAACGTTATAACACGGATATCAAAAACTATTTATTTATAGTAACGATTAAGGCCAAAATAAGCCTCCACTAAATCATTATACACTTCAGCATTGTCAAGATCGATCAGCTCTTTCCATTTGCCCTTATCATCAAGATACTTTTGTATTATATCTCGAATATAATTCTTCATCTCTTCGCTTTTACCATCCTTTCCCTCTGCTGCCGCTTTATTATATTCCTCTTTTTTCTGTTCGATATATTTCTTCCATGTAGCATCATCTTGTGCATTTTTAGCAACTTCCAAAAAGCCCTCTCGAGAATCAAGATTTCTTTTAATCTCTGTCAACGTTGCCTTATCATCATACTGTTTACACTGCTCTATCTTAAAATTACACACCTCTTCATATGTTATTGATTCACCATTTTCACTTATATATTTATCTATTATACGCTTACCAAGCCACTTTGTTTTTTTGAAGAAATCTACTATTTCTTTAAGGTTATTATCGTTTTCAAGGTTACAATTCAACTTGCTATATTCTATCAAATCAAATATCAAACCACGCATTGCGTAGACTTTGACTCTCTTAGATACTATTTTTTTATCCTCTAATTCTTTTTCTATTATTTTACTAACCTGCCAAGTCATCATTCCATATTCACTGTCTCCCTTTAATTCTTGCTCAATAGCCTTAACCCACAATTCTTTCACTTTTTCCTTTTCTTCCTTCACTTTTTCCTTTTTTTTCCTTATTAATATCCCCCCCTTAAGTTCATCATCCGGCAAGACCCACTCCTTATTGTTGTTCTGTATCTCACGACAATCTGCGATTAATTCCTTCATACACTCGATCAAATTATTCACTTCTTTGCCGTTACTACTTCCATGTGCAAAACTATTACGATGACGTGAAATAAAGCTATACCTCACCAATATTTTGTACGCAAAATCTTTTTCTTCATAGTCTGAGTAAAATTTTATTGGATAACTTCCTTTCTTTGATCCAAAAATGAGATTACTAACAGGGCTTTTATAGCATTTATATTCATATTCCGGTTCATTTTTATTAGAATTGCCAAAAAACACACCACAGTCTTTGACATAATACTTAATAAAAAAATGATTAATATTATTAAACTTATACTGTTCGTTCGATACACTCTTATAAAACTTAAAGCGGGTTAATACATTCTCCATTTCAGGCTTAGTATTAGCATAATATAACACTCCATGCTTAACAAAAAATGAAGGAAAGTATGTTTCAATTATTATAGCAGCCGACGTATAATTACTCTTTCTAACACACCAGTCCGCTAAAGAAATTACATCAATTTCATCATCATAATCACCTTTTATCAAATCGCCATAATCAGCCTTAATACCGTCAATCAAAATATTAAAAATGCTAGATTCCAAAGTAACTACAGCATTACCGGTATCATCATCAAACATTTTTATTGCATTTCTAAGTTTTTTTACAGCAATTCTTAAATTCGAACGTTCTTCTCGAGAATTGTCATCTTCATCATTTTGCTCTTCATCAAATCTACTATATGTAATAGCATGATCAATCTCAATCATTGCATGAATAAGATTCTTAACGTTCTCACCTGGATTAGACAGCGATTTGTAATATTCATAAAGTATATCCGTTTTACCATAACTAATGAACGCATTTATACCTGATACAAGATTAACAATTTTGTATCTATCAGTTTCATCAACAATTCTGTGTTTTTTTTCACCCGGAGTAAAATTAGTTGCAACAACCTTCATAAGCTCACATCTATACACCTTAGACTGCTTACCCAACAACTGAAGAAGTGCATTATTAACGTAAATTGCAGTTCTTTGACCACCCTGCATGTCCATATATAACTTAACATCACAGTCTTCGCCTTTAAGTGCATTGACTATACCAAAAATATTATCGTTTCCATTTTTGTCTTTTTCATGTACAAATATAACTTCAACATCGTTATTGTTATGCTCTTCTTGTACACGTAGGAGACGTTTACCATCTTCAGTAGCATCACTTTTCACTACATCAAAATAAAAATCAGCAATTCTAGACAAGAATACCGCTAACGTTGACTTTTCGCTATAATTATCTTCTGATATTCCTTTTTCGCACCAATCCGACAAACTCATCTTGCGATTACCATTCTCTAGTGTTTCAGAATTATTTTCAAAATCCACATCATTATACGTTTCTTCCGATCCTGTTACAACAATCTTATCAATCCTTGATTCACTAAGAAACAGCTTAGTTCCCGGTTCTTGTTGCTGAACTCCCTCACAAAAATACTTGCAATCTCCTCTCTCGATATAATATGTGTTAGGGAAACATTTCATAGGTTTTTTGCTTAACGTGGTAAATATAACATTCTTTTCACTCATAGTCATTCTCCTCTCATATTATTTATACCGGTTTATATACACTTGCTCTTCTCTGGACATCCGGTATTATAATCCTTCTTCCTTCATTTCTTTTGGATATCTGTTATAACCCATATTCATCACCTGTCCCTTTGGTAATTATCATACCAAAATGGGAGGTGGAGGACAACTACCCTAACTCAGCGGGCATCATCTTTTTACGATGATTTTCTACAACTTCATCACCAATTTTAGCTAAGTCGCTTCTTACATAATAAAAACCCTCATTACTTCCTATATAATCAGAAAGCATGTGTATAACATCTAGAACTGTATTACATTCTTTATTGATATGCTCTTTTTTGAATTCCCCGGTTACTCCAGGTACATCTAAAAGCAATCCGTCTGGAACAGATGTGATTTTCCAATAATCGACCTTCTTTTTTATTCGATATTCCATATCTGTAATACGGTTGTCTATATGTATAAAATTAGTTTGGTATTTATCACAGTATTCATTCCATGTTAAATCAATAATAGGTAATAGTGGATTAACATCGTTATGATCAAAACCCTTTCTCCATTTATATTCTAAATCAAAGTTTTGATTTTTAATTATTTGTTCTTCTCTTTCTAATACTTTTAGTAATTCATTCCGAGAAAGACTCTGAATAGCTTTACAGTCTGTTCGATCAATTCTTTGACATAATATTTTTACATCTTTATCAAGATATTCAACTTCGTCTAAATTTGCAAAGTATATATACCCTTTTTTTACTTGATCTTTTGTAATACATTTTCTATATCCGAATAAGTCTGAATATGAATAAATATCTTTCGTTGAAAGTATTTCATCCATTTCTTCTTTACTTACAGAAATATATTCATCAACCGGGCTATCCGCTATAGGTTTATCGGAATATGGCCTTATTATTTTTAAATTATATGGATTAAAATACGGTAATTTTTTTAAAAACCAATAATTCGTTGTATTTGCACGATATATTAACGCAATCATATTTTTTCCCTTTCCTTAAAATATTTAAGCGTTAGAGAATGTTCTCCAACGCTCATTTATTTGTATAAATATATAGAATTCGAGGATATTTTTTTGAAACTATCGCTCAAACTCATCGTTAACCCGATCATCTTTAATGCTCGTAACAATCGATTCCCAACACGAAACATCAGGATGGTCTGATAAACAGTCTAATAATGGTTGCTTGTTGCTTTCCGAATCAATGTGTCAATACCCTATAGCGGGCTACTCTCATTTCTATATAAGTGCGTTGTTACTGATAAGAACGACAATGTAAAGTGTGTCAATACCCTATAGCGGGCTACTCTCATTTCTATAATGAACAATGGACCCAAATATAGTAAGAAATATAGGTGTCAATACCCTATAGCGGGCTACTCTCATTTCTATGAAACTAAGGATATCGCTGTACAGAAAGATGTTAACGTGTCAATACCCTATAGCGGGCTACTCTCATTTCTATGAACAAAGTAGAAATAATTAGAGATGAAGTAGCAAAGTGTCAATACCCTATAGCGGGCTACTCTCATTTCTATAGTGGGCTCAGAGAACCCGCATAGATATGGAGTTTCAGAAGGAGTTCTTGCATGTAATTCTGTAAATTGTATATACAATTACAAAAAATCCCTTTTACCCGAATATTCTCTCTCGGTCACCTTCTGAGAAACACTACTAACATTCTATCATAACCAACCCTATAAAGTCAAACTCCTTCACTCCTCTCATCGCTGCAATCCGCCACAGACTATGCACTTCTACTCTATACAACTATTACATCTTGTTTACTGTAATCCGGTGTTGAATCGTCACCAATAAAAGATAGTTTATCAGTACAGTTAGCGCATATTGTGTAAAATCGAATGTTGGACGACTCATCTAAAGAGGCAAGCAATCTTAGTTTACTATGCAATTCCTCATACTGCTTCTTATTAAGATTGCATTCAAAGACGCTATGCTGAACTCGCCTACCATACCCTTCTAAAGACTTTGCTACTTTGCTACGAACCTTGTCATTAGATATATCATAACTAATCACATACATATTAATCCCTCCATCGATATGGTGAATACACTTCTTGAGACATTATGCAAGTCTTTAGCTTAGATACCTGGCTACGTATTACTTTACGAAACGACGCATCTTCACTTGAAGATATCTTTCTGTTTATCCATCGTTCATACTCCTTGCAGAACTTACTGAAGCCATCATCATTTAGCAATACTCTACCTGTATCATCAGTGTCAAAATCGTATGTGCCAAGCATTCTCTTATTAAATAGATTCATTACAAGCCTGTCTACCACAGGCTGTCTGAATTCCTCAACTATATCAAGCCCTAACGACTTGCGCCCATAACGAACACCATGCAGGAACCCTAGATATGTCTCGAATGATTCAGCATCTAATGCGCTTATAACTTCCTTGGTAAGAAAGGTATACGCAAGGCTCAAAATTATATTGATAGGATCTTTTGGCGGCCTTCGATTTCTGCCCGAAAAAGCGAAATCTCCTTTAAGCATATGAACAAAAGCGTTTAAATAAATATTACTACACATACCTTCTATACCAAACAACTCATTGCTCGACTCTTTATTAGGTATCTGCAATCTAAGAGACTCCATTAATTGAATATCCTTGTGCCAATCATATTCTTTATTCCACCTATGAGAACGAATAAGCGCCATCTGGTTTAAAATCTTGTTATCTATAATAATCCGTGCCATTTCGATTCTCTTCGCCTCATCAGTAAAGAGATGATATGTTCACATCTAAGAAATATATTCTTCGAACTCTCAGCAGCGGTATGTCCAATATACCTACCGGAATAAGACATGTAGCTAACATCAATGCCTTTCTCCATAAGGAAACGAAGTGCCTGTGTCGTCACCTAAACATTACCTACAATAACAATATTATCGACATTGATAATCGGAATATCAAAAAGACTCTTGTCATCCTTAACGACCTCTATTCTTTCTCCGTTCTTCTTAACGCACGCTCCCTGTTCTTTAACGTATAATGCAGCCATAATTATCCCTCCCCACTAAAGAAGTACAACCTGTTAATGCACACTCATATAATCTCTAAATTTCACAAATTGAAAAAATGATGTCTTCTCAACACCTCCACTCTCCAACACCTTTTCTTCAACCCTCCTGTCAGAACAAGCTGATACCACTTTAACCCCTTTATCAAGTAACATGGAAATAACTGCATATGATAAAGTGAACTCCCCCTGACACATAACGACATCCGGATCATACTTCATTATATCATCGACAGATTTGCACGCTATATCTCTAATATCATCTTCTGACGAATCTACGTCAACATATGGAAATGGCACATCGACAATCTCACCCCACTGTCTTGCGGCACTTAGTTGATCTTCACTCCATGATTCAATTCTATGGTTAGAAAAATTAATAAAGCTCATAATCATTTCACCTCACAATAAAACTTGACTATATATTAGCATGTGGAACATCACATCTTCTCTTGAAAACATTTTAAACTTTCTTCCAATTAGGGAATCCCTTTTTATTACAATCTGAGTAGATAATTTCATACTCTTTATCAATTGGAACACACTGAGCATCACTTCCTTTTTCTAAAAAATAATATGGCATAGAAACACTCTCCTTCTTATCTATAATTTCTAAACATACAAAAAAAGGTTTGCCATCTCTACCTTCTTTATATTCTGTAACTCTTGCTTTATACTTAACATCATGTTCTAGTTTTGTTTTATAAGATTTATAATCTTTATTTGAATCACCCTTCCGTGAAGAATTACAATCATCAAACCACGACCCTTCAAGCGTAATATCCGAATCAGTTGGAAGAGGTAATATACGAAGTCTATCTGAATTAGTGTGATTATCTGCGAACCAATTAAATACCTCATCTTTATTCTTCTTTACTAACCGTGGATATCTCACTTCCTTACCTTCAACAGACCTATAATCACTCATCGCAAGGATACTTAAGTACGTAATTGAAATATCATCTACCATTAGCGGTGTATGACGAATGCTAGGTACCGAATCCTCAATTGTAATCTTAGCTCCTGTCGAAACATCATACTCGAGTTTGCGGATGTATTGCCTCGTAACACGCATCTTAACACTGCCATATCCTAAAGGTCTAGCGTGACCTAACTTATGCCATCTACTACTATCAGAACTATTTTCACCTAAACAAAGGGTCCATATAAGAGTGCTTAACTGGTCTTCGGTTATCCTGTCAAAGAATACACGAAAGAAAAAACTTCCTCTCTCCACACACTCCATCGTTGAATTTAAGCGTTTAATATCATCCGATGTTCGTGGCTTACCGTTCCAATACATCTTCCTTCCACGTGGACTTGATTTGTCCAGGTGCCGATACTCTGTATACACATTACCCTTATCATCTTCCTTTTTCACTCCATAAAAATCAAAATTCCAATAAGCTGCATCCGGACAAGGTTTATCCAGATAAAACTCATAGGAAGAAGTCCTTGGTTGACCAAGTATGTCTAGTGTTCTATATTCCGTCCTTAGTTCTCCTATCGTCGTTGCATCGGTAAAACGTACATGCCCCTGTATACCTTTTCCCTCTTTCGTCCCAAATAACATGCAAGCAGGACATAGATGATTAGTATCTCCACAAGGTTGATATTTGTCATCAATAATATCTTTCCACTTTCTATGCTGTGCGATTCTACCAATCGACGAATTAGACATGTATACTTCAGAACCACCATCATCTTTGTCCACGATAAAATAGTATACAGGTATCATTCCACCCTTTTCAGCAACTCGCTCCAATTTATTTAGCAAGCTCTTTCGTTGCTCATTATTAGGATTCTTCTGTCCCCCCGAAACATTATCCCTCCTAAGAATCGAAGACATCTGACGATATGGAGTATCCTCTTTGGCACTCTCGCCTCCAATCCACGTATGCACTATTTTATTCGGCTGTAAAAAAACAACATGATATGGTTTCCTCGTATCAACAGGAATATTGCATTGTACATAGCCTATTTTCTCAATGTACTCCCCGCATGCGTACTTCTTACTTCCTATCACAATCGCTTTACATGCATCTTTTGTTTGTTTATTATCAGGGACAATTCTTGCTTGTTCTTTTTTAGAGACTGCACTCCACAATCTCCATTCATGACTATCTATATCATATTCAAGCAATCCTCTCTTGTTAACTGATCCATATATTGGCACTCGCTGACTAATTGGTTTATCGCTTAACAAAAAAGGAAAACAACTGTCAGTCACGGCTTCGTACATCCCCCTAATCATCCCTCTTATCTCACTTCCAGGAACAATATATCTCTTGTCTGATTCTCCTCCTATATGATAAAAATCATACTTTTTATGGCAGTTTCTTCTTTCATCATTACTGATTCCCACGCGCTCTTCATGCGTTTTTACATCAATGTAATGTGGATGAGAACCATCTGGAATAATTAACGGAGTCTTCACACTCATCTCGACTTCCAACCACCCAGTGTTCAACTGTTCTTTACCATGATAATTCTCTTCTCTGTTCTTTCTGTTCTTACGTACAGCGCCACCATTCTCATCGAACGGAATAAAATTGTACGGATTAACAAATCTTTTTAACTCTGTACTCATAATTGTTTACCTCCCTCATCCACAAATCCACTCAATCGATAATCTACCGCTGACGCCATACCATCTGTATCATAACTATAATATGTTCTAGTAGTTATATAGCCAATTGGAATATCGCAAGGTAATTCATACCGCCCTCCAACCGTTGACATCACAATGGATTTTTCTCCTTTAACTATTGTTTTTTCAGGATTGCAATCAATCTTTTGTCGACCGTCAATATAAATCATCTCCAGTGCATCAGGGAGACCAGAGTCTGAAGAAGATCTCAGCTCAGCATATCTACTACTCATATATGTATCATCAGCTACTCTCCAATGAAAATCCGACCCTATCGCACCTCTCCTTGCTAACACTTCAATATTACCATCAAAAACCCTAAGTTCCAATAAACTATCTGTTATTAGACTTGCAATCGACTCAGCCGTAGCATATTCAACCATGAAACAATCCGTATAATACGCTATCATGTATCGAAATCTGTCTGCGTACTGGAGAACACGATTTATGATTTCCTCTTCTTGAACAGTGCATTTATCTCTTATCCATATTCTTTGCATTACCTTACCTCCGGTATTGTCAATCTATGTTCCTTTAGTTCTGTTGTATATTCTTCACCATTAATATATATTCTATCGATAGAAACACGTCCTCGTCCTACACCCTTTTCCCCACCTATAGCAAGAATTCCTAAATCCAAATCCATTATAGCAATCTCTAACATGTTTCTGCTAATACCATTTAGCATCTTGTTGTTGATGCTCATATTCAGCACCCCTGTGCCACCTTGCACGCATCTCACGGTGTAAAGTGCGGAATTTCTAGGAGCCATTGTAAAACGATCCAACGCATTTCGTGTTATAGTAACATCCTTCCCGTTAATTATCTCTGATTCAGAGAAAACAATCGATGACCTTGTATGGTCCTGTTTACCTGGCATCATACCAAATAATCTATCAACATTTAATAACGCACTCTTCTCGTCGTCCATATGACAATCCCTAACTAAATCTCTCATATGATGTCGAAAAACTCCAGCCCAAGTTGTTCCAGGAACAATTGGATGCCCCTTTATGTTAGTTAACATAACACTATCTGGTTTTGTTCCATCATCTTGAACTTCATAATCTGTCGTTTTAACGCGGATATTAATACTATCATTTACAGAAAAACATATTCTTATCCGTGTTTCATTCTTAACGTCACTTATTCCATTAACAGATTCGGCATCAACAAACGCATTACTACTAAAAGGGTTAAAAACAATCCATTTGTCCACATCTTCAGGAAAACGAAATACCATCTTTTTGATTGCAACTTCAAAATCGCCATATCCACGCGTTGTCCTAGCACCCAACTGAATCCCATCTTTTACAATTTCTGCCAGCACCTTTTCCAAGGCACCATTAGCATCTTCATCCAGTCCGTCTGTTTCCAATATACAATAGAACGGGCAATTACATTCCGCAACTTGAAAGTCATATTTACTTCCGCTAATTGTCATCCCCCAATCATCCAGTCCAACACCGTCACGAGCTAACACTTCCACATCTGAACCTTGCACATCAGAATAAAGTACAGCATCACTTACAAGAATTCGACTTTCTTGAATTGCACTACCATTAATAAACCCAAAAACAATATCCTCGTATTTAGTATCTATTCTATCACGTAATGCTCCTGCAATCGAACTTCCGGGTACGAACGGAAAACCTCTCTTATCAGTAAGTATATCACTATCAGTTATTCCATCCGATCCAACTCCTATTCTTAGTGGTGACAATTGCTTCATCTCCAATTGATAGTAGGTTTTTATCATAATAACGCCTCCTATTTGGTATAGTGTGCTTTGTGTAGCACGCTACTCAAAACAATCTTCCAATCATTCTTTATTATTCTAAACACATTTTCTTTATCCCAATTATTACTAATCAAACCTGACAATTGCTCTATCCACTCTATATTATTCTCTCCGTATAGAGTATTTATCAAATTACCACAGTCTTTCTTTCGACTAATGATTATCTCGCTACTCACATCAGATTCTTTCATATCGTTTATTCTCATTCGTAAATCCTCTATACTGTCAGCATCATTCAACATAGCTCTTAAGCGACCAATAGGTAATGCGCTCTTCATTTCCCCTCCTTTAATCTGATTCTTGATTTCACTCCATTTACTCTCAGCATATTCCTTAATATACTCCAAAGAAACTCTTTTTAATAACACAGCTTCCAATTGCTTACTAACCTCCGTAGAAGTCTCAACACCTAGAATATCCACGTCTGATATTTTATTAGGTGTATTCCACTCTTTCAGATCTCCTATTGTATATACCGAACATCTTCCAAAGCCTTCTTGCTGCATCTCTCCTACTGTTATCGAATCAGGGACACCCCCATCCTCTGCAACAAAACAATATACACTACCACCACACACCGCTGGAATGTGAGGTTTATTCATCTGCCATTTTGTCTGATATCCACTAATAATCCGATATCTACATTGATCATCATATCCTTCAGGATGGCTATTATTAATTTTTAATTCTTTCGCTATATAACTGCGCACCACATCATTATCCGTAATATAGAATCCATCATCAATAATCATATCTGCATCTAATACAACAAAAATCGCCTCGCCATTCCCGACATCTCTTTTCTTTTCGTCTACTTTCTTAATATCTAACGATACTAAAGAACACGACGCATATTGTGCGGATTTACTTTTCCCAAATCTCAAAGAATAGTTTTTGAACATATCCACAACAAGATCTTGATACCTGTTAGGAACATCAACAAAACCTCCATATATCACGAATGGATTTAACGAATCCACAGAGTATAACATTCTCTCAAATCCATCTCTATCAGATAACCGAACATGATACTCCGAATGGACCTCCGGATAGGTGATTTTTACATTCTGATCAACCAATGTCGCATAACTGCCTTCAAGAGTCTTAGGCTTCTTTTTAGTATAACCATTATCATTCTCAGTATAGCGGTTTATAATTCTGTTATTATCGTTTTTTAGCTTTAAGAACATCAATGGTGTTGGGACAGATCGAACGCCGTCAATAACAGGTGTTGCATCACTCCATATTACTTCTCCATTTAAGAACAAGTCCTTGAACTCTTCAGAATCCGCTCTATTAGATTTATAGTACTGTGAAGCCATACATCCAATTACGCTCCGCGAAGGGATTGCGGTCTGAATCTCATCATAACTCTGCAAGGCTATAGGGGCATTAAAAACAACCTTGTAATGTATCCTCACTCTTGTATCTTCTTCTGCTTCCTGGTTATAACAACTCACTCTTATATCCTTCTTACAATCAACCTCTTCCAACGAAAGACGAACATTACCTAACCCACGGTTTCTCAAAGATCCGATATGCCTAGTTGCTGTACAAACAGTTCTAAGCACATCTACATCCTTTTCATCAGCATACACAAGCGCATATAACTCTGTTTCTTTATTTCTGTTTGGATAAAGAGGATTATAGTGACTTAACACACGCGTGAAACGAAGAGTATTATCAACCTTAACCCCGTCTTTTAATCGAGTCTGTCCTCTAACGTAACTAAATAAATCAATAACGTCAACTCTGCTCAATCCATAACGAGTAACACTATCATCTAATAAATATGCACGTAATTCTTCATATCCATATAAATATGCATTTTCAATTACTAGACTCCCTGATGTCCCAAAAGAATCACCAAAGACTCTATTAATCCACTCATCCCCTATACCATCATATCCCATGCTTTTGAGACTCTCGGCTGCCTCTCTTAAGCATCCTTTCATCCTGCGAGCAGGTATGTACGGTAAACCAACATCATCCATACAAATATCTCGATCCACAGAGTTACCAGCGCTTTCACCACTTCCAGCACACATGTCAGACTTCAACACTATTTTTAGTTTATACATCAGTCTTCCTCCCTAAACCATAAATCATACACCTCATATATATCATATATAATTTTCATTAGTCTTTCTTCATCATCTACGACCTCACTCAAAGCCTCTTTCAAACCAACGTTATGTCCGCATAACTTTACATACTCTTTTCTTCCATCAGCATGACTAATCTCCCACTTACTGCCAATTGTCTTGATTGATGTCCTCGCAATATGTCGCTCTTTAATAATATCAACAACCTTTTCTACACACTTAAAAGAATCACTATCTGCCGACGAACCACCTAGCCTATATGGTCTTGCAATAGATTTATCAGTTCCGTGTGATACACGTATTGCGTTAAGGTCTCCGGTAATACCACTATGAATATAGTGATAGTCAATCCAACTCTCTTCCTTAAGAGTTTCACCATGAATCCTAGTTTTCGCGTAGTCACAACATTGTTCAGCAATTTCGTAAGCTCTTGCAAAAGGATAATGGCTATGAAATATACATATTCCTGCACATGACGAGTAACCTTTTTCTTCTGGCATTGCAGAAACATATGCCTCCGTGTACTTAACTGCATATCTCGCGTTACATATAAAAGTCATATCATCTCCATCTGCAACAATCAACCTAAATGCTTTATTTATCGAACTATCCTCTGTTTTACTAAGATCATCCTTGCATTTTTTCATGGCTTTAAGTCCTAGATTAACAAATACATCACTTGTCTTTCTGGTAAACTCTCTCATTTGTCGAACACAATAATCATAATCCGAAGCCTCTCCTAATAAATCTTGAATCTTCCTACCCATATTGTTACCGTCGGCATGAACAACAGCAAGTAAGCTTTCTTCATCACGCTTAGTTGCGAGACTATCTAGGTATCTCACATAAGTGTCAGAATTAGTATCAACATTCTTTTTAAAAGTCAATCTTTTACTTTGTCCCTCAGCTGTAACCCTTTCTATGGTGTTTTCAATATAGTCAATATCTACATAAGGCTGAAAGGTTACACGATCAACCATAGCAAAAGGAACCAGATTGTTATCCCGTCCAGAAGACACCGTATTCTTCTTTTTATCCACTTCTCTCTTTAGATTAGCATAATCCTTTTTATAATTATCGCTCGCCTGTACACATACAACCATCGGAACCATTCCAGGACAATCTCTAGCAATTCGATAAGAGAACAACCTATTCAGCTGACAATAGATTTTTTCATCAGAAAAAAGCAACGTGTCATTGCCTCCACCACGAAACAATTCAACAACACAGAGTTCACCACTTTCAAACTGTTTAACTACGTTTTCAAGTGAAAAAGTCTCATCTCCTCCTGCCTTCTGGAACCTAATTTTAGCCTTTCCCGCTTCTTCAGCAAGTATATCCCATGCATTAGTAATATTAATGGATGCACCTACAATTTCACGAATCCTGTTCGTGCGAAATATGTAATCTTGCTTTGAGCGAATTGTATATTGAGCTAATAACAATTACTCACACCTCCTCTTATTTCAATCAATTGAATGCGCATTAACAATATCCTTAACTGTCATTCTTCCAAACCCCATACTCGTATTCTTGCCAATGTGAATAATCTCACCCGCAAGGAGTATGGCTAATAAATCTTTGCTAACTGCAGTAACTTTGACGTTGCCATATATTCCTCTTAGACGCATCCGTTTATCTTTTCTCGTGGAATATCTTTCTAAGAAGTCTTCTGTACTCTCTTCGGATATTAGATTGGGAACATCATACGAATAATCGTACGCATCCTTACAATTCTTTTCCTCAAAACAGTCAAGAATATATAATCTTCTCTTCAAAGCTCTTATAATAGCTTCAATACTAAAGCTCTTAATCACTTCTCCTTCGTATTTAATTGATGTAAGAAAAGGAAACTTGATTTCGAGATTAGATTCGTGATTCACCTTACCGAGGCGCCATTCAACATAGTCTCTAAGACTACAGACTTCGTACTTTTCCATAAAGATATCATAACCGTTTAGTATCGGAACACCTTTAGAGTTAGTAACTGAAACTATCTGAAATGTAGCATGCTCCTTACCAATTCCGTTAACTCCTAGTGCATAAAGAGCCTGCATATATTGATTGAAATATACTATAGTCTTACCAAATAGTATTAAAGAAAATGACAACGTATCATTAGCATTATAACGCTTATGATAATCTTCGCACTCAACAACATAGCCTACACTATCCCCAGTTGTTACAAATGCAGGCTTATTGTCAAATTGCGAATACATAGTTCGCTGAACAATACATTCAGAAAAGAAATCGCAATTATCACATTCTCTATTCCTAATACAGTTAGCCCGAAGCAGCATCTCGCCCATTCCACCTCTAATTGCGGATGTTTTATATCTTGGAAGGTTGGATTCTTCATTAAATCTAACAGTGAAATGTAATTTAACGTATCTAATATCTAAAGCATCAGAAAGAATTGAATTCATAACGCCTCCTAATCAGTTCTGTGGAACTGCCAATACGATTCACTTATCCATATAAATTCTATTGATTCTTGAAATTACTTCTACAAATATTATATCACATTACGTTAATAATCACCAATCATTTTATAACTGTATTTTTCTTGCTATAAGTTTATAATAGGACACGCATCTTTTTATGTCTCATCATTGCAGCGGCGGATAAGTACTAAAATCCGACTTTATATCCGCTTTAATCTCGAGCACCTTATCAAGAGCAAGCTCCTTAAGATCGAAGCATTCTTTACTCATAATTACAGGTATTGTCCCCATCCCACTATCTACCCCAACAACGAAGAATTCGACTCTATCGCCAAATTCTTCAGTCTCATAGCAAGTGATACTAGACACTTTCCCAATAAAATAAGTGTACGTCTCATCACTATCTAATCCCATCTGGAGCAGAGATGCGGGCGCCATGAAACTAGCAGCCAATCCACTGTATCTAACTCCATCTTCGCTGATCTTGATAGCTTTACCGAATCCAAGCTTCTTGTTAAACATCTCCATATCGTCGTATATACGAACCGAAAAAGGAAATGCAGATAAAAATACTTCCTGCTCTGTTTCAACGATATCTTTATGACAGGCACTCCTATTAACGGTTTCTATCTGTAAATGTCCACCTTGTCCGACTACTTCTGCATCGTAGTATTCATTAGCTTCCGAAGAAGACGGCAGTTTATTCAAAAGCTTTAACTTCGTCGGTTTATTACCATCTAAAACAATATCTATATCGATGATATGCATACTTTGTATGTCTTGATCGATCTTAAAGGTGTATACAATGCTCCCAAATTCCACTCCATAGATATCCTTAATGCGTTTGCGCGAATGAACTATCGTCTCATCTTTTGAAGCATAGAAAGGCTCAGCTGTACGAACGCCCTTAAGTATCATTAAAAGTGCATCATCCATTTTTTTCTCAGAAATAATTGATTCTAAATGTAACGGCATATGTTTTTTCTCCTTTACCTTATGCATAGAATAATCTAGCTTTAGTTGCTTAATTTGTCATTCAATATCAAGTTTAAAACAATTTTTTGTGCGAAATTCTACTATCAACCCGGCCACTTCTTTAATTTGGCAAGAACAGTACGTATATCACCGCTCTCATATTCCTTTATATACTTCTCCAGTTCATCGCCGATAATAGAAGAACTATTCGGCATGATATCGCTCTTTATCAATTCTAACAACTCTTTTACCGAGCTATGCTCGTATTGATCTTCGATCATATTTTTATTATCATTTGTTCCAGCGTCTTTTCTCGTATTTATGACTAGTGTTCGTTTTTTATTCTTCTGCTCCTGTAATAGTTTATCGAAAAATGCATTGTTAACCGATTCCAAAGATACACAGCCTCTAAACATTTCATTCATATTAGTAAGACACTGATCATTAACATTTCTCATATCTAAAGCAGACAACATTCTACATCCCCAAAAAGCTTTTTGCATATATCGTACATTGCGAAGTGTATTATTACCAAATTCTATTTTTTTTACATGATGCAGAGCCAAGAACATATAAGACATGTCTGTCACTTCACTCATATCCAGTTCCGAAAGATCTATGCATCTACACCAGAGGAATGTGCATTCATGATTATATCCTCGTTCCCTAAGACTAAATAGTCCAGAACAATCTTCAGGAGCCTTCCCCACCACTTTAATATCTTTCACAACTGATTCTGAAAAAGCAGATAACAATTCCGGTGTAATGTCTTTTATATCAACAGTTACCTCGCTAGGCAACGAATACTTAGCGTTAATACAATCGATTTTATCTTGCAACGTCATAATAATCTCTCCCTTCATCTGGTGGATTATCATCTTAATCCACCATAGTCTACTTCCTCTATGCGAGAATCCTCAGAATGAAGTCGCATATACTCTTCGTCTTCGTATGTCTTATATCTTTGACTATATACACATTCTTCTCCACGCCGAAATACAATAACATCGCCAAGTTTCATGCTCGATATGGATCGAGCTGGTTTGTTACACATCTCGCTAACTTTTTTGCACGTCGCATAATCTAACCCACCCATATATACATAGCTGTCACAGTTATTGATTATAGTACATGCAGCCTCATTACCATACATAGACATTAGCTGAGACTCACTCTGTAAGAATAAACTAGCACTAATCCCAGCAGCTCTAAAAATGCTGATATAGTCTTCAAACCCTCTAATTCGTCCTCCACAGGCAAAATCGTCAAATATAATGTGTACCGGAACTTTAAGTCTTCCTTCCGGATTAGCTTCAGCTTGCTTAAACAAAACTCTCATTAAATCACTATAAAAAATGTTTATATACTTAGTCATCTCTAAATCATACGGAGAAGTTGTAATAAATACGACCGTCTTTCTCTCACCTATCTCGTTAAGAGCCAACTTTTGTGGCTTATCAAGCAGCTCGATTACATTCTTATTAAAAGAGCTTTTTATTGCAGATGCAACTGTAGCTCTTACACTACTGGATGTAACTCTGGATAAATCTGATATGGTATGAAGGTAACTCGAAGCACGGTTGTTGGGATACTTCTTATTTAGAATATCTAGTAGAATAGTAAGGTTAGTTGTCGCCATTCTATCATTTTCTGTAGAAGTAAGATTCATAGCATCAAACAGATCTAACACAGTACTAAAGCTTACCTTTTCACCCTTATCTTCACCTAATAATCTAGCAAGAAGAATCAGCCCTGTTAGTAATTCAGTTCCTGAATCATCCCAAAATTGATCTTTACTTGAAACTGAATTGTTGTTTGTAATTATGTTGCGTGCAAGATTAGCAATATCATCTTCTGTCTCAACATAGTCAAGAGGATCGTATCCTACACTAGAGTCTTGAGGATTAGAAAAATCTAAATCCACCACATTATAACCTCTACTTTCCATTAGATCCTTATAACGTTTTTTCAGCGCTTTCTTAGCAATAGGCACCACAAGCGAAGAATTGTGGGTGTGTAATAATCTGGATTCACCAACCGACACTGTCTTCCCGCAGCCTGTAGAACCGACAATCAACTCATTAGCGTTAATGCCTGTTACTCTTGAATCAGCTGGATAGATGCATCCTTCAGCTAAACATGTCAAATCCTCATATAAATAATCCCTCATAATATTGTCCTCCTATATTCATAGGTTTATTCTTATTTCATCACATATTCCAAATTCTACAGCTTCCTTGGCATTCATGAAGTTGTCGTAATTCGTCGCCTTGTTAATTTCTTCAATGTCTCTACCGATATGCTTTGCAAGTATTCCATTAACAGTGTTCTTCACCTCAATGATAGAATCAGCAGTATTCTTTATCGAGGTTGCAGATCCGCCAAATCCACCCGAGATTAAAGGTTCGTGAATCATTACCTTAGAATGCGGAAATATATATCTTCTTCCTTGCTGACCGCCAGCTAAAATTACAGCAGCCATGGATCCCGCCATCCCTACACAGTAGAAATTAATAGGAAATGTTGCTCGCTGTATCACATCATATATTATTAATCCTGAATCTACTTTTCCACCAGGGCTGTTAATATAAATATTTACCTCATCATCAGTTTTGGAAAAGTACATCATTTCTTTTAGAAAGTCCATCGCTAAAGCATCATCAATTTCTCCCTCGATAAATACAGTTCTGTCTGTTAAAAGACACGTACTTAAAGGCAATTGGATTTTTCCATGATATGTTTCTTCAGTCACTGCCGGTTCCCTATAATGCTCGTTCATACCGTTCTCCTTTCTTGCTCGCAGCAATTACTATGCTGCTTATTGACCAGTTCCTTTTAGACGTTCATGCACGCTATTCATCTTATTAGTTTTATTGGTAGCTTATCCCCGACACCGGTTATTCTCACCTCCTTTACCAGCATCGGTATCTCTATCCTCTCAGTCACTTTTCACTGATGATTACGTGGCTTATTACCACTTAGACATATCAAGCGACTTGGTTGCAATCTTATAATTGTAGTCCGAACCTATGGTATGGTCCTTTCCAACTGAACCCCAGCCCTTCTTGTCTGAGCTAAAATCAGCAGCGGACTTCATTGCCCATGTGTAATATATCTTGTGTGTCTTCTCGGTAGTCTGATCATCCCAAGTTACATCCATGTTGTACCATTTACCATTGTATTTCACTAAGTTCCATGCATGCTCGCCATTCACACTCACAACAACTACGCACTTAATTCCTGCTGCATTCATAAGAAGCTTAGTGTACTCTGAGTATCCAATACATACCGCCTTGCCATTCTTGATGGCGCCATAAGCGCTATAACTATCATCGCTAGCTTTACTGTTGTCCTTGTATGTATCATAATCGTACTTAACATTGTTGCAGATGTAATCATGAATATACTTAATCTTTTTCTTGTCCGACTTACCTGCTACTTTCTTAGCCACCTTAGCTGCTTCTTGTCTTAGAGCCTTATCCCTCTTACTCTCGGTAGTTACAGGTGCTTCAGTTGTTGTAGTCTTCTTCTGAGTAGTCACCACAGATTTCTGAGTGGCGTTTTCTTTACAGACAATCACAACTCTTCCACAAGCATTTTTCTCATCATTACGTCTTACCTGTATTACGAAAGATCCTGCCTTCAACAGCTTAACAGAATACGTAACTACATACTTATCATCTTTCCATTTCTTAGAAGAAGAACACTTGAAGTTGCTTGCCCCCTGGGAACAAGAAAGCTTATAACTTGTCTTATCATTGCTTGTCAGAGTAAACGATACAGTATCTCCCACATTCCCGTACCTCTCTATCTCCTGAACTCCATCAGCTGCCTTACTTGCTGCCTTACTCACTGTAGTATTATTGAACCCGGAACCTGCAATCATAATTGCCATCGCTAACATAAATGCTACTGTTCTTTTTATATTCTTAATAATATTTTTCATATCGTTTCCTCCATTTTCTTTTGTTGTTTTCTTTGAACCCTCATTATTTAAATCATTTTTACTATATAACTCATAATTATAACTCCTTTCGTGTTACAACAGTTACGCCACGTCGGTGTTGGATTACCCTGAACGTCTTTAGCTGCATTCAGTCACTGTTGTCGAACTCTACGCCCCGACAACCAGGCAGTTGAGGTAACTCAATTCCTTTTCCTTTGATCTGTACCCATTATATCCCTTTAAGATCAGTAACATATAGAGGCTGTTCAAAAATATTTTTGGTACTATTTTTTAAGTGATTATCGTGTTTCAACTCAGTTTACAAGTACATTTTGGTACTATGTATGTATCAAATGTAAATTTTCTTCACCAATTACGATACTTTTCTAAGCACCCTGGGTCTTCCTGTCTTGATTGCGTCCTTAGTAATCGTGCCATATTGTTCTCCTTTCTTGCTCGCAGCAATTACTATGCTGCTTTTTGACCGGTTCCTTTTAAACGTTCATACGCTTCATTTATCTTTTGAGCTTTTTGGGTATAACAAACCTCTTCTCCGCAGTGTCCATCCGGATGACACTCTTTAATCAACCTTCTATGAGCTTTTTTTAGATCTGATTCACTGTAACCCTGCTTTAGATTAAACATCCTTATCGCTTCCGCTATACGCGCCCGATTAATTCTCCTCAGTCTTTCTTCTTGTTCTTTCTCTCTGCGCCTCGCATCTTCTCTCGCTTTTCTTCTAGCTTCTACTTCTGCCCTTCTTCTCGCTTCTTCTGCTTCTCTCCGCCTAGCTTCCTCTTCCATTTTTCTTATTTCTTCCGCTATTGCACTCTGCCTAGCTTTCTCTAATTCACATCGTTTTTCACAACTCGTGTATATATAATTAGGGAATCCGAATAACATAAGATTAATGAATTCAATTATTTTCTCAACTATCTTTACAATAATCGCTGTCCCATAAAACGCTATGAACCCTTCCAAAAGCGTTCCTATTACATTCGGCACAGATATACCGTCAGAGACTAAATTCATAATAATTGTCACCAATAATGCGAACGAACTCAACCCTTCCCACACACTATCCAAACGTGCAGAAATAGTGTCCATCAAGTCGTGTAATGCATTGGCAGGCTTAAATATCTTTCGTCCTATCTTACATAAACATATCATCATAATAATCACTCACCTTTCCACATGTTTTCAAATTTCCTCTTCATATATATCATCCTTACGCCACGTCGGTGTTGGATTACCCTGAACGTCTTTAGCTGCATTCAGTCACTGTTGTCGAACTCTACGCCCCGACAACCAGGCAGTTGAGGTAACTCAATTCCTTTTCCTTTGATCTGTACCCATTATATCCCTTTAAGATCAGTAACATATAGAGGCTGTTCAAAAAAATTTTTGTTACCAATTTTTATGCGCTTATTATATATTTACTTGATTTCTGAGCGCGTTTTTGGTACTATATGTGTATCAATTATTTTTTAGAAAGGTGTGGATAACATGTCGCAATTCGGTGAGTTCAATGCCGAGAATAAGCTCCGTATACCTCTGTCAGGTTATGCAGCACATATTATAGAAAACGATTGTTTTAACTTCTCAAAGAAAAAAACTACCCTGATTAACACTATCATTCTAAATTCTTATCAGAATGCCGATTGCTCCATTAGCCTTAGAATAAAGGATTATCGAAACGAGCTCGCTACATATTCTAAAAGTAACCAGCGAAATGAAGAATCAGATATTGTAAATCGTATTATCAAAGAAAAAGCTAATGAACTGAAACAAAAATACGCTAAGCGGTACCCATCAGATTTTAATTGGCAGATAACGCTTCAAAAAAAGGTTAAAGAACTTCTCACAGAAGATGAGTATAGTGCAGAAGAAGATTACTACGGACAGAAACCCGGTCACTATATAAGAGCTCTCCTTGAAGAATATGCACGCCACCCACACTATTTACGTGAAGAAATAGTATTCAAAAATATTATAGAGCAAGCCGAGATTGCCATAGATGGGCATTACATCCTCAACGTCACTAATGTGAAAGGAAAGCATTTCTCAATTAAGCCATACGGCGTAAAAACAGATCCTTTTTCAATGTATCATTATCTTATAGGATACAACACCGACGCAATGAGACTTCAGTCAAAAGATAAGCAGCCTTCCAATTCAGATGTAATTTGTTTACGCATATCCCGACTTGCCTCAGCAGAAGCTCAGTATTTTTCATCAGGAGAATTAACTAAATCGGAGATTGCACTAATATCTCGCGAAATAGAAATTAAAGGCGTTCAATTTATTACAAGTGACCAATCATCTATTCAAGTCTGGCTATCAGACGCCGGTATAAAAAAATTTGAAACAAGAGCACATCTTAGGCCACCGGTAGCGTATAAGGATAGTGATGATGAACACATATATCATTTTGAATGTACAGAGTCTCAAATTCTGTTCTATTTCTTCGGATTTGGAAGCGACGCCAAAGTAATCAGTCCTCCTGACCTTGCTATTTGCTTTAAAGATATGTATAAAGAAGCATATGATAACTATCGCAAATAATACACCAAAAAGAGCAGCGGTCCATTATACCGTTGCTCTTTAAACTCCTTTTTTCTCAATCTGTATTCTCATTTAATTTCTTCTCAATTTCTTTTGCTGCCTCCGTAAATGAATAATAGCCTTTATCAGTTACTATTACATAATCTTTAAACTGTATCTGTCAGCGGAGACTTGCCCTTACCACTTAGCGAGCGCTCCGCGTGAGCTTATGTGGCATCTGTCAGTGGGGATTGGGCACTTAGCTGATAAATTTAATTAAACTTAAAACTCATAAGTTGCACTCGCTCACTTCCATGGTATACGAGGTAGAGTGGGTGGACTCCGGAAGATACGGTTATGTCTGTACTAAACCAGGTCCAGTTGGTAGCCGCATCTAAATCGAGGTCAACTCTTGCAATCGGCTCGGAATCAAGGTCTATATATGCTTCAAAATATGACTCTGAAGACGAAGACGCACCAGCCTCTTCTTTCACCTCTAAATCCTCTTCCTTCAAAGAGCCATCCTCGAAACTTCGCTCATCAACTCTTAAAGGAATATCAAACACTGCCTTATTGTCTTCATTTTCAATTCGTGCATAAAGAGATAAAGACTTAACACCCGCATAATCGAAATGCTTATACCCTATAAGAGTTCCGTCTTCAATCTCTCCGATAAATCTCTCGTCGCCCTTATTGGTAACATTTGGAAAATGAAACGCGTAAACGCTATTAGATCCATGTGGCATATGACCATTGGTAAGGTTGCAGGCTATAACAGCAGGGTACTCGCCATCACCCTTTAAAGGTCCCTCATTAAGTCCGCAGCTTGTAATCTCAACCTGCTTGATACTTCCATCAGCCTCTATATAAATCTTCTCGGCGCACGCTTGACGGCTGTAGTCAGACTTGTGAGTAAGTCTATGATAGAACACATACCACTGACCATTGATATCCACAATACTTCCATGCGTAGTTCCGGTCATATTAAGCCTGTCCTTAGACTCTCTTCCGTTAAGACCGACATCTCCGTTAGACACTATTGTTCCGCCAAATGTAAAACCTCTGTCAGGATAATCGCTGGTCGCATAGCAAAGCTCGTGGTTAAGCCAAGACGAATAGACAAAGTAGTATTTAGAGCCGACTTTTCTCATCGACGCTCCTTCAAAGAAAGGATGTCCTTCAAATGATGTCCCCTTAACCTTATATGGAATTATGTGCTTAGCCTCTTCCTTGACGGTGAGCATATCGTCTTCAAGCACAACAACACTAGGTCCGTTAATACTGTCCTCGTAGGATAATATCTCCTCTCTCGTACGACCAAACATCCCCACCTCTTCTTCGATGTACTTCTCATCCCCCGGATAGTCCTCTTCGTAGCCGTACTGCGTGCCATAATAAAGCCTTATCACCCCGTCATCATTGATAACCGCAGGATCAAAGCACACATACTTCATCATGCGCGAACCGTCAGGATTCCTAACAAATCCAAGATATTCAAATGGACCCGCAGGGCTGTCAGAAACAGCAACACTTATATGTCCCGAATATCCGCCGTAACCGTAATCCCCGCCCATACAGTAGTAAAGATAATACTTGCCATCATTTCCCTTAACTACATCAGGTGCATACATATACTTAAGCTCAGGATAAACCGGGTCCTGGCTCGCCTTATAACTCACACCTTCACATCTCCAGTCGGACAAATCATCAACCGGCGCAGAATAGACAACATAATCCTCCATACAGAATGTATATCCGCCTTCTCTGTCATGCGAACCATAGTGATATACCCTATCACCAAATACATGCGGCTCGCCGTCAGGAATGTATTCGTTTAGAGGTAAAAATGGATTAAAAACTTGTTTCTTTTGCATAGCGACCTCCTTTTTCTCAATGTCATTATTCTATCATAAAAGAAATCAAATTTGTTGAATAATGTCATTTTTGTCTGTATAATATCAATATATATTAGTTCGACAATATTATTAATAGGAGGTACATTTATGCGCAATATGGAAGGTTACATGCACGGTGTCAATCTTGGTGGTTGGATATCACAGTACGCCAAGTATGATCACGAGCATTTCAAAACGTTTATCACCGAAGAAGACATCAAGTACATCAGCGAGTTGGGACTGGATCACGTCAGAGTACCTGTTGACTACACAGTATTAGAGGAAGAAGACGGAACCATTAAAGAGAGCGGTTACGAATATCTTGAATCATGTGTCAAATGGTGCCGCAAGTATGGTTTATCTATGATCATCGATATCCACAAGACATTTGGATACTCATTTGATCCACTTGAAGACACAGACAAGACAATATTCTTTAAGGACGCTTCTTTACAGCAGAGATTCTTTGACCTTTGGGCAACAATAGCAGAGAGATTCAGCGAGTATTCAGAGTTCGTTGCATATGAGTTGCTTAACGAGATTATCGATCCTGATATCAAAGATGAATGGAACGAGATAGCACTTAAGGCTATCGACGTAATTAGAAAGCACGCTAAAGACTCATGGATTATCTTTGGTGGAGTATGCTATAACGCAGTAGTAAGTGTACCTTACCTTGCTAAGACAGACGACAAGAAGGTTGCTTACACATTCCACTGCTACGAGCCTATGGTATTTACACACCAGGGAGCTTACTGGGTTCCTGGTATGCCTTCAGATTTCAGAACCAAGTATCCTGCTTCACCTGATACCTATGTTGAGGCAGCTAAGACTCTTCCTGGCAACTTAGCCGGAACACTTTTAGAAGAGCCATACTGCAACATGGAGTCAATCGGTCCTGAGTTCTTTGAGACATTATTCAAGCCGGCTCTTGATACAGCCGCTGAGAGAGACATTCCTCTTTACTGTGGTGA
The DNA here is from genome assembly GCA_000621905.1 of Lachnospiraceae bacterium NC2004. Taxonomy (GTDB): domain Bacteria; phylum Bacillota; class Clostridia; order Lachnospirales; family Lachnospiraceae; genus NC2004. The sequence continues at coordinate 28,496 of JHXB01000013.1, forward strand.
GTACGGTGTTATCGATCTTGCTGACAACGAGTCTAAGCTCAACTGGTCAAGAGACATTTGCTCTGTATTCGATAAATATGGAATTGGTCGTGCTTATTGGAACTACAAAGAGAAAGATTACGGTATCGTTAATATCGAAGACGTTGAAGTTCAAAAAGAACTCGGCAAGTTATTATAGTAGAATAAATAAGAGGTGTGAGTCAATCGCTCACACCTCTTTTATTATGCCTTATTCTTATTATGCTGAAGGTCTTCTTACTTCTTGTTTTTTGGTATTCTTAGTCTGCTTTCTGACATGAACACTCTTCGATCTCTGTCTTGTCTGGTTAACAGTCTTGCCGGCGCTCGATAAGATCTCTTTAACCGACTGAGGGTCGCTTAATGTTCTCACAACAGCTTTAGGATTCCTTAAACGTCCATCCTCTTTTCTAAATGAATTCTTAAAGGAATCAGACTTAGATAAAAGATCCGCATACTCATCAAGTGTATACGTCTTACCGGTTGCCTTAGATTTAGGAAGTCTGCCCGTCTCATTGTATATGATTCCGGCTACAATTGTAGCCGCATCCTTAAAGAACTCTTTCTCATTCTTATATGTACCCGCAGTGTAATTCTCCATACGTGCAACTGCTTCTGCACTGCTAATAGCAACTTCTTCTTCAAGCTGTTTCTTCTTAGCTTCAACATTGGCCTTCTTCTCGTTATACTTAACATCAATCTCAGCAGCTTTCTTGCCTGCTTCAATCATATACTGATTATTGTCAATCAAGTCCTTATTACCTGATTTGAAGCTATAATAATAAGCATCAGCCATCTTAAGACCATTCATATCAGCCACAAAATTATACTCTTTAAGAGCTCCGTCTATAGCCTGGTTAAGCTGAGCCGGCTCAACACCCTCTGCCTTAAGGCTATCAATCAGGTCTGCCCTCATTACGTTGGTTACATCCTTGATAATCTGATCACGATTATTATTGTCAACCTTCTCGTCCAAAAGCATCCTATCCGTTAAATTAGAAAGTGATTCCTGAGCCTTAGTAATAATATCAATCTCTTCTTCTGACGCATCTTTCTTCTTAGCCTCTAACTCGTTATATTTATTTACAAATGACTCTCTGACTTTTTCGTCACTCTCAATATCTTTATGAATAGCAAATTCAGCAGTAGTCTGAAGATTTTTAAGTCCCGGATGAGGATCTGAGAATTTGTTATACTTAAGAGTGTTAAAGTATTCTCCGGTAATGATATCATCATGAATATTCTTACCTATCTCGGTGGCCTTCTGCGCATTTTCATATAATTCGCTGTAATGAGCAACAATGTTACCCTTTATACCTGCTGATACCATGTCGTAATTCTCTGCCCATCCTGACTTACGATACCACTCGCTAAATGTTTCCTTGCCTCTGGCTTCCTTATCATACTCTTTAAGGACATCCTCGAAAATCTTAATCTTCGCTCCATAAACTATCATCTCAGCCAAATCTGACTCGGTGGTCTTGCCGCTAGCCAGCTTATCCTGATACTTCTTTTCATTCATCTTAAGATGAATCATAGAATTACCTATATCTGCCAACACACCCGTAAGTACCTGCGTATGACTTTGATACTCAACGATATTCTTAAAATTGTATCCGTCTTCTTTACTGACTTTAAGCACCTGTTTTTCTACAGTAGCTACCTCCTGAGAAATGTCGAACATTGCCTCAGAAAAAGTCGCCAACTTAACGTACTGTTCTGACTTAAATGTCTCAGGATTGCTGAAATCCATGTTACTAAGGTGCTCATTAAGCACTTCAGATCCACGCTTGATACCTTCGTGCATAAGCTTAGCAACCTCTGTAGCCCCAGGCTCTTTAGTACTCTTCTTAGTCTCAGGATCATCTGTAGCAGCATATAAATCCATAACATGCTTGAACATATCTGCTTTCTCTTTGTGAAGCTTAGTAGGATCCATGATATCGTCAAATGTATACTTGTAGTTGCCATTTTCATCTTTAGCGGCTGCCAATGCGAGAGCTGCAAGTGAATAAGGGCCTGTTCTGTCAACTTTAAGTGCTCCGTGCTTAGCATGCATTACTGTTTCTTCAGTAAAATTCTCCCCATGGTATATTGCTTTATTCTCTGTCATAGACAAGCCGTATTTATCGTGTATTTTGTAGAACTGATTTCTAGCTTCTACACGATCGACTTTATCCGCTTCAAGCTTAGATATATTAACCTCTTTTACCGAAAAATCTTTGGATTCTTTAGCATCAACCTCTATCTGTCTATCCTTCATAGAAGCGATATTCTCTTTAATCTTGGCCTGAATCTCCTTCATGGTATTAACTCTGTTATGAGCATAAGAACTAGAGAAGAAATTGAGTTTCTTCTCATTGAGATACTTGCTCATAAGCTTATCTGCCTTATTGGCGAGCTCAAGATATCTATTCATCTGCACTACGGACGGTTTAAGCATATCCTTACTATATTCAGCTAATTCATTAAGAGCTTTAACTACATTCTCGTAATTATCACTGCTCCCTCTCCAATTAGTATTGTCAGAAAGAGTCTTCGACAGGCTCCTAATAGCTTTATTATTGCTGATAATGCTATCAGCGTTCAATTCCTCAATCGTATAACTCATACTCTCTGTTTCTTTCATAACTATCCCTCCGCTTAGTAAAACATAGTATCAGCAGTATTTATTCTAAGTGTTCATATTATACCGCATCGCTAAATTCAGCCTTCGCCTTCGGCTCGGCTTCATTAACCTCCCGGCATATATTCTCACTAAACTCGCTTCACTCGTTAAGTGTTCATATTATATCACAAAAAGAATAACAAAAGTGTAACATAAAAAAAGATTCTTCGCTTCGCGAAGTCATGACACCCCCGGGTAATTATGTCATCCTGAGGAACATCGTGACGAAGGATCTTTTATTATATCCCTTGTTACCTTATTTCATTTGTGATATTATTATAATCTAAAAAATGTTATATATATGGAGGACACTATGGACGCATACGAAGAAGCTTTAAAGTTACACGAGGACTTGCACGGCAAGGTTGAGACAATCTCTAAGACACCTATAAGCGACGCACACGCACTTTCCGTTGCCTATACACCGGGAGTTGCAGAGCCATGTCGTAAGATTGCCGAAGACAAGGAGCTTGCTTACAAGTACACAATCAAATCTAACACCATCGCTGTTGTATCAGACGGAAGCGCAGTGCTCGGTCTTGGCAACATTGGTGCAGAGGCTGCAATGCCTGTTATGGAAGGTAAGGCTGTTCTTTTTAAGGAATTCGGCGGAGTTAACGCATTTCCTATCTGCCTTGACACCCAGGACACAGAGGAGATTATCAAGACTGTTAAGTACTTAGCCCCAACATTTGGCGGAATCAACCTTGAAGATATATCAGCTCCAAGATGTTTCGAGATTGAAGAGAGATTAAAAGCCGAGCTTGATATTCCTATATTCCACGATGATCAGCATGGTACCGCAATCGTTGTATTGGCAGGAATCATCAACGCTCTTAAGATTGTTAAGAAAGAGCCTAAGGACTGTAAGGTCGCAATCAGCGGATCAGGTGCAGCAGGAATCGCTATTGCCAAGCTTCTTTTGAGCTATGGATTTGTAAATGTTATCGTCTGCGACAGTCAGGGTATCATCTCACCTGAGTCTAAGAGACTTAACTCCGCTAAGGAGGAGATGATTAAGATTTCTAACCCTAACCATGAGACCGGAACTTTAGCAGACGCACTTAAGGGCGCTGACATCTTCATCGGTGTATCTGCCCCTAATGTATGCACCAAGGATATGGTTAAGAACATGAATAAGGACGCTATCGTATTTGCAATGTCTAACCCAACACCTGAGATTATGCCTGATGACGCCAAGGAAGCAGGCGCAAGAATCGTCGGAACCGGTCGTTCTGACTTCCCTAACCAGGTTAATAACGTTATCGCTTTCCCTGGAATCTTTAAGGGTGCTCTTGAAGGCAGAGCTAAGCAGATTACAGAGGATATGAAGCTTGCCGCTGCCAAGGCAATCGCAGGCTTGATTACAGATGAAGAGTTGAATGAAGACTATATCATCCCTGAGGCATTTGACCCAAGAGTGAGAGATGTAGTTGCAGACGCTGTTAAAGCACATATTAAGTAATACAGTTAGATTAAGATATTACATTAATACTAAAGGACGGCTCATTAAGAGCCGTCCTATTATTGTATCTATTTAACTTTAACCTTAATCGTAACCGTTTTGTTAACCGGAGCGTAAGTCTTGTTACCGGAAGCATTAACTAAGACCTTAACCTTATAGGTTCCCTTCTTTAATCCTTTGGCAAATGTCAACTTCCCTGAAGAACGGTTAATAGTAATCTTCTTAGAAGCAGAAGTAAGAGCGTAAGTCATGCTACCTTTAGCTTTAGTTATCTTAAAAGCCTTGCCCTTAGCAACACTTATCTTATTCTTAGATAGTTTCTTATACGAAAGCGTTACGGTCTTAGCCTTCACGCTAAGTGTATTCTTCTTACTTCCCGTATTGCCGACATTTACGATAAGCTTCTCACTGCCAACCTCATTAAAGCTCTCATCAAAGACAGAACAAGTAATGACAGCTGTTCCATCTTTCTTAGCTATAAGAACACCGCTTGAATCAACATCAACCACAGAAGGTTTATCAGACTCAAGAGATACACTGTTCTCCTTTAATATACCGTTTGGAGTCAGTGTATATAAAGGCTGTACATACTCACCCTTCTTCATAGTAATTAAAGTCTTATCTAACTTAATACCCGTAACACTTACCGGAGTCTCTGACTTGTCATCATAAACATGAAGCAATATCGACTTAGTAAGACCATTATAAGTCTTAACAGTGATAGTCACATCACCGGATCCATTAATCTTAATTCTCTTATGATTTATAACCGATGCTACGCTCTCGTTAGATGATGTAAGCGTAACTCTGGTAGATGTAGCATCCTCAGGATAGACTTCACTGTATATCTCATATAAATCTTCACTGACAGGAATCCAATCCTCATAACGTGATAAGAACAATCCTTCAGGTGCTGTAGCATCAGTACTTGCCACGAATTCTGCGACAAATGTTGTATCTCTTGAAGGATAATACTCATCTAGAGGTATCTTGCTCTCCTTCTCAACCCAACCCTTAAATACATATCCGTCTTTTGTAGGATACTTGTCGGGCTCTGAGAAATAACTCCAAAGAAGCATCTTATCCTTATAGAACTGTTCCCCATCAACTTCATAAATAGCATTTGCATGTTTATAAGGAACCCACTCAATATTCTTAGCACAGAAGTTTCTACGGCTGATTATCGACTTCTTAAGGAAATCAACGACACCTTCATAATTGTCAGTTCCCATGTAAGAGTCAGTAACTGCTTTCCACTTTAAGACATCAGCTTTCTGAGAGGCAGCGACTTCATTGGCATATTGATCTATCACACCACCATCGCGCGCAAGCTCCTGTAACGCCTTATCAAAAACTTCCCATCTCTCAAGCAGAATCTTTCTAAACTCCGGATCATTGTCTCTAAGAGCATTAATCCAAATGCAATCCGTCTCAGTGAATCCTGAAGGCACATCAGACTCCTCGAAATCGGTGCGTCCCGGCTCACCCCATGCAGAATCGTAATCCCACAAAGGTCCGAAACACAACTTGCCGTTTCTTTCTTTATAAAGAAAAGTACTATCAGTACCATACGCATCGCCATTCTCTGCAAATTCATTAATCCACCAATAGTCTGCAACCGACTGCAAATCCATCATATCGGCAATCTTATCATGTGTGGCTTTATCAATCTCGCCCTCAGTGAGAATCAAGTCCTCCAACTCCTGAATGTAGTTTCTGATATACTCGCGTTGAGCCTTCTCGCCTGCAGTCAAAGCATCCTCACTCGCATAACTAGGTGTATCGTTAATCAGAGTCTGTCCACCCTTAGTAGTAAACACAGTACTTGGCGACTCATCAGCATTCTGTCTCTCAGAGTAAAATGATAACAGATATCCACCGGTAATATTAGCATCTCCCGAAATATCTGAATCATCCTTATCAAGTTCAGCAATCCCAACTCTATTCTTCTCAACCTTAACGCCCTCGGTAAGACAGTAAGTTCCGAGATACTCGCTACCATTCTTACCCTTCATGACGACCTCAACAGGTACACATTGAGGAGTATAAGGCATACCCATCTTAGCACCAAGGTAATAGGTAATTCTATTCTTGATTAAAGTTGGGTCAAATGCATTAGCAATAAGCTCCCAGGTCTTGCACTCTCCCATTCCGAAGAAATCTGTCTTCTTATCAAACTTGAGTTTATATGGTTTCTTCACGCTGTCAGTCCAGGTAGTATTACCACGACCGCGTATATAATCAAGCTTAAGCGGCTCATCCGGAACCTTATAATCACCATACTCGCTCTTATAGCCTTCAGGTATTTTAACCTCTACTGTACCCGTACACAATGCTATCTTGCTGAGACTTGCGTTCATCTCGCTTATCGTTTTATAATCTCCACCTGCATCTTCATCAATGTTAATGATAAGAAGCGGTATACCATTGTCCGGCGTTTTTAGATCTTCTGTCCCGGCAGCGTTGCCACTTATAGGAACAACACCTAATAGCACTGCAAATGTCAGAAGATAAGCTGTTAATATGCGTTTAAGAATCTTCAAGTTACATACCTCCTTAATATTCAAAGCCCGAAGCCACCCTTTTTAACCTCTTTAGACTTCTTATTATTCTCATCTAAACTCTTTTTAAACTCCTCTCTCTTAGCCTGAGCACTCAGAGTCTTAGCATGCTCTCCGCTAACGATACTAGCTGTTTCTTTAATCTGTTCCAAAAGCTTCTCCTCAGAAATCTTAAAATTCATTTTATCGATAGTCGGATTGAGTTTTCTTTCTAATTCTTCCTTTCCATCCTGATTTCTTAAAGCCTTGGTTACCTTGTACACAGGTTTAATTACTTTTAACTCAAGTGCGGCCCTATGTGCTGTTACATCAGTATCAGTTAACAGATTACCCGGTTTGCTCATATTAATATAAATCTGAGGTATATTAGCTTCAAATTCATTATATTCCTCGTTTTCAGCAAGCATTTGTTGCCTTGCATTAGACCTTACATTATCCAGTAACTCCATGCGTAAGATATCACGTGTGCACTCTTCCTTCTCATATTCAGAAAGATTCTTCTTATCTTTGACAGCTCTCTCAAGCTTTAACTTAGCATCAATTGCCTTATCCCTATATTCTTTAAGTCTTAGTGTATCCATGACATTTTCATACTCATCACCAAGTTTCTCAATAACCTTATCATTTAACTCAGGATTCTTCTTCACGAAATCCATTAATCGTTTCAAAAGCTCTGTATTATTAGCAAAATCATTGCTTGAGCTTCCGTAGATGTGCACACACACAGTACACTCACTATTAATCTCCTTAATACCGTTTGAAATCACCTTAGCCATTTCCTCAAGATCATTGGATTTAAAGATATCATATGCCTTCTGCCTTGCAGGTACTAAAGTATAATCGTTAAACGATATCCCAATGTCAGCACGAGGGTTCTTGACAAAATAATCGTTGATGTACATTCCTCTCTTATATCTGATAGAATTCTCACGAGGAGCATCTTTAGTAGGATCATTAAAATCTTTGCAAGGATAAACCTTTTCAAAGTCTTTTGAGATAACATCAATATTATAAACAGCAGCTATTGCTACCAAAGCAAAATCATCATTAGATACCTCAGGTAAATCATAATGCTTACACTGTTTAGGGAAATTATCAGGTGTAAATGTATTCCCTGCCGTATCACAGTGTTCAGGGATAAAGAACGGCTCTTTAGAGAAATAGTTCATAACATTAATCATACCAATCTCGTAATCCCTTTTGTTATTTAGATTAAAAGCTAAATTATCAAGATGTACAACTCTAAATCCATTATCAGCCATTGTCTTACCATAATTATTATATTTTCGTCGTGCCTTAATATCACCTGAGACTTTTTTGGCAAATTTATCCAATGTATTAGCCGCTTCGTAACGAGTTCTTCCCATCCTAGAAGATGGTCCATCCCAATCAGCATCTTCAATATCGTATCCCGCTTCAACCTTCTTGGCATTCCGATATCCCCTGGCAGATGCTGCTAAATCTTTAAATAAATCCACCATCTCATCAGTCTCATATATATCATAATCAGGATCTTTCAACTTGTTAATAACTTTATCTATGTTCTCCTTAAGTCCCTTCATATCTGCAGAATCCTTATGAAATCCTGCTCTATGTCCGGTAGAAAGAAGTTTCTTGATTCTGCTAAGCTCTGAAAGATATTCTACACGATTCTTCTCTTGATATGTAACGTAGTTTACACTCGAGTTAAATTCCTTAACCTGAACGTCTGATTTAAAAACCGTACTGTGTTGTAAATCTCCCTTATCCTTATTCAGTCCATTGGTTTTCTTGATAAAAGGATCAAAAGCAGACACAAGTTTCGCCTTCTGCGCAGCAGAAGTAAGCCGAGTGTTAACAAGGTTGTTATAAGCAATCTTAAACTGTTCTCGTTCTTTAGGTGTCCATATGTCCTTTTTGGCCTTCTCCTCAGCTGCCCTTAAAGTTTTATTACTTCCTTCAAGCGCATCCTTACCCTTCTTGATATAATTTTCATACTTAGCAATCTCCTTATCTATATCCTTGATAGATTGGTCAGCATCTGCAATCTCGGTGCCTTTTTCCTTGGCTTCATCAATACTTTTTTGTATCTCTTCTTTTTTCTTCTTAGCGTCTTCTAACTTAGTATTAAACCCTTGAAGAGTCTCCTCGTTTGCTTCTACTTGTAATTTAGCTTTCTCAATATCATCCTCACACGATAATACACCTTTTCTACGAAACTCGTCCATTTCATGTAAGAAATGCAAATCTTCCGGCGCCCATCCCATCTTCAGATATTTAAGTTCCTTATTAATCCTGGCAATGTGCGATTCATATCCTCGATCACCAATCCAGTCCATTTCATACTGGTTTTTATAGTTATAACCAAAAGGATATATTTGAACCAAGTCTTCTTTCTTATACTGAAGAATCTTATCCCAATAACTCTTCTGCCTCTCAAGGTGGTCAATATACGCTTTCTTATACTCTTCCTCATCCGTCCTGGTAGCCTTACCACTCTTCTTAAGCTGATAGTATGGATATGTAACATTTTCAATAAAGCTCTGCCTATCTTCTATAATAAGCAAGAACTCCTTATGTTTCTCCATAAACTCCTCGTATCTGTCGATATCATATTCAAAAGTCACTTCACCCTTATCATCGACTTTACGAAATCTAGGAACAGGAAAATCGTTATAACGCGCTTTAAACGAATCGAATTGATAATCCATGCTCATATATTCTGAAAGATCCTCTCGAGTCGTATAAGAAAGAGTCTTCTTAGCAGCCGTTAACACTCGTCTCGCATATGAGCCTTCCTTATGACTGGCTATAGCCTGATTCACCAAAGTGTCAGTTTCTTTAAAAATTTCTACTACTTCCTCATTGATTTTTCGACCATTTAACGGATCTTTTTTAGTCTCTTCCTCTGTCTTAGGGTCAACAAAATCAAAATCAGGCAACCCATTGTAGTGATACGCAACATACTTACCTCTCCTACTTCGATAAGCACTAGCCTCTTGCGCAGTAGTAGACATTTTATTTTGTAACTCTCCAATCTTATTCGATCCGACATTATAAAATAAATCATTTAGCGAAGCAAAAATAGCACCTGTGTTTAAACACATTAGTTTAGTCAACTTCATCCCGTCTCTATAAAGCGAGTCGGTATCATTCTTAACAAAGCCATCGCTCTTCTTAACATTAATTTCATCTAAGCTATTGTTTCTTTCTAATTCTTTCATAATAATCATCCTCCTACCAAGAAACTACTGGTTGCATTATCTATATATATAACACAAATGATATAACAAATGTGTAACACAATTCTGTATTATTATAAAAAACGGCCCTATATAAGAGCCGTTTTTATTAGCATATTAAGCACATTATCACTCAGAAGTCTTAGAATTGTTACTTGTACCGGTTGTACCAGAATTCTTTGCAACTATACTAAGCTCATTGGTCAATTATATAGTATAAAACTCACTTTTTCAATAGTGTACATGATATATACCAAAAAAGGACCGGAAAAACCGATCCTCCATCTTATAAATTAACAATCTTCCTACCAAGATTAACAAGCATATCTCGGTCGCTCTTTATGGTCGAACCCGAAGTCGTAAGCATATTGCCTGTTATAGTCGCACTTGCTCCGCTTTCAAATGCAGCAAGTCCATTGCCACTGACAAGCTTCCTTCCCGCGCCAAGTCTGATATTCGACTCGGGATTAATATAGCGAAACATAGAAATCGTCCTGATAATCTCATCTTCACCAAGAGGCTTAAGTGTATCAAGCGGAGTTCCGGGAATTGGAATAAGCGAATTAATCGGAATTGAAGCAACATTTAACTCCGACAAATCAAGAGCCATCTCTATCCTGTCATCCATTGACTCGCCCATACCGATAATGCCGCCTGAGCACACGCTGAGTCCTGCGGCTTGAGCTCTTCTTATGTTAGCAACTTTATCTTCAAATGTATGCGTGGTACAGATATACTTAAAATAGCTTCTTGAAGTCTCAATATTATTGTGATAGCTTCTGACGCCCGCATCATAAAGTCTCTTAAACTGTTCATTCGTAAGGAACCCTAACGACGCACAAAGTGATATCTTAAGATCTTTATAAAGCCTCTTATATATCTCAATAATCTTCTCAAAGTCTTCTTTAGAAGGGCTGTGTCCCGATATTACGATTGCAAAACGGTTAACGCCTTCATTTTCATTGCTTTTAGCTTCCTGATAGATGGTATCATAATCCAAGAGAGGATATACATCGCAGGTAGTATGATGATGCGCAGACTGCGCGCAAAACTTACAGTTCTCACCGCAGTTGCCACTCTTACCGGCAATTATAGTGCAGAGGTCAACATTATCCCCCTTAAAATGCTTTCTTAATCTGTCCGCCCCCTGCTTCAGCGCATCTAAATCACAGTTCTTAAAAAAAGATAAATCTTCATTTCTCGTAAGTCTCTTACCTTCTATTATCTCATCGGCAAGCTTCAATAAATCAACAGTCTCACTCATAGTCCTTCCTCTTAAAACCTACAATCACTCTTTAACCGGAATCAGATTGGCTTTATGTAAAGCTGTCTTAAGCCCACATCCAACAACTATACAAACTGCTATCTTAACTATGTCAAATGGCAGAAACGGAATAACACAAAGCCCAAGCGACTCCTTTAATCCCATATGTGTAATCGCCATAAAATATATGGTTCCGAGCACATAACATACCGAAAGTCCAAGCACCATTCCTACTGCGTGTAAATACCATTTGCTGACAGGAAAACGCTCAATAAAGAAGCCGGATATTAAAGCCATAAATATAAACCCAACCAGGTATCCCCCTGTCGGCCCGACAATCTTCTGAAATCCACCCTCGAAATTAGAGAAGACAGGAAGTCCTACTGCCCCAAGAAGCAAGTAGACTATATATGCAATTGTGCCCTTCACCATTCCGAGCACATATACACACAAGAACACCGCAACGACTGTTAACGATATAGGAACAGGTCCGATTGGTATTGACAGCGGACCAAGGATGCAGCACACAGCTGCCATAAGACCGCACATAGTTATAGTTTTGGTAGACATTTTCTTAGAATCCATGATAATCCTCCATTGCGTAAAATATTAAGCCAATGGAGATTATAATACTACAAAAAACAATTGTCAACCCGTTTTGATTAACAGGTTGACAATCTATCATACGCCTTCTCGTAACTCCATGGTGCAATCTCCTCAAATGCGTGCGCCACAGCCAAAACATCCTCATCCTTATACTTACGTCCGATAATCTGCATACCGACAGGAAGCCCTTCTTTAGTAACCCCTGCAGGAACCGAAGCAGCAGGGCTCCCGGTAAAATTCGCCATAAATGTCTCGCAGAACCCTATAAGCTGCTCAACTTCGACCCCATTAACCTCACTCGGTCCCTTGGTGTTGCAATCATCAGCATTCTTAACCGGAGGACATATTGTAACAGGCGACAATATGATTTGATACTCATCTAATATATTCTGAAGCTCATCATACATCTCGGTTCTCAGCTCATTAAAATATCTGTAGTCAAGAATGCCAGACTTTAGCGCCATATCATTCCAATATATAAACTCATCCGGAAGCTCATCTTTATGGTCTTTTAGGAGATCAAGACCTTCTTTCTTCCAAAGCTCCATATCAATTGCAGTATCAACAGATATGCTTCTGCACCAGAGTTTTGCGTAATCATTAAATGAATGCTTAAAATCAAAATGCACATAGTCAACATTGGCACCGGCCGACTCTAATAAATGCGCCGCACTCTCGACTATATTTGCCACCTCTTTGTCAACCGGGAACATATCAAAATCTAAAGTTAGAGCAATATTCCAGCCTTTTATAGGCATTTTCATAAGCTCCCTAAAACTCCTAAATCCATGATTAACACTTAACGGGTCTCTTGCGTCATATCTTGCCATATATTCAAGCATAAGAGCACTATCCTCAACAGTTCTTGTAATCGCACCGTTGAAGCAGTAAGGATGTGTCGCCGTCCAACCGTCAGGTCTACATACGCTAGGAATAGTACCGACCGATGCCTTAAACCCAAAACACGAACACCACGCAGAAGGTATACGAATTGAACCGCCTCCATCGGAGCCTTCCGCAATCGGAAGCATACCATCAGCAACAGCAGCTGCCGAACCACCTGACGACCCGCCTGAATTATACGCGACATTAAAAGGATTCGCTGTAGGTCCATAAAGCTTATTATCACACGTTCCTCTGAATGCAAATGCAGGTGCATTGGTCTTACCTATTGCAATTGCACCCGCTGCCCTAGCTGCCTTATAAAACTCAGAATCAATGTCATCCTCTCTGATAAGAGACTTAACTCCGCCGTGAGAATTAGTCCATCCTCTCTTAGACGGAAGGAAATCTTTAAGTCCTACAGGCACTCCGGCTAAAGGGCCGACATTCTCTCCTTTAGCAATTCTCTCCTCTAACAGTTTCGCCTCATTCAAGGCATCCTCTATCTTTAAATAAGTAAAAGCATTGAGACTTGGATTACGCTCCTTGATACGTTTTTCAAAATAATGTACTATCTCAGTAGGAGTTAGGTTACCACTATTAACTTCTTTGCCAAGTTCAATGCCTGATAAATATTCCAATTTCATAATTATATTCCTTTACATATTATTAGGGGAGAACAATGTTCTCCCCTACGATTATGCCGCATTCACATATGCTAAGTACTCCTTGCCAACGCCCTCTTCTTCCCAATCCTTTGAGACACGATATCCAACCGGCGAGAAGACCGCCTCTAAAGCCAACTCAATAAACATTGAAGTCGTTGAGCATATAAGCACCTGTGTCATATTCCATCCAAAGAACACATGCGAAACCAAAAGTGAGAACACGAAATTGTCAACCCACTGACCTACTGCAGTTGAAGAAAAGCTTCTTAACGCAAATCCTAAATATCCACCCTTGTCGCTCATCTTACCGATTCCAACATTCACTATAGAGTTAACCAGTGAAGATAACACCATGGCAATAGCAGAACCCAATACCACATACCATGTTCCGCCAAATGTTGCATTTAAGCCGGAATTAATATACTCCGCTGTACCGGCATCCGGTGCCGAAAAATAAGCAGCCCAATGTCCCGGAGTCACAGAAAGAAGCTTAAATATAACAACAGTAACAACATTAACAAACATAGCAAGCAAGGAAATCTTGATAGATGCTTTAGCTCCGAATCTCTTACAAATACAGTCCATGCATAAGAAAGATATCCACGATAAAGCCAGACCACTGTTGATGCAGAAGTACTCTGAACGATATAGCTCCTTATTAGCCATAAGGTTCATACACACAACAGACAAAATAAAAATAGAAATGACCATAGAAGGTACATTCTTAAGAAGGATCTTGTAATCCTCCCATTCACGTTTAATGATATTCATAATAATTCTCCTTTGGTTTTAATATTTTACAAGCAGGATATCGGACCCGAACTGCTTGGCACCGTTACGCGCGTTACGATTATATTGTAAAATGATTAAAAAATCAAGTGATTTTTGCATTTTCTTTAGTGCAATATAGTAGCATTCTTTACATTTGATAGGATTTCTTATATAATGGTGGCAAATTCTTTGTTTAGGAGGCTATTATGAGCAAGATTACCATGACTACGCCGTTAGTCGAGATGGACGGCGACGAGATGACCAGAATTCTCTGGCAGTTTATCAAGGACGATTTGATTCTTCCTTATGTTGACCTTAAGACCGAGTACTACGATTTGGGACTCAAGTACAGAAATGAAACCGACGACCAGGTTACAATCGATTCAGCTAATGCTACCAAGAAGTACGGAGTAGCTGTTAAGTGTGCAACTATCACACCTAACGCTGCAAGAATGGATGAGTACAACTTAAAGCAGATGTGGAAGAGCCCTAACGGAACAATAAGAGCAATGCTTGACGGTACAGTATTTAGAGCACCTATCGTTGTTAAGGGTATTGAGCCTTGTGTCAAGAACTGGGAGAAGCCTATCACTTTAGCTCGTCACGCTTATGGTGATGTATATAAGAACACAGAGATCAAGGTTCCTGGTGCAGGCAAGGCAGAGCTTGTTTATACTGCAGCTGATGGAACAGAGACCAGAGAGCTTATTCATGAATTTGACGGACCTGGTATCATCCAGGGTATCCATAACACCGAGAAGTCTATCGAGAGCTTCGCAAGAGCTTGCTTCAACTATGCTATCGATACCAAGCAGGATATCTGGTTTGCAACCAAAGATACCATTTCTAAGAAGTACGATCACACTTTCAAAGATATCATGCAGGATATCTACGATAAGGAATATGATGCCAAGTTCAAAGAATTAGGCATCGAGTATTTCTACACATTGATTGATGATGCAGTTGCTCGTGTTATGAAAGCAAAAGGCGGATTCATCTGGGCTTGTAAGAACTACGACGGAGATGTAATGAGTGATATGGTTTCTTCTGCATTCGGTTCACTCGCTATGATGACTTCAGTTCTTGTAAGTCCTGACGGCAACTACGAGTACGAAGCTGCTCACGGAACTGTAATGAGACATTACTACAAGCATTTGAAAGGTGAAGAGACATCTACCAACTCTGTAGCAACAATCTTCGCTTGGACCGGAGCATTAAGAAAGAGAGGCGAGCTTGATAACCTCCCTGACCTTATGGCATTTGCTGACAAGTTAGAGAAGGCAACTCTTAAGACTATCGAGGACGGCAAGATGACCAAGGATCTCGCACTCATAACCTCACTCGACAATGTGACTGTTCTTAACAGCAGAGATTTTATAAAAGCTATAAAAGAGACTTTAGATAATATGTAATATACTAAATTCCTCCGGCATGTGCTGGAGGATTTGTTATTTATTACTCCACATTAGCATTAGGTACCATGGGAAGTTATGAGAGTGAAACCAAATAGCCGTCCCAGCTATTTATCACCGTATAAACGTAACCCAGACTTTTGACTTTCTAAGATATATCTGTCAGTTTTATCAGGTGTGGTAGTATTATTATAATAAGCGTTAATATTAAACCAGTCAAACACTTCATGTTCAAAATATTCAGGCATAAGTCTTGCTGCTTCGATATCGAACGAATAGAAATCGAGTCCCTTGTCATATAGTTTAAACAAAGAAAATTCATCCTTTTTGTAAGGTTCTTTATATATGTACTTCTCTTTATCAGGAACCTTGTTATCGTTATATTTGAAATCAGAACATTCAAGATAGTACGATTCCTTATTTGATTCTCTTACTATTGAAAATGTTCCAGAGAACGAAGCATACTCACCCTTATCACTACCGGTATTTAAATTATAATATCCTCCGGTAAATGTTCCGTCGTCCTTAAGTTCCATATCTGTCCAACAAGACTCATCTCCGGAATTGGTAGTATACTTTCCTGAACATTTCTTGAACACATCTTTTGCATTTACTTCTTTATAAGCCAAACTAAACGCCTTGGTTTTAGCTTCCTTGTAGGATAAAGAGCAATCCTGAAGTTTTTCAACACAAGAACTAATTAAATCATCAAGCTCACCGTCTTTTATCAATACAACCGATATGTTATCAAGTATATCATTGATTAGTTCTTCTGCTTCAGACTTAGAAATCTTTTCACCATCTTTGGTATATTCATCATTTTCTGATGTAACTAAACTACCGGAATTAAGCCTGCTAGACTCATCTTCCTTTTTTATTACATGATATGAATTTCCTGACTCCATACATTTTATAAGTACCAAATTACCATCTGACATACCACAAACCGCATATCCTTTCGCTTTATCATTTGGAGTTATAAAACGTGGTTCTTCATACACCACATCATACTGTCTTTTTATATCTTCATGTTTCTTGTATGTGATAATGCTGAAATTGGCACAAATGCTGTTAGGCTTGATGTACTCGTTATAAGTGTAGTTATTGTCAACCATGAGCATATCTGGATGCTCTTTAGATGATATTTTGCTATAACAAACACAAGTATTAGATAAATTGTTATCATCGGTACCGGAAAAACGATCTAAATAGATTCTCCAAACAGAAGAATCATCTTCATCCGTAACGCTGTCATCATTATACAAATTAGCAAGCTCCATTTTGGACTCAGTGTTTGTGTCACTATCTTTACCAGAATCAGTTATAGAATCACTACATCCCGTACAAATCATAGAAAATAAAGTATAAAGAATTATAAGATAGATGATATCTGTACGCATATTATACCTCCCTTGAATTAGGTTACTTCTTTTTGTAATATGAGTAACTACATGAATTATACGGACAATAATTAACATCATGAAGCATTAATGGTCCCATCCCCCATTTAGATTTGATTTTCATGTTGCTTGCGTCTGAATGCTCCAGTGGGGACAGTCCCTACTGGAGCGTTAGCAATTATTTATTGTCTTGAAAACTGATTAATAAGATTCCATACTTCTTCATTTTCACTCTCATTAAACTCATAACAAACATTTCCTGAATTATAGATTCCACAAGAGTCAGTTGCAGGAGAAATAATTCCCAATGTTCCATCGGCACGTTTTAAGTAAAGTGTTGTATAAAACGGGCATTCACTTGCACCTTTAATAGTATGTGCAGAGCTAAGCAAACTCTCGAGTTTAGACAATACCCTTTTATCTTCACAATGAAGCATACCACTTTCATTTGACTTTATATCAAGTTCAGGCGGTAACTCCATGGTATCAGAAACCCAAATGTCTGCCGAAACTATATCATGTATATCCTCCGGTTTAAAGTCAACCGCTCCTTCCAACCCTTCAGGAACATATAACGGATAATATGTTGTTACATCATCATTTCTTGTTTCACAAAAACACAATTCACCGATTCTAGATCCATAATGAAGCCATGTAAACACTTTATCATTATTGTCATCCCATACTTCAACTGAGCCCGGAACAATGTCAGAGTTCATTTTATATTTAAATGTAGGATCTTCTTCAGCAGCCAATTCGAGAGGATTCTTGTGAAACTCAATACCATCATAATTACACGGCATTTTCTTTAATGTATCTTCAGAAATGTTATATACATACATATCATCATTAGAAATCGGATGAAGGTAAACAAGATTACCATCAACGCTTACTCTCTCATCGCAATAATCGTCTCCTTGAGTTTGATTGCAACCTATAGCTGCTAAATCAACAGAATTAACGATAGCTCTTTTACTCTTAGAATAAACAAATAATCCAACATACTCGCTAAACACTATCTTATCTTTGTCAGCATATAACAAATACGCAAGATCTGCTCCCACATAATTCGAAAGATGAACCTTAGGTCTTGTAATTACAACAGTGTCAGAATTATCATTTTCTTCGGCTCTCTTTTCAGCATTTTTCAGATTTCTCGCTTGCTGTTTATCAATATAATCTCCTTTAAACACTTTACTCCATAGGTATACCGGATAATTATCTTTTACATCTTCCTTAAAATATGCTCCTTCCCTTGGATGCCATTCCTCAACAAGTTTAAAATCGTCATTATCTTTTTTAACCGTAAATATAGACGCTACATGAGATGCGGATTTCTCGGATAATTCACCGTTATTATAACTATAGTCTTCATCTAAAACATAAGAGTATACCTTATATGTATTCCCTAATCTTTTTATTCCTAGAACTTCAACATCACACACATGAATATAATCATTATCCGGTGTTTCAATTTCCGATTTTATAAAACTAATAAGTTCATCCGTAGACACAGCACTCGGAGTTGTCAAAAAACACAAGCTCGCTACAATACAAACAAGCACTGCAAAAATCACAATCCATAAAGATGGTTTCTTATAGTTAACTATCCCCTTTATGCGACCTTTTACTCCAATTTCGCCAAATGCTACCGGACAAGCAGATATCATTTTCTTTTTGGTACTGCAATCAAGCAACGCCTGCGAATATCCGACAATAAAATCATCATCCTTATCCTTAATAACTCTCTCATCACAAGCAGCTTCTATGTCCTTGCATAAAAGAATATACGCAAGATAACTAAGCGGGTTAAACCAATATACTGCAAGAAGAATATAACCAAATGGCTTCCACCAATGATCATGTCTGCTTAAGTGCGCATTTTCATGTGCTATCACACGTTCAAATGTTGCAGCGTCCATACCTGACGGCACGTAAATGATAGGCATAAAAATCCCCAAAATAAACGGAGATTCCACATCATCACATTCATATATGTTATCTTTAACTTTAACTGAGGCACTTACTCTGCGTCTCAAACTAACATAGCTTATAAGCGCATATACAATCAACACTACTACACCAACAATCCATATAATCCCTGCGATGTGAATTAAGACTTGCATCGGATTAGCACTCACCTCGACTTTAGGTGAAAATGTTGTCTCTATTACAGGATTAACTGCACCATCAATAACTTGAAATCCGGAATTAATCTGTGGCTTAGCATCATAAGTTATAGTGCTTGGAACAACTTCAGCACTCGGAAGCAAACTAACCACACTTGTTAAAGAAAACGGACAGATAAGTCTTAGGGCAACAACTCCCCATAACAAACAATGAATCCACTTCGGTGCCTTCTTAAACAACAACCTGATTACTAATACAGCAACAATAAGGTATGATGCATTTAAAGAAAGATTTAACACTTTCAAAAATACTGCTTCCATGAATCATCTCTCCCTTCCCTTAAAACCATCTATCAAATGCTGAATTTCATCTATCTCTTTCTTGGTTAGTTTCTTTCTTGATGCAAATGCAGCAATAAATGCAGGTAAAGATCCCTCGTAAGACTCCTCAACAATCTGCTCACTCTTAGCTGAATAAAAGTCTTCTTTAGCTATCAGTGATGTTACTACGCCATCTTCGTTCAGAAGCAGCCCTTTTTCACATAATTTTTTTAGTACCGTGTAAGTTGTAGATTTCTTCCATCCTAACTCCTGATTGCATAGTTTTACCAAATCTCCGGATTCTACAGGCTCGTACTCCCAAACAATATCTGCAAACCGCTCTTGAACCGCTCCTAACTCGATATACATAGCACAATCTCACTCCTTATATTAAAGAATAAATATCAATAACAATCGCAGGTCTATTCTTGTAGACCATCTGTAGTCTATCACGATAGACCGTTGGTGTCAACATCTTTTTAAACATTTTATAATAAAAAAGCCTTACCCACAATGGATAAGGCTCTTCTACATGGTTCAATCGATAATCTCACACCCAAAACTTAGCAATCTCACCAAATCTTGGAAGGTTTAAGCTTAAATATCCATACTCCGAAGTATCAATTAATCCTTTTCTTTTTAATCTATCTCTGTAAACAGACAATTTATTATTCGGCATATCAAGGCTATTACATATATCTTTTACCTTCATCCTACCATTTAACACAAGGAGAGTTATAATACTCTTCTCTGTTTCTGGTAACTCAAACCAAATCTTCTCATAAACATATTCACTCAATGTACTGTCATAATAAGAAATCAGTTCATCAAAATCACATTTATCATTAGATTCAAATATCTTATCCCAGTATAAATACCCTAATGCTTGATATGCAAATGCATAACCATTCGTTAAATGTGCAAGTTTCTTTGCCTCTTCATCATTTAACTTAAACACTGCTTTATACCTAATAGCAATCGAAGCGATACTTAATGGTTCAAGGTAAATCTTAGGAGCACGATAAAGAAATGTTAAACTTTTTTCGTTTTGAAGATTGTTGATATTCTCATACAATCCTGTCATAAGAAGAAATACCGGCAGTTTGGATCTTAATAATATCTGATACACACTTGCAAACGCTCTCACATACTTGTTATTAATTATCTCATCAATAACAATCAAAACTCTATATTTCTTCTTTTTTAATTCTTTTAGAAGGCTCTCTAGTGCTACTGTTATATCAAATATCGGTGTAGAATTAGTCAATGAAACTCCAATTCCAAGCCCAGATAAATCTATTTTGGCATCAATAAAAAGATTCTGCAGCCCCCGCCTACTATACAAATTAGCTGCAATACTATTAAGAATGTCTACATCAGGTGACACATTAATAACAACCCAATTCTTCATATTAACAAATGTATCCGAGAGATTAGAAAGCATAACCGTTTTCCCTGCGCCTCTTACACCTGATAATAAATATAGATAATTCGATGGAACATCACTCGTAAACATATCTGTAATTTGATTCATCTGAACAGTTCTTGATATATATTCATTCGGCTCAATTCCAAATGATAATGTATACGGATTATTCATAAATAACACCTCACATCTATCAGTTATAACTTTTATTTCTCAGTTATAATTAGTTATAACTTCCACTTCTCAGTTATAATTAGTTATAACTTTATAATACATTTATTCTTCATTTAAGTCAAGTAGTACAGGGCCCATGGCGCGCAAACAACTAAAATCCTCCGGCATGTGCCGGAGGATTTGTTTTAGTATGTTCTTAACTTAGTATTCTTGGCTATCTTACTGTTCTTTAAGAGTATATGATATGGCTTGTAGTATTCGTCAGGCATCTTGATGATAGCATTTTTCTTGATCTTAGAAAATGAATACTTACCTATTGATGTTATGGTATTGGTTGTAATATTGGTGTTCTTAAGACTGCTGTCCTTATAGAATACATAGGTGCCGATAGTGGTTACCTTACCACCTATCTTAAGGTTCTTCAGCTTAGTACAGTTCATAAACGCTTTGCTCTCGACACTCTTTAAGCCACCACCCAAAGTGACGCTTGTAAGCTTCTTACAACCGTATACAGCCTGCTTACCTATCGCCTTACAGTTGGTCTTATTACAGGTAAATGTCATAAGCTTCTTACAGCCCTTAAACGCGTAATTAGCAACTCTTGTAACCTTATATGTAACTATTCCGAATTCAACCGTATTAGGCACATTAACCGTAGTTATATTAGCACTCTTAGGTCTATAAAGAGTAACCTCTCCCTTGGTGTCAGATGACAATGTAACTTTATACTTATACTTGCCAACCGTAAAATACGAATTGACAGGTAACGCATATTCAACAACAGGCTCTATCACCGTAGGGTTAGATGGAGTAGCATTACCGCTTGAAACAGGAAACTTCCTGTTATATATAGCTTCTATCATAACAAGTTTCTGATACTCTGCATCTCCAACCAACGCTTTCTGCGCGTCTGTTAATGCGTTATATGCAGCTCGCGCTGCCTGTATCGATGACGCCATACCTTTAATTATGTACGCGTCACTGACATTTCCGTTGTCAGTATTGACCTCTATAAGAGCAATACACTCGGCCGCAAGTTGCTTGTCCGACTTGACTTTCGGAGTGCCGTCTTCGGAAACAGCATCCTCTGAAGCCTCCTCTTCCTCTGTAGAAGTTCCTCCATCCTTCATCCACTGTGCATAAAGCGTCGTGTCTGCGGTAGGTGTAAACTTCTCACCCGGAACATAGTCGGTTCCTCTTCCGCTTGATGCGGTATTCCACTTAACGAACTTATATCCTACTCTTGCGTAGTAACATTTCTGAACTTCAACCTGAGTTCCGGCAACATAAGCTGCGTCAAATGAAGCCATGCTTCCGATACCACCGGTTCCGTTGTAATTAACCTTATATCTTGTAAGCTCCTGAACTGTGTAAGTCGCGCGTCCCCATTTGGCTGTATTCTCGGTAGAGGTAGCCGTAACTACAAGTTTAGAAGTGTTGGTACTTGCGGGCTCATTTTCACTAATGTAAAGCTTGGCGGTCTTGCCGTCCGCTCCCGGAACAATACGTGTCTTTTTGTCGTAATCAGGGTCTGTAGGCTCAGCAATGTCAACCGCTCCCGAAAGGCTCCATGTAACAGTTCCAGTTGCCGGAGTACCGGTTACAGAAACCGTAAGGTCTAACACTTCTCCCTGATTGATTACCTTGTCACTAGGCTTAACGTATACCTTATCGATACTGACATTGACAATCCACTGTGCATATAATGTAACATCTGACTGAAGTGTAAATGTATCTCCAGGATTATACTTGGTTCCGCTACCATTCTTGGCAGTGTTCCATCCATCAAATGTGTATCCGTTACACTTAATTGATGTAGTACCTTCGTTCTTGACAACCGTAACCGACGCACTCTCTGCGTCTTTCTCAACACTTGGTATCGTTCCCGTTACCGTCTTGTTGGTCGGTGCATTCTTGTCATAAGTAAGGACGTATTTGGTTCCGATGTCGAGCTCAATAAAATCAGTCTGATTCGGATCCTCCATTGATATAGCCCTTATTGTAAGAGCAGGCGCAGTTTCATTGGCTGCAACTGACAATACTCCGGCTGAAGTAATAGAAGTAGCACCACTGACATTACCATCAACCTCCCAGGTCACTCTCGTTCCTGTGTTAGAACCGTCGGCGACAGTAACCGTCGCTTTGAAATTGGCTGTATATCCCTTGTAAAGCTTAGTAAGCGATTCATCTTCAGGTGATACCTCAACGTCATCTACTCTGACCACATGTATGATATAAGTAACTACTTCACTGTCAGTATATCCGTTGCATCGAGCAAATGTCTTAATCGTAGTATCTGTTGCCCCTAAACCGACCACTATACCATCGGCAGTGTATGTTAACTTACTTGCATTGGTACCACTCGGATCAATACCGTTTCTTGTATAGTAGATATCAGTCGGAGTATCACTATCTCCGGCTTTAGATGTAAGGAATATATTGGCGCTTGTCTGACTACCGCTAAGCACAATGTTCAAACGCGTCGAAGTCTCTGTATCTGTTCTGTTGATAATCGAATGGTCCGATGTAATATCAGGCTCAGAACACTTACCCTCGGTAATTTTAGCTATAACCCTAACACTCTTTGTTACATGATAAGTGCCTGTGACTCTGATTTTGGAAGGTTTACCCGCGTTGCTTGGGTCCTCCTCATACCATCCCTCAAAGTTACGACCTGCCTGAGTTCCTGTAACATTCGGGATGTTAGTCATAACCTTGTCATGTACTACATCTAATGAACCTTCAGTAGCACTTGTTACGTTAAAGTCCCCTCCATAATCGGCAAGTACGCCTTGTCCGTTATCAACTACAAATGTCACCGTATGTCCATATCTTAAGAGCAATCTCTTCTCAGTACCCTGAGTACTCTTAACAACCTCACATCCATCCTGATCAGGAATAATATATTCAAACTTAGCTCCGGTATTAATAAGATCCTTGGTATCCGCACCTGTTATCTCAACCATAGAGCCTGACTGACTTTCATCAACACCTGAAGGAGCAATCTGAGAATATACACCAATCTTAGCAGTATTACGTAAATCTTCTTCTAAGTGAATACCACCACCTTGTACCGAGGTTCCTGAAGCCTTGTAGTACACATTCTGTGGAGTCCTTGCAGCATCCCCTAAAGTATTGCCATAAATATATGGAGAGCCTTTCAAGTATAAAGGCATTGTACTCTCAAGGTACACACCTGCTCCATATCCCGACTTACCTGACTGAAGAGTGTTACCCATGATCTTACCGCCATACATATACATTCTACCTCTATTGACGTATACACCACCACCGGATATAGGGCTATTCTCTATAATCGCTCCGTCATTCATGTAAAATGTACCGAGGTAACTTGAATATGTATCAACATATACGGTACCCGGTCCGTTATTGCCTGTCTCAGGGTTCTTAGGCACAGACATCTCAGCATTATTACAGTGAGTAAGCGTACTCTTGGCACCATTCATCGTAAAAGTACCGCCACCAACGTAAACAAGACAGTTAGAGGTACTTCCACCATCAATCTTAATGTTCTCTATGGTAAGACTCTTTCCTGCTCCTACCCTAAAAACTGTTATATTGGAAATACGTGAAATCCTGGCTTCCGTCGTCTCGCTGCTTGACTTAACCGTCACATTGGCCTCGATATTAAGAGTATCTGTAAGCAGGCACTCGGTACCTTCGGTTAAGATAATCTCAAATCTGGTATTACCGTTACCTGACGCGTTAGCCGACGCATTAGCCGATGCAACCGCCTCTGTAAGAGATGTCATAAAATACGACGCTTCAGCACCGGTGTTAATCTGTATCATTTTGAGGGTACAAGAAGTATTGTCTGTCGCTCTTGTAGTTACAGCTCTTAGTCCTAAAACAGCCGCCACCGCGACTAATAATAGTACAAATGAAGCTATACCCCGTCTTAATCTATTTACTCTATCATTATAAACACGAGCCATAAAAACACCTCCGAAAAACTATTATCCCCAAGATCCTTCGGAACTTCGTTCCTCAGGATGACATATAAAATATATTCTAAATTATATCTCACAAAAATCAGAATCCTGTGATATCTAGTCACGATTCTGCAGCATTTGACACTTTAGGCTTGTCCTGATATTTCTTAATAACTTCCTTAACACTTAACGAAGCATCATCCATATAATTGCTTCTGACTGCGTGCTCAATAATATCGGCAACTCCGTCATATCCAAAGAGAGTAGAGTCAAGGCACATGTGGTAATTAGCCGCTGCCTTCCAGTCCTCTCCCGTAAAATGCCTGTAATAGACATCAACATCAGCATCCTGATGTGTAATCATGTCAATAGCCTTCTTAAAGCTTACATGATATTTATTCTCCATGTATACTATTCTGTGCTGTTCATCAGCAGTAATATGCACATGAAGCGCTGAACTCAATTCTCTTAAAATGTAATGACTACAGTGACCTACAATAATGCAGCTCTGCTCGTTGGCTAGCTTCATAATCGCCGATCTCTGCGCCTCGTAAAGCCCCCTGTAAACCTCCATATCCTCACTCACAAGTTTATAATTCTCCTTGATAAACGCCTCTATAGGGTTGACATAAAGCTTCTCGTTATGCTTGGTAACATAGTCAACAGAGAAATGTCCCTCATCGGCTATCATGGAAATAAGCTCTTTATCGTATACAGGAATCTTAAGTTTCTCTCCGAGCATCCTTGCGATAACTCTTCCACCGCTGCCTGACTCTGAGGTTACAGTGATAACAAGCTTCTTGTTCTTGTCAGGATTCCATGCAGAGCGGTATACGAAACTACCCTCATTTTGGAAATAGTGTCCTACAAAACTAAGCTTAGAAGTAAACTTTCTTGAAATCGGTCCGACTAAGATAACTGCAATAAGAGTACCCTCTCTTACGGCAACAACCTCACCTAATAAAAAGAGCGAAAGCCCTACGGCAATCGCAGCCATGACTGCATCCGCAGACAATTTAACAATCGAAAATTCAACATGAAATACATCAGATATGGCTTTGATAAATGCTTCCGTAGAAATCATAGCCACATCCGCTACAACCTGACAGGTTATTCCAAAAGCCCTAAATACGCATCCGATTAGCAACATAAGAAGCGACGAAGCGTAATTATTAGGCGTTATAAACATCAATACCGCCATCGCGCCATCAAGCACGATGGAAAATGCCAATGTCACCGGAACTTGCAGTAACATTTGCCCGGTGAACTTCTTTCTAAGCAAAAGAATCTGTATAATAAGCAGAAACATATAAAATGCAAATGTCCATGTACCAAATGACAGCTTCGTACAATAAAGACTTGCGACATAAGGTATACAGGCAGTAGGCCCCGTTCCCAATGCAGACTTGGTCATAAGAGCGAGACCTATTGCATTTACACAGATTCCAAAAAGAAAGAGTGCATATCTCTTGATTAATTCGGATTTGTTTCTACTCTCATTCATATAGCAATCTACCTTGATTTAATGCGATACTTCTCGTGATGCTCCTTCTTGGCTTCGTACATTCTCTGATCAGCAAGAAGATAGGTCTGGTGAATGAAGTCCTCCTTGCATTCAACTCTGAAACCGTATCCGTAAGCTGTCGAATAATCCCAAGGAACATCCTTAACCGTGTTGATAACCTCTAATTTAGCGTCAAGCATTCTTAACGCCTGCTCAACCTCTTCGGTTCCAACCTTTCTCATGATGACCATGAACTCGTCACCACCGATTCGGCCAACCATCGCGTCATATCCTTCAAATACAGACTGGAGAGCCTTACCAAACACCTTCAAAAGCTCATCACCCGCGTTGTGGCCATAATTGTCATTGACCATCTTAAGACCGTTAAGGTCGAAACTTATAATGCAGTAATTCTCTTCATTGGACTCCCATTCCTCAAGCTGAAGATTAAGCTTAGAGCGGTTGTATAAACCTGTAAGTCCGTCGGCATAAGCAAGATATGCAAGCGACTCAAACTCCACCGTTCTCGCATAAGCACCTGTAACATTGATATAAAAGTTGGCAAGCTGAAAATATGCAAATAACAGCGCTCCGACAGATACCAGATTACCACCGATGTAAATAATCACTGAGTTGCTGTCAATGTTAAGAAATCTTGTAGCCATGTTAATTAACGATGATGCAAACAGTAACGAGCTAAGTGTAATAAGCCCGGCAATCTGGAAGATGTCACCGTCATCAAGCAAACCATTCTTCTTGTCCTTTATATACTTGATAACTATACCTACAAAGCAAGCCACCAAAAACACATAGATTACCCATTTGGTATAGTAAAATGAAATCATTCCTGCATAATGAAGTATATTGATGAAAACAAACATTATATTATACGCAGTAACAATCTTATGCTTCTTTTCATACAATGCACCCTTAGATATCTCAAAACATAACATTATTGAAAGAGGCATAATAGCAGCCATTGTTGTATACATAATAGGCTTAATGAGATCCATGCTCATATATATGCCTGCACACTTGTAGTATGTATGCAGAAATACGCCAAGATCCATGCATATGCATGACTCTAAAATGTTAATCTTAAGTCCGTCAACCCATCCAAAGAGAATAAGTGAAATCATCAGGAATATTGCTCCATAAAGAATGAGGAATAATCCTAAAAACAGTGGCAATGCATTAGAAAACACATATCTCTTGAACAAGTCAAGTCTGTTACCGACACTTATTGAAGATATAGGGTTGACTACCGTTAAGCTACTGGTCCTTAATATGATTTTTAAAGTCTCACCTGAAGAATTCTCCGGAAGAGAAATCAGATTGTGTCCTGACGATATATATGTATTTCTCGCTATCTCATCAAGGTACTTCTGCTCAATTAGCTTATCACCCACATACACTTCATAAGCGCACTCGTCGGTGTTAAATTCAATTGCAGGTATTATCATGTTATCAGTATTAGGTAATGTAAATGAAACAATAAGATCTTCGTCTCTTTTGAGACTCTTACCTAAAGCTCTCAAATAATTACTACCGCTCACATCAACAGTCAAATCTGTACCAAGAGTAACACTCACAGTGTTAACATTAGTCACAGGGCAGGTCGACTTATCGGAATATCTTAAAAGAATACCGAGCGTAAGAAAATATATTGCCACCAATGATCCAAGTATAATTAACTTCTTTCTGTTCATGACATCACCTCCTGATTAGAAAGCTCCGCCATCATTCTGTGGTGCTCGTCCTTCATTGCGTACATTCTTGTATCCGCAAGCATATATACATCCTTGACACTAGGTGAATCCACCTCATGGTTACCGGCATAGCCCCATGAAGCAGAATACCTGAATTCTGTTTCTTTATCATTGGCAACAGCTATCTCAAGCTTTAACTTACTAAGAAGCGACTCGCATCTCGCTACATCGCGTCCCTTCATAATAACTATAAACTCATCTCCACCCATACGGCCTAAAAGTTCAACATTGCTGTAGACATCTTTCAGTATAGCCGCAAAGCCTTTAATCATACGGTCACCAATCTGATGACCGAGGTTATCATTAACCTTCTTAAGTCCGTCAAGATCAATGCTGACAACAATACAAGGAACTTTCTTTCTGGTCATTCTCTCCATAACCTGCTCGCAGTGAGCTCGGTTAGACACATCGGTAAGCTCATCACGATAAGCCAGTCCCTCAAGATTATCTCTGATATTGTCTTCGTTAATATGGGCAATATGATGGAAGAAGTAACTTAAAACCATACAGATAACAAGCTCTATCGCTCCAAAGAGTATGTACATACCCTTGACTGAAGTCTGAGGAATTCTTCCCATTGAGTTGCCGATATAATATGCAATTAAGTCGGCATATGAAGTGATAAAGAAGATATTAACACCGATAACAATAATAAACGAATATACTCTGTTACCGTAAATCTCCGAAATCTCTCTTGATGTTTTGATACATCTCACCAGATAAATGACACAGTACGCGCCTTGAAATGAAATAAGTGCATGAGTAAAAATAACCATCTCCTGGATATACTTCAATCCTAAGAAATGAATTAAAAGCACTATAACCGGAACCAAGAAATCAACTATCATAAAGAAATATGTAAGCTTATTACGCTTAGCTCCGTCGTTGAATATCATGGCACCCTGAACCAAAAACGGAAGGAACAAAAGTGACGCATATTCAAGAAATGAGGCACTGTAATCGTTAACCACAAAGCCTAACAGACTATTGTACCCAAGAAAATATACACCCAAATCCATGAGCAAAAGTCCATGGAAAAGCATACTTATAATCGCTGTCTGAACTCCTCTTAGTATAGGAATTGTAATCAGAATAAAAAGTCCGAACGTGCAGACAAAGATACCGACAAAAAGCGGTAACCTTCTACTCTCCACATAAAAGGTAGATATATCCGCACTTTCGCCGTAATAGAAATAATTAAGATTGTATGTTGTGGAAATGGAGGCCTTGATAGTAACTGCAAGCACGCCACCTTTTGGTGCACTAGGAATCGCAGCAATCAGCGCCCTCTTAGGGACAAAACTTCCATGCCTCTCTTCTTCATTGCCATACCTATATATGCTCTCACCATTATAGGCGACATCAACTTCACAAAAGTCCGACATAAAGGAGATTGTAGGGCTTATATATTCTTCATCAGGTAATATTGTTGAAAATGTCACTGATTCACCTTTATTCAAGTGACATCCCTTAAATGCTTCGCCTTCTCCGGTATCACCCTTAACAAATGTCGTAGTCAAGCGGTAAAACTCACTCTGCTTATCGCTCTTAACCGGAGCCGTCATTATCAAAGCGACAAAGAAAAAGACACATGCCGCCATGATAATTCCACCTATTCTCTTTTTATATATCATATCAAGTTTCATAATCGATTATCCTATCGTAAAGTCTTGAGCATATATACCTAAAGTATGGTTAGTATACCCTACCGTATATTATATCGCATTTTACCGATAAATACTATACCCCAAGGTCAAATTTAAGCTGTGGATTTACCTTTTTTATCTCATCTCGAGGATAATCAATAATCTTGACATCATCGACAGTCATATCATAGAAATTATGCTTGTCCGGATTAATCCAAACCTTCGGCTGACAGTCTACTTCTGACCTCTCAAGCATAATCTTGGCTTGATCTATGTGTCTGTCATATAGCTGAATATTGGCAACCATCCAAGTGAACTTACCCGCCGTTAGGCCTAGATGCCTTGCCACAAACTCTAAGAAAATGCTGTATTGAAGCTGATTGATGCACCCTGCCGTAGCAAAATCCGAACTCCTCTGAAAAAGACACATATCAAGGTAGTCAACACCGTCACTTCCATGTCTGACATTCCAAACCGTCTGATATGCGCACGGCTTAAGGCCATGAGGATTGTTAAAATCGTCCTCCTGCCACATGTTGATTATATGGCGTCTTCCGTCAGGATCATTCTTAATGCCGTCAAGAAGCTTCTTCATAAGGTTATGCCTCCTTATGGTCTCACCGTAGCAGCACCCTATCGTTCTGTCTCCTACATCCCATGAATCCCACCATGTGACATTATACTTATCTCTCAACAAATCAAGGCTGTTGCTCTCGTCCTGATATATCCACAAAAGCTCTCCGATAGAGCTCTTGACCGCAATAGGTCTAAGTGTGATTATCGGACTCTCGCCTTTAGAAAGATCGTAGGTAACACACGCATGATTGACTGAGTATGTGTGTGCCGGCGTACCGTCCTCGTAGTGAGGACGCGGATTATTATCGAGCTCACCTTCCTCTAGGATGCGTTTAAACATTTGCTTATGAAATATATCTCCCTTGGTCATATCTGTTCCTCTCTATTCTATACCTAATTCTTCATCGATAGACGGTTTGTACGAAACCAAATCTCCCATCTTATCAATCTCTTTGTTCATCAACGATCTGTACTTTGACGCTCTTATGCAGTCTCCGGACGAGCTAAACACCTTAAACTGCAAAGCGTATTGATAATATCTCGCAAGCGCGAAACACTCCTGTCTGTCCTTATCATCCGTCGTAAGGTTATCATTGGAGCTATAATAATCATGTACAAGATCAACAAAGTCTTCTCTTGAGATCGTGCTCAAAAGGTCAGTTGTAGGAACGTAGTATACGTGTTTTCTATTATTTAAATCAATAAAACCTACTATGGTAACAATGGTCAGCACAAGCCCCAGAATTATAATAATAACACCGGTTATCACCATTGCCGGTGACTTCTTAACCTTTCCGGCAGGTTTATTCTTATTTTTATTCTTACTCATTTACCTTGGCCTCCTCAAATAATACTTCAATCTTAGCGGATGACATCGTATCCAAAGAGTAGGCGTCCTCCTCCGTAATCCCAAAAACACCCATTGCCAAGTCCGTAATATGCTCTGACATTACATTAAGCGCTTCAACCTCTAGCTCCTGATATTCTTTTGGAATATCGCAGTAGGTAGAATCTAACCTTTCCAGATAATTCTTCTTCTCTTCATAGAATGTAGCCACATACTTAGCTACGGTCTTCTTCTCGTCTTCAACATACTTTCCATAATCAAATGACGAGACTGTGTTGTTCTTATCCATATACATGTAATGATATAATTCCTCGGTATAAGTAAATACTCTTGAGTAATCCGAAACGCTCTGGAAGAACAAACCGTAATTATCATAGAGGCTGGCACCGTATACCAATATATCCCCGTTACTGACGTAATGATACATCTCAATGAACTCTTCATTGGCGATGTATTCCTTAAGTTTTTGGTCATATGCGTCCTTGTGAGCTTCGACCTCTTTTATGGTCTTTCGCTTATGAAGATCATATCTTATCTCGTCCATGTTGCTCGCAACTCCAATCAGGATAATAAGAACAAATATTGCCGCTATTCTTATTGCAACCTTAAGTGCACCTTTAGTTCTCTTATCAACCTCTTCTTTGGTCTCATTATAGTCGCGCGCATAGTGCTCCATGTCAGCAATATGCTTTGTAGCAAATGAATTCGGCATTCCACAACTCTTGCAGAATTTATCTTCAAAATCAACCTCTGCTCCACAATGTTTGCACTTCATTGATTATCCTCCTTAATCATACCTTTCTTCTCAAGGTACTCTCTGCAGTCCGTATAACTGACATAACCCTTCTCTTCCTCAATCTTCTTCATCCACTCGTCAAGCTCCGCACTACTTAGTCCATACCTTAATGTGGCATCATCCTTATATGGCTCTGCTTTCTCCTTAACCATATCACGCTCTTTGACGGTAAGGCCGTATTCATAGTCAAATGCAAAGCACTTCATCTCATTATAGAAAAGCTCAATATTCCAATAATCGTCAACAGATTCCTTGGAGTCCACATAATCATAAGCGTTCTTAGCTTTATTAAGCACATCTAATGCGTCACAAAATGCTGCATGCTTAAACCCATAAACTGGCTTCTCGTCAGCCTTTGCCTTAAGATATTCATCAAGAAGAGTATCATAGTCTTCGTCATTATACATTTGCTGAAACCTGGCATAATTGACAACCTGCCATTTAGCATTTGCCTTATTCTTAATCGTTTTTGGAACCACAAAGATTAAAGCACACACTCCCAATATCAGCAGGAATATAAAGACAGGAATCAGAATCCTTTTAGCAAGGCTCTTCCCCTCCTCAATAGCAGCCTCCTCGCCGTCATCCGCAAGCTCATGAAGGTCATCCTTGATATCTTCAAGAGCGTCCATGTACTTGGCTTCAGCATTATCAGGGGTTATATGACCGCAATAAGGGCAGTCGTAACTGCCCTCTTCGTAATATGCTCCACAATTGACGCATCTAATCTCCACGACTACTTCCTCCGTATCTGATTACGACTTCTTCACAGAGTAACCAAATGACCCGAGCTTCTCTCCCAAAGCGAAGTACTCGCCATGAGAATAAGCTACCAAATCTGCATCATCAAGATGGAAAGCTCCCTTCTCATCCAAAAGCTCCTCATCCACCTGAACATTAACCACCTCTGCAATAAACATATCGTGGCTTCCAAGTTCAAGAATATCTTTAACCTTGCACTCGATGTTAACGGGGCTCTCAACAACTATAGGAGCGTTGACTACCTCTGCCTCACCTTTGGTGAGCTTAGATGTAGTCCACTTGTCTTCTTTAGCGCCGCTCTTGACACCGCAGTAATCTGTTGCAAATGTTGTCGCCCTCGTTGTAAGGTTAATTACAAACTCACCGCTCTCCTTAATCATGTTGTATGAGTGGCGCGACTTTCTAATTGAAATTGATACCATTGCAGGATCTGAGCAGATTGTGCCCGCCCACGCAATAGTAAGTAAATTGTCATTGCCTTCTTTATCTCTGCAGCTTACCAAGACTGCAGGCACCGGGTATAACATGTTGCCCGGCTTCCATGATTTCTTAGCCATAATGTCCTCCTAATAATAATGTATTGACCTTCTTCGAAGAATCTTTATCCCAAGCTATGCTTGGGATAATTCCTCTACAAGTTTATCAATCGCTGCCCTAGAATCGTCCTTCAAGGTTCCTCTAACCGTAACCATAGGCTCAGCAATCTCAACATCCTTGAACCCTTCTACAGTCTGCTTCATAATGCGACCTGCGGTAGGACCCCATGCACCATTCTCGATGATACCAACCTTACGTTTCTGATAATTCTTGATTCTAAGAATATTAAGAAATGTTATCATCGGTGTGAAAAGATCCGCATCATAAGAAGAAGCGCATAAAACCATCCTATCGTAACGGAAGGCATCCTCAATTCCCTCATGCATATCATCATTGCAAATGTCGGTGACAGGCGCCTTAATACCCTTAGCCTCTAACTGCTCTGAAATATAATGTGCCGCCTGCTTGGTACCCTGTCCGTGAATTGAGGCAAATATAACAGCAACGCCCTCGTCCTCAGGTGTATATGTAGACCATTTCTGGTACTTATCAAGGTAAAAACCAAGCTCCTCATTCTGTGGAAGATAAGGACCATGAAGAGCCAAAATCTTCTCGATGTCAAATGCAGCCACTTTCTTAAGAAGGTTCTGCACCTGAATACCGTACTTACCTACAATGTTGAAATAGTATCTTCTGGCCTCGCAAGCCCAATCATCAGGCTCTGACTCTCTTACGCCGAACTTACCGAATGCATCCGAAGAAAACAGTACTTTCGCAGTCTTATCATAAGTCATAATAACCTCAGGCCAATGTACCATAGGCGCTGCAACAAATGTAAGCTCGTGGCTTCCAAGACTTAAAGTGTCACCTTCCTTGATAATATCAATCTTATCTGAATAATCCTCATCAAAGAAATCTCCGATAAGCTTCGCTGCCTGCGCACTCGTCTTAATCCTTACGTCAGGATATTCCTTAATGATTGCATCTAAAGAGCCTGAGTGGTCCGGCTCCATATGCTGAACCACGATATAATCGATAGTCCTGCCGTTAAGCGCCTCCTTAACATTGTTAAGCCACTCATCCTTGACATCAAGATCAACCGAGTCCATAAGACATACCTTCTCATCCATAATAAGGTATGAATTGTAAGCCATACCCTCAGGAAGCTCGTATTGATTCTCAAACAATGTAATATCAGGGTCGTTAACACCCACCGCTAAAATATCATTTGTAATCTCTTGATACATTATCTCTCCTCCTTTAAAAGCCCATAATTGTATACATTTTATCGTATTAGAGGGGTTATTACAAGAGAAAAATGAGAGAGACTCACTATTATTCCATTGTAAGATTCCTTAAAGTATGTTAATATTGTCGGGCACGTTAATTAACATTTTCGGGAGATGCTTTTTATGTTTAAGAAAGGTCTTAATGACGGAATCGCTATCGCACTTGGGTATTTATCCGTCAGTTTTACATTTGGACTAATTGCAGTAAGCGGTGGATTAAGTACCACTCAGGCTGTTTTAATATCATTTTTATGTCTCACATCCGCTGGACAGTTCGCAGGTCTTGACATCATGATTGCAGGCGGATCTTTAATAGAGCTTGCACTTTCACAGGTTGTAATAAACTTAAGATATTCGTTGATGTCAATCTCCCTTTCCCAGAAAGCCGACGAGACACTTAACATTCCGTCAAGACTGCTCATTGGATACGGAATAACAGATGAGATATTCGCAGTGGCAATGAGTAAAAACAAGACTGTCGGAAGGACTTATATGGCAGGTCTTCTTCTTCTTCCGGTATTAGGATGGACTTTGGGCACACTTCTTGGCGCCCTGATTGGAAATGTTATACCTCCTCTTTTGTCGGAGTCGCTCGGAATCGCGATATATGCAATGTTTTTGGCTATCATCATCCCTCCTGCGAAAGAAGAAAAGGGAGTTGTAGCTGTTCTTATCACTGCAATAATAGGTAGCTGCCTAATATACTACACACCTTTAAGCAAGGTCATCACTTCCGGCTTTAAGGTTATAATTATGGGAATACTTGCATCAGTTGTCGGCGCAGTATTTTTCCCTAAAAATGAAGATGAGGAGGAAGCGTAAATGAGCATAACAACATATCTTCCTTACCTCATAGTAATGGCGATAACAACCTATGCGGTAAGAACCGTACCGTTTATAGTATTTAGAAAAAAGGTAGACAATCAATTCATCAAATCATTCCTATACTACATTCCGTATGCAGTGCTTGGAACTATGACATTTCCTGTTATTGTATATTCCACAGGGGACGTACGGTCAGGAATAGTTGCAACAGTGGTTGCATTCTTCTTAGCGTACAGAGGCAAGAGCATGGTGTTTGTCGCTGTGGTTGCGTGCGTGGTAGCGTATGTGTGCAACCTAATTCTAACCACAATATAAGTAAATCCCCGGGCCTCCGCCCGGGGATTTAAGATTCTTCGCTTCGCTCAGAATGACAGGCTAAACTCGGTGGCTCTGCCACCCTGAGGATTATAAAGAGCATAATGTGTTATTTCGTAGGGCGCCCAAGTGTCTCGTACTTAATACAGAGCACGGCTACACATATGCTTAAGTCGGACTCTATAAAAACGTCGGTACTTAATGAGTGCAAGTTACACGTAGCACGAATTTAGTACCGCTACGTTTTTACCGAAGCGAGAGCGTGTCCGACGTAGCATCGTGTTGCCGGGATCGTCAATTTTACCGAGCCGAGAGGCGTCCCGAAGAAATAACACATTATGCTCGACTTACATCCGCTATTTTTTACATTTTACCTTTATAATATCCGAATACTCTCCATATATTAAATCCCCCTTATCAACTTCGTTGACAACCTTGATATAATACGCCTTACCCTTCTTAATCTTCTTGCCTTTACATTTCTTAAAGGTAACGGTATACCTTCTAAATGTATTTTTAAACTTAGCAACCTTCTTATATGCTCCGTCCTTATTGGAAATGTACACAGTCATGTTCTTGACTGTCGCATCACCCGAAACGACATATTTAAGCTTACCTTTCTTCTTGGCAACTACCGGAGTAACTATCTCCTCAGTTGTCTTGTCAGACACACCTCCGATAGCCATAACCTTAACAAAGTACTTCTTGCCTTTCTTAAGTTTAGCACCCTTGAACTTGGTGATAGTGTAGCTTGTCTTCTCTCCACTCACAAGAGTGTTTCTCTCATAGCCCTTATTCTTGGTGTTGGATATAAATATCGCGTACTTAATTGCACCGGGAACACTGTCCCACTTAACGGTAATCTTTCGTTTCTTAGACTTAAGTTTAACATTGGTTACCTTGCCGATTGTCGAAACAGCATCGCTGCTTGATGCATCAGAACTAGAAGCCTTATTCTCAGAAGGTCCGAAATCATCCTCTTTCTCTTCCTTGGCAACCTTCTTAACTGTCCTTGATACCTTAACACTTCCGCCTGCTACTTCTCCACTCGTGGTAACTGTTACAGTGTCGTTATATTCACCCTCACTAAGTCCGAGCTTTAAGCTAACCGTCACTTTAGTCGATTCACCCGCCTTAAGAGAAGTGATCTTAGCATTACTCAAAGCGAATACCGAACCGAAGGTAAGCGATAACGTAATCGCATCAATAGTGACGTTGGTGTTGTTGGTAAGAGTAATTACAGTATCATTTGACGATGAAGAATATCCCTCTTCAAGTTCAAAACTTGTAGGATCTGCATCAATCTTTAATGCACCTTCAATCTTGAGATACTCTGCCGTAAATGTCATCTCTTGATCAACAACCACGCTGTCTCCTACAGCATATACCTTATCTTTATTCTTCCAGCCAACTGCCTTAAAACCTTCTTTAGCCTCAAGATTAGGAAGTGTAACCTTAGCTCCCTTTCTAACCTTGGCATTCTTAGAAGCAGTATCGACAACGTAGTATACATTGACAAATGATATCTCGTTGCCATCCTTATCAACAGCAAGACAAGTATCACCATAAATCTTCTCTGTATTAGCGTTAACTGCTGTGTTGTTAAACACAATCTTCTTAGTATCAATCGCCGCTCCGGCAAATCCTTCACCAACTGCAATATCAACCGAACCACCATCAAGAGTAACGCTCTCGGCTGCACTGATTGCAGAAGTCGCACCCAATACCTTCAAATCGACCTCTCCGCTGCTAACGGTAACAGTTGTTGCCTTAATCGCAGGCTTACCTGTATCATTTGCAATCGTAATCTTACCTATTCCGGCTTCACTTTCATTATCTGCAAATGTTACCGCCTTGTCAGTAGTGATTCCTGCAGCTACATTATTGTTGCCGGTCAAGATTAGATTAATATCTAATGTACTTGTAATCGCCTTAACGCTTACATCGTCTAACGACAAAGGCTTAGAAGTGTTGCTTACAATGTTCAAATCCTTGTTGGTTCCTGTAAGCTTATAGCCCTCCGAATCATTAAGCGTTAATGTCTTAGAAACTGCATCATATGACACCGTTCCACCGTGTGCCTTAACATATGCTTCATCAGCCGCCTTAGATAAATCAAATTCATATTTATCAGCAACGCTTGTCAAAACATTTACTTCTATTATATTAGAAGCATTGTAAATATCCGTCTCTTTGTATCTTGCTGCAAATGAATACTCCGTATATGGACTTAAACCTGTAAAGGTTAAAGTGTCGCTAAATTTCTCAGGATACGAATTAGCACCTTTAATCTTAAAACCGTATTCAACGTCTTGTCCAAGTCCCACAAGTTTAACCGTGTCTGAAGTCACATTCTCGTAAGAAAGGATTCCTGTAAGCTCTCTGTCAAGTTTCTCGACAGTAACCTTACACTCGACGTATTTAGTTGCGTCAAATGCTGACTTAGCGGTAACTAAAGCCTTACCGCCCTTGAGTCCCACAATATTACCGTTAGAGTCTACACTGACTACGTCCGGTCTGTTAGAAGACCACTTAATCTCTGAGGATGCGTTGCCGCTTACCTTAACAGTCGCTTTAAGTGTCGCATTTGAACTTGCTTTGATAGTAAGCTCAGTCTTATCTAATGATATCGATTCAACGAAGTCCTTAACGCCCTCGGTAGTAGCCGCTTCCGTTGTTGTAACTTCTGTTGTAGTAGCTTCCTCGGTCGTCGTAGTCGCAGCTTCCGTGGTTGTTGCACCTTCTGTTGTAACTTCCTTAGCGGTAGTATCAGTTCCGTCTTCAGCATCCTGATGAGCCCTGTATGTATTGACGAGCCATGCACCGCTCTCACTCAAATCATCAGCAAGCCATCCGCCGGTCTGCTTAGAAGATGATGTACTGAGCATTGACGCAGCCTCTGCCTTATTACATAGACTCCAGTTACAGTATGGAATGCCATAGCTGTCAAGAAGACTTATCCATTCATTTGAATTGTCAAAATCATAACCACCGGCACCCGAAGCATCGCAGGTTCCGAACTCAGTTACAAATATTGGTACACCGGCGTTATAGGCGGTTGTCACCTTAGCCATCTTGTCTCCGTAGTGAGATGCAGCATAGAAATGGAATGTGTACATAATATTACTGAATCCATCAGCTTTTAACTCGTGACCTACAACATCATCAACATCCTGAGACCAGGTGTTGGTACCGCAGACAATAATCGCATCGCTTCCGCAGTCTCTTATAATCTTAGAGATGGTCTTACAGTAACTATATAGATCCTTGCCGCCTGTATACCACTGAACGCCGGTCGGCTCGTTACATATCTCAAATATTACATTGTCATAGTCCTTGTACATCGTTGCGTACTTGGTAAAAAATGTCTTTGCCTGATCGATGGTATCCCATGGGTTCTCGGCATGTATGTGCCAGTCAACAATCGCATACATTCCAAGATCTTTGGCATAAGAAACGCCATTCTGTATAGCGGTATCCAGCTTACTCTGCGATCCTTGTGTATAACCGCCTTGTGTAACATAGCTTACAAGTCTTACAGTATTAACGCCCCACTCATCTCGAAGCGACTGGAATGCTCCTTTGTTGACATATGGAGTCATGCTGTCCCAATGCATACCGTGAGTAGATGCACCTCTTAAGTTAACCTTGGCTCCATCTTCTCCAACAATCACAGGCGCTTTATATCCAGGCACATTACCAAGATGAAGCGCTCCATGCTTGCCTACAGGTGTATCGGCAAATGTCACCGTCTTGGTCTTACCCGTCAAAGTGTATTTAAGATTAGAAGATGACTGGCTTGCACAGTTTATCTCGAGCACTTTAGCATTTGCAGGAAATGCTGTAGCACCGTTTAAAGAAAAACCAAACTTGGTATCTGTGCTGTACGCTGTCGCTCCGGCATCAATCTTTAGAGAATAGTAAAACAACACTCCGCCCTTCTCACTGCTGTAGCTTGCTTTTAAGCCGGAACCATAGCACTGAACTCCGGAAACAGAACCAGAAGTCGGAAGCAGACATTGAATACCAGTTATACTGCTTGATGAATTGTTGGTAAGTTTAACTACATATTCTTTATAGTACTGATTAGAACCGTTACCCTCAGTCAAAGTAAGAGAAACATCAGACACATCAGAATCTCCCGCAGGAGAAGCTTGTGTGGTAGAGGCTGCGGCCCCTGATGACGAAGTCACTACCTTGGCATAATTGATTGTGTATGTAAATGTAGCTCCGGCGGTAGCAGTGCTGTCTACAACCCTTATTCCAAGCTTACCTATGTCAGAATAACTCTTAAGGCTAAGAGAAAGGTCGTACGTCTTGCCTGCCTGTATCTT
The DNA here is from genome assembly GCA_000621905.1 of Lachnospiraceae bacterium NC2004. Classification (GTDB taxonomy): domain Bacteria; phylum Bacillota; class Clostridia; order Lachnospirales; family Lachnospiraceae; genus NC2004. The sequence goes on from JHXB01000013.1 coordinate 68,635, forward strand.
GCTGGCTGTTGCCGCCTGATCCCACTGTCCGTACTGACTGTTCATGGCGTACAGCATAAGCGTCAGATTATTGCTCGATACCGTATTGATGGTAATATTGGCATCGTAAGTAATAGAAGCAAATCCTGATGGATTAGTGGCAAATGCAGACGAAGGGGAGTTATTCTCGTAAAAATCGCATATATAATCCGGACCATATTCATCTTTTGCGATAGTTCCCGAACCCGACTGATCAGACACCATTAGATACTCGTTATTAGCTGCATATACTTCTAATGTCTTAGGGATTAAGAAGTTAAATGCTACCATAATGCTTAAACACCAGGCAAGAAGCCTTTTGAAACTTGTTTTTATACGCATAAATTCCTCCTGTATAAATGTGTTATCCCTCGCTACACTCGGGATAAAGATTCTTTGCTTCGCGAAGTCATGACATGGTTGTCATTCCTTACAACCCCTTCACTTATAATATCTTATTTTTCTTTCTCCTCGTGCGCTCTGTATGTGTTAACAAGCCATGTTCCGCTTCTTGTAAGATCAGAGCCTACCCAGCCTCCGTCAGTCTTCTTACAGCTTGACTTAAGCATAGAAGCCGCCTCAGCCTTATTACACAGACTCCAGTTACAATAAGGAATTCCATACTTATCAAGAAGATTAATCCATGTATCGGCGCTATCAAAGTCATATCCGCCGGCTCCTGAAGCATCACATGTACCAAACTCAGTTACAAATATAGGAATACCTGCATTGTAAGCTTTAGTAACCTTCTGTCTCAATGAATCCTTATGGGTAGCCGCATAGAAATGGAAGGTGTACATAACATTACCATCATCAATCGTATGACCGGCAACCTCATCAACATCCTGAGACCAGGTATTGGTACCGCAGACAATAATCGCATTGCTTCCGCAATCTCTTATAACCTTGGTTATGGTCTTAGCATATGCGTAGAGATCCTTCTTGCCGTTCGTATACCATTTGACATTGGTTGGCTCATTACATATCTCAAATATTACATTGTCGTAATCCTTATACATTGTTGCGTACTTCTTAAAGAATGACTTAGCCTGATCTACAGTATCCCATGGATTCTCAGCATGTATATGCCAGTCAACAATCGCATACATTCCAAGATCTTTAGCGTAAGAAACACCATTCTGAGTAGCCTTATCAAGCTTGTCTTTAGAACCTTGTGTGTAACCGCCCTGAGTAACATAATTGACAAGTCTTACTGTGTTGACACCCCACTCGTCTCTTAGCGACTGGAATGCAGCCTTATTGACATAAGGAGTCATCTCGCCCCAATGCATACCATGAGTAGATGCACCGCGAAGATTAACCTTTTGACCATTGGCATCGACAATAACAGGTGCTTTATATTCATCCAAAAGCGCTAATTGAAGCTTACCATGCTTACCTACAGGTGTATCGGCAAATGCAACATCCTTGGTCTTACCTGTCATCTCATACTTAAGCTCATTGTTTGGAGTTGATGGAGATGATGGATTGCTACTTGACGAACTTGAACCACCGTTAGCGATAATCTTGGCGTATTTAACTGTGTATTTAAGCTTGGCACCCTTGCATTTCTTCTTAGGGCTCGCAACCCTAATACCAAGCCTTCCGATGCTTGAATATGAACTGATATCTAAAGTCAATTTATAAGTCTTTCCTTTCTTGATACTTGAAGACTCAACTTCTTTCCAGCTTCCATAGTTGGAGTCCATCGCATACGCAATAAGCTTAAGTCCTTTCTTAGATATGCCTCTGACCTTGACACTAACACTAAACTTCAACGAGCTGTAACTTCCAAGGTTAGATGAAACATCCGAAGGTATAGAATCCCTAGTATAAAAGTCAGCAATGTAGTCGCTTCCGTACTTGTTCTTAACTACCTTCTTGCTGCCTTTCTTGTTCTTGGCAAGCGTGTAGGTCTTACCGGCCGCATTGGCATCATTGGAAATGCTGTCAATGCCGGTAAATGACAATAATACTGCCCCCAAAACAAGCGCCGCAAGTCCTTTCTTAAACATAGACTTCATTTTCATAAATCAACCTCCTAATTTATTGTATAGTCTCATAATCTACTACTATAATTATGAAGCTTTTTCTGCTAAAAATCAATCAAATAATGCTTCGATTATTGTATACATGGGGCGCAGAATAATAGCCCAGAAGCAATGCTTCCGGGCTATTATTATCAGTATCACTCATTATATCCGTTAGGATTCTTACTCTGCCAGTTCCATGAATCGGCACACATCTCTTCTATTCCGAACTTAGCTTCCCAATTAAGCTCCTTCTTAGCCAAGGATGCGTCCGAATAGCAGGTCGCTATATCGCCGGGTCTTCTAGGCTTAATCTGATATGGAACATCATGTCCGCACGCCTTAGAAAATGCCTTAATAACATCGAGCACGCTGTATCCGTTGCCGGTACCGAGGTTGTAGACTTTAACTCCGGGATTCTCCTTAATCTTATCAAGCGCTTTAACATGACCAAGCGCAAGATCAACCACATGGATGTAATCTCTTACTCCCGTTCCGTCCGGAGTATCGTAATCGTCTCCAAATACTCCTACGCATTCAAGCTTACCTATTGCAACCTGTGCAACATATGGAAGGAGATTGTTAGGTATTCCCTTAGGATCCTCTCCTATCATTCCGCTCTTATGAGCTCCGATAGGATTAAAGTATCTAAGCAATATAACATTCCATTCATTATCAGATGTATGAATATCTGTAAGTATCTGCTCAAGCATACTCTTAGTCCATCCGTATGGATTAGTAGGTGTTCCCTTAGGGCACTCCTCTGTAATAGGAATGAAAGCAGGATCACCATAGACAGTTGCCGAAGATGAGAATATAATATTCTTACAATTATGTTCTCTCATAACTTCAACCAAAGTCAAAGTTCCGGTTATATTATTCTTATAATACTCTAAAGGCTTAGCAACCGATTCACCAACAGCCTTAAGTCCTGCAAAATGAATAACCGCATCAATACTCTCAGCAGTAAATATCTTCTCAAGTGCCTCCTTATCAAGCATATCATTTTCGTAAAATGTTACCTTCTTGCCGGTAATCTCTTCTATCCTGTCGACAGCCTTCTTGCTTGAATTATAGAGGTTGTCTAAAATAACAACTTCATATCCGGCATCAAGAAGCTCAACACATGTATGACTTCCAATGTAACCGGCACCACCTGTAACCAAAATCTTCATAATTTAAATCCTCCTTAGATTAATCTCGTCTGTTCATCTTTCTTGATACTTTATCTTCGTACATTCTATCGTCAGCCATATTGACAAATACATCTATAGATTTATCAGAATCTGCATCGCAAATTACATATCCAACACTCACTGTAAGCTCAATAGGCATATTCTCTCTCTTGCTTATGCGTGAAAGTTCTTCTCTAAGATCATCTATATTGCTCTTAATATGCTGTTCATCCTCAACATAATCAAGAAGCAAAAACTCATCACCTCCGAGTCTAAAACCAAGTGAATGCCTCGATGAAAACCTGGTAATAAGATCAGCAACTATCTTAATTGCCCGGTCTCCAACATCATGACCATAGTTGTCATTTAAAAACTTCAACCTATCAAGGTCATAATAAACCACTGAAACTTTCTTGCCTTCGCTCTTAGCCTCTTTGTAAAATCTTGAAGCGTAATGATTATATCCAAATCTATTGTACAATGAAGTCAACGAATCATGATTATATAACATCGTAAGTGCAGAATTCATCTTAGCAAGCATAGTTCGTGAATATAACTGTTCTATTCCTGTAGTCAATGAATTCATTATCTCAAAAAGGAACTGCTGCTTCATGAGATAAACCGCATTCTTAATCACAAAATATCCGATGCATTTGTCCTTAAAGTGAAGTGGGAGGAACAGGTAGTTCACACCACTCTCCTTAATATCAAACATCGGAAATACTCCATTTATGCCTTCCTTAATCTCGGTATCAACATCTCCATAGGAAAACATCACTATCATATCTTCGGGATAACCCTTAGTCATAAGGCTGTCTCTATATCCATTAAAGGTATCGATATCGAAGCTGTTAACCTCATAGTTATTGAGAGCCGATGCTTTCTTATCAACAATGAGATACATTGCATCACACTTAAAAGCCGGAATACTCAAAGGTATACACTCAAGCATCTCCTCTATACTCTTACACCCTGCAAGTCTTGAGTCAAGTGCCAAAACATCGCCCTCAAAGTATTCTCTGTCTATACTCCAGAGCATGTTATCCTTAAGTGTCTCTCTAGACCTTACTTCAACATCTGATTCACAGCCACAGCTCTCCCAAAAGATTGGCTCAGAGTTCGTATGGGAGATTAACTCAACATCCTTGCCGTCCCAGATATCAAGAAACATATCTATACATCTGTAACCTACATCCTCTCTTACATAACTCGTCGTAGAAATGCGAGGAATGTAATGTCTTGATTTATCAAGGTCATCAAATCCGGTCACAATAAAATCTCTCGGAACGTTAAAGCCCGTATTCTCCGCTTCTCTTATAACACCAACGGCAGTATTGTCATTAACGCAAATGACAGCGTCAGGCAATTCCTTCTTAAGATTATATATCTCCCTAAAAGCGCTGACACCTGACTTGTAATCAAAGTCACCGTAATGAATGTAATAATCCTCATCACTTATATCATGCTCTTTAACATAATCAAGAAGTGCCTTAGATCTTTCGATACTCTCATAGTTGTCATCGGGACCCATAACAAACCAAAATCTTCTCGCATTATGTTCCTCATAAACATGAGAAATCATCTTCTTCATAGCCGAATAATTATCGATACCCACATAATACAAATCATCATATAAGCAGTTAATCGATATTGTCGGTACCTTAGAAGCTCTTGCTCTGTTAATGACCTCTTCTCTCACCTTGAAATCCTTGGTATTATTAAGATCTAATACGATACCATCGTAATCCTTAAAATCAGGGAGATTAAAAATGTTATACTCTCCAAGATTGTAATCGTCATTGGTATTCCAATTACCGGAGCAATTAAAGATATATAGGTTGATGTCTTCACCGATCTCGTTTATTCTGTTAAGCATCCCCGATGGCCAGGCATATGTAAAATACCTGTTCCAACTCTCCATAATAATAGCAATCTTCTTCAATAACCAATCTTCCTTATAACTAAACAATCAATCTACAGTGAAATCTCTTATTGCCTTTAGTGCCGGAAGCGCGTTGCCCTCATAATCAAACAACGCCTGATTAGCCCATTCGTTACCGCCAGGTCCCTTCTCTCCTGTATACTTGAGCGCAGCCTCGGTAGCCCATCCAACATTAGGAACAGGAATCCATCCCGGCTCCCAATAATAGAAGCCCAAGCCGCCCGGAACCTTAGAAACCCTTGTCATAACATCAATCATGAAGTCTCTCTGACCTTCTTTAGTCATAGGATAATCAAGATTCTCTACAAGTTCAGGTCTGGTTGCCATACCTTTCAGTTCATCTGTCGGCTTCTTCTCGTATGAACGGTAGTCTTCCATGGTAAATCCCATAGATACTTCGGCGATACATATCTTCTTGCCGTAGCGCTTAGCCATATCGTTCATATTGAATTCAAGCTCGTCTAAACTTCCATGCCAAAAAGGATAATATGATAATCCAATTATATCAAAATCTTCTCCTCTTGTCATATAATTATCGAACCAATCCACATACATTTCATTAAAGCCACCGTTGTCGAGATGAATCATAATCGGCACGTCCTTATCTACTTCTCTTACACCTCTTATACCGGCACTTATATATCTCGCAATATTGTCGTAATTAGGCTTCTTGCCTGTTGGCCACAACAATCCGTTAGTGACCTCATTGCCAACTTGCACCATTCCGGGAGCAGCATCTTCATCATGAAGACGCTTCATAACCTTAACGGTGTATTTATACACCGCCTCCTCAAGCTCATCTACGCCTAATCCCCTCCACGCTTTAGGTACATTCTGCTTGCCGGGATCAGCCCAGAAATCACTGTAATGAAGGTCAAGCAGAGTGCTCATATTATGCGCCTTAGCTCTTTTCGAGAGTGCCATTACCTTATTGATGTCATTAGTTCCCGCACCATAAGCATTGCCGTCCTCATCATAAGGATCATTCCACAGCCTTAATCTTACAGAATTACATCCGTTATTCATAAGGATATCAAACAAATCTCCTTCGACACCATCATCATAGTACTTGGCACCATATTGCTTCTGCTCAATTAGGGTCGATATATCCATACCTTTTATAAATTCCATAATCATATCCTTTCCAAAAATGACATAGCACAAATACAATTATGCTATGTCATTTAATTATCGCACTAAAGATGTACCAAATCACAGATTAGTCAAAATCAGTAATCCTGTCGTACATTCTTCTGTACTTAATCCTAATCATTTCATTTTTCTTGAGTACGTCTTCCTCATCACCGGTGTACTGACACCTTAAGCAATAGTACTCCTTTTTATCTTTATCGTAGAACATATCAATATCGAGATCCCTCATAAAACACATAGGGCATCTGTAGTTTAATTTGCCTTTTCCAGATTGAGCCATGTCGTAACTACCTCCTTGTCTTTAATATTCTTCTTAAATCCCAATTTAAACATCGGAGAAAATGCATAGCCCTCCTCAAAGTAAGAAGTACCATTATCAGAATCTGTGGTAAGAGAAACCTTGGTCTCAATTGCAGGGATAATTGCAGCTGCTTCTTTGCCGTTCTCTACTACCTCGTCCCTACATTTGTACTCATAGCTTAAACTCTTGCTCTCAGACTCTGAAGAAGTTGACAACGTAATTCCGGTCATATCTTCAGGATATTCTGTAGTTCCGTAACATGCAACAATATACTCATTAAGAGTAACTAAAGCATCCGGATTAGACATCTTAAGAATCTCTCTCTCGAATCGAATCTTAGAAGAACCTTCCTCGAATACAATCTTAGTCTGAATAGTAACAGTCAAGTCGCTAAACTCGATATCTACAGGATCAAGCGTAAGTATTCTCTCATTACCTTCCTGTGAAAATGTTGCATGAGTTCGACATAAGCAGAGATCAACCTCTTCTCCCTTATATGAAACCTTGGCAGATCTTACAGTTCCTTCACCGGCATAATGTGTAAAATATCCTGCTCTGTATTTCTCTTGAATAAGGAAAGGATACGACGCATCCTGAACGTGCTTGGTGCCGATTCCGACTTCCCATTTAAGCTTAGCTGCGTATGGTCTTAAGTCAACAATCGCACCACCCTGATCCATGTTAACACAAGCTCTCATATACGGATCTACATACCAGAATAACTGCTTATCGGAACCGTATAGAATGTCCTTCCAAAGAGCACACTCAGGCTCCTCGTAACCCTTGTTCTCGCGATAGAAATCAGCGAATTCTGCCATAGTCATGTCAATCAGTTCGCCTTTTTTCTTAAGCTCACCATAGTAGGCCATTCCATCCTCATATGACTTCTTAAGAAGCTCATACGGTTGCTCCCAACGTCCCATCTTGTTAAGCCAGCCCGGTCCTACAAACATCATATTATATGAGTATCCGTTGTTAAACTTGGCAAGATGTCTGTACTGGTCTATAAGGTTATAAAGATAAGGATACTCCCATGTTTTGGTATCGTAAATCATACCTCTTAACACATTCTGAGGATGTGTTCCGAAGTTAGAACCATTACCGTCATAGCATGCAAGTAAGTCTCTTGACAAATGAGGAATAGCCACTATACCACTGTCCTCGTCTTCATTTGCCGCAGGAGCGTGTGTGTTCTGCTTAGAAGGAATCCATGGATTCCACGGACCACCGTCAAAGAGAGTATACCACGAGTTATTACATGTGTGGTAAGCCTTAGGGCCTTCCTCCCAGCATGTTGCAACCGCACATTTGACAGATGGGTATTTCTCTTTAATATAGTTGGTCAATTCTGCATCCATGTAATAAGAGCCTGTAGATTCTGGGTAAAAACCGAATATATCATGAAATTTATTAAATACATCATCTACAATGCTCTTCTTGTCCTCCATAGAGAACATCCAGATGCAGAAATCCTTGGTCTTATATTTCTCTCTAAATTCCTCACAAGGAAGTCCAAGTAAAGACAGAGCAATCTCATCTCCGTACTTCTCATGATCTGCCTTGGCAAGCTCGCAGGCTTCCTCGTTAAAGAGACTTGCATATGTCATCTGAATAGTGCATTTAAGTCCATTCTTGTGAGCGGTCTCCTGCTGGAACTTGAATATGTCTAACGACTCGGTCAGAAGGGACTCTCTTCCGATGTCCTCTTCCTTGCCTTGACCGGTTACCTTCTCTGCGTACTCAGGAACCATCTCAGGGCGATGTATTATATTTACAACAAATGTATTATCCACTTTTTATTCTCCTTTATTAATCGATTTATCCCTTGACTGCTCCTGAGGTTACACCCTCCACGTAGTACTTCTGCATTATGATGAAGAGGATAGATATAGGAATTGATACCACAAATCCACCAGCACAGAATATTGCAAAGTACTCATTGACAAGCGAACGGTCAAGCATGTTATATAATCCTATCGCTACCGTGTAATCCTTAGAAACACCTGAGTTAAGCATAAGCTTAGCGAATACGAAATCGCCCCAAGGAATAAGGAAAGAACTGATTATCTGATAGACTATAATAGGCTTACATATAGGCATTACTACCTTGGTAAATATCTTAAATTCACTTGCTCCTTCAAGCTTAGCTGCCTCTCTTAAGGACACCGGAATCGTATCCATGAATCCCTTTACTATCAGGAATCCCAGACCCGAACCTGCTGAATAAACTATAATCATTCCAAGGTGAGAGTTGGTAAGTCCGATAGACTTTAATACGAAGTAAACAGCTATCATTGAAAGAACACCCGGGAACATGTTGAGAATCAAAGAGAAGCTCATTAATTCTTTTCTTCCTCTAAACCTCATACAACTGAATGCATAACTTACCATAAGCACGAACAGCGTGGAAATGATGCAGGTAAAGATTGAGATTATTAATGTGTTCTTGAACCATGTTCCGTATTGAACTACTGAATCAGGCTTTGTAAGAAGAGTTACAAAGTTATTGATCGTCCAGCTCTGTGGAAAGAAGTGAGTCTTGTTAACTCCCGAATATCCACTAAATGCCGTTACTACAAGCCAGAGAATTGGAACGAGCCAGATTACAACCAAAATTGCCAACAATAAATGTCTTAAAAATGCTATAGATTTTTTCTTGAATTTTATCATTGAAACTGCTCCTCTCTGTCTCCTGACATTAATTTACTGAATGATATAAGTGTAAATACTGCACAGATTATGAATACGATAATACCGATAACTGATGCCATCTTGTAGTTGTAGTATTCGTTGGTCAATCTGAACAACCATGTCACAAGCAAGTCAACTTCCTTACCGTTAGCATTTGCCATAGCCTGATCCGGAGTGATGTAAGAGTTGTTTGTGAGCAGATAGATTACATTAAAATTGTTGATGTTCTTAACAAAATCTGTTATAAGTGCAGGACCTTGGATAAACAATACATAAGGCATTGTTATGTGAACAAAAGCCTGAAAATTGGTTGCACCGTCTATCTTAGCTGCCTCTATCTGATCTGTAGGAATGTTCATTAATACACCGGTTGCAATAAGCATCTGGTATGGAACACCTACCCAGATATTAATCATAATTATCATAAATTTAGCCCAGTGCTCTGATGAAAGAAATGGTATGTAATTAAGATGCTCGTTAACCAAGCCGATATTCTTCAGCGCGTCTACAATTCCTAAATTACCAAGCACGGAGTTGACTATTCCTGAATCGTCAAAGAAGTATCTTACCAAGAGCAAAGTGACGAACTGTGGAACGGCTATAGCTACTATGAATAATGTTCTCCACATTTTCTTGAACTTGACACCCTTGACATTGATAAGCATTGCAAGAAGTATCCCAAGGAAAAATGTCGTAACTGTTGCAAGCACTGCCCAGAGAAGAGTCCAGCCCAAGATCTTACCAAATGCGTAACTGAATGATGATGTTACGGTGTTGGTGAACAGACTCTTAAAGTTAGCCAATCCTACCCAGGTAAACAGTGCGTTAGGTGGCATATGATTCTGGTCATAATTGGTAAATGCTATTGCTATAAGAACCAAAATCGGAATAATGTTCATCAGGATTACTCCAACCGTCGGCAAGAACAACAGCGTAATGTGAAACTTGTCATTTACAAGTGTCTTAATATCTTCCCAGAAATTATTAATATGTGGTTTGTTAATTGAATCAGGCAGCTGATCAATAAGCTGAAGTCTATATACTGCCTTTATGTTGGCGATCCAGAAAAGAATAAATACAACCACAAAGAACAGTGATACTATTGACCCGAGCAATATAGTAAACGAATTGTCATAATCGTTAACCGTGGTCTGTAAAGTAGCAGGATCTAATATTTTCTCGAATTTAACTGTACCTAACGTACCAAAATCTTTAAGACTCGGGAGTGCAAAGACAACAAATAACACAATTGATAATGCCTCAAACAGCGTTAACAGAATACCTTTAATAATCTGCTTATGAGCCGTATATCCCGCTCCCATAAAGAGCATTGAAAGCTTAACAGACCAATCGCCCTTGGATATAGCTTCACCCAATTCCTTAAAATAAGTCTTAAATCCTGATTCTTTTTTATTTTCTTTTATAGATTCTTTTTTAGTTGGAGTATTCTTTTTGCTCATATCTTTCTCCTTAAGAAATCAATCCAATTGTTATATTGGTAACAAAGGACCGGGAAGTATACTTAAACTACTGCCCGGCCCAATGATTCATTATCTTTAACACGCCAAGCCCATAATCAATATTTAGGCTTTTATTGTATTAATTCATTGTTATTGAACGGCTGCTGTAATACCCTCAACCGCATTGTCAAGTAACTTCTGAAGATCAGTTCCGTCAGGATTGCCTGTGATCAATGTAAGTCCAAGAGTGTTAGCAGGATCCCAGTAGTTACCGCCTACACGCTGTGGTGATGCGAACTCTGCCTGTGCTGCAAGTGCTGCAATTGCAGGTGAAGCCTGTACATCAGCAGACTGAGAAGCTTCCTCGTTAGCTGGTCCAAGACCTCTTGCATTAAATCTTGCAATCTGATTCTCCTTGTTGGTAAGGTACTCAGCTAAAATCATGCTCCAACCAACGAACTGTGAATGAGGGTTAACACCAATCATCTTGTATCCTGAGAATGATGACATCTGTACCTGCTTGCCACCACATGTAAATGTAGGAAGCTTGCATGCTGCCATATTGTCGCCCCATGCTTCCTTGATAGCATCTGAGTTCCATACACCTGAAACTGCTGCAGCGAACTTGCCGTCTTTAATACCGGTTACAATATCTGCATCCTCTTTAACGCTTTCAAATCCCTTGTTCTTACCAAGATCAATGATTGCCTGAGCAACATCTGTTGCGCCTTCTGCGTTCCATGTACAATTGTTGGTTACACCATCTTCATTAAGTGTTACATCATATCCGGCACCCTTGAAGAATGAGTAGTTGTACCATGCATCTGAAACTATCATAGCTACCTTCTTGCCTGCTTTATCAGCTGTTGCTGTCATAGCATCAAGCGACTCAACGTCTGACTCTGATAAAACTGACTTATCATAGTACATGAAATATCCGTTATCAGCTGTCATTGGGTATGCATAAAGCTTACCGTCGATTGTAGCTGCCTCAACAGAACCTGCGAGGTTCTCGTTCTTAACATCGTAAGTATATGTGTTAGCTACTTCCTGAAGAGCTCCACCGTTAACGAGCTCAAGTATCTGATCATCTGCAAATGCGTATACATCCGGAGCTGCCTCAACGTCTGCAAGTACATCATCCTTAGCATCTGCTTCAGACTTAGCACCTAATGTAATGTCAAATGTTACATCAGGGTAAAGAGCCTTAAAGCTGTCGATTAATCCTTGAGTGAACTCCTGATCTTCCTCTGAAGCCCAAACTGTAAGTTTAACTGTTCCCTCGGTTGCCTTGATAAGGTTAGCAACAGGATCTTCGGCTGAAGCACCGTCCTCTGCTGCTGATGAATCTTTCGCTCCTGAATCAGCAGGTGCTGATGTTTCTTTGTTACCACAACCTGCCATAGCAAAAACCATGGTGAGTGTAAGTATCATCGCTAATAGTTTCTTCATAATGTTTCGTCCTCCTTTTAGAACAATGTGAATTAATAGAAATATAGTGATATGTTGACAACGACCGCCAGCTTATATCACCCTTCAGTGCCTTTGTTGCTCAGTTAAGTGATTCGTTTTCTCCTACTGCGCAATCGGTTGTCCTTATGTTGTAAATATATCACAACAATTTTTTGATGTCAACACAAAAATTATTAATTTTTACAAATGTTTTGAAAACCCTTATTCTTCCTATTGTGCGCTATATACAATACCACTTCCTATTACACAAAAAAAGATGGCAATATGTTAGGAGGGTACATTGCCATCTTTTGTTAGTATATATTATGGGTCTTTGTGAACTATTGTAAATTCTACTGAGTTGAAGACTTTAGCTGGACTTCATATGAAAGCATAACCTTCTGTTCAACCTCAATTCCATTCAAAATATCGAACAATGTCTTACAAGCATTGATTCCAAGCTCCTTAGGATCATACTGAAGAGCAGTTATTGTAGGCTGATTGTTGGATAACAACTCGCTGTTATAGAACGATGCTATCTTGATATCTTCAGGAATACTTATCTCGTCACGCTTAAGCTTCGCAATTGTTGCGCTACATATTCCGTCATCCATACACATCAGACACTCAGCGCCATTTCTTAAAGCTGTATCAGTAGCTCTCTCAACATCCTCGTCAGAGAGACAATTCATAAATATATCATCATCAGTTATATCTATCTTCTGTTCCTTAAGGGCATGCAAAAAGCCCTCTCTTCTCGTACGATTGACAACATGGTTAGAGTCGCCGCCTATAAGAGCGAACCTCTTAATACCTTTCATAATAAGTATAGATGTAAGCTCGTTACACGCCTTAAAATGGTCGTTATCAATCTGTACAACATCTTTATAATCTGTCGAACCTATAGCAACAAAAGGAACCTTACTTTCGATTAAGTACGGGATGCTTTCGTCGTTGATCAACGTTCTTCCTAAGATAACTCCATCAACCTTATGATTGCTTACTATTCTCTTCAAATGTGAGATGTTGTCATCATATACAACTCCCATCAATATATCGTAATTCTCTGCAGATGCGGCATCGACAACTCCCGCCATACATCTCTGGAAGAAAGGAAGTGCTGTCATCGAAGAATCTCCCGGTGCCACCCAACATATATTGTAGGTCTTGGATTCTGATAGTCCTTTGGCAATAGGATTAGGCTTATAGTTATGTTCCTTGATATACGAAAGAACTCTCTCTCTCGTCTCCTTGCCTATCCTTCCCTTGCCGGAGATTGCTCTTGACACTGTCGACTTGGATATTCCTAATGCATTGGCGACATCTTCTATCGTAACCTTATCTTCAATATACTCATTACCCATATCATCATTCGCTCCTTGACATCGAGTTATAACTGTGCTACACTATGCGCAAGCGGTTGCTTACAGGTATGAGATTACCATTTTATTCAGTGTTTGTCAAGGGTTTTCTTACTTTTATTTTAAAAGCACCTACACGCTACTGTAAGCATTTGCGCAACAAATATTATAAGCAATACTTGATATATATCAAATATGTGCGATAATTAATAGGAGGACGCCATGGAATTTAAGTCAACTTTATTTGGCTCGGCATACTATGATGAGTATATGCCATACGACAGGATTGATACTGATTTTCAGATGATGAAGGATGCCGGATTCAACGTAATAAGAATCGCCGAATCAACTTGGAGTACCTGGGAACCGAGTGATAATCAATATGATTTTACTCACCTTCATCGGATGCTTGACAAAGCGACAGAATACGGAATCAGCGTAATCATAGGAACTCCAACCTACGCTATTCCGCCTTGGTTATATAAGAAGTATCCTGACATAATGGCAGTAACGGCTGAAGGACCTTTGTTATACGGTCACAGACAACTTCACGATATAACTAATCCTCATTTTTTGTTTCACGCAGAGCGCATTATAAGGAAGTTGATGGATGAGGTAAAGGACTATGACTGTGTTATAGGATATCAGCTCGACAACGAGACCAGAGCTGCTGATGCGGCATCAAGTGAAACACAGAAGCTGTTCGTTGCCGAATTAAGAAAAACATATCCCGATATCAACGAATTTAACAGAGAATTCGGACTTGATTATTGGAGTAATAAGATTGATTCATGGGAAGATTTCCCTGATATTCGCGGTACGATAAACGGTAGTTTATCAGCAGCTTACAAGAGATTCTTAAGAAACAGGATAACCGAGTATCTGACGTGGCAGGCTTCGATTATAAGAGAATACAAACGCAATGATCAGTTCATAACTCATAACTTTGACTATTCATGGATAGGTCATTCATTTGGAATACAACCTTTAGTCAATCAGTTTGACGCAGCCAAATGTATGGATATAGCAGGTGTCGATATATATCATCCATGTAAGGATGAGTTAACCGGTGCAACAATAGCATTTGGCGGAGCAGTCGGAAGAGCACTTAAGAAGGACAATTATCTTGTCTTAGAGACTGAAGCACAAGGCAGAACTGACTGGCTTGCCTATAAAGGACAGTTAAGACTCAATGCATACTCTCATTTGGCAAGCGGAGCTTTAAGTGTTATGTATTGGCATTGGCATTCGATACACAATTCATTCGAGACGTATTGGAAGGGTATCTTAAGTCACGACCTTAAGGCGAACGCCACCTATAACGAGCTTTCAGCTTTCAGACATGAGATGTTAAGTATTGAAGACAGAATACGCGGTCTTAAGAAGGAATCACAAGTTGCAATTATAGTAGATAATCAAAGTCTTGTAGGGATTGATGAATTCCCGATAAGCGATAGTTCTGAACTCGACTACAATCATATATTAAGGTGGTTTTATGATGCATGTTACGAGATGAATATTGAATGTGATCTCGTCTCGGTTGAAGATACATTTGACAACTATCAAATGTTAATAGTACCTGCACTTTACTCTGCTTCTATAGGCACTTTAAATAAGATTAAAGATTACATCAGTAATGGTGGTCATGCACTTATTGGGTTTAAGAGCGGGTTCAGTGACGAGGAGATCAAGGTATATGCTGACACCGAACCCTATATCATATCAGATGCTATAGGTGCTCATTACGACCAATATACCAATCCTAAGGATGTACATATTACGATCGATAATAAGCAATATGAAGTCACTGAGTGGATGGAACTATTATATAACGATGATGCTAAGGTTATTGCATCATATGACCACAAGTATTACAAGGACTATGCTGCTATTACCTGTAAAGATTACGGCAAGGGCAGTGCAACATATATAGGATGTTATTTTTCAAAGGAGGGACTAAAGAGTGTAATATCATCCGTTACCAAGAAAGCCGGTATTGATATTCCTAAGATTGACTATCCAATAGTTAAAAAGACCGGAATCAATCAATACGGTAGAAGAATCAATTATTATTTTAACTACTCTTCTGATGAACTGAGTTTTGTCTACGATGGACGCGATGGAATCTCTCTTCTTGACAACTCAGATATTCGTTCAAAAGACACAGTTAAACTAAATGATTGGGATCTTATAATTATCGAAGAAAACGAAGAATAAACAGGGAGGAACCAAAATGTTAAACTTAGATCAGATTATAAATGACATTAAAGAAGGTAGATTAGATGACAAGCTTCTTGATATCTATGTAGACGAGAGTAAACTTTCAACTCAGAAAGACAGATATATAAATGCTTTGAACGAATATAAGAAGCTCTTCACCGACGAGCTTGACGGAATATACAGCGCACCGGGCAGAAGTGAAATCGGAGGCAATCACACCGATCACCAACACGGTAAAACATTGGCTGCATCTATCAATGATGATGCCATTGCAATGGTTAAAAGCACAGATAAGAACGTTGTTAATGTTCTTTCTGAAGGCTATGACATGATTACGATTGACCTTAATGACATCGACAAGAAAGATTCAGAAGAAGGAACTACAATTGCATTAATCAAGGGTGTAATTAAAGGTGTTAAAGATCACGGATATAACATCGGTGGATTTAATGCATACATTACCAGCAACGTGTTATCCGGTTCCGGTCTATCGTCTTCAGCAGCATTTGAAACACTTATAGGTACTATTCTTTCAGGTCTATACAATGATATGAAGATACCTGCCGTTGAGATTGCGATAATCGGACAGTACGCCGAGAATTATTACTTTGGCAAGCCATGCGGTCTCTTAGATCAGACTGCTTCTTCGGTTGGCGGATTATGTCACATGGACTTTATTAATCCAAAAGAACCGGCTGTTACAAAAGTTGATTTTGATATGGAGTCTTATGGCTATAGCTTATGTATAACAGATACCAAAGGTTCTCACGCAGACTTAACCGACGACTACGCTGCAGTTCCTAAAGAGATGAAAGAAGTTGCTTCTTTCTTTGGAAAAGAAGTCTTGATAGAAGTTGACGAGGCTGAAGTCATAAAAAATGCTGCCGCTATAAGAGAGAAGTATTCAGACAGGGCTTTCTTAAGAGCTATACATTTTTACGAGGAGAACAAGCGCGTTAATCAAGAGGTTGAAGCTCTTAAATCGGGAGACATCGACACATTTTTAAAAACAGTTAATGCATCAGGTAACTCATCATATAAATATCTTCAGAACGTTTACACCAACCATGATGTTGAGCACCAAAATGTATCTGTCGCTTTGATGCTAAGCGAGTTGTTCTTAGGTGACAACGGTGTTGCAAGAGTTCATGGCGGTGGTTTTGCCGGAACCATTCAAGCATTTGTCAAAAATGAAGCAGTCGATGAATATAAGAAACAGATGGACATTGTGTTTGGAGACGGTGCATGTAACGTACTTAAGATTAGAAAATACGGCGGAATGAAAGTGTTATAATTTAGCTTCGGGAGGTTTTAAACTATGAACAATATCAGTGATTTAATTAAGGAACTTGTTAAGTACGGCAAGGACAAAGGCCTGGTCGATAAAGAAGATGAAGTATATACAATCAACAGATTAATTGAGCTTTTTAATGAGAATGAATACGCACCGAGCGAGGATGAGGTTGAGTTTAGAGAGATTCACCTTATCCTTGAAGATATGTTAGCATTTGCTGTTGAGAAGGGTTTGGTTAAGGATACTATTGCGAATAAAGATATATTCGACACTAAGATTATGGGAATGCTCACTCCTCCTCCTTCATATGTAAGAAAGGAATTCAAAGAGAGGTATGATAAGGATCCTAAGGATGCAACAGATTATTATTATCATTTTAGCAGAGCTACCAACTATATCAGAGATGACAGAATAGCGAAGGATGAGAAATGGACTTCTGAGACCGAGTTCGGATTAATGGATATAACCATCAACCTTTCTAAGCCGGAGAAGGATCCTAAAGACATAGCAGCACAGGGAGCAATGAAGAAATCGGGATATCCTGCCTGCCTTCTTTGTCGTGAAAATGAGGGCTACGCAGGCCACCTTGCACACCCTGCCAGAAACAATCACAGAATTATTCCTATTACTCTTTGTGGTGAGGCATACAATCTTCAGTATTCGCCTTATGTTTACTATAACGAGCACTGTATCATTTTCAATGATAAGCACACACCTATGAAGATTGACAGGGATGCATTTGCCAAGATTATTGATTTCGTAAGACAGTTCCCGCACTATACTGCAGGTTCTAATGCTGACCTACCGATTGTCGGAGGCTCGATATTAAGCCACGATCATTTTCAGGGTGGCGGATATGAATTCGCAATGGTAAGGGCTCCTTATGAAAGAGAGTTTAAGATTAAAGACTTCCCTAATGTTCACGCAGGAACTATCAAGTGGCCGCTTTCTACTATCAGGCTTCAATCCTCTTCCGCTGAGGATATCGTAGACGCTGCTGACCTCATTCTTAAAGCGTGGAGAGGTTACACTGATGAGGATGCATTTATCTACGCTGAAACTGACGGAACACCTCATAACACAATCACTCCTATTGCGAGAATGCGCGGCGACTTATACGAACTTGATTTAGTATTGAGGAACAACATTACTACAGAGGAATTCCCTGCCGGTGTTTACCATCCACATCAAGAGTATCATCATATTAAGCGCGAGAATATCGGGCTTATCGAGGTTATGGGACTGGCTGTGTTGCCTGCAAGGCTTAAGAAAGAAATGTCAGTGTTAGAGCAGGCGATATTAAATGGTGAGGATCTTTCTGCTAAACCGGAGACAGAATCGCATAAAGAGTGGGCTGAAGGATGGATTAAGAAGTATGATGATATCAATGCCGACAACATCCACAGGATTGTTCAAAATGAGATTGCAGATGTCTTCTCTCACGTGTTAGAGGATGCCGGAGTTTATAAGAGGACTGAAGAGGGTATTAGCGCTTTTAAGAGGTTCACCGATATGTTTGAATAAGATCCTTCGTCGCTTCGCTCCTCAGGATGACATAGTTTAATGTAGCGAAGAATCTTTTATCGCTTCGTTCCCCAATCATGACATAACCTACCATGTCATTCTGAGCGTAGCGAAGAATCTTTTATCACTTCGTTCCCCAATCATGACATAACCTACCATGTCATTCTGAGCGTAGCGAAGAATCTTTATAATAATAAAACTCCCCGAACGTTATTCATTCGGGGAGTTTTTCTGACTTATTATATTGCTTTTATCTTAACCTTATTGCTTAATCCATTCTTTCTAAACAACTTCTTGTATGTCTTAAGCTTATCCTTTGGCACTTTAATTGTAGTCTTTTTACTTATACCCTTAAATGCATTCTTGCTCAAAGATTTCGATGTAATCTTCTTACTCTTAATAACGATAGTCTTAAGTTTAGAACAATTCTTAAATGCGTAACTCTCTATCTTGCTAACATTCTTTCCAACTTTAATAGTAACTACCTTGGAGTTATTCTTAAATGCTCCATTCTTTATTGTTGTAACCTTGTATTTCTTACCATTTACTACTACTGTGTCAGGTACGGAGCATGTTTTGGCTTTATTGTTAGCCGGTGATATATAATCAACCCCGTTACTGCCTGATTTCTCATCTACCTTATATTCAGCATTTGACTTCTTATCATAGACAGCATCACTTGATGAAGCATCGCTCTGATTGTTATCAATTGCTGCATCACTTGATATATCAGGTGTTATGGCTTCGCCGTTAGAATCGGTTGCCTTACTGTCTTCCTGCTCATTAGTTGCAGTGTCATCATTAGTCTGAGCATCGGCACTTACATTTTGTGTTGCGTCTGCGCTTTCGTTCCCGGTTGCATCACTGCTTGCATTTGCATCTGATGAAACGGCTTTCGCCTCTTTCGGGATATCAGCATTAGCTGTACTTGCGCTGCTGCTTGATGAGCTGCTTTCACTGCTTGATGTACTTGTGCTACTGTTTGATGTACTTGTGCTACTGTTTGATGATGAACTTGTTGATGCATTGGAGTTGTATGACGTGGATACATCTGACTTATAGATATATAAATCATCAACAGAACCCCAACCACTGGCTTGATAATCAGCAACTATTCCTATCTCAAGCTCTGTTTCTTTTTCAAGTGTAAATGTTAAAGACGGCTCCTGCCATACCTGCCAGCTTTGTAACGTATATTCACCTTTAGTAATCTCGTCGTCAACATTTACATAAATGTAACCTGTATCATTAGCATATCCTTGAGCGTAAGCCTTAAATGTGTAAGAGCCTGCAGGCAATGTCACTGTTCTATATGCTTTAGCTTCACCGGCTGTCTCGTTCCAATAATGAAATGTTTTTGTTCCGTCATGCGGGTCTTCGTTAGTTACCTTGGCAACTCCCTCAAAAGTCCAGCCGCTTCCGCCATTTTCAAAGCTTGGGTCCTCTGCATTTGTCAGCATATTCTCCGGTTTAACATTAACCGTACATGTCGGAATAAGACCATCATATGTTCCGAGACTTCCTCTTACAGTATATGTGCCGATACCTATTATCTTATTGATGTCTGCCTCACTCCAGACAACCGAATCGCTCACGGTAGACATGTCGCTTAGCACAACTTCAACATTTGCAGGAAGCGCATTGACAACTGCATTTTTTAAAGCATCGGAATAATAAACTGATACGCTTGTTGGATTGACATAATTAGCGGTAATCTCAGACTGTTTAGAGCCGGTACTCATGTATTTATAAACCTTAAGCGAGTTGATTGCTTTTCCGTCAAAGTCGAAAAAAGCCTGGTTATCAATACTCGAACCGCCGTACCATCTACCTGCGTCATCAGGGTCATACTCGGAAGAATAGCTTGACGCCCAGCCCGAGCCGTACTGTTCCCATTTAGCCTTGTTGGATGCCAAAGTTGCCGCCTTATTGGTAGAAGTAGCGTAATTGCCAACAGGAATCCAAGCTGCCTCCCAATAAAAGACACCGATTCCTTTAGAATCATCAATGCTGTTAACAGTATCTACAACATCTCTGACCCATGCTGCCTGTCCTTCAACTGTATAAGGGTAAATGCAGTCACTTACCGAATCATTGTTGCCTACTCTTACTGTGTTCTCGTGTCCGTCTCCATCCTCTAATGTCCATGCGTAAGAGGTCTCAGCGACCATGACTTTCTTGTTGTATGTTGATGCAATACTTCCAAGAACCGACTTAAGATTAGACAAGCTTCCATGCCAATAAGGATAATATGACGAAGCAAATACATCGTAATCTACATTGTTTTCATATAAGCTCTTAGCGTATCCTGCCTGCTTACCTGAGTCTTGAGGATCGGTAAAATGAAGAGCTACAAGAGCATCTCTAAATACCTCTCTCACTGCCGAGCTTCCGGCATTAAATATCTGCGACATATTGGTAAATCCACTCTCGCCGCATATCTTGCCATTAGTTTCATTGCCAATCTGAACCATCTTGACATCAACACCGGCGTTCTTTAGGGTGGTTAATGATTCTTTTGTAAATGTTTTAACAGCATTTGCCTTTTCTTCTAACGTGTAATCACTCCACGCCTTTGGCGCCTGCTGCTTAGCAGGGTCAGCCCAGAAATCCGAGTAATGAAAATCAATTAAAACTTTAAGACCTGCGTTAGTTGCTAATTTACCCATGGTAACGGCTGCATTAATATCGTTGTTACCACCGCCGTAGCCTTTACCATTTGCATCAAACGGATTGTTCCATACTCTTATACGAACCCAATTAACACCGTTCTTCTTAAGAAATGAGAAGAACTGAGCTTCTGATAATCTGTTGCCATTATAGTCTTTACAATATGCTCCACTTTCATAAATAGAATGAATTGCAGAGATATCGGTTCCTAAAGCAAAATCATCTGAAAGATTATCAACTTTTTTAACGGTGATTTCTGCGTTGTTGATTGCTGTGTCTTCGGTGGTTGATTGTTCCTCTGTTGTTGTAGCATTATTGTATTCCTGGTTATCAATGCTCTCGGCCGTTATTGAATCTAAATATCCCCATCCGCCTGCAGAAATATTAACCGTTATCTTAAGGGTAGCGTTACTGATATCTTCATCGGTTGAAAAATAGAGGCTTGTATTATCCCAGATATTCCATCCGGATAAGTTGACAGTATCACTAACATTTTCATCAATTGATATATTATACGCCGCATCTTTACCCATATTTACAGATGTGAATTTGTATGAACCTGCAGGAATAAAAATATCTTGAGTAAACTCAATGGTATTAACTGATTTCGACCAAAAACTAACTCCTTTTTCAGAGCCCGAAAGTGAATTTAAACCATCCTTACTTGCATATATACACGTTTCAATCGTAGTATCATTCCAACTAGTCGGAGTAGTATTCCATCCCTTATTATCACCCCATATATCTGATGAAAAATCAGAATTGACAATTGTAATTGTCGAATCTTCAGCATGAACATTATATAAAGTTAATCCACTCTTTGGGATATAACTTAATACTAATGCAAATGCAATCATTATTGCTACTAATCTTCGTAACCCTACTTTCATGTAACGGCCTCCTTAACTCTGTTAAAAAAATTGTCAGTTCAAAACCCTGAAACCCTTGCGCAACCGTTGCGCAAGCGGTTGCGCTCATAGTGTAATAGTATCATTAAATTTCCATTTTGGCAATTAGTTATTTTGTTTAAAAAAATTAGTGATTTTTACTAAATGTGTGATTATTGTAAAGTGTAAAATATAAATGTAGGTTTAGTGGAAAATAAAAATGTAGGTTTCCATAAAGAGTGATATTCTTTCCATGGAGGTGTTATTCATGGATGCTAAACTTATCACTCAACTACAAATACTAAAATTGAGCAACATAAAGCCAAACTACGCAGAACTTGCTCGCATATATGGTGTAGACTGGCGTACCGTAAAAAAATATTATGACGGGTATGAAGGTAAGCCAATACATCATTCTAAACCCAGTAAGCTCGATAAACATTTGCCACTTATCAAAGAAAAGCTAGCAATTAAAGGATCCACTATTCGCGCTGTTTACGAGTTCATTATAGAGGAACGGGATCCTGATATAGGAACCTATTCAAATTTTATAAAATACGTCAAATCTAAAGGTCTACAGCCTAAGAAGACAACTTCTGGGCATCCTAGATTTGAAACGGAGCCGGGTATACAGGCTCAAGTGGATTGGAAAGAAAATGTTTCTATATCCAACCGATACGGAGAAATCTTCACCTTTCAGGTGTTTGATTATAAGCTGGGTTATTCTAGATACCCCATCTTCACTTATAAATTATATAAGACTAGACAGGATGTGTTCGAT
>JHXB01000014.1 GCA_000621905.1 Lachnospiraceae bacterium NC2004
CGCGGAATATGAAATAACCATTACTGATATCAAGACGGTAAATGCAGAGCAGAAAAATCAGCTTACCGTGGCAGGTGGAACCATCACAGCGAAGGTAACAGTGGCAAAGGCTGGTTATAGCAAGGACTTCAATGTTGAAATCGCTAACCCGAAGAATGAAGCATATGAAGCGGCTGAAACCGCAATCGATGCACTCAACTTCACAGGACTTGAGCTTGAGGAGAATACAACCGAAGATACAGGTCTGGAAGATGCCATTGAGACGCTCGTTAAGACAGTGGCTACTGACGCGGAATATGAAATAACCATTACTGATATCAAGACGGTAAATACAGAGCAGGAGAATCAGCTTACCGTGGCAGGTGGAACCATCACGGCGAAGGTCACGGTGGCAAAGGCTGGTTATTCTAAGACTTTTGATGTCGCGATTGAGAATCCGGCAGCTGAATAAACCAAACCTATCCTACCCAAAATAGGATGACCCGCACCGGGGGACAAATCCCTCAAACAACAACAAAGCTCGGAAGTCTATCACAGGCTTCCGGGCAAACTACCACCCAAGAGCCTCAAAACTCCCGGGTGGTATCATCCTATCATCTGCTCTCAGATGAGCTGGTAGGTTTCAGATAATATAGTTATTTGGTAGCTTGCTCCTGATTTACTTATTTGCTATTGAGACGAATACGCATGATAAACTCAAGAAACTGGTAAATATCCATTTCAAAGGAGGGAGATCGCTTATGGTGATGTCTATAGCTCTTATAATGATTCAAGTGGGATTCCCTACATGGGTTTGGGCGATTCGTAGCCACTAAACATTGTGGGATGAGTAAGGATGGAAAAAGCGTTGACCGAATAAACCTGCCCATTGGGGCCGTACCCCAGAATCGCTCTTTACCACCCAGGAGCCTCAAAACTCCCAGGTGGATTTCATGAGACTAACCCAAAACACCGGCCATGACTCATCTCAGATATGACCTAACCGACTCGTAAACACACTCCCTCATCCCGAGGGAACCCAACCTCTCAGAGGCATCAAAACCTCTGGGAGGATTTTGCAAATTAAGAAATGAGCGGGGACGGTTCTTGTGGTAATTCTTCACATGATTATCACTAGCTGGGCCGCGCGAACACCCCAAAACCTTCAATTTTAGAGTACTTTTATGATTAAGGATTTGTGAGAAAACCATACGAAAGCATATCATTGTTTTCGTGGGAACAAAAATGAGCGGGGACGGTTCTTGTGGTGATTCTTCACACGATTATCACTAGCTGGGCCGCGCGAACATCCCAAAACCATCAATTATAGAGTACTTTGATAATTGAGGGGTTGTGTGTGAAAACCGCACAAAAGTATATCGTTGTTCTCGTGGGAACATACGAACCATAACAGGGCTCGGAAGTCTATAACAGGCTTCCGGGCTTTTCTGTTGCATCATCGCTGCGGTTGCGGTATACTACTATTGGATTATTATGGGCGGGAAGGAGTGTGATTGCTATGACAGCAGTTAAAGAAAAGTTCATGCAGATGCTGCCGCAGAGCTTGCCGGGGGTTCCAGATGATGAGGTGCAGTACATGATTAACATACTGGTGAAGTGGAACAAGCCGGAGGAGAAACCAAAGCGTACAGACATCGCAGACAGTGGCTTGGACTTTGGACCGGAATATACCGATGAGAACCATGATGAGCGAGTAGCGCAGTTCTTCGCATTATCCGAGGGCATCGAAATAGACGAGCAGGCAATAAAGGATTTGCGGGAGGCGAGCATAATATGATTCTACTGGCAGATACAAACGTGTTTATCAAATACTGGCGAGCCTTAGCAAAATCGCAGAAGGATGAAGCGGCTGCCGAGGAATTGGAAACCTACAGGCAGATTATGTCTGCCCATGAAGTTGTCACTTGTGGTGTGGTTCGGGCGGAGCTTTTGCACGGGGCCATTTCTGAAAAGAACTATCAGCAGATGGATACGGCTCTTAACAGAGTACCGTCGAAAGATTTGGAAGGAGTCGACTGGAACGAGTTGGGGCATCAGCTTTATCTGTACAGAACGAGCGGCTTCACGGTTCCATTTACCGATGCGGTGATCGCTTCGATAGGAATGAAATACGATATTCCCGTTTGGGCGAACGATAAGCACTTCGACATGATGAAGAGCGTGATTCCGAAGCTAACGGTTTATCGGACGGAGGAACTGGTGAGCGATTGATATTTGAAGGGCTGGACTGCGGTCTGGTCCTTTTCTTATGCTCCGACAATGAAATGAGCGGGGACGGTTCTTGTGGTAATTCAGAAGGAATCAGTTTCTTCAAGATGTAATTACAATTGCACATAATTTAAGGGTGGCGTAATTGCCACCCTTTTTATTATGCTCTATTTAACTTTCTTACTTAGCCCCTTAGTCTTGAAAGCGCATATTCTATCCATCTGATAAGTAGTTGATGAAAATGCAGGTGATTCGTAAACTACATAAAGCATATCGTCATGTATCTCAATGCCTTCATTCATCGTAGGCATAGGCATTGTGTTCTTGGCTTTGTTAAGTTTTGTAATCTTATTGTTCTTCCACGTTGGCTTGTAATACTCAAGCCTTGCAATATAATAAGGCATTGAGCTTAAGTACAGATTAGATCTTGAAAGCACCAATTCACCATTATCCGTAAATGCTACTCCCTGAACCCTGTTAGGGATTCTGACCGAACTCTTAGGGGTAATTGATGGAGTTCCCGCCTTGTCGTTTATAGCGTAACTGTACATTATCTGCGTGCCTTTTTCAGCATTCTTTCCAATCCAAAGCATGTCCTTATAGTAAGTCATAAAAGATGCTGTTGTCTTAACGCTAAGAAGTGTCTTATACGATATCTCCTTATAAGACTTGCCGGCCTTAGCGGCGGACTCAATAGTTTCGAACTTTATCAGTCCTATCCTTTCGCCGTGGCTCACCCAAACATTTTCACCGTCAAATGCAATTCCACCAAGGTGTACCTGGTCAGGTAAAACAAGAGTTGTAAGCAGTTCCTTGTTCTTCTTGTCCATGACATATATTACGCTTCTTTCCTCGCCGACGTAGTCATACGCTGTCATCAATAAGTAATCTTTGGCAAATGTTATCGCCTGCGGACACATGTGAGTGCTCTTAAATCCTGCAACATTGGTGCTTTTAACACCCGGCATTATGTAGGACTTGTCGTAATCGACATACTTCTTAAACCATTTGAGTTTCTTGTATGCCTTAGAAGCCTGAAATTTCTTTTTGTTTGTGTAGTACTTGGCAGTTGTACTCGCTTTGCCAAGAGGCGCCGGAGAGATTGCTCTCGTGACACCTGATGCCGAGTATGTTGCCTCAGCCTTTTTGCCCTTGTCTAAAGTTCTGTATGCTATAACACGCATGCTGTACTGAGTGCCGTTGCTAAGATCCTTAAGAAGATAGCTTGTAGTACTCTTAGAACAATTCTTAAGCAAATCATAAGAGGAGCCTTTCTTGAGGTATATCTTGTATCCGCTTGCCCCGGTGACCTTCTTCCATTTGAGTCTAAGCTTCTCGTCGCCGCCCTTGATAGTTGTAACAGGATTGGCAGGGCAGGTAGATAGCTTAAGCGCTGAACTGTATGAACCGCGGTATTTGTCATTACCGTTATACGCAGCAACCTGATAAGTGTAGGTTGTACCCGAAGAAAGCTTCTTGTTACTGCCATCCTTATATGATGTATTTCTGGTAGTGGTGATGGTTGTGTATGAACTATCGCCGCTTTTCTTTCTTCTGACAACGTAACCTGTAGCTCCTGAAACTGCATTCCATGTAAATGTAATCGTATCGGAAGTGTAAGAACTTAGCTTAACTCCCCCGACTCCCTTAGGAGTCGTGTAGCATTTGATGGCAGATGACTTAGGACTGTAGGTAACTATGTTGTTGCCATCGGAATCCGTACCATGAATCATGTAAGACCTGATGTAGAATCTGTAAGTCTTTCCTGCTTTGACGCTGATAACGGTCTTGTTGTTCTCCTTCTTTGACTTAAGGTTGTAAGTTGTAGAAGTGATGCTGTTATTTGACGGACCTCCGTAATAGTACCATTTCTTAGAAGATGAGCTGTAGTAACATATCTGATATCCGGTTGCGCCACTCACCTTGTTCCATGAAAGAGAAATGGAGGTTGTGGTTGCATCGGTCTGTGTAAAGCCTGACGGGGTTGCCGGAACCTTGTAAACAGGGTCTTCTGATGCTACTGTTTCTTCAGGTGGTTCTTCATCCTGGTTGTCTTGAGCTTCGATACCGTCTTCCTCTTCAGGTTCCTCTTCGGTTGTGGCTTCATCTGCGTCTGCTGAAGTGGTCCCTGTTGTTGCTGAAGTCTCGTTATCATTTGCCACAGTGGCAAAACAGTTGTTATTTATAGTAAATGTTAAAATTAGGCATAAGGCAAGGTTAAATGCTATAAATGCCCTGAAATTGTTGTGTTTCATATAACCCTCCATCATAATTTCTGCTAACTACCCAATGGGGACAGTCCCCATTGGGTAGTTATTGCTAAGTACTCAGGGGGGACTGTCCCCTTTGGGTACTTAGGTGGACTATGTTACCACACAAAAGTGAGAAGAATGTTACATTTGTCACTTTAATAAGAAATCAAAATCAGATAATATATTAAGTAATTCTTAATATTTATTAAAATAGCTTTAACTCTATTTACTTTTGTAAGGGTTATGGTAGAATTATACACAGAGTTTGTTAAATATCTAACAAGGACCATAAAGAGAGGAGAGTCAAGATGAAGAACAGATTCTTTAAGCGTGCATTTGCAATTGCATTGCTTCTAGTCTTAACTATCGCTGCTATACCGCTCGGTGTAACATCTGTTGATGTACATGCGGATAAGGGCGACAAATCCAAAACCAAAATGAGCGTGGGCGATGGAAGATTTTCCATTAACATCAGTTACGGAATTGACGGAATGGTCAAGCTTAACTGTAATATGCCTGTCAAATTTGAGGTAACCAACAATGGTGACGATTTTCAGGGTGCTGTTTTCCTGGTTGCCAAATCATATGAAAATGACAGCAAGACCAAGTTTGCAAGAGAGGTGAGCATAGCATCAGGTGAGACGAGAAGTGTGTCAATGATGATGCCGGACAACGCTGACTCGCTTTCTGTTGAGCTTAGAGATACCAAGGATAGGCTTATGTATCAGAAGAAATTCGCTTCTGATTTGCTTGAGAAGACCAATTTTGCGGGTACACTCTTCGGAATCCTAAGCGATAATTATGCGGATCTCAATTACCTTGATGGAGCTATCTTCCACATCGATGAGCAGAATTTAGAGTACGATGTCAAGATAGGAGAGCTTGACGAGAGTTCATTTCCTAACATGGCTAAGGCTTTATATAGCTGTAACGCTATAATTATAGACAATTATGACACTTCTAAGCTTTCAGACGAGCAGAAGCAAGCGCTTATCGGTTATGTAAATGCCGGCGGTCTTCTTATAGTAAGCACGGGTGCTGAATACAACAAGGTATTGTCAGGAATTCCTACAGAGTTGATAAGCGGTTCTACAGGAAATGTATCCAGCAAGAATGTTACATTTAACTACTATGAATCAACCGGTTTATATAACCGTGTCGGATATGATGATGTTACCAGCTCTGTTCCTATAGATCAGGCAATTGAATACGAAGATGTTAACGATAAGCCTGTCTATACTGACAATAAGTTTACCACTAAGCTTGATGTAGCGGACATTTCCGTTGATGATTCCGAGAATGTTGACTTTATATCAGATGAGAAGGGTTTGGTGGAAGTTAAGTATGTCGGACAGGGAGCTGTTGTAGTTACCGACTTTTCAATTGGAAAAGGAGGTTTCGCAGAAAATGAAGAAGCAAGGGCGAGCGTGTTAGATAATCTTATTAACTATGTTGCAACTGATCTTGTGAAGAGTTCCATATCTAACGGATCTATCTCGACAGACACTACAAGCGTTGTACCTACTGATTCTGCGATTACAATGAACAACCAGTCTAAGAGACCTAAAGTTTTCATATACGCAATTGTATTATTGATCTACATACTCCTCGCGGGACCTGTCGGATATCTTATCTTAAAGAAACTCGACAAGAGAAAAATGATGTGGGTTATGATTCCGGTGACATCGGTGGTGTTTGTTGGAATTATGTACCTTGTAAGTATAGGACAGGTTGTTAGAAAGCCTACTGTTGATTATATTGCAGTTGATGAGATAAAAGACGGAGTTGTCAACGAAACAGTTTACGCGTCTATCTCAACATCTAAGAAAGGTAAGGTTAATATTAATTTCAGCCCGGATTATAGCAATGTTCAGAGATGCGAGAGCTCTCCGTATTACGGTTATACAGCAGTAGTTCCTTCACTTATTGGCGAGATTACCGGTTACAAAGCATCGACCGATGTTGTTTTCTGGGAGAAGACAGATCACAGTATGGTAACTAAGGAGAGTAAGCAGGCATTTGAGAATGCGAGCGTTAAGGGAGAGACAACCTTCAAAGCTGATGGCGATCTTCAGACGGAATTCTCTTTAGATAAAGGTAAGTTTACAGGTACGCTTACCAATAATACAGGTCATGATCTCAGACACGTAATTGTATCAAATGGTATGGGCTGCTACTATTTTGAGCATATTAGTAAAGGCGATACAGCTGATCTTTCAAATGCTATTGTGTCGCAGGATACATGGTCATTGGCTTCTACAATTACAGGCGGTTATTACGGTGGATATTCAATATTTGGATTTAACAATAACGCGTCGAAGAAATATACAGAGATAACCAACATAACAGATATGGTTGGAGATCAGATGTATAGTATAACCAGTGGTGGAAGCGGTGTTATCTATGCCATAGTTGATGGTGCCGAAAGAAAGATAACTACTGATGAGAAGGTTGATGAGTACGGAACGGTTCTTTTGGCCAAGGAATTTAGTCTTACTTATAAAGGTGTTTCTGACCTTGTTGATTCTAATCTTAATAACAGTTGCATGGATACCTGCGACGGAGATTTTGATTCAAGTAACGGAATGCTTTATGGTTCAACTGTTGAGGTGACATATCAGATTGATACCAGTGAGATCAATACCCTTATCAATGTCGGATACATGATTACGGATAATAATACGAGTCGTGCTAAGTGTGAGATATATAATGACAAGAAAGATAGTTGGGAGCCACTTTTTGATGACGAAGATGATATGGAATTCTCGTTGAAAGACGATTACCTTTATCGTGATAACAGCAATATGAGAAATCTTATTAAGATAAGATATTCTCCGGACAGCGTTACCGGTTATGACAATTCTTGTGCACCAATTATAGGAGGAGGTTATAAGCATGCTAACAATTAATCATCTTTATAAGCGTTACAATAAGTTTTTAGCGCTTAATGACTTAAACCTTCATATAGATAGGGGCGAGATATTTGGATTTATCGGTCCTAACGGAGCCGGTAAGACCACTACGATGCGTATTGTTTGTGGACTGTTAAGAGCCAATTCCGGAGAGGTATACGTGGACGGAATAGATGCACTTAATGACAGTGCTGCAATCAAGAGAAAAGTCGGGTACGTTCCTGATTTCTTCGGTGTTTACGACAACTTAAAGGTTATGGAATATATGAATTTCTTTGCATCGATGTATGGATTTAACAGCAAAGAGATTAACGAGACAATATTAGGACTCTTAGAGCTTGTCAATCTGTCAGACAAGAAGGACGATTATGTTGACGGCCTTTCAAGAGGTATGAAGCAGAGACTTTGTGTTGCGAGAGCGTTGATTCATGATCCTGAACTTTTGGTACTTGACGAGCCGGCTTCAGGACTTGACCCTAGGGCAAGATTCGAGCTTAAGGAGATACTTAAGAACTTAGGAGATATGGGCAAGACAATCCTCATTTCCTCGCATATCTTACCTGAGCTTGGTGAGATGTGTACGAGTATAGGAATCATGGAGAAGGGACAGTTAGTCGCATCCGGAAATGTTGAGGAGATTGCGGAACTTAAACGAGCTAATTCTCCGGTACATATCAAGGTTATTTCTGACAGAAATGAAGCGATAACGGCGATTAAGGAATTTCCGCTGGTTACTAAGGTTTCTGAGACGGATGACGAGATAATCGTTGACCTTAACGGAGAGGACGAAGAGTTATTTGCATTGCTTTCCGGATTGATTAGCAGAAATGTTAAAATCGTCGGATTTGAGAGAGAGCAGGCTAATCTTGAGACTCTGTTCCTTGATCTTACCGGTCAGGAAGATGAAGGAGCTTCGTCAGATGAGGCAAATGAAGGAGGTGCGCAAAGTGAGCAAGAAGTTTAGAATTAATCCGATTTTAGACAAGGAATTGATTGTTAATTCAAGATCAATCAAGTTTTCAATATTTGTCGCAGTATATAACTTAGTGCTTATGTTAATTGCACTTTCAACATTTTCAATGGTAACTTCGGTTCAGGTAGGAAGAATCGATTATCAGCAGGTAATGGGTATTTTCCCTACAATTGCATTAATTCAGTGTTTGATTATATCGATTGCAATTCCGATTCTTACTGCATCATCGATAGCAGGTGAGAGGGAGAGACAGACATTAGATGTTCTTCTAACCACACCTGTTAAGCCGGTACAGATAGTTTGGGGTAAGATATTTTCATCAATGGTTACAGTGCTTATGTATCTTCTTTGCAGTATGCCGATTATGTCACTTGCATTTATCTTTGGTGGAATGTCATGGATTAGTATAATCAAGTTTATATTTCTTGTTTTGATTGCATCGCTATTGGCAGGTTCCATAGGTGTGTTCACATCATCGGTAACCAAGAAGACAATTGCATCAATCATAATATCGCTTATTATACTTGGTGTGTTTATATTCGGTACAGCTATGTTATTCGGAGTGATTCTGGGACTTATAAATCTTGTTTTTAATAGTTCATCAACTATTAATTATAAGATGTTTTTCGCACCGGCTTTGGTACTCGGCAACCCTGCTGTGTTGGTTGGTAATTCGGTTGTTCAGGAGTTTAGTGGATTTGGCATTCCTGATCTTGCCAAGGAGTTTAAGAGTAATCTAATGCCTCATATGTACTTTGTTATAAGGCATTGGACGATATTCTCGATTATAGTACATCTTTTATTTACTCGCATGTTTGTAGGACTGGCGTCTCGCGCTATCAATCCTCTTAAGGGTAAGACTCCTAAGCAGGCAAGAGTTGTAAATAACAATAATAGCAATAATAACAATAGCAATAACATTAATAATAATCCTACTCCGATGCCTGAGGGTTGATGAGACATTTCGCTAAGTGATCAATGGGGACAGACCCCATTGATCAGTTAACAATTAATTTACCAGTGGGGTCTGTCCCCACTGAACACTTAGCTCAGAATGACAGAAACATGTAACGGGTTAAGATTATTTGGTGGTGATTACATGATAAAAAAGAACAGAATAAAACAGGTGGTGCTAAAGGCGAAGCTGCGCCTCACTTTCCTTAAAGCTCTTAACTACATGGGCTTCGGATTGATAATAGGTACGATTTGCTCACTTATAATCGCTTTGCTTTCCTTGGTGGTTCCGATTGTTGATGAAGACATATATGTCATCCTTGCGCCTATACTTGGGATGATATCCGCCCTGATAGTGGCATTGATATTCATGCCTTCGGGTAAAGAGGCGGCTCTTAAGACTGACAAGAATGCCAACTTAAAAGAGCGTATAACGACTGCATATGAGATCATTGACAACGAAGATGAAGTTTCACTGGCGGTTATAAATGACGCGTATAAATATGCGGAAGGGCTTAAGATTAACAGCATTTTCCCAATGAAGATTGAGCTTAAGAAGGTTGGTATTTTTGCGCTTTTGGCTCTTGCAACATTTGGTGTTGGATTGATTGATACGCCTGCTAAGGACGCTGCTAGGCGTAAGGAGCAGATTGCTTCAACTATCAAGGAAGAGCGAGATGTGATAAAGCAGCTTGAGAAGGAGATTAAGAACAATCCTGAACTTACTGAGGAAGAGAAGAAAGAACTTTTAAAGACTATCAAAGACGGCCTTAATGAGATGAAGGAAGCCAAGAAAGATGAAGACATCAAGAAGGCTGAGCAGAAGCTTGTTAAGAAACTTGAGCAAGAGCTTAACAACGTAACCAATAAGGATATGCTCGCAAAGTCTTTGGCTAAAGCGGCGGTTGATTTGAACAGTAAGATCCCTAAGGAAATGAAGGCGGAGGCTAAGGATCAACTTGCCAAGAAGTTAGATAATATCAAAAAGGCAGAGGACGAAGTCAAGGACTTACTTGATAAGGCAAAGGGAGCCAAGAAAGACGGAGAAATCCCTGAGGATCTACAGAAGAAATTACAGGAAGCGCTTAAGAACGCAGCTGATGAATTGTCTTCAGAGGAGCTTGAACAGCTTGCCAATCAGATGGGCAACTCATTGACTAAAGAGCAGTTAGATCAGCTATCTTCAGCACTTAAGAATGCGACTGCAGAGCAGATTATGGCTAACATTTCCAATGCATCAATGAGTGTTGCGTCAGCTAATGCATTTGCCAATAATAACCAGAATAACCAGAATGGCAATAATCAGTCCAATGCAAGTGGTAATGGTTCCGGACAAGGACAGGGACAGGGTCAGGGCCAAGGGCAAGGCCAGGGACAAGGTAAGGGCCAGGGTAACGGCCAAGGCGGAGTAGGCCGTGGTGGCGGATGGAACAGAGGAAGCAAGAACGGAGTCCAGGGCAATTCTACATTTGACGGAGATTACGTATCTGTTCCTGACAATATGCAAAATGATGACAATCTTAAGGGCAAAAATAACGGCGGCAAGAGCTACAATTCCAAAGGTGGCCCGTCGGTTACATGGAGTGGTAAGAATGTTGATTACCATAATGTTATAGGTGATTACGAGAACAAGGCGTACGAGAGAATAAGCGACGACAAGATTCCGTATTCTATGCAGGAATATGTCAGAAACTATTTCTCAGAGCTTAATCAATAGGTGCTAAGTATACAAAGGGGACAGACCCCATTGAGTACTTAGCAGATAACTACCCAGTGGGGTCTGTCCCCTTTGTATACTTAGCGTAATTTATGTAAAGGAGAGTAAAGACATGACTATCGAAGAAGAAATGAAGCTTATGGCGAGCAAAGTTAAAAATGCCGAGAGAGAGATCGGTAAGGCAATCATAGGTCAGAAGGAGATTGTAAGACAGGTAATGCTTGCAATTCTTGCGGACGGTAACGTGCTTTTAGAGGGTGTTCCGGGACTTGGTAAGACTGAGCTTGTAAAGACCATCGCTAAGGTGTGTGATTTGGATTTTTCAAGAATTCAGTTTACACCGGATCTTATGCCGGCCGATGTTACAGGTACTAACCTGATTGTTAAGGAAAATGACAAAAACACGTTTCAGTTTGAGCAAGGACCTGTGTTTGCAAACATCGTGCTTGCGGACGAGATTAACCGTGCGACTCCTAAGACACAGTCGGCTCTTTTAGAGGCGATGCAGGAGAAGACCGTAACCGTAGGTAAGACTACATATGAGCTTCCAAAACCATATATGGTTCTTGCAACGCAGAACCCGATTGAGCAGGAGGGTACTTATCCTCTTCCTGAGGCTCAGCTTGACCGTTTCCTGTTTAAGCTCCTTATTGAATTCCCAACTAAGGATGAATTAAAGCAGATTATGGATGTCACCGTTTCAGCGACCAAGCCTGAGTTAGAGGTTGTTTTGACCCAGAAAGATATTCTTGAAATCAGAAAAGCTATTACAGATATACCTATTGCGGATTCGGTTATGGATTATGCGATGTCTTTGGTAGTTGCTACTCATGGAGAGTTAAGCAATGCGCCTGAGATTGCCAAGAAATATATTGTAACCGGTGCGAGTCCTCGTGCGTGTCAGACTATTGTTAAGACCGCCAAGGCTAAGGCTTTGATGGAGGGCAGATTCAATGTAGCATTTGACGATATCAAGTACGTTGCTCATCCTGCATTAAGACACCGTATCATTACTAACTTTGACGCGCTTTCAGACGGTATCGGTGCGGACGAGATCATTGATAAGCTTATCGCAGAGTTGGATAGTAAGAATAATTAGGGTGTAGATTTTTCGCTAAGTAGTCAGTGGGGACAGACCCCATTGAGTAGTTAGCCATAATTTACCAGTGGGGTCTGTCCCCATTGAACACTTAGCTCAGAATGACAGAAACATGTCATCCTGAGGAACATCGTTCCGAAGGATCTTTGACCTTCGAAGAAGGTCAATAAGAAAAGGATTATTTAATATGGCAGTATTAGAGTTTGATGATAAATTTTTTAAACAACTAAATACCCTAAAGCTTTCTTTGAATCTTCGTCTCAATCAAGGTATGAGCGGTATGCGTAAATCCTCTCTAAAAGGTAGCTCGGTTGAATTCTCTGATTTTAGAGAATACATGTTAGGAGATGACTTAAGAAGGATTGACTGGAATGCATACGGCCGCTTTGATAAGCTCTATATCAAAGAGTTTATGGAGGAGAAAGAAGGTCTTTACAGGATATTTGTCGATACCAGTGAGAGTATGAATTACGGCAATCCTCCAAAGGCTGATATGGCAAGATATTTAGCGGCAGCATTTGCCTATCTTGTACTCAATAATCTTGACAGGGTGTATGTTAACACGTTAATTGAGGATTCTCAGACGATTGGTAAAGGTTTGTCAGGCAGCAACTCCATGAAGAAGATTATATATGCACTTAATAATATGGAGTTCAAGGGTGGAACGACTCTCAGCAAATCCATAATGAGCGCGCCTCTTCGCGGCAAGGGATGTGCAATTATAATAAGTGATTTTATGGATAAGGAAGGCATCGAGGAGGGGCTTAAGTATTTAGCTTATGCTAATCAGCAGATTGTGTTGATTGAGGTGTTATCGCCGGAAGAGATTAATCCGACGCTTGAGGGTTCACTCAATCTTATCGATTCTGAGTCTGATGATGTGGTTAAAGTTTCGATGAACAGAAAGACTTTAGAAGGGTATCAACAAACATTAGATGAACATCGAAAGTACATAAAACGCCTTGCTAAGAAGTATATGGCGAGTTATGTGTCTGTCAGTTCAGACGATGATTTCAGCAGGGTCGTGTTCGAACTCATGATGAAAGAAGGGCTACTTTTTAAGAAGTAACGATAAAGATTAAAGATTCTTCGCTACGCTTAAGATGACACGATACTTGTTATATTATAGAAGTGAAGAAGGATCTTAGGCCTTGATATAAGGTCAATACATAATACTATTTAGAGGTGTAGGTTATGGAGTTAACTTTTCTCTGGCCACTTATATTTCTTGCACTTGTGCCGGTAATTATAATACTCTACCTCCTAAAGCAGAAGGGTGAAGAGGTTAAAATACCTTCGACTCTGCTTTGGAGAGAGGCGCTTAAGAATATGGAGGCCACGACTCCTTGGGAGAAATACAAACACAATATATTAATGTATTTGCAGATATTGACTCTGCTCTTATTAATTGGTGCTTTGGTCGGCCCGATTATTAAGCATTTGGGAAGCGACAATGACAATGTCATCTTAGTGATTGACAATAGTGCCAGCATGAACACGATTTACGATAAGGATGTAACAAGGCTTGATGAAGCCAAGAAAAGAGCGTTAAGTTATGTTGATGAGCTTGATCCTAAGACATCGGTTTCGGTCGTGTCTGCCGCAAAGGGCGGAGTGATTGAGGGTTCATCATTAAACTCCAAAAGGGCGATAAAGGCTGCAATCAAATCGGTTGAGAAGACAGAACTTGCTGCGGATGCAACCGATGCAATGGATTTGGTAAGGTCGATTATAGAGGATCAGCCTGAGACTGATGTTAACATTTTCACTGATACAGCGGTTGACCTTGAAGGTGTTAAGGCACAGGTTATCAGCCTTTATAAAGAAAATGTCAATTATTCGGTTGACTCATTAAGCTACACCGTCAACGAAGATTCAACGATTACAGCTCTTTCAAATGTTACTAATCATGCTGATCAGTCGGTGTCATTTGACGTAGGATTATATGTTGACGAAGAACTTATCACTATTCAGAATGTGAGTCTTGAAGGATTAGAGACCAAGTCAGTTTATTTTGAAAATGTTAAAGTTTCGGGAGAAGTTTTAGAAACTAAGATAGAGATTAACGACAGCTTGGCTGATGACAACGTGGCGGGTGCACTGCTTTCAGAGAGTGGTGGAAAGAGAGTTCTCCTTGTTACATCCGGCAACACTTTCTTAGAGAAGGCGCTTTTATCAATCGGAGGATTGGAAGTGTTTAAATCTACTGACACCGAGGTTGTCGGCAAGCAGGAAGAGTACGATCTTTATATATTTGACAGCTGTGTTCCAAAAGAAGATGTCAAGTCAGGTAATGTAATATACATTAATCCTCCACAGTCCGAGAGTTTAGGAACCGGCAGGACTAAAGAGTCATCGGCTTTGAAGGTGCTCAATACAGATATTACCGAGTATCTTGATGGTGAGGAGATACTTGTAACCAAGTCGACAATATTTAACAGACCATTATATGCGAAATCATTTCTTGAAAGTGACGGTGAGTGCGTAGGATATTATGGAATGAGCGATGCGGGCAAAGTCGTTTGCTTAGGATTTGATATTCACGCTTCTGATGTGGCCTTAAAGGCTGATTTTCCAATTCTTATGTACAACATGGTTTCGTATTCACTTGAAAGAGGTATTGTTGATACTTCTGCGGTTAAGACCGGTGAGAAGGTTAACATTATAAGTATGGGTAGTGATGAACCCGTAGTGATATTGAGACCTGATGGTAAGAAAGACAAGTTCGACGTTGCTGTTTCAAGAAAAACTTATGACAAGGTCGATATTACAGGTTATTACAAAGTCAGCGTCAAAGATGATAATGGCGAAGTTACAGACGGATTCTATGCTTCATTTCCTACCGATACGGAGTCCGGAGTAGCCAAGGCGACATCTGTCAACAATCTTGTTGAAGGTAAGGATGTTTCTGTTAAGGGCGGTAAGTCAGCCAAGAAATATGTGATTTTCGCGCTTGTTTTGATGCTTATTATTGAGTGGATTGTTTATGTCAGAGAATATTAGTATCTCGAAGAATAGTATTCGGTGTACTAGGAGGTTGTTATGCATATTTCGTTTGAACAGCCG
This sequence comes from Lachnospiraceae bacterium NC2004, assembly GCA_000621905.1. Lineage (GTDB taxonomy): Bacteria > Bacillota > Clostridia > Lachnospirales > Lachnospiraceae > NC2004. The sequence continues at coordinate 15,182 of JHXB01000014.1, forward strand.
TTAGCGCTTATATTGATACCTATCGGTATCGCTTTGATTATATGGGTGTCGAGTTTTTTTAGAACGGTTAACAAGAATAAAAAGAATAGAAGAACTGCTATGCGAGTTGTGATTTTCACTCTGGTAGTTTTGGCGCTTGCCGGTATTTCTATAAGCGTGATTTCCAAGCAGGCATCCACTGTGTTTCTGGTGGATTGTTCCGATTCGATGAAGGCGAGTGTTGGCGCTGTTGAGACGTTTGTCGAGAAGCAGATTGAGCACATGCCTGACAAGAATCAGGTTGCCGTTGTTGCGTTTGGAAGCGATACCAAGGTTGCACAGTTTATGACCAAGGAGAAATCTTACGCCGGTATCGAGGATAAGCCTGTTTCCACTGCGACGGACATTGAGGGTGCGATTACAACAGCGCTTTCGCTATTTCCTGAAGGCGGTGGTAAGCGTATTGTCCTCATTTCTGATGGTATAGAAAATGAAGGCGACATGCTTTCAATGGCCAATTCCATTGATTCAGCGGGCGTTGAGATTGATGTTCTTCCTGTTACAGAGCAGGTTAGCGACGAGGTTTACATTGACGACCTTACTGTTCCGGACACGATTAAGATCGGTGACAAATACGCGGTAACCGTCAAAGTTATGAGTAATGTTAAGACTGAGGCGGATGTGTCTTTGTTCCTCGGCAGGAAGCTCAAAGGTCAGGAGCATGTTAAGGTTAATGTCGGAGAGAATTCATTTGTCTTCTATGACGAAGCAGAAGATACAGGCACAAGGAATTATCGTGCCGAGATAGTGCCTTATAAGGACACGACAACAGTTAACAATGAGTATTCAGCATTTGCACAGATTGACGTTAAGGACAGAGTGCTTATCGTTGAGGGTAAGAAGGGAGAGGCAGATTCGTTAGCTGCAGCGGTTAACGCAGGTGGTGTCGCTTATGATATCGTAACCCCTACGGGTGCTCCTTCCTCAATCAACGACATGATCGGATATAAGTCAATTATTCTTGCAAATGTTTATTACGACGATCTTAAATCAGGTTTTACCAATAACATTGAGAGTTACGTTAAGAACTACGCGGGTGGCCTGTTGATCGTTGGTGGTGAAGATTCTTACGCGCTTGGCGGTTATAAGAATACCGTTTTAGAGGAGCTTTCTCCGGTTGCGTTAGAGCCGGAGGGAGAGAACAACATTCCTAAGATGGCATTTTACATGGTTATAGACCATTCGGGAAGTATGGATACTCCTGCGTCCGATAACGTCAATATTACATCATTAGACCTTGCCAAGTCGGCGGCAAGAAAGTCGCTTGATTCGCTAAGAGATACGGATGAGGTTGGTGTTTTGGCGTTTGACGATAAATTCCAATGGGTTGTAGAGCCTACTGAACTCAACGACAGAGAGACTGTCGCAGATGAGATTGGATCTATTAAGATTGAGGGTGGAACCAGCATATACCCTGCTTTAAAAGAGGCGGTTGATAGGATTAAGGAGTCTGACGCGGCGATTAAGCATGTTGTTCTTCTTACGGATGGTGAGGATGACTACGTCAATTATGGTGATGTCTTAGATGAGATTAACGGCAACGGAATCACTCTTTCGACTGTCGCTATCGGACCGGAATCTGCTACAGGTATTATGAAATATCTTGCAAATGAAGGTGGCGGAAGATATTACTACACGGATGTTAATACCGGCCTGCCTAGAATTTTTGCGAAGGAAGTTTATCTTGCATGCAATGAGTACATAATCAACGAGGAATTCGTTCCTGTTATTGCATCGGATGACGACTCGATCAAAGCGCTTTCGGAGGGTTGCCCTTCGCTTATGGGCTATATTGCGACGTCGATGAAGTCTACTTCTAAAGAGCTATTAAAGACCGGAAGAGGAGATCCGCTTCTTGCTAGTTGGCAGTACGGCTTGGGCCATGTTATTGCTTGGACATCAGACGGCAGCGGCGAGTGGACCGGTAACTGGGCATCCTGGGATAAATATCCGGAGTTTATCAGAAACTTAATTGATTCATCCATTGCAAATGTTGACCTTGACGGAGATGTTGTCAAGGCGGAGCAGAAAGGCAGCAAGGGTGTTATCACATATGAGACCAAGGAGTATTCAGAAGATACCAAGATTGAAGCGATTGTTACCGACGAAGAAGGTAATGAGTCGAAGATTAATCTTAACGCTAAGACTCCGGGACATTACGAGGCAGAAATTAACACCGATAAGATTGGAGTATACAATATAGCCGTTACCAATTCGAATAAAGACGGTATTGTTAAGTCGGCTAACACAGCAACAGCTATGCAGTATTCGCCTGAGTATCGTTTCTATGAGGATACCAACGGACTTGATAAATTAGTTGCCCTTTGTGATGGAGTTAAGCTTGATTTTAAATCTAAGGTATTTAAGAAAATGCCGTCGTCAACGCTTAAAGATAAGAATATTACAGACTTCTTGCTTATATTGGCGTTGTTGCTTTTCATGTATGATGTCATTTGCAGAAGACTTAATATTTCTCTTTATGATAAAGTGGCAGTGAAATTTGCTGTCAGAAGAGATAAGAAGAAAGCTGAGACAGCTCAAAATGTCAGTGATGATTCTTCAGTTTCTAAGAGCATTAAAGAAGAGTCTAAGAGGGTTGATATTAGCGAAACTAAGGATGATATAGAGGTTAAGGTTAAAGAGCCTAAGAAAGCCAAAAAAGTCAAAGAACCTAAGAAAGGTAAGAAGTCTAAAGAGGAAGCACCTAAGCCTGCAGGTCTTGATACTGCAGCATTATTAAAGAAACAGCAGAACAGGAAGAGGTAATTAAGGTAGATTTTTTATAATAACTAAAATAATGGTGTCATTCTGAGCGTAAGCGAAGAATCATAGAAAGATCCTTCGTCACATACGTTCCTCAGGATGACACTTCTGTTATTTGTAATAGTAAACAATAGCTATTTAATTAACTCATTCACAGCGATTCTATATTCAGAAATATTAGATGACTTTCTAATCTTCTTTAACAGCTTATCATGCTCAGGATTATCATTAAAGCTAACGGCAAGATAAGACCACAACTCTTTCATTTTAAAGAGTACATCCCTCTCACTTTTCAAATCACCAAGGTATTTTTCAAGTAATGTATTATGAAAACTGATAACGGAATCCGGTTCAACAGGTATTCCCTTTATCTCATTTATAAGGCCGGGGTTTCTTAAAATCCCACGCCCAAGCATGATGGCATTGACATTGGGACAATCCTCTGCAATTCGTAAAGCGTCAGACGCATCAAATATGTCCCCGTTATAACAGACAGATATAGAAGTATTCTTAAGCGCCTCGCCAAATACATCCATTTTAACAGAACCGTTATAATAATCATCCCTGACTCTTGGATGAATGATGAGCTCGCTTATCGGATAGCGGTTATAGACCTTTAGAATATCTTCAAATTCACTCGCAAAACACATGCCGAGCCTTGTCTTGACCGATATCTTAATATCTTTATCAACTCCGTTAAACACCTCATCAAAGAATCTGTCAAGCCTTTCGGGGTCACTTAAAAAACCTGCTCCCTTATTCTTGCTCACAACAGTGGGAGAAGGACACCCTAAGTTCAGGTTGACCTCCCTGTAGCCTTCATTTGCAAGAAATGAAGTTGTGTATATGAAATTGGAAGCGTCGTTCGTGAGTATCTGTGGGACAGTTGTCATCCCTGTGTTGTTAGCGGGAGAGATATCCTTTAGCTCTCTTGTCTTTAAAACCCTCTTTTTGGTAGGAGAGATAAAAGGAGTGAAGTATTTGTCGAAACCCGCATAGTACATATGATGAGTCTGTCTAAATACATATCCCGTTAGCCCTTCCATGGGAGCCAGGTAATACTTCATGTTTACCTCCGTAAAGATTTATTTATAAATTATATCATTATAATATGTATAAAACAATGAATAAAAATGCAGGGAGGCCATCGCATAAAACTTGTAATTACGACTTTTTTTAGATACAATAAAAACATTGGTATAATTGTCTTGGAACATGCCCCATTGTAAACTTATGGTAAATAATTGATAAAAGTGTTGCACTTTTGTTATAATGTCTGTGATAACATGATATCAACATGACGATGGCATGTCGTTCATTAGCGGATATGCGATATATAAGATGCTTATAAAGCAGTGTATTATTAACTATTGGGAGGTACGATTATGAAAGAAGTCGATAATATCAACAGCCAGAATGGTTCAGAAATTGAGAACTATGAGAACGAAATCAAGACCAATGAGCAGAACAATGTTAACAATAATATTGAAGTTCCTAAAGCTGCAGAACCTGATAATATAAATGACAATAAAAAGAGCGTAGAAATATATGACCTTACTGATGACAATATCGATAACAGTGATTATGTAGAGAAGGTCAAAAAAAGTGCGCCTGTTGTAAAAAAAGCATATAAGGTTCAGACAACTAAAGAGGACAAGATTCTTTTCGAGGTTTTGAATTCGGTTATTAACGATGTCAATCAGACTACCATACTTCCTGAGGATGATATGAAGATTAAATTCCCTAAGGGTATTACCGAAGAAGAGAAGCAATCAGCTATCAATGAAGCCAATGAGAAGTTAGCTAATGCTGCTAATGAGCGTGCATCAGCCGGATTAAACCCTAAGATGGGAACGACCGAAATAGAGGACGAGACTACGGAATATATTGATAATGCAGTTTTCCTGGATTTGATTGGAGACGGTTCAAGAGATAGTATAGAGGACAGCTTCCGTGCTCTTGGTGTTGTTCTTTCGTGGAATACCAATAATCAGGGTAAGGTCTATGATAGTATCCTTAAGTCTATTCCTGAAGGAACTCCTCAGAGAGAGAAGAAGGCCGCTTATCTTGCATACATGAGACAGACTACGGAGACACGTATTACAGGTGCGCTTCAATCCTTTAACAGAGAGTTTATCGGTGTTCTTACTTACACCGATGAAGCGGGTGAGAAGGCAAGAACCAAGATATGGGACAATCTTAAATTTAATAAGGATACTACCACATTTGACCAATTCTTTGCTAAATTAGGTTTTACTCCGGACGAGCAGCAGTTATATCTTGATAAGAATGGATTTAATCGCCAAGATAAAGTATTTGATGCATTTAAGAAAAAGAACAGCTTAGAGAAGCCTAATGATGAGCTTAATGAAGAAGAGATATCTTTGATTGTGGAGGATATATATACTGATTATACCCAGGAGTTCAGTAATATTGTGGTTAATAAGGGTATGAAGGTTATATCGCAGTATTATACTGAATACTACAATGAGCACATGACGGTTAATCATTTTATGAATATCTGTGAGCTTAATGATGAGCAGAAGGCTGACTTTCTGGCTCATTACAATGTTAAGAACACTGATAAATTACTTGATTTATTAAAGGCTGAATTTGACAAGCGTCCGGATTTTCAAGAGAAATGTAAAGCTCAAAAGACTGAAAGCGGTAATCCAAATGTAGATGAGGTAACTGAGGAGGATTATAAGAATCTTGGTTCAGTATTATTAAATGAAGAGTTTATAGGAAAGCGAGCTAAGACAGCCAAGTTAGAGAGTAAGTATTCTGATGCTTTAACAATAGAAGAATATATGAATATTCTTGAAATGTCAGAGATGGAGAAGAATAACTTCTTGGCTGATAATGGATTTGCGGCTGGTGACAAGGTAAAAGACAGCTATCTGAAGCTTCTTACTCTTGACGAGAAATACATGAATAAGCTTATGGAGGGCAAGCAAAAAGCAGGTCAGGATCAGACAATTACGGATGATGATATCAAAAACTACGTAATGAGTGAATTTTCTGCAACCTTAGATGAAAGGGCTTCTAAGAAGATTGAGTCAACCTCTCTTTGGGGAAGAATTATAGTCAATTTCCCTAATTATATGGATGTACATGCTGACAAAGTAACATTTAATAACGGATTCTATGTAGGTGGCGGAGAAGGACTCGTTCCTAAGGTCAATCCTAAGACGGATGCCCAGAAGGAGTTTAAGAAATGGGCTCAAACGGAAGGAGAGCAGATATTAAGGAATGTAAGATTTGACGACCTCAAGAACTCATTTAAGACTGCGTACGACAAGATTCATACAGTATCTCCTATTAACATTCGTAACGATGACGCTATTGCGGGTTATTACAACGACAAGGTTCCTGTAACCAATGTTACATTCTTAAGAGGAGTTATTGACAGATTAGAGAGTACAGGTACAGGCAAGAGATACTTTAAAACATCTAAAGACAGAGATACCAACTCCAAGGCGTATGACAGTGTTATGAGAACGCTTAAGAGTTATTATTCCAAGCTTGCAACCGGTGACAAGACCGACCTTCTTGATACCAAGAATGCGCTTAAGGAATACTGTCTTGCTTATATAGACGGCAAGGAGACCAAAAGAAGCAGAGAGTTCGGGCAGATACGTTTTGACACAGTTATGACGGTTCTTTATGATATTCTTCCTACCAAGGAGTTTAATACAATATTAAGAACAATCAATCATAAGCGTGGAGTTGGCGCTAACAGCCCTGATTATGTATCTCGTGACAAATATAATACCATGCGTATGGAGATATATTCTCTTGAGGAGAACAAAGAGGAAGAGCGTCAGGTTGCTGCAGAAAGTATTAATATCAGTAAGATACTGCCTGATTGGTATCTGGAGCAGTACAATAATGTTATGAGTGTGTTTGGAATGAGCCCTGAGAACAATAAGCGCCTGTCAGCTGTATTTGGAGAGAATATTAATGAGAAATTCCCTAATGTTCAGGCTGAATATGCCCAAATCGGTAACGGCTTAAAAGAAGGCAGAGTCCTTTCTGACAATGATTTTGCAGCTATTGCATATGCAGGTGCGCTTACTTCATCAGCAGCTTCATTGGATGAGAGAGGAAAGGGAGCATGGGATGTTGAATACAACAAGACTCTTGTTACAGGTAAAGACTACACATCTATTCTTGCCAAGAAGCCTATCCCTGAAAATGCTGCCAATTATGCCAATGTTATGCAGGCAGGAAGACAAGGTGCTGTTGATGTAATGAACGAGTATAAGAAGGGCAACAAGGTGCCTTTAGCTACTATGCTTACAAACGGTATCAGACAGATTGCAGCGTCTTGCAGATTAAGCAGAGCTGTTGATGATTCGTTCCTCATAAACGGTGAGATGGCCCGCAGAATGGTAGCAATGATAGAGAGGGATAACACGCTTAGAGCAATTGTCAATACTCAGATTGCCAAGGATTACAAGAGGATTACCGAGGATATGAATTATATCAGCAGTGTATGCCAGATTGGCAAGATATATGCCGGGGCAGAGGAGGCAAGGAACAGACTTGATAAGTCTTCTAAAGAACCTGATTTATATCCTCTTTCAGAGAATGATAAGATTGAACTTGCAACAGATATTCTTATGTTAAATGTAATCAACAATGCCAAGGATGTATTCTATAAGTCTATGGATGAGAGCATTAAGACTAAAACTACATATAAGAAAATGGTTGAGGATATCACCAGTAAAGAGATTACAGAGACAGATGGTGCCATAGCTATTGAAGATAAGGTTGAAAGGAACAAGGCAATCGACAATGCAGATCTTAATCAGAAAGTAAGAATGACGATAGTAAGAGATTATTTCAGTGATGATAAGCTTATTAGAAGTCTTACGAGTGACAATGCTACAGCCTCGCTAAGGGAGAGTGTTAAGGAACTTGTTAAGGATAACGGTTTTAAGAAACTTTCTCCAGAGCAGATTATTGAGAAGATGAATGACAAAAAGATTGTTCAGAAGCTCGCATCGGTAACGGCTAAGTCCAATGAGAAATCGGCTAAAGAGACATCTAAGAAGATTGAAACCGAGCAACTTGAAAAAAGCAGAGCGGCTGAAGCCAAGAGAAAGCGTGATGCCAGGCTTGGAAGAAATCATTGATGTCATATCGACATATTGGTTAATAAGAATATTGTCTTCCTAAAATAACCCGGGTAAGATAAAGTCAGACTTTATCTTATCCGGGTTTTATTGTGCAAATGCAGCAGAGTATTCGTATGCGTACTAAGTGTTCACATTACACCCTAAATGCAGCGACAGTATCTATAAGGCTGTCACTCAATGATGATAAGTTTTTAAGCTGCTCTAATACTTCATCAGAATTGGTATCTGACTGAACGGATTCCTCGTTAATCTCCTCAACCTTAAGAGCAATACTGTCAGTAAGCTCGGCTATGCTCTTAATCATATCAAGGATTTTGCTCATGTTAATACTCATCTGCTCAGATGACGAACCAAGCTCTGATGAAACAGTGCTGTAGAATATAGCATCCTCCTGATATTGCTTGGCTACTGAATTCATATTCTCATAATCAACCAATACTCTATCATTCATAAATTCCAGCAGCTTATTGGAATTATTGGATAAGTCGTTAACGCTTCTGACTATACCTTCCGTAACGCTCTGAATCTTATCTACCGCCTGTTTTGTATTGTCAGCAAGAACTCTTATCTCATCGGCAACCACTGCGAATCCCTTGCCGGCTTCACCGGCTCTTGCTGCCTCTATAGATGCATTTAACGCAAGAAGGTTCGTCTGTGCACTAATTGAGAGTATCTCGTCAGTAAGCACCGATATCTCATCAACTGCCTTACTGCCCTCAATTGCTTTCTCCAACTCGTTTTTGGTACCATTGTAAATGTTGGTTGTACCCCGTGAAGATTCTAAAGAGTTATTGTAAAGGTCAGTAGCTCTGTTCATTATATCCTTGGACTGTAATGCCGCCTCTGATGCTTTACATGCTACCTGATTGATAGCATCCTCAAGCTCATCACCTGTAGAATTGATATTGTCCGTCAACTGGGAAGCCTCTCTGGTACTTTGAACTATCTCTTCTACCGAAGTATTAATCTCCGTGATATGGCTCTTAAGGTCAGCCATCTCTGATACGGCATCATCACTTATATTCTTAATGCTTCCAGATTCGTCCTTAGTGGTCAATATAATATCTCTTATCTGACCCTTAACCTTAGTGGTAGCCTCCATAATCTGCTCAGTCTCATTCTTGTATTCTGAAGGCACACCCTGCTCGACAGTGGTGATATCCGAATCGCTGAAATCACCTGTAGCAAACTGCTTAAGAGCAGCGATAGGAGCAAGCATTTTCCTGATCATAACGAGTAATACCGCTATCAGTATAATAATCAAAACAATCGTTATAATAATACTTATGGTTGATATCCTGATTATATCCTTGTAGAAGTTGGATGTGAGGTTGGTTACACCTATCTTCCAGTTACACTGTTCGATAACCGAAGTAACAAAATAAGTGTTGTCCCCATCATAATCGACAGCTTTTACGGTTGCGCTTGACGGTTCTTCAAGGATAGGCTTAAGTTCCGGTACAACGTCCACTGCAGGCGTTGCGCTTTCCTCCGTAGGCTCATAATCAGCATTCTGATGAGCCACTATATTGTCGGAGCTGTCAACCAAAAAGGCATACACGCCCTTTTCATAATTGACACTCTTAACAAGGTCGGTAACCGTACCCAGAGTCATATCAATAGCTACTACGCCTGCCAATTCATCGTTAAGATAGATAGGCGCAGCTATGGTTCCGCACATCTGCCCGGTCAGAACGTCCCAGTAAGGATCTGTAACTATAGTCTCTTTGGCTTCTTTGGCACTCTTGTACCAGCCTCGCTCGCACGGGTCATAGCCCTCAGGAATTGTCGCTTCTCTATTGCCCTGATAGAATGAATGGTCCTCCTTGCCAAGATAAAGGTTAAGAAGCTCCGGCCTTCCCTGATAATAAGTATCCACCACTGATTGAACAGTTTTAGCATCCACATTGCCGGCCGCCTCTACAGCTCTCGCTGCATCAGTTACCAGCATCTTCTCCTCGGAAAACCATGCATTAATCTCATTGGCGTAGCGGTCTGACCTTAATTGAAGCTCCAGCTCCATCTTGTCAGTCAGCTTGTTGCCCATGACAGTCAAAATTGTGGAAGCCAGTATTATAATCATAGCGACTACGATTAATATGACATTGATTGTAACTCTTCCTCTGATTGTCCTAAACATAAAAGTCCTCCTTATAGTCATATTCGGTGTCTATAAGGAGGATTATGAAAATGTTGTCTGTTATCTGCTAACCATATATAACTCCCCATATCCACGCAACGTAATTTTATCATATAATGGTGCAATGTGCAAGATTGCACTATATAAGTAATCATTACATCGGAGAAGACAATATCACGTTGGATATGTAAGTGAATATAATTGATAATGCGTCAACCGCTATAAGTGTACATATAACCAGAATGTGAACTTTCTTCTCTGCAACCAGGGTAGCAATGAACTCTCTTATGAATGCGTTTAACCAGAAATAACTTACTGTTTTTGCACCCACGCCCTCGGCAGTAATACCTTTAGATGAAGCAAGCATTCCTGACCTGAACACATGATAGTTGGTCGTTGAAAATGCTATATTAGGCTTGGATTCTTTATCATGCGTCTTATAATAATGTTCTTTAATAAGCTCATAGGAAAGAGCAAAATTTTGGTCTGTGTTGGTTGACTTGTTCTCAACCAATATGTGACTATCGTCTATTCCCTCGCTTAAAAGATAATTCTTAATAGCATCACCTTCGGCCATGACTTCGTCGCTTCCCTGGCCGCCCGATGGAACAAATACAATGTCTTTACCTGAGCGTTTCTTCTGAATGTGCGCGTACTCTATCGCTCTGTTAGCCCTGCCCTTTAAAAGCTTGGTAAGAGTCCCGTCTTTATTAATCATACATCCCAATATCAATATATAGTCCATATCCTTAGAAGGGATATGCTTTGATGCCTTGATGCTTATGATGATAGTGGCAATAAGAATACATTCGATATAAGTTATTATTGAACCCGACATAAGAAGAATAAAGTTCTCAATAAACCTTCCTATACCGGTCCAGTTGTGAACATCGATAGCGCTGCTGTTCTGTACATAGTAGTCAATAACTTGAGGAACAACTACTCCGAGACATAGCGTAATTCCCAGGATTATGCCAAGCATGTTGCGCCAATTAATCCCCTCTCTCTTCATAAGCTTAATATTACTTGCGCTTACTGCTATAGTCATTATGACCACTATAGGGAATGTTATCGTAGCAAATGTAGACATTGAATCGGTATATGCAAGAACCTGATCTATTAGTCCGCCACCCTTTATAGCTCCGCTTGAAAAAACGAAAAGAGCATACGAGAGGTATATTATAAAGCCGAGAAACAATATATTTCTATATTGGTAGATATTCTCTTTCATGCATGTTACGTATCGCCTGATAAAGTGTATAATGACGAAAATCAAGTATAGACACCACAGTGAATTGGAAATCTTAGATCCACCGTAATCTCCGAAAAAATCTTCATGCGTGATTACGCCGCTCTTATGAACATAAAAAGTCAGCATATTGATGTCGGTTTCTTTATCGATAGTCTTCAAGTATATATTTACATTTTTGAGAGTGTCATGCTTCCCGGAAACTGATTTTAAAGAAATATAGAATTGTCCTCTTGAATTAACTCCATAATCAGTGATTTCTAGGCTATCTTCATTCTTATCTGCTAACTCTGCTTTAACATTCTCATTACTGCCGTCGTAGGTTCCGAATCCTTTAGGAATGAATGTGAATGAACTTCCGCATACAAGGGAGATTATTACACCTATGATAAAGATTATAAATGCACCTATTAAAAATCTGATTCTGTAGAGCAATCGCCTCATGAACTACCCTCCTGAAATTACTTGTTCTTCTTGTTGGTGTTAGCATTTGCACTAATGCTTCCTGAAGAATTCTTCTTAGATGACTTGCCTTTCTTGCTGTCCTTGTCAACCTCGGCCTGAAGCTCTTTCTGCTTTCTCATAAGTCTCGCTCTTAACGAAGGCTTAGCCTGCTTGGTGTTGACATCTCCACCTCTGATGTTCTTTACGCCAACGATATAGATACCGCTGATTCTTGCCTTAACTTCGCGCTTAACAGGAATCTCGTCAAATATCTGCTCGTCGCATATAAAAGACATAACCTGTGGTCCAACCTTTGCCTTAACAATAGGCACTTTAGAGCCTCTAAGTCTCTTAGGTACCTGATCCATAACAATCTTAGGAAGGTTAGCTTCCTTAAGCTTCATACGCTTCTTGTCTATAATCAGAAGAGAAGCCTGCTGCGCTGCAGCCTGAATCTGCTCCTGCTGAGCCTCCTGCTTCTTCTGCATTCTCTTACCGAAGAAGTAAAGACCTACCCATATTCCTACAACGATTATGACGATAATTATCGCCCAAGCCCAACCTGGCATTTTGTTTCCTCCTTAAAACTAAGCTATTTCTTTCTTGGTTTGTTCAATAAGTTTTGCAACTTTGTCCTGCACATAAGAATCGATGTGCTTTAATGTCTCTTTATCAAGAGAAGCTGTGTCTATAGGTTCGCCAAATGTGATATAAACCTTCGCAGGTCTTATCTTGAATATCCATGGATTATTTTCGAAAATGTCATCGCTTCCGAGAATTGCAACCGGCACAATAGGAACCTTAGACCTCTCGGCAAGCTTGAAGCTGCCCTTCTTGAAAGGCTTCATCTCATCTGTGTGACCTCTTGTTCCCTCGGGATAAATAACAAGACTTCTGTGTCCCTCTTTTAAAATGTCAACGCCTTCCATGATACTCTTCAATGCTGACCTGGTGTCCTTTCTGTCTAAGAACAGGCATCCGATATTTCTCATCCATGAGCGTAAAAATGGTATCTTATCAAGCTCAAGCTTGGCGATAAATCCAAGTGGTACGCGGTAAGTACCACTTGCACCCGCTTTCTTAAGCGATGAATGAGTGACAACGATATCAAAGTTACTTCTGTGATTGCCGACGTAAAGCGCCGAACTCTCAGGAATATTCTCAAGACCTCTTACTATCTTCTTGGTACCTGCAATAGCGAGAATCAGAGAAAAACCGTTGCCGACAAGTCTGTTGGAAATGTCGATAGCCTTATTGAAATCCTTCTTTCGGACTATCATGATATAAAGGTTCGTGAATAGTCCGATTAAGAAGTATAGTATCAAAAATATAAATATTATTATTAAACGAATCATAATTAAAGCCTTCCGTATAACTCGGTCATAATTCTAAGATTCTTAGCGTCGTCCATCTTGAGCTGATCCTTAGAATATCTCCAAATCCAATTGCCTTCCATAGTACCCGGTGTGTTCATTCTTGCATCTGAATCCATACGCATAACATCCTGAAGAGGGAAGATAGCGTACTTAGCAACACTCTTTAATGCAAGAGCAATGAAATCCCAGCTCACATTGTTGCCGTCGATGCTCATGTAGCGACGAACCTTGTCCTTGCTTGCTTCATTGGCCTTCTTGTACCAACCTACTGTAGTATCATTGTCATGAGTACCGGTGTAGCATACGCAGTTGTATGGATAATAGTGAGGAAGGAATGCATTTTCATTAATTCCGTCAAATGCAAACTGTAACACCTTCATACCAGGGAAGTTGTACTTATCTCTTAAAGCCTCAACCTCAGGGGTGATAATTCCTAAGTCCTCTGCGATGATAGGAAGGTCGTCTCCGAACTCCTTGGCGATAGCTGCAAAAAGCTCATCTCCCGGTGCTTTAACCCACTTACCGTTGATTGCGGTCTCTTCCTTGGCTGGAACTGACCAATATGCTTCAAATCCTCTGAAATGGTCGATTCGTAAGTAGTCTGTCATAACGAGCTGAGCCTTAACTCTTGAAATCCACCATTTGAAGCCGTCTTTCTTTTGTGCTGCCCAGTTGTAGAGTGGGTTGCCCCAACGCTGACCTGTAGCAGAGAAATAATCAGGTGGTACACCTGCAACATTCTTAGGATATCCCTTGGTATCAAGCTCAAACATCTCAGGTGCAGCCCATGCGTCTGCTGAATCCTCTGAAATGTAAAGAGGAATGTCACCGACAATCCATACATCATTCTCGTGAGCGTATTCCTTGAGTTTCATCCACTGCTCGAAGAACATGAACTGTCTGAACTCGTAGTATCTAACCTTATCAGCAAGCTTCTTAGCCCATTTTTCTTTGGTATCTTTGGTAGGAAATGCAATCTCTTTGTCCCATTCCTGCCAGCATTTGCCGTCGAATTCGCCTTTGACAGCCATATAAAGGCTATAATCTGCTACCCAGTCTGTGTTCTTGACCCACTTCTCAAACTTATCGGTAAGGTCTTCCTTCTTAGCAGGCTTCTTGGTCTCTTTAGTGTCGGCTTTCTTGGCGTCCTTAGCCTCTGCCTTCTCTTCCTTCTCAGGCTCTTTATCTTCTTCAACTTCGGCTAACTCAAGATAGGTCTTAGCTTTGAAGTTCTCATATGCCTTAGAAAGAAGCTTCTCCTTATATTCTGAAACCTTGTCAAAATCTACTCTCAATGGATTCTCCCAGTTAGGAATGTCCTTTAAGTCCTCTTCCTCAAGGAGTCCTGCCTTCTTTAATTCATCAGGCGATATCATGAGGGGCTGTCCTGCAAATGATGAATATGACTGATATGGTGAATTACCATAGCCTGTAGGGCCTAACGGTAATACCTGCCACAAATGCTGACCTGCCTCCTTTAAGAAATCTATGAAATCATAAGCACCCTGTCCTAAATCTCCGATTCCGTATGGACTTGGAAACGAGGTAGGATGTACGAGTATTCCGGACAAACGCTCATTTAAACCGTTGTCGGATACGGCTTTGCTTCTCTTAACTGCCATAATTATTACCTCCGTATTATTTCATTATTTATATATACTCGGATATGATTATACTTGTGATTTATGTTTTTTTCAAGGTTATATTGCGTTGTTTTTGCACCTTAAACATTATGACCATAAGATTAGCGAAAAATAAATCTTCTTTGGTAACAATTTTCTTAACTGCGGTGTTATTATTAAGCGGGGATTTTTACAATGTTAAAATGGTGATTCTGAACGGAGATGCATATAGATGAACAAATGGGACAGCGAGTTTGGTTATGTCGGTGAGAACCATATATCCAATTCATCGAGTAATAGAAGAGTAAGACAGAGCAATAAAGAGCGAGTGAGCAGGCGGAGAGCGAGGCGTAGGAAGAGAAGAGCGGTTTTGGATATTCTTCTGGTGATTGGTATCATTTGCCTAGGAATACATTGTTTTATCCGACTTTCGGCTTCTAAGGATGTTTCGATGGCGATGACGGACGACAATATTCCCGACAACTTTCCTATTGGGGCTGTTGACGATATAGAGACCGAATATCCGAGGGTGCTTCTTGTCAACAAGGACAACCCGGTACCGGAGGATTATGTGCCAGAGACGATGGTCAAGGTGGATGTTGATTTCGGAACATTTGTCGCTGATGAGAACAGACAGATGATTCCTGAGGCGGCAGAGGCGCTTGAAGAGATGTTTAACGCTGCCAAGGAAGACGGAATTGCACTTGCAGGTGTTTCGGCGTACAGGTCTTACGAGACACAGAAGAAGATATATAACAGTAATGTTGCAACCAAGGGTCAGGCTTATTCCGAGGTTTACAGCGCGCGTCCCGGCAAGAGTGAGCACCAGACGGGGATGGCTATTGACATTTCCACGCCGAGCCTTGGATATCAGCTTTGGACTTCATTTGCCACAACCAAAGAGGGACAGTGGGTTAATGAGCATTGCCAGGATTACGGATACATTGTCAGATACCAGGATGACAAGACAGAGATTACCGGTTATGCTTATGAGCCATGGCACATAAGGTATGTCGGCGTTGAGGTTGCCAAGCTCTTGACCGAGAGAGGTATTACGCTAGAGGAATACGAGGGTGCAATCAGTTTTAACGGCTATAATAAGGGCTACCTTACCAAGGTAACTACCGAGGAACCGGCTGTTTCTGCTGATGCAAGCAAGAATGCCAAAAAGGCTGATGCCACTACCAGGGCGGCAGCGACGACGGAGGCTGTTGTCACGACTGAGGCGGCTAAGAAGAGCACGGAGTCCAATAAAGCCAATAAGACCAAGACGACAGAGGCTAAGCCTAAGTCGACCGAGGCGCCAAAAGCTACGGAAGCGCCGAAGACTACGGAGGCAACACCTGAAAAACCTAAGAATCAAGGGGATTCCGAGGATGATACCGGTGACGAAGACGCTGCTAATAAGGCAAATGTCAACGATGAGTAGAGTTTTTGTTGATTTTTATGCCAAAAAATAGTATGATATTAGAATGAGTTTATGGGTGAGTAATATATTTTGAAATTAAACAGGGTTTAACTTAGGAGGAACATTTGCTATGTATGATAAGGTTTCGACTGACCTTAATTTCGTAGATCGCGAGAAGAAGATATCGGAGTTTTGGAAGGAACACGATGTATTTAAGAAGAGTATAGAGGCAAGAGAGGGTTGCCCTACTTACATGTTTTATGACGGACCACCTACCGCTAACGGTAAGCCTCATATCGGACACGTACTTACCAGGGTTATCAAGGATATGATTCCTAGATACCGTACAATGAAGGGCTACAAGGTGCCTCGTAAGGCAGGATGGGATACACACGGACTTCCTGTAGAGTTAGAGGTAGAGAAGCTCTTAGGACTTGATGGTAAGGAGCAGATCGAAGAGTACGGCTTAGCGCCATTTATTGATAAATGTAAGGAATCAGTGTGGAAGTACAAAGGTATGTGGGAAGAGTTCTCTGATGCCGTTGGTTTCTGGGCTGATATGGACAATCCTTATGTTACATATAACGACGATTTCATTGAGTCAGAGTGGTGGGCTCTTAAGGAGATTTGGGACAAGAAGTTACTTTACAAAGGTTTCAAGATTGTTCCTTACTGTCCTCGCTGTGGTACTCCACTTTCATCACACGAGGTGGCTCAGGGTTACAAGGCTGTTAAGGAGCGCTCAGCAGTCGTAAGATTTAAGGCTGTTGGTGAGGAAGACACATATTTTCTTGCATGGACAACAACTCCTTGGACACTTCCAAGTAACGTGGCACTCTGCGTTAATCCTAGTGAGACATATATCAAGGTTAAGGCTATAGATGGCAATACTTACTATCTTGCTGAGGCTTTGGCAGACAATATTCTTGGCAAGCTTGCTGAGGAAGAGGGACAGAAGGCTTACGAAGTTATTGAGACATTTGTCGGAACTGACCTCGAGAAGAGAGAATACGAGCCTTTATTCCCATTTGCCAACGAAATCGTTGAGAGACAGCACAAGAAGGGCTGGTACATTACCTGTGATGACTATGTAACCATGACAGACGGTACCGGTATAGTTCATATAGCTCCTGCATTTGGTGAAGATGATGCCAACGTCGGAAGAAAGTACGATCTTCCATTCGTACAGTTAGTTGACGGCAAGGGCCAGATGACTCCTGAGTGTGGCGAGATTGCAGGACTTTTCGTTAAGGATGCAGACAAGCCTATTCTTGTAGATCTTGAGAAGAGAGGACTTTTAGTTGATGCTCCTAAGTTTGAGCATGATTATCCTTTCTGCTGGAGATGTGATACACCTCTTATCTACTATGCTAGAGAGTCTTGGTTCATCAAGATGACAGAGGTTAAAGAAGACTTAATTAGAAACAATAACACAGTTAACTGGATTCCTGAGTCAATCGGTAAGGGAAGATTCGGTGACTGGCTTGAGAATATTCAGGATTGGGGCGTTTCTCGTAACCGTTATTGGGGTACTCCACTTAATATCTGGGAGTGCGAGGATTGTGGCGAGATGCTTTCTGTCGGAAGTCGCGAGGAGCTTGCTAAGCTTTCAGGCAAGGCTGATGCTGACAAGATTGAGCTTCACAGACCATACATCGATGAGGTTACAATTCCTTGTCCACACTGTGGCAAGACTATGAAGAGAGTGCCTGAGGTTATCGATTGTTGGTTTGATAGTGGTGCGATGCCATTTGCACAGCATCATTATCCATTTGAGAATAAGGAACTCTTCGAGAAGCAGTTCCCTGCACAGTTTATTTCAGAGGCCGTTGACCAGACAAGAGGTTGGTTCTACTCATTGCTTGCAGAGTCTACCTTATTGTTCAACAAGGCTCCATATGAGAATGTCATCGTTTTAGGCCACGTTCAGGATAAGGACGGACAGAAGATGAGTAAGTCTAAGGGTAACGCTGTTGATCCTATGGAGGCTCTTAACAAGTTTGGTGCCGATGCTATAAGATGGTATTTCTACATCAACTCTGCGCCTTGGCTTCCTAACCGTTTCCACGAGAAGGCGGTTGTCGAGGGACAACGTAAGTTTATGAGCACACTCTGGAATACATATTCATTTTATGTGTTATATGCTGATATTGATGAGTTCAATCCTACCAAGTACACGTTGGAGGTTGATTCATTATCTGTTATGGATAAATGGCTTCTTTCTAAGCTTAATACTACTGTTAAGACTGTTGACGAGTGCCTTGCTAATTACAAGATTCCTGAGAGTGCAAGAGCATTGCAGGATTTTGTCGATGAGATGAGTAACTGGTATGTAAGACGAGGACGCGAGAGATATTGGGCTAAGGGTATGGAGCAGGATAAGATTAATGCTTATATGACTCTTTACACAGCTTTGGTTACTATTTCTAAGGCTGCGGCTCCTTTGGTACCATTTATGACAGAGGATATCTATCAGAATCTCGTTGCACGTTTCGGTGATGTGCCTGAGAGTATTCACCTTTGTGATTATCCTACTGTTGACGAGAGCTTAATTGATGCTAAGCTCGAGGCAGATATGGAAGAAGTTCTTAAGATTGTTACAATCGGTCGTGCGGCTCGTAACAGTTCAGGTATTAAGAATCGTCAGCCTATCGGTCAGATGTATGTATCCGGCAAGGATGCTTTGTCAGACTTCTATGTTGAGATTATCGAGGATGAGCTTAATATTAAGAAGGTAGACTTTAAGGATGATGTAAGCGATATGACTGCATATAGCTTTAAGCCACAGCTTAAGGTTCTCGGACCTAAGTATGGTAAGCAGATTGGCGCTATCAAGAATGCACTTGCTGAGCTTGACGGAAGTGAGGCTATGAAGGAGTTGTCTGCTAATGGAGAGCTTGATGTTAAGCTTCCTGATGAGACTATTACTCTTACCAAGGCAGATCTCTTAATTGAGATGGCTGAGAAGGATGGATATCAGGCAGCGGCAGACGGCGGTATTACTGTTGTTATCGACACAAGACTTACTGATGAGCTCTTAGAAGAGGGCACAGTTAGAGAGATTGTCAGCAAGATTCAGAACATGCGTAAAGAGGCAGGTTATGAGGTCACTGACCAGATAACTATATATAATGATAATAACGACAAGATTGCAGATGTTATGACCAGAAATGCAGATGTTATCAAGTCTGATGTTCTTGCTAAGAGGATTATCTTAGGCGAGACCAAGGGATTTGTTAAGGATGTCAGCATCAACGGCGAGACTGTAACATTTGGTGTTGAGAAGACTAATCTTTGATTCTAAATCGACATTAAAAGTCGTTATATATAAACGTAACTGTTAATTAAATTTTTATAAGGAAGGAATGGTAAAGTACATGGCAGCTAAAACTACTACTACCAAAAGCGGCTTTGACAAGAAAGCTTTTAAAAAGGCCGTAACCGAAAATGTCAAGATTCAGTACAGAAGAACGCTTGACGAGGCTACACCAAAGCAGGTGTATCAGGCAGTTTCACTTGCGGTTAAAGACTACATCATTGATCGCTGGATTGCTTCTCACAAGGAGTATGAGAAGAAGAACGCTAAGACAGTTTATTATCTCTCAATGGAGTTCCTTATGGGACGTGCACTCGGTAATAATATGATCAACTTGACATATTATAACGACATCAAAGAGGCTCTTGATGAGCTTGGATTTGACATTGATTTGATTGAGGATCAGGAGAGAGATGCAGCATTAGGTAACGGTGGCTTAGGTCGTCTTGCAGCTTGCTTCCTTGATTCACTTGCAACTTTAGGTTATCCTGCTTACGGATGCGGTATCAGATATCGCTACGGTATGTTCAGACAGGAGATCAAAGATGGTTATCAGATTGAGAAGCCTGATGATTGGCTTAAGGATGGTAACCCATTTGAGATTCGTCGTGACGACTATGCAGTTACCGTTAAGTTTGGCGGTAATGTATATGCAGAGCAGAATGCCAACGGCAAGATGGAATTTATTCAGAGAGATTATCAGGCAATCAAGGCTATCCCTTACGATATGCCGATTGTAGGATATGGCAACAATGTTGTTAATACACTTCGTATTTGGGATGCAGAGGCTTGCCAGACTTTCAACCTTGATTCATTTGACAAGGGTGAATATCAGAGAGCGGTGGAGGAGCAGAATCTTGCTCGTACTATCTGTGAGGTGCTTTATCCTAATGATAACCACTATGCAGGTAAAGAGCTTCGCTTAAAGCAGCAGTATTTCTTCGTTTCTGCTTCTGTACAGAGAGCTATTCTTAAGTTCAAAGAGAACAATAAGGACATTCATGATCTTCCTAACAAGGTTGTATTCCAGCTTAATGATACACATCCAACTGTTGCTGTTGCAGAGTTGATGCGTATTCTTATGGATGAGGAAGGACTTCCTTGGGATGAGGCATGGGATATCACATGCAAGACATGTGCATACACCAACCACACTATTATGGCAGAGGCACTTGAGAAATGGCCTATCGAGCTCTTCTCACGTCTTCTTCCTCGTATCTACCAGATCGTAGAGGAGATCAACCGTCGTTTCATCAACGAGATTCAGGCTAAGTATCCTGGAGATCAGAACAAGGTTGCTAAGATGGCTATCGTTTATGATGGTCAGGTTAAGATGGCTCACCTTGCAATTGCTGGTTCATTTGCAGTTAACGGTGTTGCTCAGCTTCATACAGACATCTTGAAGAAGAGAGAGCTTAAGGACTTCTATGAGTTATATCCTGAGAAGTTCAACAACAAGACCAACGGTATTACTCAGAGACGTTTCCTTCTTCATGGTAACCCAGAGCTTGCTGCTTGGGTAACTGAGAAGATTGGTGATGAGTGGATTACAGATCTTTCTAAGATGAAGAAGCTTAAGGTTTATGCCGATGATGCTAAGTATCAGCAGGAATTCATGCAGATTAAGTATAAGAACAAACTTCGTCTTGCTGAGTATATCAAGGAGCACAACGGAATTGAGGTTGATCCTCGTTCTATCTTCGATATTCAGGTTAAGAGACTTCATGAGTACAAGAGACAGCTTCTTAACATTTTACATGTAATGCATGTATATAATGAGCTTAAGGCTAATCCTAATATGGATTTCTATCCACATACATATATCTTCGGTGCTAAGGCAGCTGCCGGATACAGACGTGCTAAGCTTACCATCAAGCTCATCAACAATGTTGCTGATATAATCAACAACGACGAGTCTATCGACGGCAAGATTAAGGTTGTATTTATCGAGGATTACAGAGTAAGTAACGCAGAGCTTCTTTTCGCTGCTGCTGATGTTTCAGAGCAGATTTCTACAGCTTCTAAGGAGGCTTCAGGAACAGGTAACATGAAGTTCATGCTTAACGGTGCTCTTACACTTGGTACTATGGACGGTGCTAACATCGAGATCGTTGAAGAGGTTGGCGAAGAGAACGCTATTATCTTCGGCTTGAGAGCTGATGAGGTTATGGCATATGAGCGCGACGGTGGTTACTATCCACGCGATATCTTCAACAACAATCAGGCTGTTCGTAAGGTTCTTACTCAGCTTGTTGATGGTACTTATTCAGGTAGCGATACAGAGCTCTTTAGAGATATCTATGACTCATTGCTCAATCAGGATCAGTACTTCATCTTGAGAGACTTCGATTCATATTGCGAGGCTCAAAAGCGTGTTAATGCATGGTATGAGGATGAGGCAGCATGGGCTAAGTCAGCTCTTCTTAACACTGCTTGCAGTGGTAAGTTCACTTCTGACCGTACTATCGAAGAGTACGCTAAGGAGATTTGGAAGCTTTCTAAGGTTAAGGTTAAATTACCTAAGGATGCTAACTAATTATATAGGATATTTTAAGGGTGCTAGTGATAGCACCCTTTTTTATTTGGATTGCAACTAGCGACGAGCTCACCAACACAAAGCTACATCGGGCACGCTCCCGCTTCGGCAAAAACGTAGCGGTACTAAATTCGTGCTACGTTTCACTTGCACTCATTAAGTACCGACGTTTTTACAGAGCCCGATTTAAGCTTTTGTGTAGGTTCGCTCTGATTATATATGTTATTTATTTCATTTTATGTGTTCTGTTTAGGATTAGGAGTTAACCCAAGAATATAATCTGTAGATACGCTGTATAGTCTGGAAAGTTTAATAAGAATATCGGTAGGGATGTCGCGTTGCCCTAATTCGTAGTTGCTGTAGACTTGTTGTGAACAATTAAGGTAGGAGGCAACTTCGATTTGTTTCATATCATGATCCTCTCGTAAGTCTCGGATTCTTTGATACATATACTCTACCTCCTGATTGTTTTTTCAAATTGAATGATAACAAACAAGGATTTGTATTGTTGACCTATACCGCAAAATGCAGTATAATTTTATTAATTGCATGATTAAATTAATATAATCATGTTTGTTTTTATTGTTTCACTTAATACTGTGGCATTTATACAAGGAGGTATGCTGTATGAGGATAGGGAAAAAGACAATTGCATTTGCAATAGCTTTGGCTATGTCATTTGCAATAGGATTTAGTATTGCTAGTAAGACTGATGCCTATGCTGAAGGTTTTACTCCAACAGTTTCTTCAGACGGAAGCTTTAGAGCAACAGGCGCGAACAAGGAAGTTCAGGTCGGTGTTGTTACAGTCAATAAGAACGGCAAAGCTACTGTTAAAAAGTGGGACACATATGCGGTGGTACCTGCATCAGGAGAAGCACATGGCTTCTTCGCTCTTACCCCCAAAAAGGACATGTACGTTGCGTTTAGAACTGTAGCCTCAGGTGACGGTGCATATACCTCACCGGTTATTTGGGAGATACGTAAGAACCCTGCTAGGTATAAGGCATCTGTAGTTATTGACGCTGCAAATGATCTAGCTAAGCTTGTAGTTGAAGATGACGGAAACATTTATGATGGTTATGTTAAAGTGAGTGCTAATAGAGGTGGTAGTAGTCCTGTTCGTATAGAAGGGGAACGTATCATAATTGATGAAGGCTTATATTCTACGGGTGCAACACTTCAGGTAACGCCTGAGGGAGGAGGCCTTTCTCAAACTAAATTATCAAAAGTTACGTATTTAGGTGAAGAGATTGCTATCGCAGGAGCTATTAAATCTGATGCTAAGAGTATTAATGTCAAGCTCAAGAAGAGAGCTAATGCTCCTAAAGCCTCAATTAGGTATGCTACGGGAACGGCTACGATTCGAAAGGATACCAGCTATCGTATAATTGAACAGGAAGGCGTAAGTGACGCTGCATGGGGAGATTTTGTTGCTAACTCATCTAAGAAAGAAGTGGAGCTTGCCGGGGAGCGTGGTATTTTAGAAGTTATTAAACCAGCAACTAATACTTCTCTTGCTTCGAATATAGGTGTAGCGACTTACACTAAGAATGATTTAGATCCGTCGAAGGTGGAAGTTGTTTCTTCAGAGGGATTAGGAGTTAAGATTACTAATTATTCCGATACAGATATCGATTATCAGATTGGTACAAGTTTGAAAAAAGAATGGAAGAGGATTGCGAAAGGCGGACGTGCAAGTATTCCAGCCAAAAAGCTTAATATTTCTGCCGGTTCCAAAGTGTTTTGCCGTGCTGCAGCTATTGAGACGGAGTGTAAGATTCCTGGTGATGCCATTGAGTATGATTATCTCGGTTCAGGTAATGCATATTCGTATACTAGTAATTCGAATATTGATATAGGTATTGAATGTGTGCCGTGTACGATGATATTTACTAATGCACCAGGTAATGGAGAGGTTTTTATCCGCTTTTGGAAGAAGATTAATGGAAATTGGCAGAATGCTGATGTAATGGGTTCCGTTAAACTGCTTAAAAATGGAGTCGTTGTTGATGAAAGTATTATATATAATGGGTATCATTGTTGTTTCACTTATTTAGGACCTGGAACTTACGATATAGAAGTGGATACAGTTGGTGGTGAGTATGAATCTCTAGCCAAGGACAAGCATATTTTAATTTTAGATAAAACATCGTAGTAGGCTAGGGGACGGTTCTCCTAAAAAGGCTAGGGGACGGTTCACCTGGTACATTCTCACATTAAAATCATAATTAGAATAATAACGCTCCAGTAGGGACTGTCACCACTGGAGCGTTTTGCATTTCGGGATGTTTGTTCTCGTTGTGTAAAAAAAAGATGAAAAAAAAAGCATAATCTGTTAGAATGAAACTATCAATATCGAAGGGATATGATAGTTTGAAAGTATATTTAGATAATTGTTGTTTCAATCGGCCATACGATGATCAAACCTATTTAAGTATATCTATAGAAACACAAGCTAAACTTCATATTCAAGACATGATACGCAATGGGAGTTTGGAGTTGATTTCATCATATATACTTGATTTTAAAAATAGTGAAAACCCTTTTGCCATGCGCCGTAAAACGATAAGTGATTTTTTAGAATATAATACATCTATATATGTAAGCGATAATCTTAAAAGTGCTATAGAAAAGATGGCAGAGGACATCAAGAAAACAGGCATTAAGCATAAAGACGCATGTCATGTTGCATGTGCTATTATGGCAAATGCAGATTATTTTATATCAACAGATTATAGATTACTAAAGTATAAAACAAGTGATATAAAAATGATGAATCCGGTAGAATTCATTAGAGAGTTGGAGGTGGAGAAAGATGGGTAATTCAATAAATACAGTAGATATACTAAACAGTGGTATGCAATGTCTCACAGAGAAACTTGGAATCGTGGATGCTGAGCGTTTTATCTCAGTTATTATTAGAGAGCAGTTTGATTATACTAAGTGGCAACGTTCTCATTTTGATGGTATGTCTCCTGAAGCATTTAATGAGGCTGCAGCAGAGTACGCTAAGGAGCATCCTTATAAAGGAAATGCTAAAGTCGTGTTGTAGTTAATAGGGTGCTAGTGATAGCACCCTTTTTATTTTTGCTAAGTACTCAATGGGGACAGTCCCTATTGAGTACCCCACTGCTCGGTTAGCAATTTAATTCACAAGTACTGCGTTATCAGATCATCAAGCATTTTTCTCTTGTCCTTTCGGTACACCATGTAACTGTTGATTACGGGAGTCTTAAAATCAATAAGTTTCACTTCTCTTAGTATTCCTTCTTTAATATGCGTTTCAGCCATGTCCTCAGGGAGAAATGTGTAATTGTCATGGTTAATTAGATAAGGAACTATCTTCATACAGTCGTCAATGACAAATTCAAACTGATGATATTTTGGAAATAAGTTTTTGATGTATTCCCCGACATCATGAAGGGCGAAATTACACATCAGATATTTCTCGTTAATCAAATCCTGATGTTTAATTCCTTTTTTATATTTCTTATTTTTGACATCTGTTACAAGAACAAGCCGCTCCTGCTTATATACCTCACAAGAGTAATTGGCTTTCTTTAGAGGGAGGTACGTGAATACCAGATCAAGAAGATTGCCTTGAACCTGCTCTAAAAGGTTGTTGGACAATCCTATAGATATCCTTAATGAGTCCGTTGGATGTTCTTCTCTGTATTTCAATATGGACGGCGTCAAATGACCTTCGTATATAGAATCCGCACTTCCGATTCTTATGTGTCTGTCAAAATGTCGTATAGAAGCAATGTGAGAAAGAGATTCCTCGGTAAGCTCAACCACCTGCTCGGCGTATGTTTTAAACTGCTCCCCTTCAATAGTGAGCTTAACACTTCTGTTTGTTCTTTCAAATAAAGAGAGCTGAAGCTCTTTTTCAAGTTCCTTTATCCTCTTGGTTATTGTCGATTGCGCGACAAACATTTGCCCCGCTGTTTTGGTGTAGCTTTTGGTTGAAGCTAATATTAAAAATGTCTGCAATGTTTCGATATCCATATCATATACCTCTCTGAAAATATGCTATATTAGTGGCTTATTGACCGCTATTCCAATATAGAATAAATGCTATTATAATAATTCATTTTACACATAATATCATGCGTGATAGAATTTGTCTATACGAAAAAAAGGAGGTATGATGATGAACAATATAGCTTTGAGCAAGAAAACATTCAAATTGGAGCAGGATCCTTATATTTACGAACTGCATGATATTGAGCAGCCAGAATTGTTCCGCGATATGTTTCCGTATGTGGAGACGCCCAAGATTGCATTTAACTACCGCAAGGTTCCTGAGAACATGCCGGAGGATATATTCATAACTGATACCTCTTTCCGTGACGGACAGCAGTCTCGAACCCCTTACACTACCGAGCAGATGGTCCACATTTACAAGCTTCTTCATAAGCTTGGCGGACGAAAGGGAATGATTCGTCAGACTGAGTTTTTCGCTTATTCTAAAAAGGACAGAGATGCGCTTGTCAAATGTATGGAGCTCGGATATAAGTTCCCTGAGATAACAACCTGGATTCGTGCTAACAAGAAAGATTTTGAATTGGTAAAGTCTATTGGAGTTAAAGAGACCGGTATCTTGGTTAGTTGCTCTGACTATCACATTTTCCATAAGATGGGATTGACCAGAAGACAGGCACTTGATAAATATCTTGGAATTGTTTCTGATTGTATCGAGGCGGGGCTTCGTCCGAGATGTCACTTTGAGGATATTACGAGAGCTGATTTTTACGGCTTCGTTGTTCCATTTGCAAATGAATTAATGAAGTTGTCAAATGATAGCGGTGTGCCGATTAAGATTCGTGCCTGCGACACTATGGGCTACGGTGTTCCGTATCCCGGAGTTGCGTTGCCTAGAAGCGTTTCCGGAATTATCTACGGTCTTCAGCATTATTCTGATGTGCCTTCGGAAATGATAGAGTGGCATGGTCACAACGATTTTTATAAGGGTGTTGTAAATGCTACGACCGCGTGGATGTACGGTGCGAGTGCGGTTAACTGTTCGCTTCTCGGAATCGGAGAGAGGACAGGAAATGTGCCGCTTGAAGCAATGGTATTTGAGTATGCTTCGCTTAGGGGACATCTTAATGGAATGAATCCTGAGGTGATTACTGAGATTGCAGAATATATTCAGCACGAAACCAATTATAATATTCCACCTATGACGCCATTTGTTGGAGCTAATTTTAATCTTACAAGGGCAGGAATACACGCTGATGGAATGATGAAGAATCCTGAGATTTATAACATTTTCGATACGGCTACTATTCTTAATCGTCCGCCTAAGGTTTCGGTTAATTCGACGAGCGGTATTGCGGGAGTTGCTTTCTGGGTAAATGAAAAGAGAAAGATGAATCGTGAAGAACCGCTTGATAAGAGGCATCCGATTATTCAATATATCTATGATTGGGTGACTGCGGAGTATGATGCAGGAAGAATAACTATGATTAGTGATGATGAATTGAATGCTAAATATGAGGAAGCTGTAAGTGAAATTAGCTAAGTGAACCACGGGGACAGACCCTGTTAACCAGTATAAAATAGTAGAACAGTGGGGACATCCCCACTGTTCTTTATTGTAAGCAGGAGAGACTGTCCCCTTAAATTTGTCATTCTGAGCGAAGCGAAGAATCTTTGACCTTCGAAGAAGGTCAATCACAAAAGAAGATACAATAATAATTATTTCTTGTTAGATGGTGTAGAATCATTGGTTAAACCGGCGATATAATCTAAAGATACGTCATAGAATTTCGCAATAGTAATAGCGAGTTCGCAAACCACAGGGACAGACCTTGTTTTATTAATTTATTTAATATACACTGAATTTGGAGAGATGTTGCCGAAATCATATGCTATAATAGCTGTAACGAAGAATAATGGCAAACCACGGAGACAGACCCATCATATTTTATCGTGATTTTTAAGTAAAGGGGAGAATTGATATGTTTGATTTAGATTTAAGGGATTTAGAACATAATAATTTAATTCATATTATATATGTATTTTGAAAAACGATGCGACGATGAAATATGCAGGCTTTTCAGCAACTTTAAGAGAACGTATTGCTAGAGAAGATGCCATTGCTACAATTCCATATCCTGAATTTTAATAGGAGGAATTTTTTTAAATGAAACCATATTATGAAGATCAAAGTAATTGGAATTCTTATGACTATTATGCATTGCATCGTTATTTGCATCGTATGTTTACTTATAAAAGAATGGAAGAAATAAAATCGTTGGATTGTAATAAACTTAGTGAAATTACAAAAGTAATGATATATTGCATAATAAATTATTATGGAATGTCAGATATTATTAAATTAAAAAATATGAAATGGTTATTTGATGTAAAACCATTAAATATTCCCTTGATATTAGATGAAGAAAATCCAGTATCAACAGGAAAGTAAGTAGTACATAACCCGTGCCTTTTAATCCCATTAGAAATCTATTATCATGATTCATAGTAACTTATTTTATTAACTAAGGAGGTTTCTATGGATACAAAAGGTATGAGTTTCGCTGAGCGTAACGAGTATTGGGATATGGTTCTCGAGGACTATGATTCTTCCGGGCTTAATAGGAAAGATTATTGTACCAAGAACGACATTCCGATAAGAACATTTAAATACTGGGAAGATAAGCTTAGAGGAAAATCTACGTCTTCAAGTCATGTAGCATTTGCTGAGATTTCAGATATGGAACATGAAGATTGGTGCAGCAAGACCGATGATGATTTAACCAGACAACAAACAACACTCTCATTTGAAACAGAACTTGTGATAGGCTGTGGTTTTTATACATTAGGTATTAATTCATCTACTCCTATGGAGCTTGTAAAGAAAGTTCTTAAGGAGGTTTCAAATGCTTAAAGATGCTACTGGATTTGATCACATTTACATTGCGTGCGGATATACAGATTATCCGAGAAGAATTATTATTCGAGAAGTTTTGGAAAAACACTGATAATCTCTTCATTTTCAATAATTCTTCTCAGATAACAAACTACTTCTTTTTCAGAAAATCCGGAATATCCTTTTTGGATTCCTTCATCTCAATCTTGTTTCCAAACCAGGCATCATTCCATTCTTTCAGTTTCTTGTCTACAGAATCCTGCGACATTTCTGCATAAATTTGGGTGGTCTGAACAGACACATGACCTAATATATTTCTTATCGTGACGATATCGACTCCCGCTTCCAGTAGATGGCATGCTGTACTATGTCTCATGGAATGAGGCGGATAGCTGTCTTGCAGGAACAAATCAGGATGTTTCTTCTTCGCAATGGTAACATACTTTTTATATATGCCTTCGACGCAAGATACTGTCATCAGTTCATGTGTCTGACTTGAAAAAACATGTTTTCCCGGATATCTTTCTATACGCCTATGCATTATGTATTTTTGTACAGTCCCTGCTAGTGTGAGGGAAACACCTACTTGACGCGCCTTTGATCCTTTTCCACGCAATGTAACAGATGCACTTTTGCCATTTATATGCAGATCTGAAACTGTGAAGTCACATATTTCCTGTGCTCTTGCACCCGTCGCATACATGAACGAAAGTAGAACTTTATCCCTAAGTCCAGTTTCATATCTTTCGTCAGGAAGCGACAATAGTATTTTTATTTCTTCCCTTGAAAAGACAGCCCTTTGCTTTTTATTCCCACGCTTTATCGGTATTTTTATAATGGCGCTTCTGAACACGGATGCGGCATCAAAATCTCTATTCTGTGCATACCCCGAAAATGCTGAAAGTGCTGATAAACGTTGGTTTCTGGTAATCGGTTTGCATTGCCGTTCTTTCTCAAGCCAGTTAAAGAATTCTAGCAATGTATCATAATCCATGTTTGAAAACCTGATATCATCAGCATCTATTCCCTTTACATCCTTCATGAACCGAAGCAAAAGCATAAAGCTTTGCTTGTAGGATTCTATGGTATTCTGGCTAAGACCACGACTATAGGGCAGGTATGTCTCGAAATAATCTTCCAGTAATGACATAAACTCTATTTTCCGCCTACTCATATATGATCACCTCCGGAAATAATTCCCCAGAATAGTCATCAAACTTTTCTAGCGTATCCTCAAAGTAATTACCACTGTATTTCAAATATTTTTCCGTCTCGTAAAGGCTGTCGTGCCCTAAATATGTAGACAGGAACGGGACGGACTCGCTGGCTTTAATTCCACTACGCTCGTTTTTATCAAAGCTTCTTACCGCAAACGAATGTCTAAAACAGTGAAGACAGGCGCCGCGTCCGTGCTCAGCCTGATCATTGCAGGTTATACCAGCCTTTTCCCTGATGATCCTGAAATAATTTCCGACACTACCGGGTGAAATATGGCTTTTAGCGTCATCCGCCGGAAATAAATATGCATCTGAATCATTCAGAATTCCCATGCCAATGCAGTATCTGTAAATGATTTCTGTCAAATCTCTCCCAAAGGGAACCATTCGCTGTTTGTACTTTTTTGTAACCTTAAGAATAATCAGATTTCTTTCAAAATCCAGGTCTCCTACCTTAATGCATACTGTTTCTCCAACACGTAGCCCACAGCAGTATAACAGACGCAGTATCAATGGTATTTCTTTTTCTGCAAACTTGTTTTTTCTTGCCCTCGAAACCCTAAACGAGTCAGCTACGGCAAAGATTTTTTCTATATCTTCATCTGAATAAAGATAAGGTACATAAGTATCATGGGTCGTAAGTGTTCTTGGAATAAAGCATGTATAGCCTAAATCAGTCAGGAACAAAAGGAGTTGCCTGATATAATGTACATGCTGGCCTAATGTATTTACTGAGATTTTTATGCTAACTTCTCTAATCCATGATTCGATTACCGGTTCAGGTATTTCCTTGTCAACATGATTGATTCTGCAAAGATAATCATCAAACAGAATCATAGTTCTTCTGTAGTGTCTATATGCCTCGTGACTAAGTTCCGCTTTCCTTACAGAGAGATGTAATAATATTTCTTCGCAAAAAACTGAGTTGAACTCTGCCATCTTATTCCACCTCCCCGTGCAAAAAATCGCAAAATCTATCAGAAGGTGGTGGAGGTGTTAAGCTATATTTTCTTAGATTCTCAATGTCTATACGTGCATAATGCTTGATGGCACTATTGGAACTGTGTCCCAATACCTTTCTTACAGTTTCATAGCTTATATCGTTGTTGACCATGGAACTGGCCAGCGATGCCCTGAGAGCATGAGGGCCTCTTTTTCGATTTCCAGAATCAATACCAGCAAGGCTGATATATTTCCTTAATGCAGCTCTGATGGTAGAAGTTGTTATCGGGTTATATGGAGCATAAGCGTTTATAAACACTATATCTGTTTGCGATTCCGGTCTGACTGATAAATAATCGTCAATGGCTGATTTCACTTCACTGATCAAAGGAAGGTGAAGTATGTTTCCTGTCTTTGTCTGAATGATATCCAGACTCGTTCTGTTCAGCACATCTTCAATCGTCAGCGTTACAATATCTCCAGAGCGCATGCCCATCCTCGATGCAAGAAGAATCATCGCGTAATCACGTTTTCCTAAAACGGTACTGGTATCTACGGCTTCTTCTATTCTTTTTATCTCTTCAACAGAATATACGCTTGGAATGACATATGGTTTACTATAATGAGGCACTATTGTTGAATAATCAGATGTTACACCCTCAAACTCAATAAGATATGTTAAAAACAGTCTTATCTCACCCCAAAGTCTGTGATTGGTTACTTTTAGGCTGGCGGATGCTACATATGTCGGAGACAGTGCATCGAGAGATTTGCATCCCTGTTTTGAAAGCTCATCCAGAAACCACGCTATAGCATATCTCTTATTCCTAATGGTCCCAGAAATGCGCCCAATATTTTCGCTCCAGATACAATAACGTTCAACTATTTCTGCAAATGCATCAGGCAAGCAAAAATGTTTTCCTTTATCAGAATGCACATCAGACCATTGCCCCTTTGATAAGTCATTTAATCTCTGCACTACTGTACGTAAAGAGAGATAGTACTGATTTTCTCCGTACTCAGACTGATAATGCTGCAAAAACAGGGATCCTGCTTTCTCGGTGTAGCAATCGAAGCCATTATCTGACAGCCAAGCAAAAATGCTGTTGCATAAATACCTATAGCCAGTAATGGTTATAGGCGTATAGCCCCGGTCAGCCAGCTTTCCTAGAAGTTCTGTCCTCAGTTCCGTGAATGAATGATTTTCTTCTTGCATAATGGTAATACCTCCTTGTTGTAGTTTATACAATAAGGATATCGGCAATATCATTATTCAAGAAAAAAACTAATAAGATCAGAAACTACGGTGCTTCGCCAAAAATTTCTCGAATAATAATTCTTCTCGGATAATCTGTATTATTCGAGTTCTAAGATAATACAGATTTGCGCAAAGGTATCGCAGGATTGCTCATGATTATTGAAAACGAGTTTTATCTGAATCCTTTTCATCCAAATAGCATTTATCTTTTTTGTGGACGTCGAAGCAATACTATAAAAGCTATAGTTATGGAGGATGATGGCTGCTTATTGCTTACCAAGAAACTTAATGCTGGAAGATATCAGTGGCCGAGATCATCAAGCGAAGTCAAAGATATATCAGAAGAACAGTTTAAACTTCTTATGGATGGATTTGAGATTGAACGGCGTTCAACCATTAAAAAAACAAGCACTGACTCTATATAAAAAGTGAGCAGAATCAACAATTAAATTCGGCATATTTAACCCTTGAAAAGCTTGACAATTAGTGGCTTTTCAAGGGTTTTTATGTTATAATAGTCTTATGAAAATTAAGGTCTTATCAAGCGATGAATTGAATAACATTTCTAAGGATGCTATTATACTAATCTATCAGCAACTAGCTGAATCTTTTGCAATTATACAAGATCAAAACGAGCATCTTATCAAACAGGTAGATAAACTTCAAGAGAGTATTTCCCTTCTTACACAACAGAGATTTGGAAGAAAGACCGAGAAGACCAAAGAGATTATTAACGGTCAGTTATGCTTTGATAAAAATGGACATATAATCATCCCTTCTAACACTGATCCTGATGCTAACGATATTGATGATGATGGTAAAAGTGAAGAAGAACTAATAGTTGAATATTTAGCAAGAAGAGAAGCCAGGAAGCGCAAAAAAGGAGTTCGAAGCCAAGACCTTGCATTTGCTGATGTCATAATCGAAGAGCATGAATTAGCCGAAGAAGAACTTAGCAATCATTTTCCTGATGGTTACAGGGAGCTTCCTTGCGAGATAAGTCACAGAGTAGAGTATGAGCCTTCTAAGCTTACTGTTATTGAAGAGAAGGTGCATATATATAAATCTAAATCTGATGACAGCATCATAAGAGCTGATAAGCCGGATCATCTTATGGCACACAGCGTTGTGACTCCAAGTCTTTTATCTAAGATTATAACAGACAAATACGTTAATGCTATGCCTGTTAATCGTATATTTAAAGACTTTGAGAGGATGGATGTTATATTAAGACCTCAGACTATGAACAGATGGCTTGTAAAGCTTTCTAAGATGTATATTAAGCCATTGGTTCTCAGGATGAAGGATACTATGATATCGCTCGCTGACTTGATTCATTGTGATGAAACTCCTTTTGTTGTCGAAGAGGATCATAAGAGGAAAGGCAAGAGCAAGGAATCCAAGAGTTACATGTGGGTGTATCATACATTTGACAGATATGGAGCTCCTCCTATCTTCATCTATGAATATCAACCCGATCGAAAGGGTGAGCATCCTAAAGAGTTTCTTAAGGGATATTCCGGTGTCATAGTGACAGACGGCTATGAGCCTTATCACTCGATTGAAAAAGAAAGGGATGGTGATATAATTGTTGCCGGTTGCTGGGCACATTTGAAACGTAAGCTGGCAGCAATAATAAAAGCTGATCCTGAAAATGCTAAAGGAACTGTAGCATACGAGGGCAACGCTAAGATAGCAGCTATCTTCCACATGGACAACATGTTGAAAGATGCTAAGCCATCAGATAGGCTAAGACACAGAAAAAGCAATGTAGCACCCCTTGTGGATGCTTTCTTCGAGTGGGTTAAAGACAGAGACGGCAAAGTAGCCTCTGATGCCACGCAACGAGCGTTGACCTATGCAATAAATCAAGAGCATTATCTTAGAGCGTTTTTAGACAATGGAATGATTCCAATGGATAACTCAGATGCCGAAAGAAGTATAAGAAGCTTCTGCATAGGCAGGAACAACTGGAACATAGCGGCATCATCAGATGGTGCTGAGGTTGCGGGATATTTATACAGCATGGTTGAGACTCTTAAGGCTTGTCGAATTAAGCCATACGAGTATTTTAAGTATGTATTTGAGACTATGTTAGCTAATGAGAATAACATAACCTTGGAGCTGATAGATAGTCTTATGCCGTGGTCAAAGGAGATACCCGAAGAATTCTATATCAAGGATACAAAGAAGAGAACCAAGACCAAATAAATGATTATAGCAAAAAAGTGCGTCTTCATGGCGCGCTTTTAGTATGTCTAAAAATATTAAAGCGGTACAAATCCCCATGATATGCCTGTGTAAAGAGTACCAGAATCATTATGAAAGTCAAGGCACGGGTTATGTACTACTTACACAGGAAATGACATTTATAAAAAAATGAATATAATATATTAAGGAATATAAAATATGACCAATTTAAAATTAACAAAAGAAGATTTTGATAAAGCTTTTAAGCGTTTAAATGAATTATTATTAGATATGAAAATAAAAAATGAAAGATAATAATAAATTTGGAAGTGTATATTGGTTATGCGGAAATAATAATGTAGCAAAATCATTAAAATACGCTTATAATGAAATAGGTGGAACTGGTTTTTGTAAATGTTATTTACAATTCCATATCCTGAATTTTAATAGGAGGATTTTTTTAATATGAAACCAGATTATGAAGTAAAAGTTATTCCTAAATATAATTTAAATCAAGAAGATCTAAATTTTATAAAAAATAAAATAAATGAATTTGCTAATGAATTTGATATGTATTTACATAATGATAATATTACTTATAGTAAAAAAGAACCATATAAAAAATATGAAGACATCCCTGCCGGAACTAAATTTTATTTTAAATTAAAAAAATTTGAAAAATATTTATTATTACTTGAATATTTTAGTTATGCTGAAGGAGATATAAACGGAAGAGTTATTAGGCGTAGTAATTAGTTTTGATTTATCTATGGATATGTTAGAATTTTATTTTGAAGGCGGAAAAGATAATAGATCTAAAGCTTATTATCGTGAGAGGTGTTTATATGCAAAATGAAGTATTTACAAATTCAATTTTATTTTTTAAAGATGAAAATAATATACCTTTTTATTATTTAGATGATAATGATAATAATGATTTTGAGAAAAATGATAATTATATTTACTATGGTAGAGTAAATGCATATTTCACTAAGTTATTTAATAATTTAGTTCAATATTATACTATTAAAGAAGGAGAAGTTGGTTATATTACTGAACCAAACTTTGAAAAACGACTTGAAGAAATAGAAAATTTAGATGTAAATAAATTATCTATCGTAAATAAAACAATTATTTATGCAATAACATCCAGATTGTATAGATTGGATAAAGAAGAAACAATATTAGAACATTTTATAAAAATTTATCCAAATTTAGAAGAATTAAAATATTGTAAACCTTTAAAAAATCCTGTTAAATTAGTAGAATATCCTTTAGGATTTAAAGAATATAAAGAAATGAATCTTTTGTATTAAAGGAGATAAGGAGGCTTTTATGGAAAGAAAGTACGTTCATGATTTTGAGTTCATAGGAAGAGTTATTAATATTTTAAGAGTGTTGAAGGAAAGAACTGACGAGCACACGACGCTATCGCAGACAGAAATATTAAATATTATGAACGAGCAGGAGTATCCTTGTTCTCAAAGAACACTGTCAGATTATCTAAAGGTTTTGATGAGGGTGTTGAATCCTGAAGACGACGATGGATATGTTGACGAAAAATACACGATAGATGATTATAAGATTATACCTAAAGGATTAGAACGCAAATTATACTATAGAGACCACGGATATATCGCTGAAGGTGAAAAGAAACTCCAACTGCGAGGCTTAAGATACAATCACACTTTCTCTTTTGCAGAACTTAATAAGCTTATCGAAGCAGTACTCTTTTTAAAGGATATTGATACAGATGAAAAAGAAAAGCTAATTCGTAAATTACAATCTCTTTCAAGTGATAATTTCCCAAAATACTCGCCATATATCAGCGAGACAACAAAAAAGATTTCCAAAGATATAGTGGGTGTTTTTGAAGATCCCAAAATTGATGAAGCAGTAGCAATGGAGAACCTAAAGGCTATACGAAATGCTATTGATAATGATAGACAAATAAGCTTCAATTTCTTAGGATACAACGAGAATAAACAACTTGTAGCAAGAAAGAATGTAAGCGGCGATGACATTTGTTACACTGTAAGTCCATATTACATTATATTGTACAATGGTAAATACTACCTCATTTGTTGCCATGAATCATATGATAATGTGTCGTTTTATAGGGTTGATCTTATGAAGAATATTACTGATGAAATAGTTTCAAGAAGAGACTCTAAGAAAATGATATGCAAATGTCGCAAACCTAAAAGGGATGTAGTTGGCTTGCCGAAAGAATGGAATGAGAAGACAGCGTCTGAATTTCAGTCAGAGCATTTGTATATGTTTTATGGTAGTCCTATTAGTATTAGACTTAAGATTGATAATGAAAGATATACACTGCTGCACGATTATTTTGGTGATAGATATCATTATGTTAAACATATTGACGAAAAATGGGATGAAGTTGAAGTTAAATGTGTGCCAAGCGCGATGATATCTTGGGTGATGCAATGCTCGGATTATGTGGAAGTGTTAAGCCCTGATGAACTTAGGAATTCTATAAGAGATAAATGTAAAAGTCTTATAGAGAGGTATAGTTAATTTACAGCTGTATTATCTGAAAAGTAGTGAGGTCGATTAAGAATCAATGGTTTTGTTCGTAAAATTGCTTTTTGGAGAGATGTTGCTGAAATGATTTGCTATAATAAATGTATATATTAAGATATCAATACAGGTTTTTATGATGACAGCTTAATATGTATGGTATATTAAGTCAATTTGTACAAATATCGGTGAATGGTTTTATGAAGATTGTTATGAAATAACAGATGAAAAAGGAAATTCTTTGCAAACATCATCAAGTCATACAATGTATTTGAAAGTTTTAGATAAAGAAGGTAATGTTTGTAATGATTTATTACAAGAATCTATTCTATCTAGAGAAAGATTACAAGAAAAAGATGAACTATATATAGTAGTCAAAGAAGCAAAAGAGTATTTAGATAAAGGTTATATGATTATAAATCCTATAACAGGGAATAAGATTCTCTCTATAACTTCATTATTCGATGGAGAGATGAAGAAAGTGAGGTGTATTCAGACGAATGATGGTTATTATGACATAAGACAATTTAGAAGTCATAATTCCATCATTCCGTAACGGTCGGGAGTTATACAAAATAATCCGCTTTCGTTAGATACAAAATTACGAGTATTGAGGAAAATTAATAATATTGATAATGTTTAAAATTTTGTATATACTTATTTAATTCCTGAAGTTATATATAAAAATATAATTTAAAGGAGTTATATAATGGATATATCATTCTTATATAAGATATAAAAAGACATAGGATAATAAGTATAAAAGAGTTGGAAAACTCATTAGTTAGCGAAAATTTTACTTACAATGGAAAACCTGTTAGAACTGTGGTTAGACCTGAATACTGTTTTTAAATAAGGGAGGATCAAAAGATCCTTCTATATATATTTTTAAGAAAGTATATATTGTAACAAAAGTTTTCCGGATGATGTAATCTGCTAACCCTCTAAGCAGAAGAAAGAGGTGAAATAAATGATTAACAATGGTAAAAATTCTTTTGATGATACAATATCTTTTATTCCTAAAGAAAGAAAATTGGAGATCGATGAAATCTTAAAAAGAACAGAGAAAGATATGGATTCTAGATCCTTAGAAACCGTTTCATTTGAAGAATTTCGCGATATAATTTTTGGAAAGGGGAGAATGTTCTCTGATGGGATTGATATATGATGTAAGACCAACAAAAGTTTTTATAGAAGAGCTTGAAGACACTGTAAGATATATACAATACAACCTTCAAAATGAAACTGCAGCAAAAAATTTTGCAAAGAGAGTGTATGAAGTGCTTGATTCTCTTTCGTACTTACCTAATAGAAATATGAATTGGAGATTTGAAGAAAGTGAGGTGTATTCAGACGAATGATGGTTATTATGACATAAGACAATTTAGAAGTTATAATTCCATCATTCCGTAACGGTCGGGAGTTATACAAAATAATCCGCTTTCGTTAGATACAAAATTACGAGTATTGAGGAAAATTAATAATATTGATAATGTTTAAAATTTTGTATATACTTATTTAATTCCTGAAGTTATATATAAAAATATAATTTAAAGGAGTTATATAATGGATAAAATTTTTAATTTATTTAAAAGCTAAAATTTTATATAAAAATGTATCATATTTTTAACAAAAAGATAATAATATTATAATGAAGGGCGGTTATTTAATAATGAAACATAATTATGAAATAATTTTAGAATTAAGGGATGATTTAAATCGTGACGATAAAAATTTTATAATTCAAAAAATAAATAATTTAAAAGATAAGTTTGGATTAATTCAAGAAGGAAATAAAATTTTTAAATACGAAAATAATTTATCATATGATGATGTTCCATATTGCATAATGTTTTGTATGCATATTTCAAAATTCAAGTCTTATTTTAAAACTATTTATTATAACAGTTTATGTGAAAGGGTAAGTCATGGAAAACTTTAATGGAGTATTAATAACTTTTGATTTAAAAATAGAAAAATTAAAAATTTATTTTGATTATAAAAATCCAAAATATTCTTATACAATAATAAGAAATTATCTAACATCACTTGGTTTTGAAAAATCTAATGATTCGGATTATATATCAAATGAAAGAAATCTCATATGAAGAATTAAAAGAATTGAATGAAGACTCTTATAAGCTTATAGATATCAGGGATGAAGGGCTAAGAGCTTATGGCATGATACCCGGAGCTCTGGCTGCTGACTTTGACAATGATGATGAAGCGGATGAAGTCATAAAAAAAATACCTGAAGATAAAAAACTGATTCTATATTGTGAAGTAGGAAGAAAAACTTTAAACCTTGAAGGATTAGGTTGTCTTGAAGGAAGAGATTGTTATAGCCTGACCGGCGGTTACATCGGATTTGTGAGAGCGTCTATGGCGGCTGAGCAGGAAGACAGGAAGCAAAAGGCTGAAGAGAGTATACGCAAGAAGTTTCATAAATCTATATTTTCTCCATTTGCCAAGGCATGTAAAACCTACAGGCTTATTGAGGAAGGCGATAGAATTGCAGTCTGCATTTCCGGTGGAAAAGATTCGATGCTTATGGCTAAGCTTTTTCAGGAGATTCAAAGGCACAGACAATGCAGTTTTGAGCTTAAATTTCTCGTAATGGACCCGGGATATAATAAGGATAATCGGGAGTTGATAGAGAGTAATGCCAAGGCACTTAATATTCCGATTACGATATTTGAAAGTGATATTTTTAATGCTGTAGATACAATAGAAAAGAATCCTTGTTATCTTTGTGCGAGGATGAGACGCGGTTATCTGTATAACGAGGCTAAAAAGCTTGGATGCAACAAGATTGCTTTAGGGCATCACTATGATGATGTGATTGAGACTATACTTATGGGGATGCTTCAAGGGGCTCAAATCCAGACTATGATGCCCAAGCTTCACAGTACCAATTTTGAGGGAATGGAGCTTATAAGACCGCTTTATCTGGTAAGAGAGAGTGATATTTGCAAATGGAGAGACTATAACAATTTGCATTTTTTACAGTGCGCATGTCATTTTACCGAAACATGTTCAACTTGCCATGAAGATGGAACAACCTCTTCCAAAAGGCTTGAAACAAAGAAGCTTATAGCGGAACTGAAAAAGACCAACCCATTCGTTGAATCCAATATTTTTAGAAGTGTTGAAAATGTTAATATAGACACGGTTATTGAATATAAGCAAAATGGGGTAAGACATAATTTTTTGGATAGTTACTAAACCGGGGGACAGGTCTTCCGGTTTCCGTTCAGAATGAAAAAGAGGAGGATTACTACATGAATCTACCAGCTACATTAAAAGAATATTGTTTAGAAATGGATATTGATTATGACGAGGATAGGGATAAGCAGAATGAAGAGTTATATAAAGACATGGTCGATTATCTCAGATTAGTTTCACAATTTGATAGGATACCATTAACCGAAGACAAGAAAAGGGCTTTTTTAGAAGAATTTGATATTAGTATGTGCATAGAACACGATAACAGCTATTATTCACAGATGATAATTGGACAGACTGAAAGAGTAATAGATGAAATTAGAGTGTTAGGTCCGGAATATGGATTTTTACTAGACATAATCATCGATTTTTTTATTGAAGGAAAGTAATCGTGCAAAGAGAATGTGAAGAAGAAATCAGCGAAATTCTGATAAGAACACGTAAACCACGGGGGCAGGTCTTCCGGAATTCGGATGGGAATGTAAGTGAAGAGGATATGCGAAATGGAAAGGGGGGTGACTATGAGTAAGGGAAATGACCACACGTCCGGATGTATCCGTGTGAAGCAGGAGAAACTGGACTGGTTGGTGGAGAATGTAGATATTGGAACGATAGTGGTGATGTAAGGTGCAAAGATATGTTGTAAAGGAGACCATGTATGAATATTGATTTAGACCGATACAATGAAATTGGGAAATATGGAATAGGTGAGTTGTTCATAGGAAGTGTTGGTAAAAAAGGAGTCGTTGTTGAAAAAGGAGACGAAGCCATATTTGATACAGACAGCCTTAATTACCACTTTTATCCTAAAAAGCGAAATGAGAATATTGAAAAAGAAATTTTGGATAAAATAAAAGAAATATTAGAGGCTGCTAAGGCTGATCCGGATATAAAGATAACGAATAGTCAAAAAGAAATGGAAGAGGCGATTAGCGATGGACAGATTATAATTTATTGTAATGAGAAAGGTGGTTGTCTAAGAAAAAATAATGAAATAATCTGTAGACTGTTTAGGTATATTGCTGCTAAAAAAAATGATATTTTGTATGAACTTAATTTTATGAGATTTTATATATCGCAAGATAATAGTGTTAATTGTATATTAAAGAGTATTCAGTTTGATAGAGTAATAGATTCCGGACGGAGTATTATGAAGAGACGTGTTAATAGAAATGGAATCTGTTACCCTAATTCCTATAGGGGGCAGTCGATAAAGCAATTGGAGGAGACTATATTAGCTAAAAACAATGGTAAAAGTTTTTTTTATAATCCACAAATAGGTTTTGGTGATGAGGCAGAAGCCATACTTGGAGCATTTAAGAAGTTTATAGAAATATGTGATAAAAAGATGAGTGAAAATGACCATGCGTAACACCTACATTATTCTCCCGCTAAAAGCAGAAAATCGATTCAATATTCAAGACTATAGTATCTCTAATACACACGAAATCGGCTTCGACTCCGATAGCCATTCAATCTGGTGCAGCATAAGTGCGAAAGGCAGCAGGTGTTTGTCCGACGGTTTCGGCTGAACTGTAAGGGCATCAAAGCAGATTTTAAAGACGGATATTCCCTTGCGGTGCAGGACATTCAGCTTACGATATTTGAGAATGGTATCGGCTTTCTTACGGTGATGTTCTGTGTGCCGGAGGAGGAAATCAAGCGAATCTATGATTTTGTCAATCCCGGTTATCTGAAAGACAAGGATGCCGACTTACAGAAGCTGTACTTGTCCTCCTGAATTAAGGGGTAAAGGAAGATGTAATCATATAGCTCATCAAGAAAAAAATGAGAGTATTGTTATAATATTGTAATATAGGAGGATAATTATTATGGCATTAATCACTTCAAAAAGTAAATTGCCATTAAGACCATTAGGAAGCTTTTACATGGAAGGAGAAGAGCTTATTGTCATGTTTAAAACTCCAAACAATGACAATCGTGGTTTTTTCTATGTAGAATTACCAGATAATATTTTTGGTTTTAAATCATGTAAAATTTCATATCCTGATTTAGTAATTCTAAATAGAGAAGGATTCAATGATAAACAGATGTCTCGCATAATAAGAATCTGTAAAAAGAATATGAAATATATTCCAGAAATAGTGAAGGAATTTGAAAATGCCTGATTTTAAATTAATTGATTCTTTTTTAACTGTTACTTTTAATTATTTCTTAGCTATTTTTTCCTTTGTATTTTCCAACAACTTTTCCTAGTTTAATTGAATCACCAGTATATGGGGTAACCACGGGGACAGGTATCGTGGAATTCTGATACTTTGCCACTGTACCTGTCCCCGCGTTTTTTTTCGGTCAGAAAGAAAAAGAGGAGGATTACTACATGAATCTACCAGCTACATTAAGAGTAAACCGGGGGGACAGGTCTTCCGGTTTTACGGTTTTACGTGAAATTGCTTTTTGGAGAGATGTTGCTGAAATGATTTGCTATAATAATTGTAAATATTAAGATATCAATACAGGTTTTTATGATGACAGCTTAATATGTATGGTATATTAAGTTAATTTGAAACGAAAGGATGGTATTACGATAATGAAATTGAAAGAATTTGTGGAGATTATTAATAAACAGGAAGAGTTTTCTGTTAAAAACGTTGGACCAGATAATGCTGCGAAAGAATTTGCAAATGCATTCATTGAGAATAGGGATAAAACAGATGAGGAACTTGAACGCATCATTATGAATAAGGATATAACAAATGAGAATATTATTATGAGTGCAAAGATAATTCTGAATTCAAGAAAGAATAACGGAAAATATAAGTATAATC
Source organism: Lachnospiraceae bacterium NC2004 (assembly GCA_000621905.1). GTDB lineage: Bacteria > Bacillota > Clostridia > Lachnospirales > Lachnospiraceae > NC2004. Next base: position 58,263 of record JHXB01000014.1, read on the forward strand.
AAGCAGATGATTTGTATGCTGATGTAGATGTATGTAAACCATATCTTGATGGAAAGATATTGAATCAAAAGTGGCATATTTTAATTAGTTTGTTAGCATATGTAGATCTAGCTTTTTGTGACGAAGATTGTAAAGAATCTTATTATAATTTTGGAGAAATAAAAGAAATAAAAGAAATAAGGCCCACATTAAAAATAGAATTTGAGAAAACGACTAAAAGCTATAAAAGTACTGGTATGAATGAGTTTATCAATAAAGCTATCGAAAATTATGAGAACAACGGTATATGAAAGACGAGGTGATTGGGCAACCACGGGGGGTAACCAGGGGGACAGGTATCGTGGAATTCTGATACTTTGCCACTGTACCTGTCCCCGCGTTTTTTTCTGTAGAAGAAAAGGAGATTTAAAAAAATGGAAAAAATTTTTAATTTTTGTGGAAACGATGTTTATTTAAAAGAAAGAAAGCAAAACTCTTCTATTTTAATATATGGATTTGATGATAAAAATATAGAATTTGAAATTTCTGATATGGGAGCAATTAAAAATAATAGTATTATTACCAATATGAATAAAGCTCAAATTTATTTTAATACAAATTCTATAAAAGAGTTATATTTAACTTATATAACTTAAAAACAATGGAAGTTGCAGGTTAAAATATGATAGAAATAAGTAAATTAAATGCTTTTTATTCTTTTTGTATGGGACCTATAGATTGCTATTATGATGGTCCTAGATTTATTTATAAAGAAAAATATTTAGTTATATAATATTTTTATTTCATAACTGGCAATTAGCATAAAAAATAAAATTTATGTGTCTAAAAAGATTAAAGAAGAAAAAATAATAAATCAAGATAATTAATGTATATGAAACAGATCAGGCTTCTTTCAAACAAGAAGCTATAAGTTGTTTAACTTTTATAGAATCAAATGAACCTAATTATTATGAAGAATATGATCATATTTATCCTGAATGGTTTAAAAGGAGGTAAAATTAAATGAAAAAAATAAATTTTGATGATTTAAATAAAATAAAATTTGTTTCCAATTTTATGATTTCTGTTTCCATTTTAACACAGAAACCAATTGATTCAATTTTCAATATTGATGATTTAGATACAATAATTTGTAGTTATGATTGTTTTTTAAATTATGGAATTGAAGAATCAATAGAAAACTGGATTTATAAGCATGAAAATTCAAAAATAGAAATTCAAGAATCCTTTTTAGATAAAGTGGAGCAATTAGTTGATATATTTTTAATTTCTATTAAAAATATAATTATTAATATAGGTTATATTAATTATGAACAATTTATGTTAGCAATTGAAAAATATAATTAAAGAGGTGTGATTTAAAATGTTAGATGTAAAAATACCAACAAAAGAAGAAATTAAAGCAGAACTTGAAAAAAGATATGATATTTCTGAAAATGTCTGGTTTTTAACAGAATCTGGACCTAATACAACAAATGTAACAAATTATGGAAATTAGGAGAAATTAAATATGAGTTATCAGCCATTAAAAAATGAAGATAGTCTTAGTGAATTAGTAAGTAATATAGTAGATCTTAACTTAAATCTAAAAAAAGTTGAAATTGCTATTAAAAATAATAATTTTAATGAATTTATATTATGGTTTAATAAATGTATGCAAATAAATAAAAGTGGAACTAAAAAATGGATTAGAAAATATGGAATTCATATAAAAACATCTGATGAAATTAGTAATTATATGAACTCATATATAAAAAATAAATTATCAAAAGATGAAGTAATTAAATAAGGAGGAAACATGAATAACTTCAATGAAAGATTAGAAACATATTCTAATTTTATAAAAAAAAGACGAGGAAATGAAAATTTAAAAGTTATTATATGGTCCTATGTCAAGAAAAAGATCAAATTAAAATGAGAGATTTTGCCTGCTAGGCTGCAGGCAGTGTTGATACCCTCTCGTATAGTTTTTCAAATTCATCAGGAGACATATAATCACAGTGACTGTGTATCCTGATGGTATTGTAAAAAGCTTCTATATATTCGAATACAAGCGCATATGCGTGCTTGTAGTTAATAATAGTAAAGCGGTTTAACCATTCGCGTTTGATTAATGCGTGAAATGATTCTATGCATGCGTTATCATATGGGTAACCGCTGTGTGAGTAGCTACGTTGAATATTCCGCGGTCGTAAGACCGCCTATCCGGACGAGCGGTACCGCGAGTCCATGACAATGATACCGCTAATCCGAAATAGCGTACCGGTACTATAGTGAGTGCTTAGATAGGAGCTCTCTCATATTTGCTGTACCAGAATTAATAGTTTCTGAATTATGTACGATTCGATCCATGATAGCATCAGCTATTACACCTCCACCTAAGCGAGGATGCCATTCAGTCTGTTTGTATTGAGTACAGAAGATTGTTGGCCATGTATCATATCGTTTTTCAAATATCTCCAACAGATATTTAACTTCTTTCTCTGAAGGGATATCCAACAGCCACTCATCTAT
>JHXB01000015.1 GCA_000621905.1 Lachnospiraceae bacterium NC2004
AAACCTTCTTTCATCTTCTCAATCGTAACTCCCGGCATCAGTCCACCAGGAGATGAGATTTCAAGCCTGTTATCATATATTGCCACCTGTACAAGACTTCCCTGTAAAAAACTGCAGTTAACAACAGCACTGATAATAAGCTCTCGTATACTCTCCGGTGGCAGCTCATAAACATCTTGTCTGTGAATCCCCTTAATCCTTGCTCCAAGATGAATATTACGAAGGACAAACTGATAAGCCTGCTCTACCTGTTCCCAAAGATTACCCTCATACTCTCTTTTATCTACAAAAATTCCACGTGTATTGCCTTTAAATACAGCACACTGAATCTGAGACATTACACCATCTAAGCCTCTCAGATAATAATATGCATACGTTGGACGAACAACTCCATTTTCTTCCTTAAGAATTCCCCAAGTTATCAGGTTATTCTTAGTAGGCGTCTTAACCTTTTTAGCGTCTTTCTCGTCCATACAATTACGCTGTGCCTCTTTTTTCATGTCCTCACAGAAGCTTTTAATATCTGCATCTGTTACTTCAATGTCTTTATTCACAACATTATCAAAGGATCTGTTCTCATCCTCATAGTACATTTCCTGAATAAATGGCCTGTCCGCAAGTCGTGTAGAACCAGCTGTACGGATAAAAGTACCCTTATCCATTCCAAGAGATTTAAGATAATAAGGTCTTTGCCTTCCTGCACTGATTTCTACCACGATAACCGTTTTATCTCCCACTGCTTGTGGTGCAATGTCCGGAATAATCAAAGGTTCACAACTATCACTAATGGCATTGGTAATCTTATCAATCATAGTAAATACAGCCGTCTTATCAACCCCCACAACCTCTCGGTCATCATTGACACCAATGATAAGTCTGCCACCATCACCATTAGAAAAGGCAACAATCGTCTTCATATATTTTTTACTGTCTTCCGGTAATTTTTCTTTAAACTCCAAGTCTTTTGATTCACCTTGGAGAATTTCTTCAACTGTCATATATACTGTCACCCTTTCTATAAATTCAAAAAATCTTCCTTATTATTCTATTAAAGAAATAGCAAAGCCCTATTGCATTTCTTTCTCCAACCGAAACGTTTCCGGGTTCCACTAATCTTTCATGTGAAATTTGTCGAAGCAATTCTACAATTCTTCTCTGGTTATCATTCAGTTCTATCTCTCCAACTGATTGAACGCTCACCGACTAATAATGTTCCCATTTTGCTTGGCAAGGAAACCAATCGCACCTCTTAAAATGCACCTTAATCATATGATTTCTGGCCTAAGCCGTCAAGGCAATTTCAATATTGATGTATTTAAAAATGGCGGGTGTCTTACCCGCCGTTTGGTGGACCCGGGTCTTTCGACCAGTCCAACTATTTAATGCGTTTCCACGCAACAGACTCATATCTGTATGTATATTATATGCAACTAACAGATAAAAATCAACTGTTTATTGATTGATATTAACTTGTAAACCACCGGGAACTATTCGTCACTCGAATTCTATTGTCCCAGGCGGCTTAGAAGTCAAATCATACATCACTCGGTTAACTCCCTTAACCTCGTTGATGATTCGATTCATTACCGTCTGAAGAACACTAAAAGGTATCTCTGCACTCTCTGCAGTCATAAAATCTATCGTCTTAACAGCCCTTAAAGCAACTGCATAATCATAGGTACGCTCATCACCCATAACACCTACAGAACGCATATTAGTAAGCGCTGCAAAATACTGATCAGGCATCCAAGAAGGAAGTTCACCTGAATTAGCTGCTTTATATTCATCAGCTGCTTTACCGACTTCCTCACGGTAAATGAAATCAGCATCCTGAACTATTCTAACCTTCTCGGCAGTCACATCACCTATAATTCTGATACCAAGACCCGGTCCCGGGAACGGCTGTCTGAACACAAGATATTCAGGTATTCCAAGTTCGAGGCCAACCTTTCTAACCTCATCCTTAAACAAATCTCTTAACGGCTCAATAATCTCTTTGAAATCAACATAATCAGGAAGTCCTCCAACATTATGATGGCTCTTGATTACAGCAGATTCTCCACCAAGTCCCGACTCAACCACATCAGGATAAATAGTACCTTGAACAAGAAAATCAACCGTACCTATCTTCTTGGCTTCTTCCTCAAAAACTCTGATGAACTCCTCACCGATAATCTTTCTCTTCTTCTCGGGCTCAGATACACCCTTTAACTTCTCGTAGAATCTCTCTCTTGCATCTACTCTTATGAAATTAAGATTGTAGTTGCCTTCTGCTCCAAATACAGCTTCAACTTCCTCACTCTCGTTCTTTCTTAACAAGCCGTGATCAACAAATACACAAGTCAACTGATCTCCAACAGCCTTAGACAGAAGAACGGCTGCAACAGACGAATCAACTCCACCTGAAAGAGCGCAAAGCACCTTGCCGTCGCCAACCTTCTCTCTGATTAGCTTAATCTGTTCTTCTGCAAATGCATCCATCTTCCAGTCACCCTGGCATCCGCAAATGCCGTAAACGAAATTAGAAAGCATCTTCTTACCTTCTACCGTATGAAGAACCTCAGGGTGAAACTGAATAGAATATAACTTGCTATCACCCTCAAGATACTCAGTAGCTGCAACAGGACAATCTGCAGTATGTCCTATAATCTTAAAACCAGGAGCAGCCTTAGCAATGTAGTCGTTATGGCTCATCCAACATATCGTCTTCTCGCTTACATTTGCAAAAAGTGCCGATGAAGTATCAACTGTCACTTCAATCTTGCCATACTCTCTAACAGGGGCCTTAGTAACCTCACCACCTAGTACCAAGTTCATAAGCTGGGCTCCATAGCAGAGTCCAAGAACAGGTATGCCAAGTTGAAAAAACTCAGCAGAGCATGTAGCAGCGCCCTCCTCGTAAACTGAGTTAGGCCCACCCGTAAGGATTATCCCCTTAGGATTCATAGCTTTAATCTCGTCAATAGGCGTTTTGTAAGAATAAATCTCGCAATATACATTGCATTCTCTGACTCTTCTTGCAACAAGCTGATTGTACTGTCCACCGAAATCGATGACAATAACAGTTTCTCTAGCCATAACAAAAACCTCCATAAAATAATTAAGAGGTCGAATTAACGACCTCACACATACATTATATGACAACAAATGTTAATATGTCAACATAATTTATACTTAACTCCACTACATCAGTACACTTTCACAAGCAGCAACGCTCCTTCATTTACCGAGATCATAGCCTCGCTCCCCTTAACAACCTCATTACTGATACCATACTGATAATCTGTAGTAATCTCAGCATTATCAAGCAGGTATTTGGCATTTTTAATACTGATGCCTTTGGCACTTCCATAGATATTGATTAACGAGAAATAAGAAAATGAATCAGGCACCCTCTTAATCTCATTCTTTACCAGCTCCATCTCCGAATAATCGTCAACAATCACACCACTTGCACCATTGTTGTCAAGCATTTGTAAAATGGATATATTTCCTAAAGTATGATCAATCCTTTCACCTATACATCCGACAAGCAGGAATTCTTTATATCCTCTATTTAGCCCCTCCTTCACTGCATACACAGTGTCGGTGTCGTCTTTGACAGTTGGTAGGACAATCGTTTCAACATTTGCATTAGGATTATCATATGAGTCAAAATCTCCAACAATAAGGTTCGCATCAACGTCGAAATTATCTTTATGCTTAAGTCCGCTATCACAGAAAATGAAATAATCATCCTCTAAAAAATAACTCTTAACCCTATCATAACTATTAATATCAGCTCCGCCTACAATAACACACCTGGACATCTCATACCTCCAAACCTTAAAAACAAAGCGGAAGACATAATGCCTTCCGCCTTAAGCTTCGAAAGGGACTTGAACCCTCGACCCCTTCATTACGAGTGAAGTGCTCTACCAACTGAGCTATCGAAGCAAGGTCGGTACCAAAGTACCGACGAAATATATTGTACATAAATTAAGAATAAAAATCAAGCATAATCATAACAAAATGAGCGTCTACTCATATAGCGGTTCAACTCTCTCTTTAAAAGTCTTCTTAAGAAAGATAGTAACAAGTGAGAAACCTACAATTTCTGCAAGAGGAAATGACCACCACACCATATCAAGTCCACCAATCTTGCTAAAAATAAAAGCAAGCGGAAGGATTGCAAAAAGCTGTCTGGTAATCGAAACCATCATACTCCTAAAACCTTCTCCCAATGCCTGAAGCGTTGACATTCTTATGATGCTGAGTGCTGCAACAGGAAAATGAATACTGATTATCCTAAGCGCTAACGCACCAATAGCCACAGTCTTACTTGACTCTGCGAACATCCCCATAATCTGACTTGGGAAAATCTCAAAGAAGATCGTTCCAACAACCATTATAATCACGGCGTATATAGAACCCCATTTCATGGTCTCTTTGATTCTGTCAGGCTTTCTTGCACCATAGTTATACGCAATGATAGGTATAAGTCCGTTATTCATACCAAATACAGGCATAAACACAAAACTCTGAACCTTAAAATACACACCAAATACAGCAATCGCTGACTGATACTGAGATAATATCTTGTTAAATCCAAGCACCATAACAGAACCTATCGAACCCATTATGATAGACGGAACACCGACAGTATAAATACGCTTAACTATCTTCCACTCCATCTTAAAGCCCTTCATATTGATGTTAATCTCTTTATTAAATTTAATATTAAAGAAGAACCCAAAGCAAGCTGCTATACACTGTGCAATAACAGTTGCAGTCGCTGCTCCCTTCATCTCAAGTCTCGGCATTCCGAATAAACCAAAGATAAGAATCGGATCAAGAATAATATTGATAACAGCACCGATAAGCTGCGTATACATATTGTAGATGGTCTTACCGGTTGCCTGCATAAGTCGTTCCGTAGCAACCTGATAAAAAATACCAATCGATACAGTACAGACGATAGTAAGATAATCAACACCGTAATTAATAGCAGCAGCGCTTATGGTCTCACTCTTCTGCGCTTCAAAGAATGGTCTGACCCCAACAAATCCGAATATACATACTGCTAAAAATGTAAGAAACGTCAACACCATATAGGTCCTTGCAACCTGATTGGCGCGATCGTATTTCTTCTCGCCAAGACTCTTAGACAAGACAGCATTAACACCGACACCGGTACCCATTCCTAATGCTATCATTACCTGTTGCACAGGAAATGCTAACGATACCGCAGTTAACGCATCCTCGTTAATCTTAGCTACAAAGTAACTGTCGACAATATTGTAGAGTGCCTGCACAAGCATAGAAATCATAAGAGGTAGTGACATATCAATAATCAATTTATTGATCTTCATCACACCCATCTTATTCTCAGAACCCGGTTCCCCCGTTGTGTTCTTTTTATCACTTTCCATAATTTAGAAATCTCCCGGGATTATTACATTTCGTTGCTTAAATATTTCTGGATGCTATCTAATGCCTGAACCTCGTCCTCACCATCAGCACTGACTTCAACAGACTCACCGCTTGTAAGTCCTAAGCCCATCATACCCATAATACTCTTAGCATTGATCTTGCGATTCTCAGATAAAAAATAAATCTTACTCTGATACTGGCTTGCAACCTGTACTAACATTGCAACCGGTCTTGCCTCTAATCCTGATTCAAACTGAATCTCCATAGTTCTACTTGTCATGATATCCTCCTTTAGTTGTCAGATGAACCTTGTCTTAATTCATCCGCTATGATACTTAATTTTCTTAATCTATGATACACACCGGTTTTGCCCACCGGTGGATTAAGCATTTGCCCTAAATCTGTGAGCGAAAGCTCAGGCTCTAATAATCTAAGTTCTGCTGTCTCCCTTAAATTGTCCTTGAGACTTCCGAGCCCTGCATGCTCCTTGATATATCTGATATCTTCAATCTGCTTTACCGCAGCCGAAACAGTCTTATTGATATTAGCTGTCTCACAGTTAACTCTTCTGTTAACCTTGTTCCTCATATCCCTTACTATACGGATGTTTTCGAGTTCCATAAGCGACTTGTGAGCTTCCATAATATTAAGAACGTCAACAATATTGGCACCTTCCTTTACATATACAACATGATAATTCTTCCTTGCAGTTATCTTAGCACCTAAGTCAAAGCCCTTTAGAATATCTCTAATCTGTTCTGCCTTATCAATATCATTTAACACAATCTCGTAATGATATTGCTTCTCAGGATCTGACATAGACCCCGTAGCTAAGAAGCTTCCCCTTATAAAAGCTCTCTTACAACAACTCCTCTGTATCAACACATTATCGACAAGCGATAGCGTCTCGTTAATCTCACCATCATGATTCATAAGCTTAACCGCTTTAAGAATCTTGATAGCCTCATCGTTATCATCAATCGTCTGAATGTATATATGATGATCATGATTGGTAGAATGTCCTCTGACTAATACCCTCGGTGCAATATGAAAGCACCTTCTTACGAGTGCGTTAAACTTGGACGCAACCGCGGAATTCTCGGTTCTTACTTCTATCTCCACCATATTGTAAGTGGTGATATTAACAATTCCGCAAATGCTTAAGATAGCCGCAATCTCTGAAAGCTGACAATGTCTCGCAGCCGGAATAACTGATTTAAGTTCATTCTTGACGTCACGATTAAATGACATAGCCTAATCACTTCCTTGAATCGGTCTTCTTAGCATCTTTATCTATATCTCTGTGCTCAATCTTGACGCTGTATCCATTGTTCTTAAGACTCTCAAAAAGCGCGTTGGCAAGCGTAACAGATCTATGCTTGCCGCCTGTACAGCCGATGCTTATAACAAGCTGATACTTACCTTCTTTATGATAATTAGGAATCAGAAAATCACACATATCGGAAATCTTCTCTAAAAACTCTAGCGACTCCTGATTCTTCATAACAAAATCTCTTACCGGAGCATCATTACCACTTAAATATTTAAGCTCCGGAACATAATACGGATTCGGTAAAAACCTGACATCAAACACCAAATCACTGTCAAGCGGAATACCATACTTAAATCCAAATGATAAAACAGTAATATAAATATTCTTATACTGCTCATCCTCAACAAATATCTTATCTATCTCTGCCTTGAGCTCCCTCGTAAGCATGGTGCTGGTATCGATAACATAAGTTGCATCCCTCTTAAGAAACTCTGTCTTCTCACGCTCTCTTCTAATGCCCTGTTCAACTCTGTCCTTAATAGCGAGAGGATGACGCCTTCTCGTCTCCTTGTATCTTCTTAAGAGCACACTGTCACTACAATCAAGATACAAAAGCTCGTACTTATATCCCTCTCTTACGACATCATTTAATATGTCCTCTAAATTCTCTAAGTCATCACCGCTTCTGATATCCACTCCGATAGCCACCTTATTGAGCTCTGACTTGCCATGAAATGAAAGCTCCACAAAAGGTTTGATAAGACTAATCGGCAGGTTATCAATGCAATAATAAGAGGCATCCTCTAAGAACTTGAGAACGCTACTCTTACCAGCCCCGGACATACCTGATACAACAACTAATCGCATATAAGCACCTCCCTGACTTAAAACTCCCCAATAAGCCTAATCTCTCTCTCGAGAGTGACTCCGAATTTATCCTTAACAATCTTAATAACTTCTTCTGTAAGATTGTAAATGTCTGCTGCAGTCGCATTCTGATCGTTGACCACAAATCCACAGTGCTTAGAAGATACCGAAGCTCCTCCGACTCTAAAGCCTTTAAGACCTGAATCCTCAATAAGCTTGCCTGCAAAATAACCTTCAGGACGCTTAAACGTCGAACCAGCGCTTGGATATTCTAAAGGCTGCTTATCACGTCTCTTCTTGTTGAGTTCATCCGTAAGCGCCTTAATCTCCTTAGAATCTCCCTCTTCTAAGACAAATGTTGCCGACAAAACATAAGCTTCCTCACTCATTAGAGCGCTGTGTCTGTACGAAAGATCTAAGCTATCTAAGTCTCTGACCTCGACATTGAGATCTTTGGTTAATACTGTAGCCTCCTTAAGGATGTCCTTAATCTCGCCACCATAGGCACCTGCATTCATATATACAGCGCCGCCCACAGATCCCGGTATACCTGAAGCCCAGTGAAATCCTTTAATCCCCTCCTTAAGGAGAGTTGCTCCGACATTGCTAAGCAAAGCACCGGCCTCAGCCTTAACCTCTATATTATCTTCTAATCTGTTAATACTAACATCTGAGAAATCTTTACCAAGTTCAAATACTGCTCCTCTTATCCCCTTGTCAGAAACCAGAACATTACTTCCGTTACCAAGAATTGTAATTGATATGTCATTGTCCTTTAACAGACGAATACCGTTAACAAACTGATCAAGTGATGATACCCTGATATAATAATCCGCATTACCGCCAACTCTGAATGTCGTATGCTTAGACATAGGTTCATCAAAGCTTACATAGTCCGCTCCACATGCATTAATAAGCTGTTCTCTGATATCCATAATAAGTTCCTCTATATCAATAAAAGTGCATAAGCGCACATAAATCCATTATCACTTTATTACTATACATTATCAAAATAGCTCATTCAATGATAAAAACTCACGAAAAGACAAGAATAAAAGCGATTGTTTAAGTATTTTTTCACAATTAAAAAAAGCCCGGACATTATATCCGGGCAAATGTAATCAATATTATTCTAATATAAGTTTAGCGCTTCCGTAGATTCCTGCATCATTACCCAATGTTGCAAGTGAGAACTCTGCGGTTCTGCACGCGTGAAATGCGTCTCTTACGTAGTACTTCTGAATTGCGTCTATAAGAATCTGGCCGGCGCGACTCACACCGCCACCGATAACAAACACCTCAGGATCTGCAACACATGCTACATTAGCTAATGCACGACCTAAGTACTTACCCAAAATGTTAACGCACTCGATTGCAAGCTCATCTCCGTCTTTGGCAAGATCGAATATCGCCTTACTTGTAAGCTCATCCAAATCTCTTAATCCGCTAGGATTGGTCTTGGTTCCGAGAACCTTTCTTGCTATACGAACAATACCGGTAGCTGATGAATACTGCTCAAGACATCCTGTCTTACCGCATCCGCAGACATCCAACTCCTCATCATTGACTTTCATGTGTCCTATCTCACCGCCGGCACCATGATTACCTGCAACCACCTTGCCATTGATGATGATTCCACCACCAACACCGGTTCCTAATGTAACCATAACTACATCATCATGTCCCTTGGCACCGCCCTGCCACATCTCTCCTAACGCAGCAACATTGGCATCATTGGCAACCTTAACTCTCATACCTACAAGCTCGCTAAGTGTTCCTGCAACATTAAACACACCCCATCCGAGGTTAGCACACTTGATAACAGTTCCGTCTTCCTTAACAGGTCCCGGAACTCCCATTCCAACACCTACAACCTCTTCAGGCTGAATGTTCTTCTCCTCCATCTTAGCCTTAATTGTATCAGCAATGTCAGGAAGAATCTGACTTCCTTCGTTGTCCTTAACTGTAGGAATCTCCCACTTCTCCAAGACTCTTCCGTTAACATCAAAAAGTCCAAGCTTGACCGTAGTTCCTCCTAAATCAACTCCTATTACGTATTGTGCCTCCATTAGTATAATCCTCCTTATTTGATATCTTCTAAATATTCTGCTCTTGTCTCTTCTTCAAGCTCATTCTTAGCCATCTCCTGCTCCTTGGCACGAAGATTACCTGTAACACGGTTGTAGAGTTCTTGAGCTGCGTTATAACCCATCTTCTTCTGACGGTGATTAACCGCTGCCGACTCAACAATAACAGCTAAGTTACGACCAGGTCTGATAGGAATCGAATGACACACAACCTTGTTGCCGAGAATCTCTTCATATTCCTCTTCAAGTCCTAATCTGTCATACTCTGCCTCTCTACTCCAGTCTTCAAGCTTAATAACAAGATCAATGCTCTGTGTCTCCTTAACGTGCTCGACACCGAAGAGTGTCTTGACATCGATTATTCCAATACCTCTAAGCTCAATAAAATGTCTCGTGATATCCGGCGAAGTTCCAATTAATGTAACCTCGCTTACACGCCTAATCTCAACAACATCATCGGAAACCAAACGGTGTCCACGCTTAATAAGCTCTAGGGCCGCCTCACTCTTACCGATTCCACTCTCACCAGTAATAAGTACTCCCTCACCGTAAACATCGACCAACACTCCATGAATAGAAATCATAGGTGCAAGTTCTACATTAAGCCACCTGATAATCTCAGCCGAAAATTCAGAAGTTGCTCTCTTGGTAGTTAAGAGCGGCACACCGTATTTCTCTGCTGCATCATAGAACTCACTTAATGGTTCTAAATCCCTACAGAATATAATACAAGGGAACTTATGACTCATAAGTTTATCCACAATATCATGCAGTTTCTCCTCATCGCTTTGTTTCTGCATGTATGTGTACTCCACAAAACCAATGACCTGAACACGCCCTTTTTCAAAATGCTCAAAGAATCCTGTGAGCTGTAAGGCGGTACGATTGATATCTGCAGTCTCTATCATAATCTCGTCCGTATTGATATCCGGAGTGTGATTAGTGAGGCTCAATCGCTCAATCAGATCAGTAACTGAAACACCTGACATAGTGCTTACCTCCGTAAAAAATGATGTTATAATTATATCGTATATCAAGCTGACTGTCTACCAAAAAGGATGGTCATTCTGCATAATCATTTGCCATAAATTAATCCCTAAAAAACCTATATATCTCTTCCGCTAAAGCCTCTGTAATACCGTCAACTTCAGTAAGCTCCGAGACCTCCGCCTCTCTTATCTTGTCTATCTCCTTAAAATGCATCATCAAGGCTTTTCTTTTCTTAGGTCCGATACCCTTAATGTCATCAAGCACAGAATGAACCTGATCCTTACTCCTTAGCGAACGGTGGTACTCTATCGCAAATCTATGCGCCTCGTCCTGCATTCTGGTAATCATGTTAAATGCCTCAGAATTAGGAGGAAATTCTATCTCCTCGTTGTGAAAATATAATCCCCTCGTCCTATGATGATCATCCTTAACCATACCGCAGACCGGGATGTTAAGACCAAGCTCTTCAAGCACTCTCTCGGCAACATTAACCTGACCTTTACCACCGTCCATCATAAGTACATCAGGAAATACCGAGAACCCGGTTATATGCTCACCAAGGCCTTCTTCATACTTCGCTCTGTCCTCGATACCATGCCTAAACCTTCTTGTAAGAACCTCTTCCATACTCTTGTAGTCATCAGGTCCCTTGACGGTAGTAAGCCTAAAACGCCTATAATCACTCTTCTTAGGTCTTCCGTTCTCCGTGACTACCATTGACGCAACCGTCTCCGTACCGCTTATATGTGAGATATCATAGGCTTCTAATCTTTTGAGGCCGTTAAGTCCAATAAGGCTTTCGAGCTCTCTTAACGCGCCGATAGTTCTCGCTTCCTCGCGTTTAATCTTGTCGATATCAGCAGTAATCACAACTTCGGCATTTCTCTTAGCCAGCTCAACAAGCTTGTGTTTCTCACCTCTTAAAGGATATCTAAACGACACCTTCCTGCCTCTCTTCTCCGTAAGCCAGGCTGCAATAGCCTCTTCATCTTCTATAGGGACCTCGCACATAATCTCCTTAGGAAGATACGGAGTTCCAGCGTAGAACTGTTTTACAAATGCCGAAAGCATCTTAGAGTCATCCTCATCCTCCGTGTTCTTCATATGAAAATGCTCTCTTCCAAGCACCTTTCCATCTCTCACGAAGAATATGGCAACCACAGTTTCTTTGCCATCTCTTGCAAATGCTATAACGTCCCTGTCATCACCATCAACCGAATTGACTTTCTGCTTCTCCTCAAGCTTTCTGACACTTCCAATCAAGTCACGGTATACAGCTGCATTTTCAAAATCAAGATTCTCTGATGCAGCTTCCATCTTCTCGGTTAATAATCCTATGACTCGACTGTAATCTCCGTTTAAAAATGTCAGGACTTCGTTAACACTTTCTCGGTATTCTTCCTTAGATATAACGCCTTTACAAGGTCCAGAGCACTGTCCGATATGATAATAAAGGCACAGTCTGTCAGACTCCTTGATATTATCCATATTCTTGTTACAATGTCTGATTTTGAATATCTTGTGTATCAGATCTATAACGTCTTTGACAGCAGTCGCACTTGTATAAGGCCCGAAATACTTCGCCTTGTCTCTCTTCATCATGCGAGCAAAAAGGACTCTCGGATAGTCCTCATTTATTGTAACCTTGATATACGGATAGGATTTATCGTCCTTGAGCATCGTATTATACTTAGGGCGATGCTCCTTTATTAGGTTGCATTCTAATACGAGAGCTTCCCTCTCAGAGTCTGTAACTATATATTCAAAGTACTCAACCTGAGAAACCATACGACGAATCTTGGCCGTATGGTTTCTTGAACTTTGAAAATATTGTCTTACTCTGTTCTTAAGAACAACCGCCTTGCCAACGTAGATTATCTCGTCCTTGGCATTGTGCATGATATATACTCCCGGCTTGTCCGGAAGCTTTTTAAGTTCTTCTTCAATATTAAACATCGGCATCACTCACCTTGTTCAACCTCTTTAAATATCTCCATAAACTGCTTGCCTGTTATGGTCTCCTCGCGGATTAGGTACTCAGCTATCGCATCTAGAGTACGCTCATGCTCTTTTAACATCTTGAGTGCCTTCTTATACGACTTATCAAGAATTCTCATAACCTCAGCATCTATCTTAGCCGCTGTCTTGTCAGAACAATTAAGTACCGGTCTTCCATCTAAGTATCTGTTCTCTACAGACTCCAAATTAACAAGTCCGAACTTATCCGACATACCGTACATTGTAATCATTGAACGCGCTAACGCAGTAGCTTTCTCTATATCATTAGACGCACCGGTTGTAACCGTGTCAAACTTAATCTGCTCGGCAGCTCTTCCTCCAAGCAAAGACACGAGTTCCGCTTTCATCTCAGCCTCGGTCTGCATAAACTTCTCTTCCTCAGGAAACTGCATTACATATCCTAAAGAGCCCATAGTTCTAGGTACAATCGTAATCTTCTGAACAGGCTCCGCATCCTTTTGGAGAGCCATAATAAGTGCATGTCCGACTTCGTGATGAGCTACTATCGACTTCTCCTTCTCACCAAGTATTCTGTCCTTCTTCTCCTTACCGGCAATTACAAGTTCAACAGCCTCTAACAAATCTTTCTGTGTAACAACCTGTCTTCCTTGCTTGACTGCATTTAATGCAGCCTCATTAACCATGTTGGCAAGGTCTGAACCTACTGCACCTGCAGTGGCAAGCGCAATCTCATTAAAGTCAACCGAGTCGTCCATAAGCACACCCTTAGAGTGCACCTTAAGAGTATCAACTCTGCCTTTCATATCCGGCTTCTCAACGATTACACGCCTGTCAAATCTTCCCGGGCGAAGCAAAGCCTTATCTAGAACTTCCGGCCTGTTGGTCGCTGCTAAAATCACAAGTCCCTTAGACGAGTCAAACCCATCCATCTCAGCCAAAAGCTGATTAAGGGTCTGCTCTCTCTCATCATTACCGCCACCGGCTCTGTCACTAGCTCTACTCTTACCTATAGCATCAATCTCATCTATGAAAATGATACAAGGCGCCATACTCTCTGCCTGTTTAAAAAGATCCCTTACACGGCTTGCACCGACTCCCACATACATCTCAACAAAAGATGAACCTGATAAACTAAAGAACGGAACGTTAGCTTCACCTGCAACCGCCTTAGCAAGAAGAGTCTTACCCGTTCCCGGAGGTCCTACAAGAAGAGCACCCTTTGGAAGTTTGGCACCAATCTTGACATATTTATCAGGGTTATGAAGAAAATCAACCATCTCGGTTAATGATTCCTTGGCTTCATCCTGACCTGCAACATCGTCAAATGTCACTCCGGTCTTCTTCTCTACATAGAGCTTGGCATTGGACTTACCGACACCCATTAGGCCTCCACCCTTGGTGACATTCTTCATCATAAGAATTAAGAATGCCCAGAAGAGAACGAAAGGAATGACGTATAGAAGAATCTCACCCCAGTTACTCTCCGGCATTTGCTCAAATTCAACACCGGCATCATTGAGCCTGTCAACAATGTTGTAATCAGGAGGGAAGACCGTATAGTAAGTAACCTTGTTAAGCTGTCCCGACTTCTCTTTAGGAATAATCGTAACTTTAGAAGATGTGAGTTTAACACTTTCAACTTCTTCGTTATCAAGCATCTTGATGAATTCCGAATACTTAATCTGCTTCATATCGCCCTTCTGATACGAAGTAGCTACCATCTTGACAAGAAAAGTCAGAAGCAATGCAATCGCAAGTGTTAACAAAAGTCCCGGAAGATTCTTGCCACCTTTATCTCCCTTGCCCTTGTTACCGCCGCCATTACCAGAGCCATTTCCCGAACCGTTGGATCCGTTATCATACGGGTCTTTGCCTTCCTCGAAATGCTCTGACTTACCGTCGTCATAGTCGGCCATATTATATACATTTGCATCGTTATATAAACCTAGTCTAAACATTAGATCTCCTTCAAATGTTAAAAATCCTACGCCAATGTGAATATTCCCCTAACTGCAAGTTCATTGAGCACACACATACCAAGGCAGATAATAATAGCGATTATAGCCCACACAGTTATAAGCTTTGGTTTAGGGAAAGTGCTCCTCTGCATTTTAGTATCCTTAGAAAACAGGAACTTTATGTAATACCATCTGTTGTTAAGCTTGGCAATCAAGTAATAGAATAGATATGCAAATGCTCCACCAACAGCAGCTATCGGTATAAATATCGCGATGTACATAAGTATCTGACTCGGAGGAATACGAGTAGTGCTGTTAAACAACTCATCCATATCTATGTTGTTACCTGTGTACTGACTCATGTAATTATAAAACTTAGGCATAGCCCAGAGAAGTATAACCGAATTGGCATTAAAACAAAAATGAAGAATCATGGTTGATATAATCGAACCTGTCGCTTCAAGAAGAAATCCCATAATAATTCCCAATACGGTCGCATACACAAACTGATTAAGATTCATATGCATAAGTCCGAACATAAATCCAGAAAGCACGATAGCTCTTACCGGTCTGCATCCTCTAAGCGAACCATATATAGCACCTCTAAACGATGTCTCTTCGACAAATGCAGGAAGAGCCGCAACTATCAAAAGCGATGAGAAAAGCCCACCTGTAAGTATATCCTGAAGACTGTTACCGATTATGTTGGTTGAAAACAACTGACTTATGAGATTAAATAGACTCATAACCGGCAAAACTGCAATCATAAAAAGCGGAATCAAGAAAGCCGATCCCAAATGAAACTTCTTAAATCTCATAAACTTAAAAGGATTGATCTTAAAAAGCGACATATAGATAAGTGCAGGAATCAACACCGAGAACTGTGTTACAAGAATCGATGTTGTTGTATCTTTAATGTCAAGCAGAAATCCTTCCGCTATATGAAGCACAACCAAAAACAAAAAGAAGAAACTACCTGCAACTATCTTCTTTCTGTCTTGAACAGCGTACATGTCAAGCTCTGCAACCGTCTCTGTTATGCCATCCGCACCAAAGTCAGCAATCTGGCCACCGTTATCAACTATCGGTTGCCCTTGACTACCTGTAGCACCAGAGTACGGTCTCTCTTCTCTTTCTTCTATCATTATGATAAACCTCCTCACTAAATACTAATCGAGTAGGAAGAAACCCTCCTACTCGCAATAATCCTAATATCATCTCTTTCTTGCTAAGATGTTAACCCATGTCTGATTCTCGACATGAGCATCGTCATTGGTCCAGATATCAATATCCGTAAATCCATTAACATCCTCAATAAGCTTTCTTAATTCCTCCGGCTCATAGTCTGCGTAAAATCTCTCCTGCCTAAAACCTTCAAAATCTCCCTTCTTAACAGAGATATAAATCACACCTCCACTCTTAAGAGCAGCATGAAGTTTGTTAAGCATGTCAGGCATATCGTCTTTAGGCAAATGCAAAAGCGACGCACAAGCCCATATGCCGTCAAATACCCCTTCAAAATCTATCTCTCTCATATCCATGACGAGAGGCTCGACTCCTGTATATATATCAGCTAACTCTGCAAGTTCAGACGATGCATCAAGAAGCGTAACTTCAAAGTTATTGTCAAGCATAACTTTAGAATCTCTTCCCGAACCACATCCAAGGTCGAGAACAGTATCGCCTGAATCTAGCATTTCCATAAATCGATCAAGCTTCTCGCTCATATCGATCTCAACAGTTGAATCAAAATATGCATTGGAATATTTATTGTAATAATCCACCGAGTCCAAGTAATAATCCCTCCTAATCAAACCTTAAGCGCAATGGCTTCTATCTCAATAAGTACATCCTTAGGTAATCTTGCAACCTCTACACAAGATCTTGCAGGGCAATCCTTGGTAAAGAATGTAGAATACACTTCATTAACAGCACCAAAATCATCCATATTCTTGATAAATACGACAGTCTTAACTACATGATCGATATCGCTTCCTGAAGCCTCCAAAAGAGCCTTTAGGTTACCGATAGCCTGCTTAGCCTGAACCTTAACATCACCCTCAACCAATGTATTAGTAGCAGGATCAATAGGAATCATGCCTGAAGTAAATATAAAATCACCTGCCTCGATAGCCTGTGAATATGGTCCTATAGCCTGTGGTGCATCGTTAGTTGCAATAATCTTCTTATCCATGTTAAATATCTCCTTTAGTTGTAATAGTCTCTTCATTAATGATAATTAAGCCCTGCTTTAAAAGTCTTCCTACCGCTCTCTTAAAAGCAGCCTTAGAAATACCAAACTCTTCATCAATAACTGAAGGATCAGCCTTGTCGTTAAATGGGAGCTCACCGTCATAACTCATAATCGCATCCATAATCATTGCTGCATCCTTGTCCATCTGAACATACGCCTTCTCTTTAAGGCTTAAATCAACCTTACCGTTATCTCTGACATTGACAATTCTGAATGTAAATGTATCTCCAACGCGTATCTTGCCATGCATCTCCTTAAGTGGAAGGAGGCCTGTATACTCATAATCTAGCATTACATACGCACCGTGTTCATCAGAAATCTCGTAAACAACTCCCTCAATGTGATCATCCGAAGTATAAGGTGGATTGAGCTTCAATCTATGATAAAGTTTCATAGTCGCAGCCAGACGCCCTGTCTTATCTACATACAGGCACACAGGGTAGCTTCTTCCTGCCCTTACCTTGGTAGTCTGTTCTTTATACGGAAGGAGAAGATCTCTCTCAAGCCCCCAATCAAGAAAAGCTCCAATCTCTGTTACTTCCTTGACCTTAAGCATAGCGAACCCGCCGACTTCAATCTTAGGTGTATTGGTAGTTGCTATAATTCTATCCTTAGAGTCTCTATACAGGAACACCCTAAGCTTATCGCCTCTCTTAGTGCCACGTGGCACCTGCTTAATAGGGAGTAACACCTTGTCCTCACTATCAATCTCATCTGCTAAGTAGATTCCGAAATCCGTCTGCTTAACAACTATCAATTCTTGAAACTGCCCGAGTTCCATAATAAATACACCTCAATTACTATATCTTATAAGTATCTCTACTATTTTAACACAAACGCTCTAAAAAATACAGTACAAACAATCCGAAAAATTGTAAAAAAAGGCTTGCATTTTTATTTAGGTTCGTGTATAATACATTTTGTCGCTGATTAAGAGACATTGGGCTATCGCCAAATGGTAAGGCACTGGACTCTGACTCCAGCATTTCCAGGTTCGAGCCCTGGTAGCCCAGTTTAATCCGAGGTTTTTAACCTCGGATTTTTTTATATTTGTTTTGTATGCATATTAAGAAAAGCCCTTGCTTATGCAAGGACTTTTCTTGTATGTAGGTATTATTTAAGATGTTTATCTTATAATTACTCGCCATCAGAATCTTCAGGATCCTCTGGACTGTTTGGATCGTCCACATCATTTGGATCGTCAGGCTCTTCCTCAAAAGAATTCTCCGGCTCGTTAGATAAATCCCCATTAGCCTGTGCTTGTTCAAACTCTGACTGTGTCATGACATGTATGGTAACTTCATGTGCTGCATCTACGTCTTCCTTATAATAAGCTGAAACCTCAGACTCACCATATCCTTTCAGGGTTAATACACCATTTGCATCAACATCTACAACACTGCTATTATCAGAAGCAAAGACAAAGTCATTCATCTTAGCTGTAAAATTCTGAGTCTTGATATCATATTGGTGACCCTGTGCATCTGCATCTCCCGGATTAACAGTTGAAGAAGATGTTCCCTCAGGAAGAATAAAGTAGAGATCAGAATACTAAATCAACAAAAAGTCAATTTAGCGCATACCCCTCGCCTATAGCATTTCAACCCACAATAACCTCTACTCCACCTTCAACACAGACCGTATACGTATACCTTCTGTCCGCAGTAAACGAAGTCATAAACCTGACATTTTCACCTATTACGCCCATATTGGCATAATCAATGTCAAATGATGCCAATCCGTCAGCTATCCCAGTCCCTTTCCACTTAAGGTACGCCTCTTTCATAGTCCAAAAAGCTGTATATAGCTCGTCTCTGCTATTACACCCCATCTTACTCTCAATCTCCTCATCACTTATTCCGTCAATAAAGGCGTTATCACTCTCAGAGAAAAACCTTTCTGCAATCCTCTTATTGCATTTGCCACATCGTTCTATATCAATTCCAACCACAGAAGAACCAACAGCAGTCATCACATAATCACCGGAATGTGAAAGGTTAAAAAATATCCCTTTATAATCCTCTGAAGCAAGATACGGCTTACCATTCTCGCCTTCTTCAATATCAAGCACATCAATCTCACGTTCAAATACGTCCTTAATATAGCCCTTGATATCATTTTCTAAAAGGTAACCCGCAATCAGCGAATAGTCAGCAATACGTGCTTTCTTCCTCAGCACTTTCTTACGCCTATCTAGTGAAACGAGCGACAACATACGTTGCCGCTCGATATCTGTCATTAATTCCATCTTGTCGGAAATGCTATAGATATTGACTCTTATAGCATCACTCATATTAAGCCTCCAAGCCCTTAAGAACTTCAGTGAGAACCTCGATGTCTGCCTTCTTGGCATCGTCAAAGTACGCTCTAAATCTCTCTTTATCTTCAGTCTTGCCTGAAATAGAGATACGGATAACAAGGTTTCTCGCTGCAAGAATATTCTCAACAACTTCTCTCTGATACTTCTCAACGAGTTCCTGATTCTCAGGAATGATGCCCTTGTCCATCAAGTACTTAATACGATTAGCCATGATTACATGGTGATCGTACATAATGTGAGTCGCACGAATATCGAAGTCTCCCTTAGAAACTCTTGCCATTGTCTCGTTGTAAACTTCCTCATATACGTTAATACCAAAGAAAGTATCGTCGAAACGGTTACGCATCATACGGAAATGATCCTTGGTATCGGTTCCGTCGAGGTACTCGTGAATAGTTCTAGCAATAAGACCTGTATCAAGATCGTAGTAGGTTCTGTCAGTATTCTTCCAGATTACATAGAGACCTCTTACTCCCTTGTAATCGTCCTTAAACATGTGATCATCAGCAGGAGCGATAACGTTATATCCTCTCTCTACCTCATCAAATGACACTGTTGTGTAGCTGTACTTCTCTGTAAATGTAAAGTCTCCAACGTGGAACACCTTCTCATCCTTGTCATAACCATAGATGAAAAGCTCGTGTGGGAACTTATAATCAAGCTCTACGTCACACAAAATACGTGCCTCATCAAATACACCGTACACATATCCACCAAGATCAATGGTCTTGGTAATAAAATCTATAACGTCTCCACCGCAATAACTGTCAATCTGTCCCTTAGTCATCAAAGAAGTAATGATGTATGGGCACTCCTTAAGTGAAGAACTACCAGGCATAATATCGGTAAATACCATATCATCACCTGTAAATATCTCAGTAATGTGGTAGCATCTAAGCTGAATATAGTTGCTATATAACCACTTTAAAAAGTTCTCATCGTCACCTAATATTGAAAACAATGTTGCATGCCACTGCCACGATGTAATCATAGGATAATGTACCGGTAATATCTTCTTATCTGCCATGTTCAATATACCTCCTACTTATTAATCTTACTATCTATAGTATCAATAACATCATCAAAGGTCTCGTACCTAGAAAGCGCAAGCTCCTTGTCATCAAAAGATACCCCAAACTCATCCTCAGCAGCAACAATCAGCTGAATAAGCTGAATAGAATTGACATCATAATCATCTACAAAATTCGCACTGACATTGACATCTTCTATGTCAGTAAGGTTGTCATTAATAACCTCAACGAACTTATCTTTAATCTCGTCTCTTTGCATATTACGCCTCCTAATAAAAATGATTGGTGTGAAAGCATCACACCTAATAATTTTAATACTTTTTACGTATTTTTTCAATATACTATGCATTATTTTTGGTAAATTTTATTAATTGTAAAGTTTTATGTAAACTACTTCCGTACTACAGTTCGATTTAGTAGTGTAAAATGTATAATTGACATAAAATTTTCAAAAAAAAATATATAATTTTTACATTTTTCTATTACAATTTCTAAACTAATGTGGTATAATGAATTAACATTTATGTAACATATCGTTTTTGAGGATTCCGGGGAGTTTTTATATTTGTTTATTATCACCATACTTTTTGTGCATTTTAACCATCGGATTCCGACTTAGTTTACTTCCATATACCTTCTCCTTTGGTACATGGTTGACACCTAAAAACTTTATTGATTTAAAGCCGGCGTGGTATCCGCCGGCTTTATTCGTTGCATTTTTCCCATTAAAAAGCCACCCAATTGGGTGGCTTTAAATATTATCTCTATTATCTCATTGATGCAGGTTTCTCAGGCTCTACAGGCTTCTCCATAGCTGCCTTCTTACCAAAACCTCTCTTAGACTTCTTCCACTGCTTCATAGCAAGCTCATATCTCTCCATATCAATCTTATATTGCTCCTCAGGAGTGAGCGCAGAGTTAGGTCCGTTACCGGCTTTAGGTGCCTCTGGTTCCTTATCTGATCCAGGTAATCCAAAGTATATATTGTCAGCATCTTCGATACGAATGAGAATATCATCTCTAATCATGCTGTTGAGAATACGAGTGATGTCCATACGTCCAAGATCAACAAGACCAGGGATTGACTGAAGCTCGCTAAGTGTAATCTTGCCCTTACCTGCAACAGTATCGTAGATAAGTGACTTCTCCTTGCCGTTCTCCGTATTGTCGAAGTTAGGCTTAGCAGGTGTCTCATCCTGTGCTTCCTCAACTACCTCTGCCTCTTCCTCTTCAACTATCTCTGCGTCAACAACCTCAAGATTCTCATCAGATGTCTCTACAACAGTCTTAACTGCGGTTGCAACTTCCTGCTCTGCCTTGTCAAGCATATCGAGCGCCTGTGCCTTAGCATCATCAATAGGAGCCTTAGCCTCATCTGGCTTAATACCTTGAGCAGCCTCTAACTGTGCTTTCTTGGCTGCTTTCTTAGCTTCTTCTGCCTCATCCTCAGCCTTAAACCTTGCCATATCAGTCTTAACCTCTTCCTCCGTAGCTTCAAGAGGGAAGTTAGGATGAATAGATGACATTATATTCTTAGCTACTGTAGCAGAATTGTCAAATGCTGCATTAAATACAACATCCATCATAACTGCCTTATTGTGCGACAATATAACAATAGCGTGATATGTCTTATAGTCTGTCTCTGCCTCGTGAGAATAGAAAACTACATGTCTTCCGTTCACTTCTTCAAATGAAAAACTGAAACCGTCTTCTCCGAGATGCTTCTCTATACGTCTTCTTACCTCGTCTGTAAGCGGATCTCTCGCTACGGTAGAAACCGTAATGTAACATGTGCTCGAATCATAATCCGGTGAATGCTTCTCGTACAAAACTCTTCCCGGTCTTCCACTCTTACTGGTCCAATCACTACCCTTAAAGCCTTTAGGCGCCTTAAGTGCGTAATCACCATCCTGCATAATCTCGAGATCTAGTCCAAAATCAGCCATATCAACACTCCTCGCTCTGTTTTTATTATATAATATGTGCAAATTGCACTAAAAACCTACGAAGTCATTGTATCATAATAAATACACATTTTCAATAAAAAAATCGGACTCTTCTGAGTCCGATTCAATGCGGGTAACAGGACTTGAACCTGCACGGTCTCCCACTAGAACCTAAATCTAGCGCGTCTGCCAATTCCGCCATACCCGCTTATATACTGAATGTAATTACTTTTCTACTCTATATAAGAGCTCGTCGTTAGGAGTCTTAAGTGTGTCATTCTCTGCGTCATACTCGTAACTCTTCTCACCCGCGTTGTTGTCATATGTAATAGTAACAGAACCATCTTTGATCTTCCAAGTACCTTTAGCAGTCAACTGACCCATATGAAGTTCAGCTTTATTGCCGTCAAATGTAATAAAGATAAGTCCATCTCCAGGTGTATATGTGCCCGACGGTCCCTTCTCACTACCACAACCAACCATAACCATAGACATCATTACACATACTAACAGGAATGCAACAGCCTTTTTCATAAGAATCACCTCATAAAAAAATGAGCGACTCAAAGTCGCTATGTTAAAAAGATAAGAATGAGGCATCGGGGATTCGAACCCCGGACAACTTGATTAAAAGTCAAGTGCTCTACCGACTGAGCTAATACCCCATATGAATAAAATAAGAACGATAAGACGCTCTCTGACTGGGCCAGCTGGATTCGAACCAGCGAATGCAGGAGTCAAAGTCCTGTGCCTTACCGCTTGGCGATGACCCATTAATACTGGGTTAGTCAATAATAAGGTGGATAATGGGATTCGAACCCATGACCCCCAGAGCCACAATCTGGTGCGCTAACCAGCTGCGCTATACCCACCACAAGCGTTCCGGAAGGGATTCGAACCCCCGACCCACGGCTTAGAAGGCCGTTGCTCTATCCAGCTGAGCTACCGAAACAAAAAAGCGGGTGAAGGGAATCGAACCCTCGTGTTCAGCTTGGAAGGCTGACGTTCTACCATTGAACTACACCCGCAAGGTAATAAATATGTTATTGAAACAAGTCGGGGTGACAGGATTCGAACCTGCGACCTCTTGATCCCAAATCAAGCGCTCTAGCCAAGCTGAGCCACACCCCGCAATGCTCAAGAAGCTCAACTTCTCTCGCGACACAAGTAGTATTATATTATAGGGAGATTTAAATGTCAACAACTTTTTTAAAAAGTTTCAAAATAATATAAAACCCCTTATAAAAACAGGCAGGAGAGCTTATCTCCTGCCTGATAATCACGGTGAAAAGTCAATTCTATTACTTCTCGTTGCTTAAGAAATCGTCGTCGTCATCGAAGATATCATCATCGAAATCGTCATCAAAATCATCCTCAAAATCGTCGAGATAATCAGGAGTCATGTAAGAATATACAGCGTAAGCGATAGCTGCAATTGCAGTAATAGCTCCGATAACAGCTAAGATAACTACAATCTTCTTAGAACTCTTCTCTTCTTCCTTCTTGTTGATGACCTTAATTGCGTTAGCCAAATCCTCAATCTTATCAATCTTCATAAATAGTACCGTCCTTTCACAATTTATAGTGACATAATTGTCAATGCTAGGATATATTATAACACATAGTTTTACATTTGACTATATTATTCTTCTTTTTTCAGCTTGGCAAATGAAGCAAATGATCTCCTCACACCTCTTAAGTCATAATCCACCAATACTTCGTAGTCTGAGCCTGTAGGGGTAATCTCCTTGACGGTTCCGCTGCCGAACTTGATATGCCTCACCCTGTCTCCGACTTTATAGTCAATTTCAAAAGGCGAATCATCCTTAACTGCATCCTTATATTTCTTAGGTTCAGATTTCAAGGTATACGCCGGTTTCATCGCAACAGGTTTCGTTTTGGTGAATATATCCGCTGCAAAGTCAGAAGAAAATGCAGATGAATCAACTGTCGGACTAAAATTAAGATACTCCCTGTCAATCTCATCAACAAACCTCGAAACCTTGTTAAACTGTTGCTGACCGTTGACCATGCGTCTCTTAGATGCGCTCAGATAAAGCCTCTTCTCCGCTCTCGTCGCACCGACATAAAAGAGTCTTCTCTCCTCCTCCATATCATCGTCATTACCGCTGTTAATCGTCATATAGCCCGGGAATATGCCTTCCTCCATACCGCTTAAGAACACATAAGGGAACTCTAATCCCTTAGCACTGTGGATAGTCATAACGGTTACCGCATCATCAGAAACAAGGTTATCAACCTCAGAAATCAAAGCCACATCAGTCAAGAATCCCTGCAAAGAAGGCTCTGCTTCATTGTTCTCGTAGTCCACTATCTTACTCTTGAACTCCTCAAGGTTGTTAATTCTGTCCTTGGCGTCTTCTGTCCCTTCAAGAACAAGATTGTTAAGGTATCCGGTCTCCTCGACCACCTTGTCGTAAAGCTCAGCTATATCTCCCTTGTCGGCAATCTCCGTAAAATCATCTATCATCTCGACAAATGCTGCTATCTTCTTCGCAGTAGCCTTCGATATAGTTGAAATCTCCTCAACCATAGAAGCCGCATCAAAAAATGCAATCTCTCTCTCCATAGCGAATTCATTAATCTTCTCAACAGTAGTCTGACCTATACCGCGCCTCGGAACATTGATAATACGCTTCATAGCCTGGTCGTCCGACAAGTTGTTAACAAGCTTAAGATACGCAACGATATCTCTAATCTCCATCCTTGAATAGAAACTCACACCACCAACTATCTTATACGGAATGTTATAAACTCCGAACTTCTCCTCAAAAACACGCGATTGTGCATTGGTCCTGTTAAGCACAGCAAAATCCTTGTAATTCGCACCGGATGCAACTATCTTAGAAACCTCATCAGCTATAGCCTCAGCCTCTTTATAGTTATCCTGATACTGTGCAAATGTAGTCGTCTCGCCCTCATCATTATCAGTATAAAGCGTCTTGTCCATACGAGCCGTATTATTCCTGATTACTGAATTGGCGACATTAAGTATATTCTTAGTCGAGCGATAATTTTGCTCAAGCTTGATAACTGTGCTCTCAGGGAAGAAATCCTCGAATTCAAGGATATTCCTTACATCTGCCCCTCTAAATTTATAAATAGACTGATCGTCATCACCGACCACGCATATATTCCTGTACTTAGATGCAAGTTGCTTTATGAAAATAAACTGTACACCATTGGTATCCTGATACTCGTCAACCATAATGTACCTAAATCTCTCCTGCCAATACTCCAAAACATCCGGATGATGTTCAAAAAGCTCAACCGTCTTGTAAAGCAAATCATCGAAATCAAGCGCATTAGCGGTCTCAAGCTGCTTCTGATAATTAACATACACCTTAGCTATCTTCTCACGCCTAAAATCTCCGACTGCGTCCTCCATATACTCCGCAGGCGATATATATTGCTCCTTCGCAGCAGAGATAGCATTCATCATCGCCCTCTCACTAAACTGCTTGGTATCGTACTGCAGACTCTTAAGCACCTCTTTGATAAGCCTCTTCTGATCATCAGTATCATAGATAGAGAAATTCGCAGAATATCCAAGCTTATCAATATCTCTTCTTAATATTCTTACGCATGACGAATGAAAGGTGCTAACCCAGCAATCTGAGGCACCATATCCTATCATATCGTCCACTCTCTCTCTCATCTCTTTAGCGGCTTTGTTGGTAAATGTTATCGCCATAATATTCCATGGCTTAACCTTCTTCTCCTCGATAAGATAAGCAATCCTATGAACGAGAACTCTGGTCTTACCGGAGCCCGCTCCCGCTAATAATAAAAGAGGACCGTCAGTACAAAAGACGGCCTCTCTCTGCTCTTGATTCAAACTGTCATATATAGACATCGAAAATCCTCCAAGCTAATATTACGAATATTGATTATTCTGAAAGTCCAAGCTTAGCCTTCATAGCAGCAAGCTCGTCATCAACTGCAGGGTTAGATGCCTCAACCTGAGCATCATACTTAGCAGCAAGATCCTCAACTGAATCTTCCTTCATGTTGAGCTCTGTCATAGCGTTAGCCTTGTCGATAGCCATATCAGCTTTCTTCTCCCATTTGTCAAATGCAGCAATGCTGTCTGCAGCATCTGTGCTTCCGCTAACCATCTTGTTAATCTTCTCCTGAGCCTTAGCAGTAGACATCTTAGCCTTGATGGTATCGCGTCTATCCTGAAGAGTCTTAATATCGCTCTGAAGCTTGTCATGCATCTGTTTCATCTTATCTGCATTAGCCTGTGCAGCCTCGTACTCCTGCTGGAAAGCTGCCTGCTTAGAAACAAGCTGCTGCTTCTTCTCTAAGAACTGCTTAGCATCTGCCTCGTTACCTGCAACAAGTGCCTTCTCTGCATAATTGTTATATTTCTCAATCTCAGCATTGTTCTCGTCTACCTTACGCTTAGCTGCTGTAGCCTCAGCCATAACAGTAGCTGTATCAGACTTAACCTCGCGGAGATCCTTCTCTAAATTCCTAAGAGTCTGATCGATCATCTTCTCCGGATCCTCTGCCTTATCAAGCAATGCATTGATGTTAGCTGACATGATGTCTCCAAAACGTTTTAAAATACCCATAATAATAATTCCTCCTTTTAAATGATGCTCGATAACGCTCATCGAGCAAACAACTGATGTCATAAATATATCATATTTTAATAAATAAGTCTATTGATATTTTAAGTGGTTTTTTAATATAATGTTTATATTGATTGATAAAAGGAGGGCTTTTATGCTACTTATAAAAAATGGTCGCCTAGTAGACCCTAAATCACATTTTAATGATGTTACAGATATACTTATTGACAATGGCAAGATTATCAAGATTGCCAACGATATTGAAGCTCCCGATGGAGCCGAAGTCATAGACGCATCAAGATACTATGTAACTCCGGGATTAATAGATGTTCACGTACATTTTCGTGATCCGGGCTTCACATACAAGGAAGACATTTATACAGGTGCAAATGCAGCCAAGAAGGGCGGTTTTACTACTGTCGTTATGATGGCTAACACCAACCCTGCAATAGACAATCTTGACACCCTTAAATATGTTTTAGACAAGGCAGCTGAAACCGACATCAACGTTCTCACGTGCGGCGATATCACCAAGGGACTCAAGGGCAAAGAGCTCGTTGATATGCCTTCTCTTAAAGAACAAGGCGCTGTAGGGTTTACCGATGACGGAATTCCTATCATGGATGCCGAGATTTTGAGGGAGGCAATGAGGGTTGCCAAGGAGCTCAACGTGCCGTTATCATTTCACGAAGAGGACCTTAAATACAATGATAACAACGGAATCAATAAGGGCAGGGCTTCTACTCATTTCAACATTGGTGGAGCGGACAGAATGGCCGAGATATCGATGATTAAGAGAGACATTAAGATGGCCTTAGAAGAGGGCGCAATCTGTGATTTCCAGCACATAAGCGCTAAGGAAAGTGTCAACCTTATCTACGAAGCCAAGAAGAAGCTTCTAAGCGAGAAGGGAATCGATATTCCGGATTATAACTTCACTGATGACATTAATATAAGCGATATTAAGGGGATTACAACAGAAGATGCATTAGGCATCACTATCCACGCTGAAGCTACCCCTAATCATTTTACTCTTACGGAAGATGATGTAATTAAGCATGGTACACTAGCTAAGATCAACCCACCTATCAGGGAAGAAGCAGACAGAATGGCTATTATCAGAGGACTCAAAGCCAATGCTATTGATTTAATTGTAACCGATCACGCGCCACATTCTGCCGAGGAGAAAGATAGACCTATAACGGAGGCTCCTAGCGGAATTATTGGGTTAGAGACGTCGCTTGCTTTAGCATTTACAGAACTTGTAAAGACCGGTTATCTGACACTCGAAGAGGTGATTGCCAAGATGACTATCAACCCTGCCAAGATGTACAACATTGATGCAGGATATGTAAGTGAAGGCGCCAATGCTGACCTTACCATTTTCAGCGAGGATGAGTGGGTACCGAAGGAGTATGCTTCTAAGTCAAGCAACACACCTTTTACCGGAAGGATACTCTCCGGAAAGGTGAAATACACTATTTGTGGTGGCAAGGTGGTTTACGAAGGATAAATAAAATTAGTCTTGATATGTAGTTTTAAAAACTATATAATGTACATATCATAATTATTATTCAGGAGAGAATAAATGGCAGACAAGAATTCACCTAACATCAAAGAGGTCATAAGAGAATGCGTCAAGCTTGACTTCATCAAGCCTGAGGACGTTCCTTCCATAGAATTATACATGGATCAGGTCACAACCTTCATGGACAAGGAGCTCTCCAACACTAAGAGATTTGACTCCGACAAGACTTTGACCAAAACTATGATTAACAATTACTCCAAGAATGATCTTCTTCCTCCACCTAACAAGAAGAAGTATTCCAAGGAACACATATATCTGCTTATATACATTTACTATCTTAAGAACAGCTTATCAATAGCAGACATCAAGCATACTCTGTCTCCTATGATAGACACATTCTGCGACAGTAATGACACCTCCAAGATGGACGCTATATATAAAGCCATATGCGATTCAAGCCTTGGCAAATATATGGATATTTTGAAAGATATTGATAATACCCACAATTATTCCAAGAAAGTGTTTAAGGATTTTGATGGGGAAGAGAAAGAATATCTTGATAAATTCGCATTCATGGCATCTTTAGGCTACGAGATATACCTTAAGAAGAAGCTTTTAGAGCACATGGTAGATACCTATTTCGTTGAGGAAGAGGCAGAGAAGCCTCAGAAGGAAGACAAGAAGCCTAAAGAAGATAAAAAGACCAAAAAAGAAAAGCAAACTAAAAAAGCATCAAAGGCGTAAGCCCTTGATGCTTTTTATTATTGTTCGTTCATTCTGCTCAAGACTAACTCATAGCTTCCATTACCGCTGACAAGCGATCTGTTAACTCGACTGATCGTGGCTGTTGAAGCACCTGTAGCCTCTGCAACTTCATTGTATGTATGATGCTCACTTAGCATCTTAGCAACCTGAAATCTCTGCGCAATAGAAGCAATCTCCTTAGATGTACACACATCTGAAAAGAACGACGTTAATTCTTCTTTGGATTTAAGCGTAAGAATAGCTTCATATAACTGATCAATCTCACGCTCTTCAAATTCTCTGCTCATAACCCACCTCAAACACTAACTAGCTTGCTCTTCCGCAACAGTTCTTGTATTTCTTACCTGAACCACATGGGCAAGGCTCATTACGTCCTATCTTCTTCTCAGCGTTGACAACCGTACGAGATGTCTTCTGACTCTTATAAAGCTCTGCTCTCTTCTCTTCAGAAAGAAGATTATCCCACTGTGGGAGATTGTAGAGCCAATCAGCCCTACAAGCAACCATGTTGTAATAAAGCTTCTCTAAATCAATCTCAATAGTAACAGTTGTATCCTTCTCCATATTCTCAATTGGATTAGGATTGACAAGGCTGTCATTGATACCATCAAGGAATCCTGCCATAATAAGAGGCTCAAGTTCAAATCTGCTTGAGAGCTCCTCCACTGTTCCTGTAATCTTCTCAGAAGGATTGTCGAGCAACTTCTCGTAAACACCCTTCTCCAAAGCAAAATAATCATTCCAGAACTGCTTACCCTCTCTGGTTCTCTCGTCCTGTGAATACGCCCAATCTCTCCATGTCTGTAACAATCCCATAATACTAATCTCCTGTTTATTATTTAATAATTATTCTTCGATGTCATCTTCATCAAAGTCTGCAAATGCTTCATCATCATCATCGTCATCCCACAAATCAGAATCAGCTGTCACTATAGTCTCACCATACTTCTCCTCATATGCATCAGCAAGACTTGTCGCCTCAAGGCTCGCAATAGTAGCCTGCTGAACCATCTCCAATGCGTAATCCATAAGAATGTCGGCTTCCTCTGCCTTACGGATAGCCTTGTTCTCTTCCTTCTTCTTCTCGGTCTCGAACTTCTTCTCATCCAATTCCTTTTCAAACTCTTCCTTCTTAACATCGAAGTTCATCTTAGCTTTGATAAGCTCTGATGTAAGCTTACTCTTGCTACGCTCTGCCTTACGCTTAAGGCTCTCACTGTAGTGAACTGCATCACCCTTGATATTACCGAGAGTAACCTTAATATCTTCTCTTGAGTCGGCGGTTGCATTGTCAACCGTAATCATAAGATCCTCTACTCTATTCTTGAAGTCTACAAACTTCTCATCCAAGTTAAAGTCTTTAACTTCGCCATTCTCGCCTTTCTTCTTCTGGCTTGCAATAATAGCCGCCGTAGCTGCACCAACCGCTGCCACTCCTGTCAAAACCGCAGCTGTCTTACTCTTCTTACCCATAAATAAATCCTTCCTTTCTGGAAATTATGCCTGATAATCTACGTTCATACCACTAAGAAAACTACCCTCTACAGTCTTCCTACCCTTATCGTACGGATTATTGTCATCATATGTTGTCTTGATAACGGTGTTGGTCTCACCGCCCGCAACGTAAGTTCTTCCACATTCAGGGCAAACGCCGATCTTAAGCGATACTGAAGCAGATATCAATTCCTTGTTGTCCTTCATACCCTCCTGTCTTGCATTGGCTACATGCTCGAGCTCGTGGCTCATAACGGCCGATGCAGAACGACCCGGATCAATATGTGTAGGAGTCTGATAAGAAACGTCTGACTCATCAGAACCGTCCTTATACTTACGGCGTTCGCAGGTCTTGCATTCCTTAGGACCTGAAACACCCGCTCCCTCATCTACTCTTATCGAGTCAGGAAGCACTCTTCCGGAGGAAACGCCATCAACATTACCAACCCTGGAAACAGGTTTCACAGAATAGATAGGATTCATATATATGTTATTCCCGTAAAATGAAACACCTATCATATGGCTCACCTCCTTATAAAATGTACCCTATATTATAACATATATTGAGTATATTATCAAATGACACCTAATCGAATATTATCATCATTTGCAAGTCCTAATAACACCTATATGTCATTCTGAGCGCAGCGAAGAATCTTTATCCCGAGAGCAACGAGGGATAACACTTATTTAATATTCTTCTTTTTATTCTTGCAACTATTAGCGTACAGGACCTTATACGACTTCGCCTTCTTAATCTTATTACCATATGCAAATGATTTCTTGGTTCCACTAAACAGAATTCCGTACTGTCCAGTCTTCTCAATCGTATTCTTCTTAATATTGGTATTGTTGGTCTTATGAACCACAATTCCGCTCTTCTTGGCATTCTTAATTGTGTTTCCGGTAATCGTACCACCGGTCGTCTTAAAGAAATACAACCCGAAATTCTTTGGCGATGTAACGGTATTACCTTTAACCGTAGGTGACGAAATTTCCGAAATACTTATGCCATTCTTACCTGCAGACTTAACCTTGTTATTGGTAATCTTGGCGCTCTTACAGCCCTTATCGATACCTATTCCGCCCTTCTTACCGCTTGTGACATCATTGTTGTCAATCGTAACATTGCTGCAGTTCACAGCGTAAATATTCTGCTTGGTAGTTGTCTTAATAGTATTGTCTCTTATAACATTTCCCGAACCATTCTTAACACAGACTCCAAGCGCCTTAGCCTTGTCAATTGTGTTATTGAACACATCACAATCCTTAGAGTCCCCGATATCAATACCCATACCGGATGAATCTGTGATAGTGTTCTTCTCAAGAATAATATCCTCGCATCCCTTGGCATATATTCCTATCTTACCGCTGTTAGAAATGATATTGTCATAGACATAGACACCGCGATAAGGCCTCTCCTTACATCCCTGCAAATGAATGCCGAAGGCATTGGACTTGGTAGCATTTATAATGGTATTCTTCTCTATCACACCATTAAACGAGCTTGGATTCTTCTCTCTTATAACGCCGTCATTTGGCTTCTGATAAGGCTTTTCATCATCTGCTGTTCCATCCGTCTCACTTGCCGGAACATAATTGTATGCCTTAATTCCAATACCACATAGCTTAATGTAATTGTTCTTTATGGTAAAGTTCTTATAGCAATAAGCCTTAACAGCCTCATATGTTATATCGTTGAATGTGTTGTTGGTGATTGTGATGTTGTCGGGATAGCATCCCTCAACTGCGATATGAGTACCGATTCCTCTAGGCACATCTTCAAATGTACACGAATCGACTACTAAATTGTTGGTAAATGTATCATCATACTTGATGTCATTTTGAGAAGAAGGCGCCATGCTATAATTATGCATGGAATCAATGTGGATTGCCTCCTTCTTCTGATTGATCATATATTGATGTTTAAAGGTACAGTTGGTAACTGTAGCTCCGTCTACACCCTCAATGGTAAGCATGTGAGTGGTGTACATATTCTGAATAGTAAGATTCTTGACAGTGATATTCTTGCAATGCATGAACCTGATTCCCTCAAGCCTCTTGCCATACATAGCCTGTCCCGGCTGTCCCTGAAGATCCCAGACTCCACCGTCTATCGTAATGTTAGATGCACCATCATAACCATAAGCTCCCTCTGCATCATTGAAAATGATAGGGTTCTTACCGTCACTGTTACCGGCTCTTCTAGTGTAGTAGATTGTTGCGCCGTTCGCCTTGATAGTAGTGTTACTGTAGACACACAGGCACGCATCAAAACTATACTCTCCCGGAGCAAGCGTTATTGTAAGCATGTCATACTTAGGCGTAGAGCCTCTCTGGTAATCAAGATACTGCTGAAGAGCATAACCGCTCTCATAATCGGCAGTCGTAAACGTAATATCGAAGTTGCCCTCTGCGTGAGCGTTTACATACGCCCCCGATCCAATAAGCAACCCTAAAATAAGCGTAATAATAAGTCTGTTAAACTTCATGTAAACCACTCCCTTATAATTATTAATAATAAAATACTACTTGATATTCTCTCCCTTATCCTTACAATTCTTAGTAAAATAAACTTTATATTTCTTAGATGCGGATACAGCATTTCCGGATGCCATAGACTTCTTGGTACCGCTGAACAAGATGCCGTATCTACCTGTCTTATTGATTGTGTTCTCTTCCACATTGGTGGTATTAGCCTTACTTATAACCATACCACTGCTCTTAGAACTCTCAACATTGTTGGTGTTAATGCTTGTAGCGTTGGTCTTTAAAATGTAAAATCCATACTTCTTAGGCGATGAAACCTTGTTGTCAAGAATGCTTGCACCTTCTACTTTAGATACCACAATACCATTCTTGCCTGCAGCTACAACTTCATTCCCTGATACATTAGCCTCGCTACATCCGGCAGATATCAAGATTCCACCCTTCTTACCGCTTGAGAATCTGTTGTCAGAAACCAAAATCTCAGGTGAACTCTTAGCTCTCATATTCTGCTTGGTGGTCTGAGTAACGTTGTTGGCTACAATAGCGTTACTCTCGCCCTCCTTGACGTAAATTCCATAGGTCGACGCTGCTGTGATAGTATTATCCATAACATCGGAGTCAACTGAATAGCCTATATCAATTCCCATTCCCGATGAGTTGGTAATAGTGTTGTGCTCTACACTGATATCCTCGCAGTTCTTAGCATAGATACCAATCTTCTTACATGAAGTTATGGTGTTCTTGTTAACAACAATACCTCTGTACGGTCTTGAGTCACATCCCTGCAAATGAATGGCAAATCCCTCCGAATTCCTTGCACTGATGATTGTATTCTTCTCGATTACTCCGTTAAACGTCTCAGGATTAGGCTCCCTTACAATACCATCATTAGGTGTCTGATATGGATCCTCACCCGAACCATTAACGTAATTGTACGCCTTAATACCTATTCCACATTTGTTAATGTAGTTACCTCTGATAACATAGTTCTTGTAGCAGTAAGCCTTAATCGCCTCGTAAGTAATATTATTGAAAATGTTATCAGTTATCGTTATATTGTCCGGATAGCATCCCTCAACAGCTATGTGAGTACCGATTCCTCTAGGCACATTGGTAAACGTACAAGAACTGACCTTAAGATTATTGGTAAATGTATCATCGTACTTAATATCGTTCTGTGACGAAGGCGCCGTGCTTGTATTATGCATAGAGTCTATATGTATAGCTTCTTTCTTCTGCTTGATAGTGTAATGATCCTTGAAAACACAGTTAGTAACAGTAGCTCCGTCAACACCCTCAATAGTAAGCATATGAGTGTTGTAAATGTTCCTGATTGTCATATTCCTCAAGGTTATATTCTTACAATGCATGAATCTGAAAGCCTCAAGTCTCTTGCCATACATAGCCTGTCCGGGAGATCCCTGAAGATCCCATACGCCACCATCAACAGTGATGTTGGACGCACCGTCATATCCGTAAGCTCCCTCTGCATCGTTGAAGAGAATAGGATTCCTTCCGTTGCCGTATCCATTCTTCCTTGTATATTTGATGGTTGCACCGTTAGCCTTGATAGTGGTGTTACTGTACACGCACATATAATAGTCGAAATTGTATACGCCAGGGGCAATAGTGATAGTAAGCATGTCATACTGTGGGGTATCACCTTTCTGGAGGTCTAAATACCCTTGAAGCGCAGCTCCGTTCTCGTAATTCTCTGGTGTGACAGTTACTTCATAAGTCCCCTCAGCATGAGCATTAACATTAAAGAAAAGCCCCGCCGCTAATACAAAAATGATATAAGTAAATGCCTTCTTGAAACTCATAAAAAATAAAACTCCTTCTTTTATTTTCTATAAATAAAATCTTTAGGTTAAAATTAGACTAGTATATTATATACTAAAAATGTGATAATTTCATCATAAAATGTGATTTTTTGAGTGTTTTTTTTAAGATTCTTCGTCACTTCGTTCCTCAGAATGACAGGGTGGGGGATGTCATTCTGTCGTTTTTTCTGTCATTCTTAAGCGTCGAAGAATCTTCATTTGCATATATGGGAGAATAATAGTAGAATGTAAGAAAACACACTATGAAAGGACACCGCCATGAAATACAAAAAATCCGCAAGAATCCTTGCGATAATAGGCCTGCTAGCAATAGTTGCCGGCATCGCATACTTTTTATATGCTTCATTTACGGGTAAGAACTTCTTCTTCGGGCTCGGAATAATAATCCTCGTACCTGTTATAATATGGGCAATACTCTTCTTCGGAGGTGCCTTTAAGGACGACAATAGTGAAGATGACGACGAATAAAAATGCCACAGCTTCTAAGCTGTGGCTTAAATTATCTATTCTTAAGTCTATCTAAGCGTTCCTTAACCTTCTCCTCGTATCCGATATCGGTAGGCTCGTAAAACGTAGTACCTACAAGCTCGTCAGGAAGATACTGCTGCTTGACATAATGCTCCGGATAATTGTGAGCATATAAATACCCATCCCCATGGCCGAGCTTTGAAGCTCCCTTGTAGTGCGCATCTTTCAAATGATTCGGAACATCTCCGGTGTGTGACTCTCTAACCTTACTGAGTGCCGCTTCAATTCCCATGTAGGATGCGTTGGACTTAGGCGCGGTAGCAACATAAACCGCTGCCTCAGCAAGGATAATCCTCGCCTCAGGAAGTCCGATCCTCTCAACCGCCTCAGAACAGGCAACAGCAACGCATATAGCGTTAGGATCTGCCATTCCGACATCCTCGCACGCACATATCATGATGCGCCTTGCAATAAATGTTACGCTCTCTCCTGCATTTACCATCTTAGCAAGATAATAAAGGGCGGCGTCAGGGTCTGAACCTCTCATACTCTTGATAAATGCAGACACTGTGTCGTAGTGGTTGTCACCCTGCTTATCATAGCGAAAAGCACGCCTCTGAATACACTCCTCGGCAACCGAAAGATCAATGTGTATCTTGCCATCCTCCGAAGCGTCGGTCGTAAGAACCCCAAGCTCGATCGCATTAAGCGCGGTTCTTGCGTCTCCCTCCGACATATCTGCAAGGAATTCTAAAGCATCATCAGTAATATCGGCGTTATAAGCGCCCATTCCGCGTTCCTTGTCATAGACAGCCTTTTCAATGAGCTTCATGATATCTTCCTTCTCCAAGGACTTAAGCTCAAATATATGCGACCTTGAAATAAGCGCCCCATTGACCTCAAAGTAAGGATTCTCCGTAGTCGCGCCAATAAGCGTAACTGTTCCGTCCTCAACAAACGGAAGCAGATAATCCTGTTGGCTCTTATTAAACCTGTGAATCTCATCTATGAATAATATAGTCTTCTTCTGAAGAGTGAGACTTCTCTCCTTAGCCGCCTCTACAACCTCCTGCATATCCTTCTTGCCGGCTGTAGTAGCATTAATCTGGGCAAATTCTGACGAAGTAGTATTGGCAATAACCTTAGCAAGCGTAGTCTTACCCGTTCCCGGAGGTCCGTAAAATATCACAGAGCCAAGCTTGTCTGCCTTAATAGCCCTATATAGAAGCTTGTCCTTGCCTATTATGTGCTGCTGACCCACCACCTCTTCTAAGGTCTTAGGTCTCATCCTTCCGGCAAGCGGTGACTCCTTATCTTTATTCTGCTCACGCATATAATCAAATAAATCCATAATAATCCTCTTTCTTAAAAAATAAGGACACCGAAATGGTGTCCCTAATTATTATTGATTAAATCCCATCTTAGCAATCGCCTGATCAAGCTCATTAAGATCGATAGGCTTCATAATATAGCCATCGTGCTTATGCTCCTTACTAGGCTCGAACTGCTCCGATTCGTTAAGCGCTGATGTCATAATAACCTTGCTGCGCCTTCCGACATTAAACTCTTCCTCAATGTCTCTTATCGCATCAAGCGCCTTATACCCATCCACTCTAGGCATCATGATGTCAAGACAAACCAGGTCGTAACACTCATTGTGCTCAACCTTCTCCAAAAAGAAATCAACCGCTTCGATGCCATCAACAGCAGCATCAACAGGTCCGTACTTCTCTAACGCCCTCTCAATATATCTTCTACTCGCCGCATCATCTTCCGCAACCAGAATGTTCATGGACACGTCCTCCTCTATAATGAATACATCAATACATCATGCACCAAAAACTTTACCAAATAAGATACTAATATGTAATCACTAATGTGTCAAGTAATTTCCTAAAATTCTTAAATCAATACTGTGAAAACCTATCTCCAAGAGCGCTAATTTAACGGCATCATCTGAAAGTCTTCCGATAAACTCTATATAAAAATAATATTCCCACTGTTTACCCGGAATCGGTCTTGAGGCTATCATCGACATATTAAGACCATGATTAACAATATCGCCAAGTATCTTATAGAGCGCACCACTTTCGTGTGGTAAGCCAAATGATATCGCCACCTTGTTAGCCTCTGCCGTAATGTGCGGTTTCTTAGAAAGCACTATGAACCTTGTGGCGTTGTTGGTGTTATTGTTGGCAACAGGATTGATAATCTTTAAACCGTATAATTTAGCGGAACGCTCACTCGCAATAGCCGCCGCGGTTATATCCTTGTCATCCCTGACCTTCATGGCACTCCTTGCAGTATTGGACATGCTAACCTGGTGCCATCCATGTTCCTCTAACAGCTTAGAACACTGCATAAGTCCCTGAGGATGTGAATAAACAGTCTTGATATCCTCAATATTCGCCTCAGGAAGCACCATAAGTGCCTGATTAACCTCGATAATCTGCTCTCCTACTATATAAAGATCGTACTCGGCAAGCAGATCATAATTGCTCTCAACATTTCCTGCAGAAGAGTTCTCAATAGGAAGAACACCATAGGCTGCCTCGTCGTTAGAAAGTGCTTCCATAACCTCTCTAAAGCTCGCTACAGGAATCTTATCAACATCCTCACCGAAGAATTCCACCAGCGCCATCTCTGCAAATGCTCCCGGAACGCCGGAATAAACAACCTTAGTATCCTTGTTATACTCTATCTCATCTACAAAATCAAACACATTCAAAACATTGCTGATAGTAGACATTATATCCATATCGCTGCTCAAAGTATCACTCCTTGATAATAGAATAAGCTAAGTTTACAAAGGGGACAGACCCCAATGTAAACTTAAGGCTTAAGTTTACATTGGGGTCTGTCCCCTTTGTAAACTTAGCTTATTAACATTTGTTGATTATAGCATTATTTTAAAATCCCGTAAATAAAAACATAAAAAAGGCCCAAAAAAGCCAGAGGAAAACGTATAAAACCTCCGGCTCTTTTGGTTTATTCTCTTGTATTTCCGCCAATATTAAAACAAATCTGATGTCTCTCACATCTTCTACACATATCTTAACACGTTTTTCTGACAATTTCCATACTTTTTTGAGAAAAATCTAAAAAATTATTTATAAAACAGCAAATCGCCATACGATGGGAATGGCCAAGCCTCTTTGTCAACCAAAAACTCAAGCTCATCTGCAGGCTTTCTAACCGCATCCATAGCAGGAATGACCTTATTGCAGTATGCTTTGGCCTGCTCTCTTCCCTCAGGAATAGCTTGCGCATCCTTGTCAGCCTGCTCTAACTCGCTGATAGCCTTCTCCAACACAACAAGTTTCTCATTGATAGAGTTAAGCATATCAAGCTGAACAGAAGGGGTAACACCTGCGGTCTTAATAGCATTTGCACCGTTGGCAAGCTCTGCCTCATATCTCATAACGGCAGGAAGAATCTGCTTCTTAGCCATATCTACCATTGTGAGAGCCTCTATATTGATGAGCTTAGAGTACTCCTCGTACTTAATCTCTGCTCTTGACTCAAGCTCTTCCTTAGAAAGAACGCCAAACTTACCAAACACATCAATAGCCTTGTCTGTGATAAGGGCAGGAATAGCGTCAATAGTGGTCCTAAGGTTAGGAAGTCCGCGAAGTTCAGCTTCTTCAACCCACTCGTCTGCATAGCCGTTACCGTTGAAGATAATGCGCTTGTGCTCTTTTAAGAATTCGCAAATGATATTGTGAACCTCTTCGTCGAAGTTGTCAGTCTTCTCCAAACGATCGGCAACCTGACAGAACACGTCTGCAACGATGGTGTTGAGCACGATATTAGGGTTGGCAACAGATGCTGCTGAACCCGGCATTCTGAACTCGAACTTGTTACCCGTAAATGCAAATGGAGATGTTCTGTTTCTGTCTGTAGCGTCCTTCTTAAAGTCAGGCACCATCTTGACACCAGTCTCAAGAGTCTCGCCCTGGATAGAGCGAGTAGCCTCTCCTTTTCTGATGAACTGATCAAGTACATCCTCAAGCTGGTCACCCAAGTAAACGGAAATGATAGCAGGAGGCGCCTCATTAGCACCAAGTCTGTGGTCATTGCCGGCACTTGCAGCAGAAAGTCTAAGTAAATCTGCATGCTCGTCAACAGCCTTAAGAATACATGCAAGCACAAGTACAAACTGAAGATTCTCGTGTGGCTTCTTGCCAGGGTCTAAAAGGTTCTGACCATTGTCAGTAACCATTGACCAGTTGTTGTGCTTACCTGAACCGTTGATTCCCTCAAAAGGCTTCTCCTGTAAGAGACACATCAAAGAATGTCTCTCCGCAACCTTCTTCATCATCTCCATAACGATCTGATTATGGTCGGTTGCAACATTGTTAGACGCGTATATAGGAGCAAGCTCATGCTGTGCAGGAGCAACTTCGTTATGCTGGGTCTTAGCAGAAACGCCAAGTCTCCAAAGCTCCTCGTTAAGCTCCTTCATGAAACCTGCAACTCTCTCTTTAATAACTCCGAAGTAGTGGTCATCCATCTCCTGTCCCTTAGGAGGCATGCCACCGAAAAGTGTACGACCGGTATAAACAAGGTCTTTTCTAAGGAAATACATCTCTCTGTCTACTAAGAAATACTCCTGCTCTGCGCCGACAGAAGTCGTAACTCGCTTAGCATCTGTATTACCGAAAAGATGTGCAATCCTTACAGCCTGCTTAGAAAGCGCTTCCATAGAACGAAGAAGCGGTGTCTTCTTGTCGAGCGCCTCTCCTGTATATGAACAGAACGCGGTAGGAATACATAATATACATCCGTTAGGTGTCTTCTTGACAAATGCTGGAGATGTAGGATCCCATGCTGTATATCCTCTCGCCTCAAATGTTGCTCTTAATCCACCTGATGGAAACGAAGACGCATCTGGCTCACCCTTTATAAGCTCCTTACCTGAGAGGCTTAAGATAACTCTTCCGTCGTCGGTAGGATTGATAAATGCGTCATGCTTCTCAGCCGTAACCCCGGTCATAGGCTGGAACCAGTGAGTATAGTGCGTTGCACCTCTCTCAATAGCCCATTCCTTCATCTCGTGAGCAACGATATTAGCAATCTCTAAATCTAACTCCTTACCCTCCTCAATAGTGCGCTTAAGCTTCTTGTAAGCGTCCTTAGGCAAACGCTGATGCATGGTATAATCATTAAATACGTTAATACCAAACTCATCAAATACATTAAATTCCTTGTTCATCAGTCAAGTCTTCCTTTCAAAATAATATTTATTGTAATACCGTATCCTGATTTCGTCAATCAGTTATTGATTCCCTTCATCCTAAGTTCCTTAGGTACCTTGTCAAATGTAGGAGCCTCGGCGTTAGGATAAAGCCTCTTATATATAAGGTCGTATTGATAATACATCTTCTGCACGCCGTTCTCAAGAAGAAAATAGTGTCTTATATATGGAATCAATAGTACCAAAAGTGCTACAAAAAGTGCGACCAAAGCTATCTGAAAGTTAATAACCGTCACAAGCAACACTATTATGGTAGATATTGCAAATAAAAACATAACTATAAGATGTATAAATCTCTCGTGCTGAAAAAACATAATCTCGTCTTTATGTCGTCTCATAAGATCATTATAATCAATGTCTTCAGGCGGATCGTTAAGTATGTTATTCATCCACTCAAGGTAAGCAAGTATTCTCTCACGCATGTGTATACCTCCTATTTTAGTCATTTGCTATTATCATGTCATTCTGAGCAAAGCGAAGAATCTTTGTCCTTCGCAAGAAGGTCAACACCACTATCACTCATTACAAATCCTAAGCACCTCATCAAAATCAAGGCTACCCCCAAATAGATCAAGCGCACTTCCAATAGTCACATCAATCCTATCATTTCCTATATCCTTAATAAGTCTTAAATCCTCATAAGAACCAACGCCGCCCGCATAAGTCACAGGGCACTCATCGAACCTGCTAAGAATATCAAGAATCTCAGCATCAACTCCCGACGATTTACCCTCAACATCAACAGCATGAATCAGAAACTCATCCGCATATTTTGAATACATTTGAAGAGTATCTAATGTTACTTCAACCTCAGTAAACTTCTGCCATCTATCAGTGACAATATAATACTTACCATCTCTTAATCTACAACTAAAATCAAGGGTAAGATGATCTCTACCTACAAGATCAACTAACCCTTTAAGTCGCTCCTCATCTACAATTCCGTCTCTAAAAACATAGGATGTAACTATAACATGCGAAGCTCCGTACTCGATGAACTCTTTAGCATTTGCTTCGGTGACACCACCGCCAAGCATAATCCCATCACGATATGCATTGAGCGCAAGCTTAGCCTGATGAACATCCTCCTCGTAATACGGAGAAGTCTTAGGATTAAGAATTATGGCATGTCCGCCCGAAAGCCCTTTATCCTTATATAACTTCGCGTAATAGTCTCCGTCCTTGTCAGAAACATAATTATCAATCGCCGAATCTCCCTTATCCAAAAGAGAGCCTCCAACTATCTGTTTAACCTTACCGTTGTGAATATCAATACATGGTCTAAATCTCATAATTACTTCCTTATACCTAACGCTTCCTTGGCCAATCTGTCAGCCATCTCGTTGTAATAATCTCCTGTGTGTGCGGCCA
Organism: Lachnospiraceae bacterium NC2004; assembly: GCA_000621905.1. Taxonomy (GTDB): domain Bacteria; phylum Bacillota; class Clostridia; order Lachnospirales; family Lachnospiraceae; genus NC2004. Next base: position 41,937 of record JHXB01000015.1, read on the forward strand.
CTTTTACAAATGATATCTGCACCGACTGACTAACCTCATTATAATAATTCTTGTACGCAATAGTGCCCGGCTTCTTAGGAACCCACTCACCTAAGCACCACTTGGCAATCCCCTCGTAATCATGGTAAATGACAATGCTATCGTAGCCATGATCGAGCGCGTATCTCATTGCAGCCTCAGCACCCTTAATCTCTCCGGCAACATTGTGCATCTCAGCTAGCGGATCATCAATAAATCTTCTGTTCTCGGTATAAATGTTGCCATCCTTTATTATAACAACTCCATAAGAGAACACACGCTTTCTCCTGTCATAACTACCATCAACATAAGCAATCGCAACGCCCTTCTCACCTATGTTAGCAGGAATGGCAAGCTGTTCGCTCTTAGCAATCTTCATAACTGTAGCCTGACCTTCCGCTTTCATAAAAGCTTCCGCCTCTTCGCGCGTCATAAACCCCTTAAACTCTGCGCCTTTAAAGCCATCAACCTGCGCCTTAGCCTCATCCCAGCTCTCATATATTCCGCTTGTCCTGCCTTTTCTAACCGCATAAAACTTCTTCGCCATAGACTCACCTCATTGATAATCATCTCTAACATTTTATCAAATATAAGTGTTATAGACAAGATGATTATTAAAACCACAGAACCACAGGGACAGGTCCAGAAAGTTTGAATCCTTGAAACTTGTTTAAGTAACACTACTTAAACAAGTTATCGGACAAAAAAACAGCTAAGGCAAAACGCCTTAGCTGTATTTCTACACTTGCTTCTTAATGTTAGGGTCTGTTGGGTCGTAATATCTGCCATCTGAAGTCTTACCAATCTTCTTGGTAGTAGGCTTGGCAAGAGGCGTCTTGGTGTTCTTAGCACCCTTTCTAAGTGTGGTCTTGTCGATATTACCAACGTGATCGTATATCCACTTGGCATCCTTCACAAGAAGTCTTATACATCCGTGAGATGCTTTCTGACCTAACTGGCTGTATGCTTTCTTAGAAAGCGAATAGTGGTCACCGTACTTGGTGTAGCATACTGAGTGGAACAAGAAGTTGCCATGTATGTTGGTTGCGTACTGTCCGTACGAATTGTAGAACAGTGTGTGCCATGTACCTACTTTCCTAATCTTGTAGGTTCCGGTGATTGTATCGTGACCCGGAAGTCCAGGTGAACATGTCATTGCCTTGACCGGAATTGTGTATCCCTTATTGCCGTCCTTAGCATAGATCATAATCATACATTTATTTAAAATAACATCGATTGCGTATCTTGTATTCTTCTTCATAAGATTAGATACGTCCAAAACTCTCTTGCCATTGGCACCGAAATATAGCTTATATTTGGTTCCGTTAAGCTTAACGTATTTCCACTTCTTAACTAATGCGTATCCGTCTGAGCCAAAGAAATACTCTGCCTTGCCGACCTTCTTGTATCCGGTGGCTTTCTTGCCGTTCTTGTTAGCGTAATAAATCTTGCCGTCTGCGTTCTTATGAAGTCCGACAGACATGTCTTCCAACAAGGTCTTCTCTGTGGTAGCCTTAGCTTTCTCAGTAGTCGCTTTGGCTTTCTCGGTTGTAGCCTTAGCCTTCTCTGTAGTTGCAGCCTCTGTTGTGGCATCCTTAGAAGCATCACCTGAAACTATCTCTGTAGTTGTAGCCTCAGCGTTCTTAGAAGCATCCTTAGACGCGTTGCTCGATGCATCTTTAGACGCATTCTCCGAAGCGTTACTTGACGCACTTGACGAGATTGCATTAGCTGATGCTGCGTCACCTGAAACGTTACCTGCCGATGCTTTAACATTTGCAAGTGAAAAAGTTATCGCAAGGCATAACACAAATGCTGTTAATCGTTTAATGTAATTCATTTTCTCATTCCTTTTCCTATTTTAATTTCAATGTATTTTATAACCTTTTTTTAATAATTGCAATAGATATAAGGAATTGTACGAAGAAATGTACATTATACAGAAACCAAGAAACCACAGGGACGGATCCTGTGGGGCATGGGGTAAATGTTAAACAAACCCAAAAACAGCTAAGGCAATTGCCTTAGCTGCTCATTCTTACTGTATTGCAAATGTTATCTCTGCGGTTACGGCAAGCTCGCCATCAACGTAAGCGTCCGCCTTACCGACTCCGATAGGACCTCTCTGCTTAATAATCTCACAGTGAAGCTCTAACACGTCTCCCGGTATAACCTGTCTTTTAAATCTAGCGTGCTTGATTCCACCAAAAAGTGCAATCTTGCCTTTATTGTCATCTAATGAAAGAATCGCAACAGCACCTGTCTGCGCAAGAGCCTCAATAATAAGGACTCCAGGCATAACATGATACTCAGGAAAATGTCCCATAAATTGCATCTCATTAGCAGTGACACACTTTCTTCCGACAGCCTTAACACCAGGCTCTAACTCAGTAATCCTGTCCACCAAAAGGAAAGGATATCTGTGTGGAATTATCTCTTGAATCTGATTAGAATTAAGCTCCATAAGCCCTCCTAGTCTTCGTATTTCTTAAATATAACAGCAGCATTGTGTCCGCCAAAACCTAAAGCATTGGACAAACCATACTTAATATCAACTTTTCTACCCTCGTTAGGAACGATATCAAGATCGCACTCCTCGTCAGGAACCTTGTAACCGATAGTAGCAGGAACAAATCCCTCGTTAAGAGAAAGAGCAAGAATAATACCCTCAACAGCACCTGCACCACCAAGCAAATGTCCTGTCATAGACTTGGTTGAACTAATCATCATATCTTTAGCGTGATCGCCAAATGCGAGCTTAACAGCCTTGGTCTCACCTGAATCGTTAAGGTGAGTAGAAGTACCATGAGCGTTGATATAATCGATATCGTCTGTGCTGATTCCTGCATCCTCAACCGCAAGAGTCATACATCTAGCGCCCTGACTTCCGTCCTCTAAAGGAGCAGTGATATGATGAGCGTCGCATGATGCACCGTATCCAACAACCTCAGCATAAATCTTAGCTCCACGAGCCTTAGCATGCTCATATTCCTCAAGGATTAAGGCTCCACCGCCTTCACCCATTACGAATCCGCCTCTCTCTTTGTCAAATGGAATCGACGCACGAGTAGGATCGTCTGTAGTATTAAGAGCCTTTAGCGATGTAAATCCACCGACTCCAAGCTCAGTAATCGTAGCCTCAGCACCACCGGCAATAATAACATCCTCGTAACCATACTTAATGCGGTGGAAAGCCTCACCGATAGCATTGTTACTACTAGCACAAGCAGAAACAGGCGCATAACACATACCATGGAAATTATATGCGATAGCAATCTGTCCCGCTGCCATATTAGGAATAATCATAGGAATGAAGAGTGGTGAAACTCTGTCATACGTCTTAAGATATCCCTTGATATCCTCTTTGGAAATGGTTCCAATTCCACCAATACCACTTGAGAATATAACACCGCAACGGTTCAAATCAAGGCTTGTACCCTCAGACACATCAAGTCCTGAATCTTCAACTGCCTCTTTAGCAGCAACCATTGCAAACTGTGTATATCTATCCATACGCTTTGCTTCACGAGGATTGATATAATCAGCAGGATCAAAGTCCTTAACCTCTGCAGCAAGCTTAACCTTCTTGTCTGTAGTATCATACTGAGTAATAGGGCCGATACCGCACTTACCCTCTTTGACACTGTTCCAAGTCTCCTTAGCGCTGTTACCTATAGGTGTAATTGCACCAAGACCTGTAATTACAACACGTTTCATATAGCCATACCTCCATCAACACAAAGTACCTGTCCTGTTACATAACTGCTCTCCTCGCCTGCGAAAAATGCAACCGCATTGGCAACATCCTCTGCCTGTCCCATTTGTTTAAATGGAATAGCATCAAGAATAGCTTTCTTGGCGTTATCACTCAATGCGCCCGTCATATCAGTCTCGATCATGCCCGGAGCAATTGCATTGACAGTGATGTGTCTCGCTGCAAGCTCCTTGGCAAGCGACTTGGTCATACCGATAACACCTGCCTTGCTGGCTGAATAGTTAACCTGACCTGCATTACCCATAACACCAACAACAGAACTAATATTGACAATGTGTCCGCTCTTAGCCTTAAGCATGAGCTTCGCACACTCTCTCATCATATAAAAACTCCCCTTCAAATTAACATCAAGAACAGCATCCATCTCCTCGTCCTTCATGCGCATGATGATGTTGTCCTTAGTTATACCTGCGTTGTTGACAAGTACATCTATCTTGCCACATTTCTCTACTGCAAATGCAGTAAGTGCAGCACATTCTGACGAGTCGGCAACATTAGCCTTCATGGCAAATGCTTTAGCGCCCGCCTCCTCACAAAGCTTAATCGTCTCATTAGCAGCCTCTTCACCTGAGTTGTAATTAAAAACAACGTCATATCCTAAAGAAGCAAGCTTGACACAAATCGCTCTACCAATTCCGCGACTACCACCCGTAACAAGAGCCACTCTATTATCGCTCATAATCTTCCTCCTATAATCTAAACTATATCTCTACCCGTGCAAGATAGATTATTACTATTCTGTAATACATGGGCATATCTGTAATACATGGGCATATCTGTAATACATGGGCATACATGTTCATAAACGGACCCGTTGACAATGTCGGTACTTAATGAATGCAAGCTTGCGCAGCATGAATTTAGTACCGCTACATTGTCATCCGGAGCGAAAGCGTGTCCGTGTTGAACAGTATGCTCATGTATAATTATAATTTACTCAAGTCCTCATAATTAGCAATTGTAATAATCTCAGCTTCAACTCCTTTGGCCTTCAGCGCCCTCTTCATAAATCCTGAAAGAGTCTTACCCGGTCCAATCTCGATGAACCTGTCATATCCCGCATCGAGAAGAGTATACATTGTCTTCTCAAACTGAACACTATTCTGAACCTGTTTAACAAGCAAATCCTTGATAGTCGAAACATCAGTACCGGCCTCAATAAACTCGCCCGTATAGTTCGCTACAACAGGAATCTTAGGCTCTTCAAATGATATTGTCTCAAAATAATCTTTAAGTGCATCACCGGCAGGCTGCATATACTTGGTGTGGAAAGGACCGCTAACATTAACTCTAACCATACGCTTAGCGCCTTTCTCCTTAAGTATAGCCTCAACCTTGCTTACAGCTGCCTCATCACCACAAATCGCGTACTGACCTGGGCAGTTGTAGTTAGCAACGGTTACAAAATCCGGTGAACCGTTGACTTCATTTTCCTTCATAACAGTGTCACAAGCCGCCTTAACAACATCAGGCTCCATACCGATAATAGCGCTCATAGAACACTCCATACCGGCAGCAGCTTTCATCATAGCATTTCCACGAAACGCGGTAAGCTTGATGTACTCGTCAGCTCCTATAACACCTGCAACATACAATGCTCCGTACTCACCGAGACTTAATCCGCAAGCAGCATCAGGTGTGATGCCCTTCTTCTTAAGCTCAGCAACAACTCCGGTAGCAAAAAGAGACATACAAGGCTGAGTGTTCTCTGTCTTGGAAAGCTCCTCAATAGGACCATCACTCATAAGTTTCTGATAAGCCTGATAATCAGGATTAGAATCAACTAATGTCTTGTATTCCTCGCTATTCTCATAGAAATCGGCACCCATACCAACATTCTGGCTGCCCTGTCCTGCAAACATAAATACAGTCTTCATATATCCTCCTATTGTAAACCGGCAATTACTTCGTCACACTCAGTAATTATGCTCTCTAATATATCCTTAACAGGTCTAATCTCTTTAAGCTGAGCAGCAACCTGTCCTGCCATCAAAGATCCGGTCTTGGTATCTCCATCAAATACAGCGCGTCTCAAAGAGCCAAGCGTCAACTGCTCTAACTCCATCTTATCAACGCCTTCCTTCTCTTTCTTAACGTACTCTCTTGCCATCTGATTTCTTAATACACGAACAGGAGCACCTGTTGTACGACCTGTAACTATTGTATCTGAATCTTTAGCCTTGATAACAGCTGCTTTATAATTGTCGTGGATAGGACACTCCTCAGAAACGAGAAGGCATGTACCTATCTGAGCACCGCATGCACCAAGAGCATACGCAGCAGCAAGCTGTCTTCCTGATGCGATACCACCTGCAGCAATAACAGGAATATCTACTGTATCAACAACCTGTGGAAGAAGTGTCATAGTAGTAAGCTCTCCTACATGTCCACCACTCTCTGTACCCTCAGCAATTACAGCATCTGCGCCTAACTGAGCCATACGCTTAGCCATAGCGCAACTTGGAATTACAGGAATAACCTTGATTCCGGCATTCTTCCAGTCATCCATATACTTGCTAGGAATACCTGCACCTGTTGTTACAATCTTAACGCCCTCTTCAAGAACTACCTGAGCCATATCATCAACAGCAGGATGCATAAGCATCAGGTTGACACCAAATGGTCCGTTAGCCTTGTCCTTGGCAATTCTTATATTCTCTCTTAACGAGTCCACTGTCATACCGCCTGCACCAACTAAGCCAAGGCCTCCTGCATTGGTCACAGCAGCTGCGAACTCACCCATTGCAATATTAGCCATACCACCCTGAATAAGAGGGTATTTGATGCCTAATAATTCATTTAACTTCTTCATTATCATTAACCTCCATCAACCTATGGTAAACAAAGCGCTTGCCCATGTAAGACCACCGCCGAAACCGACGATAACAACCTTGTCACCGGATTTAAGCATACCCTTCTCGTTAAGCTCATCAAGAGCAATAGGGATACTTGCTGTCGACGTATTACCGAACTCGCCTATGTTCATATAGAACTTGTCGCCATTCTCTCCAAATCTCTTCATCGTGTTCTGGATAATCCTAGCATTGGCCTGATGTGGGACAACATGCTGAACATCATCCATCGTGAAGTCTTTGCCGGTAAGCTCCGTCGCATCCTTTAACACTGACTTAATGCCCTGGCTCATAGCTCCAACTGCGAACTTAAACACAGGCTGTCCATCCATGTACATAAGCATCGAATCGATATCACAACCGACACCCTGTGCATGAAGAACCTCTTCCTGACCGTCTGACCAGGCTCTGTGAGCGTAAATGTGATCAGGGTCCGAAGCGTCATGACCGGTAAGCTTAAGTAAAGCCGCACCTGCTCCGTCTCCGAACAATATACAGGTTGAACGGTCTTTGAAATCAGTTATTCTTGAAAGCTGCTCTGTACCCACCAAAAGTGCGTATTTCTTCTTACCGCCTTCAAGAAGTCCTCTTGCTATATCCATACCAAGAACAAAGCCTGAACAAGCTGAGTTCATGTCAAATGCCATCGTGCTCTTTGGAAGTGAAAGTGCAGTCTGAATCATACAAGCCATTGCAGGAAATGATTGATATGCGGAGGTTGCCGTAGCAATTACAACTCCTATCTCATTTCTGTCAAAGCCTTCTATCTTCTGCTCTGCCTGTAATACTGCCTTAGTGGCAGCCTCTATACCCAAAGTAAGATTGTTCTCTGTTCCTTCCCAGAAATCGCGTCTTTCAACGCCCTCTTTGCCGGAATAATAATCAATCAAAGCATCTGCGTTACAGTAATATCTCTGCTTGATGCCCGTTCTTGTAACAATCCATTCGTCATTAGTTTCGATGATCTTAGCCAAATCATCATTAGTTACTGCCTTCTTAGGAACTGCTCTTCCTGTGGCTACTATCTCTACTCCTTGCATCTTGCCTCCTAAATGTTTAAGCATCACTCTGAAGCCATTGTTGTAACTTCACCCATAGCTCTGAACTTGTTGTATCTGTCCTTGCTAAGCTTGTCAGGTGACATCTTCATAAGCTTCTTAAGCTCCTTATATATTGCGTTATCCATATTCTTGAACATACGAGATCCTTCTTGTATAACCTCGTCTACCAAGCCTAATTCTAGGAGCTCGTGCGCTGTTATACGCATAACTTCACACGCCTCAGGAGCTCTGTTAGAATCTTTCCATAATATAGATGCAAAACCTTCCGGTGAAAGGATACAGTAGATTGAGTTCTCAAGCATAAGAACCTTATTGGCAACACCGATTGCCAAAGCTCCACCCGAATTACCTTCACCTGTGACAACAGCTATGACAGGAACCTTTAAAGAACTCATCTCCGCAAGGTTCTCAGCGATTGCTGCCGCCTGTCCGTTGGCTTCCGCTTCCATTCCGGGATACGCACCCGGAGTATCTATAATTGTAATAATAGGTCGATTGAACTTCTCAGCCTGCTTCATAAGTCTAAGGCTCTTGCGGTAGCCTTCAGGTGAAGCCATACCAAAGTTGTATGCCATGTGCTCCTCTAAAGTCTTACCTTTTCTGTGACCTATCACTGTGACCGGAATCTTATGAAAATAACCAATTCCCGCCACTATACTTGGGTCATCCCTAAATAATCTATCTCCATGAAACTCCATAAAGCCGTCAAACAAAGCCTCGATATAGTCTTCAATACCAGGTCTGTCCTTGTCACGCGCTAATTTCACTCTCTCATATGGAGTTACTCTCTTGTCATTACTCATATCAATCAATCCTCTTTATTTATGCATTTTCAAAATACGACTAATGGTGCTCTTAAGTTCATCGCGACGTACAATCATGTCGACCATACCATGTTCAAGCAAAAACTCTGCCTTCTGGAAACCGTCAGGTAGCTTCTTACCGATAGTCTGCTCAATAACTCTTGGACCTGCAAAGCATATCAACGCTTCAGGCTCCGCAAGTATAATATCTCCTAAAAATGCGAAACTTGCGCTTACGCCACCTGTTGTAGGATTGGTAAGCAGGGAAATGTATAATCCTCCCGCATCCTTGAAACGCTTAATTGCTGCTGATGTCTTAGACATTTGCATAAGTGAAAACAAGCCTTCCTGCATTCTCGCTCCACCACTTGCACATACCATAATAAGTGGAAGGTTGTGCTTCTGAGCGTATTCAGCAAGCCTTGTTATCTTCTCTCCAACAACTGTACCCATACTGGCCATCAAAAAACGGGTATCCATAACGCCGATGGCAACTTTGATACCATCTATTTTGATAACACCCGTCAATATCGCATCATCAAGACCGGACTTAGCGCGAGCCTTGGCAAGCTTGTCCTCGTAATCCGGAAAATCAAGCAAATTGATAGCTCTAAGACCTTTGTCAAGCTCCTTAAAGCTCTTTCTGTCTGCGAGCATTCTAAGTCTGGACTTAGGTGATAATGTATAATAGTGTTCGCATTCGGGACACACTTTAAAATTATCACGAATGATGTCCGCGTCAATCATTGCATGACAACGCGGACACTCAATAAGCTCTTCTTTAGTTGATCTTTCAGATGCATTAATTCTATTCTGCTTCTCCACCTTTAAGATTCCTCCTTCAAAGAACTTCCCTTCATGAATATATACTCAGTAAAGGATTAAGCGTTCTTGTCAAGATAATCTACGATATCCTTAACAGTCTTGAAGTTCTGAAGCTCCTCATCAGGAATTGTAACTCCAAGCTCGTCCTCTAACGCCATGTTAATCTCAACTGCAGCAAGAGAATCTACGTCTAAATCGTCAGCAAGACTAGCGTCCAATGTTACGCTATCCTCATCACAGTTAACTACATCAACGATAACTTTCTTAACAGCATCAAAATTCATAATTGTACCTCCAATTAATTAAATAATGTAATATCATTCAGTATAACTACGTTATCACATAAATGACACATACAATTATAACATAGGGGGACTTTTAGTCAACCTAAAATTTCGCAAATATGTATAATCGCTTGTAACCGGTGCAATTATTCGCATTACGAAGTATTGTTCTGTCATTCTGAGCGCAGCGAAGAATCTTTATCCCGAATGTAATGAGGGATAACTACTGACAGCCGAGCTTGCTTGACAGCGACAACGACCCAAACACGACCACCAGGTCATCATCCTTGCTATCACCAACCGCCATATCAAGCCCTTTCTTAATATCGCCTACTGCGATAACACCGGGCTCACTTAACCCCTTAGCCCTCTTAACATCCTCAATAGCGCTCGACACCTCCTCAGCCTTAAGCGCCCTCATCTCATTAGGAGGAGTTACAGTGTATATTGAGACAGGCAAATCAATAACAATATCAATCATTTGCCTGTAATCTTTGTCCTTAAAAATGCCAATTACAAACCTTATATCACCCTTGACATCAAGACTTTCAATACTCTTTTTAAGTCTCTTAACGGCGTCGGGATTATGCGCTCCATCCCTTATAACAAGAGGGTTTTCGCCGATAACTTCAAACCTTCCTCGCCACTTAACATTCTTCATACCTTCACTAAACGCCTTAATATCAACATTTAAAATGTCTTTAACCGCAAGCATCGTCCTGACCGCTGTAGCAGCGTTATCCGCCTGAAAATCGCCTAAAAGTTTTACGGGATAATAAGCATTTGCAACACTGATATATCTTTCGCCGTCACGAATGATAAGCGTCGCTTCCTCTTTGGTAACTTCGTGTACCGCGGAGTCATGCTGCTTGGCGTGGGTTTTAAGCACTGTCTTTGCTTCATTTGCCATAGGTGCGATAATCACAGGAACTTTGTCGCGCATGATACCTGCCTTATTATCCGCAATCTCCTCAATCGTATCGCCCAAAATACTCATGTGATCCATACTTATCGATGCAAATGCAGTCGCAATCGGAGTCTTTAAAACATTGGTCGCGTCGTCTCTTCCGCCCATTCCGGTTTCAAGGAGCATGACATCGACATTTGCCTTATAAAAAAAATAAAATGCAAGCGCGGTCTCAATCTCAAATGCGGTAGGGTACTCCATTCCCTCTTCTAATAGCCTGTCAGCAGCCTCTTTGACATCGGTCAGATACTTGGCAAAATCGCTCTCTGACATCTCCTCGTCATCAATCATAAACCTTTCAAGATAACTAAAAAGAGTCGGCGAAGTGTAGCGTCCACACTTTAATCCGGCTCCCTTAAAACCTGCCTCCAGGTAAGCAAGTATAGAACCTTTACCGTTGGTTCCAGCAACGTGTATTACCTTAAGCTTATCCTGAGGATTGCCAAGCGCGTCAAGCAACCTCTTAATCCTCTCAAGCCCCATAATACTGCCTACTTTGGCAACGTTATTAATGTATTCGTAACTTTCTTCTATGTTCATTCCTAATTCCACCTATTACTTGTCATTCCTCGGTATGACATAATTAAGTACCCAGTGGGGACTGTCCCCTTTGGGTACTTAGCTGTTATTTTTATCTTGTGATGGTATCTGCTGCACCGGAGGGACATTCTCATCAAGCGGTCTGCTTATCAGATACCCTTCCTTCTTAAGCTTGGCAAGCAAATCATCCAGCGCATCTACCATATTATGCTTATCGCTGTGGTCATGCATCAGAAGTATCGTCGCTTTGCCTGCATCGTGATTGGACCTTATGTAACCCATAGCATTTGCAATAAGCTCTTTAGGCGGAATCGTCTCGGCGACCGCATCGCCTGTAAGTGCATTCCAATCGTAGTAGGTATATTCCTCTTCATCAAGCCAGTCAATAAGCTTCTTAACCGAAACTCGACTAACCGTATTGCCGCTTCCACCCGGAAAACGATAAAGCTTGGTCCTTACGCCCGTCGTCACAAATATCTTGTCAGACATAAGCTGAACGTCCTTCTTAAACGCCTTCTCACTTGAATAAATCTTGGCGTAGTTGTGCGTAAATGAATGAACTCCGATAGTATGTCCATCCTTCACAATCCTCTGAAGTTCAGAGTCGAACCCTTCAGTACCAACAACGAAAAAACACGCCTTCGCATCATACTTATCCAAAATATCAAGTATCTCATCAGTATATAAAGAAGGTCCGTCGTCAAATGTCAGATAGACCCTGCTACCATCCGGCACGAGGTCTTCATCTGCATCGGAACTTACATTAATATAGTCGGAAATGTTACTGATACCATTGATTCCGGCGCTGTCATTTAACAAGATTGCATTTTCACCGCGATTCGCCTTTATGTTGCTGACATCCCTCTCCATAAACGCTACGGTCCTCATCATATTGAAGCTAAAAATCAGCGGTAAAATGGCAATTAAGCATGGCAAAATAAGCAATGCATACTTGATGATTGCTATTCTGATTCTTCTCTTTCTGCTTAACTGCTCTCTCCTGACCGCTTCAAGCCTCGCCTGTCGCTCGTCAAGAGTCTCTCTCTTGTTCTCCATCAATATCCCCGCTAATCAATCATGTAAAATAAACAAGTTGCTCCTTTGGTGGCTCTGCTTTCTCTACCTTCTGGGCGTAAAGCATAGGGCCCTTGTCCTTATATGCAGGCACATACTCAACCTTGACCTGCGCGGTAACATTTACCCAATCCTGCTTCTTAAAGCCTTTGACCGCTTCGCCCTTGCACATATATCCGATAAATGCGATATCGTCAGCACAGCAAGTCATGGCGTGACGTCCCGGAACCATAGTGTCCTTAGGGAACATTGGCCCTTTGTAAACTATCGCTTTGAACTTGACGGTCTTACCCTTGTACTTCTCAGGATTGTCCATTGCGTCCATGTACCAGAGCCCGTAGTCGTCGTCCGCAATCTCTATCACTGATGCATTTACGTCAAATGGTAAATCATCCTCATCCTCATCAAAATCGGAATCCTCGGCAGCCTCATACATAATCTGCGCACGTCTGTTAACAGCCTTGACATTGCTTCGCATAAATGTCTTCTTGGTCTCGCCGTTACAACGGTTGAACAAAACAAGATCCGCGTCCCTGTACTGCTCAACAATCATAGCACCCATATTACTCATATAGTTCTGATATGTCGATGCGTCAATAAGGCATATATTCTGAACATACATCCATCTGTCCGGTGAAACAATCATCAACGTATCTCCAAGAGTCCAGGTTCCGTTGTACTCAATCATTACGCGATCAGGATTGTATTTCTTGTCGAGTTCTTCTAAAAATGCTGCATTTAACTCATCCTGCTCCTCGACAGTCACCATAATGGTATTCTTCTCAGCAAGCAAAGAAGGCTCGAACTCTTCCTCGCCCTCCTCGCACACGATAAGAAGTGTCTTCTCACCGTTGAAGAAATACGGATCCTCTAATGTATTCTTTATAAATGTAGTCTTACCGCTCTCAAGGAAGCCTCGAAAGAGGTATACCGGAATCTCTTTAGCCTTTGGCATAATCTTTCATCCTTTCATAAAACATATGAGGCAGATAATTCTGCCTCATATAATATATACTATAATATTAAAAATTACAATCCAAAAAGTTCTGCAAGCTTAGCTTCCTTGAGCTCTGTACCGATTACGCAGATACGTCCGGTAACATCAGCGTCACCATGTCTGATCTCATACTCGCCAGGAGTAAGATCAAAATGAATCCACTCACCGTTATTATTAGGAACTATACCCTTAGCTCTCAAGATTCCACCGTACACAACTGACTGTGAAAGTTCCTCAAGGATCTCGTCCATTTCCTCATCATCATACTTCTTAGGAGTCTCCTTGCCCCAGCTTGTAAATACATCATCTGCATGATGATGGTGATGATGATCATGGTCATGATCGTGGTGATGATGCTCATGCTCATCGTGATCATAGTCATGGTGATGGTGCTCATGCTCGTCGTGGTCATGGTCGTGATGATGATGCTCATGCTCATCGTGATCATGGTCATGGTGATGGTGCTCATGCTCATCGTGGTCATGGTCGTGATGGTGCTGCTCATGCTCATCGTGATCATGGTCGTGATCATGGTGGCAGCACTCGCCGTGCTCATGATGATGTCCGCACTCAGGGCACACCTCAGCCTCTTTTAAGAGTTCGTCTGCAAATGCAGAAGGCTCCTCCATTGCACTCATAATCTTAGCTCCTGAGATATCATCCCAAGGAGTAGTGATAATAGTAGCTTTATCATTGTGCTCCTTAATAAGAGCGACTGTCTTCTCAAGCTTATCCTGTGGCATATCCTGAGTACGAGAAAGAATAATAGTCTTCGCATACTCAATCTGGTTGTTGAAGAACTCGCCGAAATTCTTCATGTACATATTAGCTTTCTTCGCATCAACAACGGCAACGAAGTTGTTAACCTCTATACCTGCCTCATCGGCAACATCCTGAATAGCCTTGATAACATCTGAAAGCTTACCTACACCTGAAGGCTCGATAATAATTCTGTCAGGTGAATACTGCTTAACAACATCCTTAAGCGCAACGCCGAAATCTCCTACGAGTGAACAGCAGATACATCCTGAATTCATCTCAGTAACTTCAATGCCGGCTTCCTTCATAAAACCGCCGTCAATACCTATATCCCCGAACTCATTCTCAATAAGAACAAGCTTCTGATTATTCCATCCATCCTTAATAAGCTTCTTGATAAGAGTAGTCTTACCTGCTCCTAAGAATCCCGAAACAATGTCAACCTTAGTCATAATAAACGCTTCCTTTCATATAATGTAAAATATCTGATACTATTATATACATAAAAACAATAATGTCAATATGCGAATAGGGTGCATTTTGATAGAATTGACCTTCTGACCTCCCCCCTGTCATTCTGAGCGCAGCAAAGAATCTAAAAACCACAGGGTCTGTCCCTGTGGTTTACATTTATTTTTCAGATTTCTTTTTTTCTATATCCTTGACCAATTTCGAACCCGGATCAAATGCAACATGCACATGAATCCCTGAATCTTCCTTGCTCTCTATACGCTTCTTCATCTCAACCGCGACATTCTCAAGGCTTGTCTTTTTCTTATGCATCAAAAGTTCAACAAGCATATCATTGTCAGTCAAGATAAGTCGATCATCTTGAACAAGCTTCATAATTCTAGAGTATGAGATTCCAGTATCTCTGATAACCTGCTCAACAAGCGCCTTATCGAAATCAAGATACTCTCTTAATATTCGTATAAGCTCGTCATCACTCATTCGCCTTATGCAATATTTGCAAATACCGACAGCATTTGTGCCATATATAGGTTTACCACACACCTTACAATCCATAGCAATCACCCCCTAAACGAAACTCATCCACTCGCTTACATTCTAACATATATAGAGTTATATTTAAAGGATTTGTCATCATTGTTCAATTAGTAACACTCCAATGGCGACTGTCTCCTCCGGAGCGATATCACAACAAACTTGTTTGTCCAGACTGTACAAACAAGTTTTAATCTATCCTAGCGCTACGTCAAGCGCCATCATCATTGTGAATCCCACAGCAAACATTACGACACCTATGTTAGAGTGCTCGCCCTCAGACATTTCCGGTATCAACTCTTCAACGACAACATATAACATAGCTCCCGCTGCAAAGCTCAAAAGATACGGCATCGCCGGCACTATAAAGCCTACCGCCAATACTGTTATCAACCCAAAAACGGGTTCAACGGCACCGGATAGCACACCGTAGACAAATGCTTTCTTTCGGCTTCTTCCTTCCGCAGCAAGGGGCATAGATATAATTGCCCCTTCAGGGAAGTTCTGTATTGCTATACCAAGTGAAAGCGCCATAGCAGCTCCGGCTGAAATGCCTGAATTACCCGACTTAAATGCAGCGTAAATAACACCCACAGCCATACCTTCAGGGATGTTATGCAGCGTCACCGCCAACACCATCATGGTCATTCTTGCCATCTTACTCTTCGGTCCCTCGGCTTTATCTGTATTCATATGCAAATGAGGGACAACCGAATCAAGAAACAAAAGAAAGAGGATACCCGCCCAGAATCCAAAAAATGCCGGAACAAATGCAAGTCTCCCCATGCCATGCGACTGCTCCATCGCAGGCACCAAAAGACTCCAAACAGATGCCGCCACCATCACACCGGACGCAAATCCTGTCAGCGACCTTTCTACTTGTCTATTCATCTTATTCTTCATAAGGAAAACACAGGCAGAGCCAAGAGCCGTTCCCGCAAAAGGGACCATCAATCCCAGTAAAATATCTGTATTCATAATCTCACCTTTACCCTTTCATGTTCCAAGAAGTCACCTTCTAAATATCAACTCAAAGGTTGTTAGATGTATCTAACTATAGTTAGAATATACCATGATACAAATAAATGTCAAGTTCAATTTAGGATTGAGCCACGGGGACAGGATCCGTAAATCCTCCAATTGACCTTCTTCGAAGGTCAAAGATCCTTCGCTTACGCTCAGGATGACAAGGTCACTTGTAGAATTATCCATCTTCAAAGATTGAAGATCCTTCGCTTCGCTCAGGATGACATAACAACTATACAATTACAAACATAACCAAAGCGCAACAATATTCCTGGCGGATCCGCCAGCCTCAAACCAGGGCATAAGACTCAGCGAACTCCATACGCAACTTTTTCGAATATTCGGATTGACAGTTTCTCTTTATTATAGTATTATCTTTACATAAAGAAATGGGTTTTTTGTCTAGTAAGCGATTATTCGCTGAGAGAGTTGCTCGTTTCTTTTTTTATGTCTATAACATCATACAGATAATATTTCCCATCGTTCGAATGACGTATCAACATAGATGCATGAAAAACATTATATCTTTCTAGTTCACCTTCATCATCATAAACAGGAAGTGCAAATCGTGAATCATATCTATACCATCCATTTTTGGCATCTCTTTTATGCTTATCCTCACGATTCTCTCTAAAATGTTTACCAACGGCAATTTCTATCATTTCTTGAATTCCTGTTGCAGCATTCGCTTTCGCCTTTGCTTTTGTTCCTTTAAGGCTATTCGTATAATGTGACCCAGTATACTCTTTCGGAAGGTCAGGCCCAATATAAACAACATCTCCAGTTGCAGCAATAGTATAAAAGTCTCCGACATACTCTTTTAAGTACTCTCTAACATCTTTCCATTTCACCGAACGTTTACCCTTAAATCTTATATCATTAATCATAACAATATTGTTTCCGTCGATGTCCTGTATGACTGAGACATTTCTCTTTATTTTCTTCAACTTGTTATTGTCATTGATTTCTTTACATATTTCTGTCAGTTCAAAATATCTTATTAATCTTCGTTTTGTTTCAGCATCCGATGTTCTAAATACTTCTAAAATGTGGTTTTCGTCAATTATGTAATCTGCATGTGTCTGTTTATCGACTTCATTTGCATCACAAAGCAAATCCACAAGAGACATATCAAGCGCCTTACAAATAGTAACAAGTTTATCCGCCTGTGGATTAATC
>JHXB01000016.1 GCA_000621905.1 Lachnospiraceae bacterium NC2004
GTTCAGAACGTCGTGAGACAGTTCGGTCCCTATCCGGCGTGGGCGCAGGAGATCTGAGAAGAGCTGTCCTTAGTACGAGAGGACCGGGATGGACAGACCGCTGGTGTATCTGTTGTACTACCAAGTGCATGGCAGAGTAGCCAAGTCTGGCAGGGATAAACGCTGAAGGCATCTAAGCGTGAAGCCCCCTTCAAGATGAGATCTCCCATGACTATAAGTCAGTAAGACCCCTTGAAGACTACAAGGTTGATAGGTGATAGGTGGAAGTGTGGTAACATATGGAGCTGAATCATACTAATAGGTCGAGGGCTTGTCTAAGATTTGTTTGAATCTTGCTTCTTTAGATGTACACTATATGCAATTTTGAATGTATAATATAATTCATAGGGGATTGGTCAAATGGTATGACAAGGGTCTCCAAAACCTTTAGCGGGGGTTCGATTCCCTCATCCCCTGTTTTTAGAAGTCCGACGAGGACTTCTTTTTTTTATAATTTCGTAATAATTGACTATTATCCTCATTTTATGTTAAAATAATAAAGATTATTTTTAAAGGGGGATTTCTTATGGCCAAGAGCAAGACTCAGGTTATCATAATGTGCATAAGTATCTGCTTGTTTTTGGCGTTCGCTGTCACTACTTTTCTGGCACCTGAGATAGTCTATGATTCTATTTCTACCGTTCTATCTCTTTTTATATTACTTAATATTTTATTGGCATTAAAACATGCCAACAGATATGTAAGATGCGGACAGATGCTAGCCGGCGCGGTTGGATCTTGGCTTATTGCAGATGTTCTGTGGTTAATATATAACAACTTTCATGAAGATGATTTATTAATATCAGTTTCGGATCAGCTTTTTTCGCTGCCTGTTGACTTTATTTTCTTTGCGTTCATTGTTTACTTAAGGAGAGATTATACTTCAACTGTATTTTCCAGATTTGTTATAAATGCATTCATGCTTACTTCAATATTTTCAATGCTGATATATAAGAGTGGCATGGAAAAATATATCAAGTTAAATGCTCTTGACTTTGAGTCGGTTAAAGAGATAATTAATATGCTTATGGTTCTCTTTACGGTATGTGCTATGTTTTCGATATTTAGTGCGAGTGGATTTAAAGGTCATACCAAGGGTGGATTAGTTGTTGCTGTCGGAACTTTGATATATGTATTACTTGATATACGTATGCTTTATCAGCAGGTTATAGGCGGACAGGATGAGAGTATTTATGCCGATATTGTATACTCATTCAGTTTGCTTCTGATAAGTATAGGTTATAATGATTGGAAGATAGGTGTTAGAGATATTACAAACGATGTTAAGGTTATTGACATTGCCAAGGCGATACGAGTTATGTGGCTCAATTCAGCGATGGTGTTTATTGTTGCGTTTGGTTTAATGATCGCCGGAATATTCAGTTTTACTGAATTCTTATTTATGTCGATGACTGTGCTGGTTTACGTTGTTATGTATAAGAGTGTTCAGACTACAGAACTTATTAACCAGTTGCTGAGCAATGAGACCAGCGAGAAAGAGAGGCTTGAGAAGCTCGTAGAAGAGAAGACTAAGGAGCTTCAGGGTGTTAATAATTACTTGGAGATGGTTTCTAATACCGATGAGCTTACAGGACTTCACAATCGTAGATATGGTATGAGTTTTGTAGATAACCTTACAAGAGAGGATCTTAACTATCCGTTTGCGCTTTATTCACTTGATCTTAACTTCTTTAAGCCGATTAACGACAATTATGGTCACGATATGGGTGATCTTGTTCTTAAAGAGGTGGCCAAGCGTCTAAAGAGTATTCCATACGAGAGATGTACAGCTTTCAGAATAGGTGGAGATGAGTTTATTGTAGTTTACAATGCTATCGATGATGCGGAGAGCGTTGTATATGTAGCTAACAAGATTTGTGAGATGCTTGATGAACCTATTGAGTGCGTTGATAAGAAGGATTATGCGGAACATACGCACCATACATTCACTATTTCAGCCAGCGTAGGTGTTGCGGTTTATCCTGATGACACCAAGGATATAGATACTTTATTTATCTATGCAGATAAGGCAATGTATTCAATTAAGCATAAGAGCGCTAAGAGTGCTTATAAGTTTTATAAAGACTTGCCTGAAGATGAGAGATAGTTAACAAGGAGATAGTCGTGAAGGAACACAGATTTCTTAACATGACTAAAGACATAAACCACCAAAAAACTCAAGAAATCCCGAGTTTTTTGGTGGTTTTTTTAATTGAATCCTAATGATATACATAGTACAATACAATCGGTATATTGTAGCTTTTGAATGGATTATGAAATGAAGAATAAGAATTGGGTTAAGTATACAATTATATATTTATTATATGCGTTAATTATTGGGGGATTAACATATCTTATAACTGCTTTGATTTCTAATAATGGTATATACCCGTCGGGGTCAGATACCATGTATCATGTATATCGTGGTCAGTATGTGTATGAGTCGATTTGCAAGGCTGACTTCTTCCCTTTAATTAATCAGTATTGGTATAACGGAGTAGAACTGTTGAGATATTGGCCATGGTTTACTGCATATCTTATGGCTTTTTTCAACTATCTATGCGATGGTGACATTTTTAATGGTTACATAGTGTATGTTGCGTTTGTATTTGTTGCAGGTTCGGTGACATGGGCGTATATCGGTGGAAGAATGAAGAGACCGGTTCTTGGTTGTGTGATTGGAATTCTGTGGTTCATCGCTCCTAATAACCTGTATGCTTTGTTTGGAGAAGGCAATCTCCCAAGAGCACTTTCAATGGTGTTTTTGCCACTTTATATATTCTGTATATATAATTATTATCTTAACGGCAAGACTTACGAACTCACCGGTATTATTATCACAACCGTACTTATTGTAATGTGCCACTTAGGTTATGGCGGTATGGTTGTTTTGGCTACAATTTCATTTATGGTTATATACTGTATAATCAACGGCGGAATGATTATAAAGAGTCTTAAGATACTGATAGCCATTATCCTTGGATTCTTAATTACCGGTATATATATGATACCATCGTTATACGGCGGAATGTCCGCATCCGACAGCGACGGTAAGCTTAGAATATTCTTTAAATCATTACTTGAGACGCTCAATCCATTCTTTAGAATAACAACCAACATAGATACATTTTATTTTGGATTGGCAGCACTTGTGCTTATAGTTGTAGGAATTGTAGGCTGCAAGAAAGAGCAGGAAGCAGGCTTTATAAATGCGTTGCTTATCCTGTTACTTACATCCAACCAGGCATATTACTTTGTGAAAATGCTTCCGGGAAGCGGTTTTTTATGGATGGTAAGATTCATCTCTATCGCGTTATGCTTCATGTTTATGAGTTTTATGTTCTGGAAGACACTGAAGAAGTACATGATTGTTCTGATGTGCGCTTTATTGTTGATTGACAGTATTCCTTCCTGGTATTTCATATACGGTGAAAGAAGTGAAGTTTCGGCCAATGAGAGACTAAGCGCACGTGCAGCTGAGAACCTTATAGATGAAGCTAAGAGCTTAACCAAACAGAGACTTGCATTGTTAGATCTTGCGGCGTTAGGTGCAGATGGTGCTTATCTTACTGCAGAATATGACGGTAAGACCAAGTCTATGTTTGGCGCAGGATGGGAAGCTGCGGCTACTTCATTTAATATCACTCAGGTTAATTATTCACTTGAGCAGGGATATTATCTTTATATGTTTGACAGACTTAAGGAACTTGGTAATGACACGGTACTCATCAAGAAATCAGCGCTTAAGCTGGAGTATAACGAAGATATAGACTACAATATGCTCTTAGGAGCTGCAAGTCGTTCAGGATATTACCTTAAGGATTCCAATGATGGATGGTATCTGTTTAAACTCAATGTTGAATATAAGTCATGGGGAACCGTTACAGCGTATAGAGGTATAGCTATAGGATCGTCAGCGGGAACGATTGCTCTTAACTATCCTTGTGTAATGGAGACCAGCGATACTAATATTAATCATTACACATATGATGATTTAAAGAAGTTTGATTTTGTATTTCTGTCAGGCTTTACATATGATGACAAGGAAGAAGCAGAGCAACTTGTCAAGGACTTAAGTGATAAGGGCATAAGATTTGTGATTGTTGGTGATACTGTACCTGAGGATAAAAAAGAGAGGATTAGTTCATTCTTAGGGGTCAGTGCGCAGGTTATATCATTTAACAACGGATATCCGTTACTTTATGATGAAAAGCTTGGATGGATGGACTGCGATCTTTTCCCTAAAGAATACGCCAACTGGCAGACGCACTATCTTAACGGACTTGATAAGGTTACAGGCTATTTTAGAGACAATGATCTTACTTTGAATTATTGCGGAACCGTTTATAATGACAATATAACATTTGTAGGATTGGGCTTGCCTTATTATCTTTCACTTACCAAGGATGACAGTATTAATGAGCTTATGGGCAATCTATTCAAGCTCAACAGCAATATGCTTCCTGCAAGAAGAGTGGTACCGCTTGATGTTACCTACTATTCGGAGGGTGTCATAATAAAAAGTCGCGCAAATAATGTTAATACTACCATCTCTTATCACGATATATATAAAGAAGGTGCGTTTAGGCACAATAACAATCTGCTTTATATTGATAAGGGTGTTACTAAGATAGATTATCAATATCCTCACTTGTTGGGCGGAGTGTTGGTAACATTACTCGGTTTGATATTGAGTTATCTATTTATCAGTTTTTCCGGATATAGAGAGGAGAATACCTCCAAAGATGAGAAAGTTAAGCAGCAAAGCTAAATACACATTGGGATTTTTTATCGAGATAAGTCATAGCGCGAGTGGAGGAATAGTCAACGCTCACGATCATACGCTAGAGATTGGTATGGTTGTAAGTGCCAATTCTTCAAGGTTTCTTTCGTTTAGTGACTTAGAAAATGTTGTAAAAAGCGTCTTAATGCGTTATGATAAAAAGTACATAAACGATTTGCCGGAATTTAACGGTGATCCGACGGTTGAGAACATAGGTGAGGTCATATATGCCGAGGTACACAGGAGACTTTCGGTCAACAATATGACGATTCACAGGTTTACAATCGGTGAGACGCCACTTAGAACATACATTATTACGGATACGCCGTAAGTTATTATATTTAGGAAGGTGATGGATATATGAAGAAGATAATAGCGATTATGATGTCATTTGTCTATATAGCTACAATAGCATTTGCAGGAAGCGTCAAGGTAAGCGCCAAGGATGATTTTGTAAAGTCTTGGAGTGCAGAGGTTTCAGGTGATTACCTCGTCTTTACGGTTAAGGCCAATGATAAGGAGGACTGGGGATATGCTCCTAAGTTTAATCAGTATCCATTGGTGGTTAAGACAGATAGTGACAAGTATACATTAACGATAACATGGGACGGTACAGAGCTTAAAGGCACGGGATATAAAGATATCAATGGTGCGAGTATTTCGCGTGTTGATGAAGACTACGGGCAGAAGGTTACTGCCAAGATTCCTTTATCTTATTTTGAAGACCCTTCCAGTCTTACCGTTAAGTATAATGATGAGGACAAGTCTATCAAGATTAAGTCTGAGGTTACTGAGGCACCTGCAACTGAAGCGCCTAAGACTGAAGAAGAGAAGGTTACAGAGGCTGAGGCAACTGAGGCAGATGTAACTGAGACTGATGCTACAGAGGCTGAGAGTACGGAAGCTTCTACTGAAACCGATACAACTGAGAGTTCTGTAACTGAAGAGAAGACGAACCCTGAGGTTTCAGATTACACTAAAAACATTGTTATCGATGGTGATTTCTCAGATTGGGATTCAATCGCTAAGGTAGATTTTGTAGGAACTAAGACCGGAACTAACAATGTAATTAAGTCGGCCATTGTGTTTGACGGAGATTTATATATCTATCTTCAGGATAACAGTGGCTACGGTGGAGCTGCATGGTCAGGACCTAACAACAACGGTAAGTACTCTGTTGTAAGTAATGCAACAGGTAAGCAGGTTATTTTTAAACTTAACAATGATGGTAGTGCGACTGGTTTAGATGGTATCGAGTCTAAGAGAACCGGAACAGAGTGGGAGATTAAGATTCCTGCTTCTGAACTTCCTAAGAATAACGGTACGGTAAGCTTTGGTTATTATCTTGGTGAGCCTACATTTACTGATGTTAAAGATATTCAAGCTGATGATAGCGGCGAAGTAGGAGAGATTAGGTACGATTACAGCTATGCAGATTGGGAATGGTTCCCACATTCTGTAATTGAGTATGATACAGCCGGAACAAGTCAGAGAATCGTAGATTCGCATGGTGCAATCCATCTTGCGGATAACGAGATTTTAGGTCATGTTGAGACCAATCACCCAAGACATATTAATAGTGGAGGTGGAGATTTACTTTTCGGTGTTCATACAATTGTTAATAACAATTACGACATGGAGTGGAGAGTAGCCGCTGTTGATTCGGCCGGCAATATTAACTGGGAACCTCAGAGAGATAATCTTCCTAATGGTACATATGAGTTTTATATATTTGACACGGGATGTTGGCATACTAGCACCAACATCAATAATCTAAATGACCATGATATCTGTTTTGGTAAGACATATCTTACTTTAACAGACGATTCTTCTGAGATGGAATGGTCTATTGATTCTGAGACGTTAGCTAAGTTCTTCGGATTAGATGCAACTGATCTTAGAGTCGTAGGTAGCGTTTATAAGCGAATCGGTGATGAGGTTATAGATACAGCCGGAGTATCAACCGGTGGTTTGCCGGCTGCTTTAGGTTGTGTGATTTTGGCATATGGTCTTAGCAAGATTGCTGCTAGAAGAAAGAGAAGAGAGGATGCAATTGAATAAGCATTTTCATTGATTAAATTAAGTGTTTTAGTACGCTGAGGAGATGCTCCTCGGCGTATTTATGTATATTATATTACGGTGGTAAACTATGGTTTTAGGAATTAAACTAGCTGTCTGCTTAGTATGGGTGGCGCTACTAATAATACTAAATAGAGCTAAGTTAAAGGGATGGTACACGATTCTCGGAGTTGTAGGACTCTTTGTTATCTCGATTGTTGTGCTTATGCCTGTACTTATGGAGCCTTTATCACAGTTCGTTGCAGCTATTGCCGGACTGGTTGGTAGAGTTACGGGAACTTTTGAATCGTATTTTAAGTACGGTATCATTTTCATCGAAACGGTTAAGGGAGAGTACATTACACTCAGGATTGATTTTGAGTGTTCTGGAATTATTGAGATTCTTCTTTATGTATCGTGGATATTCTTCTTTAGTGTATTTACCAAGTATCAGAAGATAGTGATGTCGGTTATTGGTTTTTTGTATATTATATTCATTAACTCTGTCAGGATAGTAATTATATGTGAGGTTATTCATTTTGGCGGTAACGGTGCGTATTCAGTGGCACATAACATAATTGGTAAGATATTCTTTTATGTTTTTATTGTTCTGTTTTATTTTTATGTGTTTACAAGACAGCAGGTTCTCAGTATGCGTCTTGGAGGATTTGGGTATTCTTCCGACAAGGCAAATGCTGACAAGAAACAGGAGGGATGATGATGAGCGATTTCTTGATGAAGCTTGGTGAGTCAATCCTCTTTTGGAGTGCATGGATTATTATTCCGATATTGGCAGAGGTTCTTCCTTTTATAAGAAACGCAAGGACATTGTATAAGAAGAGAAAGGTTAATAAACTCATACCTGAACCGGTTCAATATCCTGATTTATCTGTTATAATCCCTGTTTATAACTCATCAGATACGCTTTATAATTGCATAAAGTCAATATATGACAGCACTTATGACAATAGTAAGCTAAGAATTTACTTAGTTAACAATATGACGAAGGATGATTCGTTTAAGGTGTATACGGAGTGTCAGAAGGAATTCACTGACCTTCGCATGCAGTGGCTAAATGCAAGACAGGGTAAGTCAAGAGCTTTGAATCTTGCTCTATATAACAGTACGGGTAAGTATATTATCAATATAGACAGTGACGGACTTTTAGAGCCACATGCTCTTACCAATATGATTAAGCTATTTGAGTATGATACTTCGATTGGATGTATGACGGGAGCAATACTTACAGATGCAAATGCTATCGGCAAATACAAGAAATTTTTCCCGAGACTTTTAAGAAAACTTGAATATATGGAGTATGCCCAGGCATTTTTGGCAGGTAGAAGTTACGCGTCAGAAAATGACGAGATGTATACGCTATCAGGTGCGTTTTCAGCGTTTAGAAAGTCGGCGGTTCACAGGTCATTTCTATACAATACAACTACTATTGCCGAGGATACACATATTACATTTCAGATGAGAGAGAATCTTAATCAGAAGATAAGACTTTGCGATAATGCAATATTTGTGACGGATCCGATTGAGGGTATGGACAAGCTTTATACTCAGAGACAGCGTTGGCAGAGAGGAAGTTTAGAGGTTGCCAAGATGTTTATGGACAGAGGTTTTTCTCCTGTCAGCATCCTTACCAATATCAACGTTAGGACTTTGATTTATGACCATACATTTGCATTTCCAAGATTAATATGGTACATAGCGATGTTCTGTTTCCTTGGAATGGGAGTCGCAATCAATATGACTATCTTTGCGATGGTTATAATGACTATTGTATATGTATTTGTTGGATATGCGTATTTTAATTCCATTCAGAAGTTCCTAAAGGAGTTTCCTGAGATTCGGTCTTACTATTTGAGACAGTGGTGGGTAGTTTTGATACTTCCGTTCTTTCAGCTACTTGTATTCTTCTACAGAGTTATGGGTATTGTCAATAGTATCAATACGACGAGTGCATGGAAAGTTATGGGATTAAAAGAAGAGAGAGAAGCATTTGCAAAAGAATTAAAAGAGGTATTTCATACCTTGGGTAAGCCGATTATGGCTTTAAGAAAGGCGATTAATTACGATGAGTAAAATGTTTAAAGTTACTGCAATTACATTAATACTTGCTGCTTTGGCATCAGTTGTATCTTGGTACGCTCTTTCTCGATATGAGAAAGGACTTCTTGATGTGTGCTCAGTTCAGCAGGATAACTATGTACAGCTTGTTCTTGATCAGATTAACTTGGAGAAAGACAGGTCTGATGATGAGATTATAAGCAATATCCTTAGTACTCTTAATTCGTCAACAAGCAGATACTGGACTTTTTCTAAAGGTGAGTCTATCCTTTTTGTAAAGGATGTATTGGAGACTGACAAGTATAAGTCATTTTCTTCAGATAATTACTATAATTCGGAGTCAGCTAAGTCGTTTGTAGGCAAGTTGACATTTGGAAGAATTATACATGAGACGATAGAGGTTAACGGTATAAGTTATATTGCTTCAGGAACTATGTTTGAATATAACGGCAATGATTATGAGCTTTGTCTTTTGACTAATGAGACAATCTTCCTTGACAATAACATTTTCTTAAGTTCAAAGGTTGAGCTTGTTATCATTATCGTTTTTATTATATGTATACTTATTATCACTCCTATTTTGCTTACGCAGAAGAATGTCAATCTCATGGCTAAGTATAATGAAACGCTTGCCAATGAAAAGGAACTTGCCACCTCGGTTGAAAAGCTGAATGCGCAGCTTGAGGAGAGGAATATTTACGATTCAAGAAGAAATGTGTTCTCAGTTGATTTGCTTGACGAGTTTGTTGAGAGACTTTCTAAGAGAAGCGGAGTGCTACCGATTTTTTACGCGAGAGTGTCATGCAAAACAGATAACGGTGAATTTAGGGCTTTTGATGCCACTAATCTCTTGTTTGGTAAGAATTCTATCAGGTTTAAGAATAAGGACAATGACGAGCTGATTGTTCTTGTTTTGGATCATGGTGATCTTACTTATTCGGAGAAGGACATATTCTTCAGTCTCAAACACGCGAGAGTGGAGGAGTACAAAACATTTTATACATTTGAAGAATTAAGAATGATTCTTCCGGAAATTAAGAGGTGATTGAATGTCTAATCAGATTTTTAGAGAGTATAGATTTAAGTTTTACCTGAATGCATTGCATTTTGTTGTGTTTAACGGTCAGAAAGGCCAGGAGCATCCTCATACATGGGAGATTACGATTGACATTCTGATTAATAAGCGTACATTTATGGAGTTCAGAAAGTTCGAGGAGAGGATTGAAGCGTTCTTAGAGCCGTACCAGGACAAGCTTATGAACGACATTCCTCCATTTGACATTATTATTCCTACGCTTGAAAATATTGTCGATCAGTTTGCTAATCCATTAAGTGAGATTATTCACGATTTAGGCGCGAGACTTGTAAGAATAGAGGGCAAAGAGACTCCAACTAGAGGATATATAGTTGATTTTACAGACTCTGATGAGTACATGAACGATATCAATGATTTCTCTAAGACAGCGGTTATGGAGATTATGGACCTTGTAATTGATGAATGCTTAAGATAAAGAAAAGAGGGTGGTTTCACCCTCTTTTTACTTTAAATATAAGTTCGTGTTGAACATAGTAGCTTATAAAGAACAGTATCGTATCTACAATCATCTTGATTAATACTTCAGGTACATTGGCAAATGCAACCGCTAACATGCTTACAAACAGTGCACTCAAACTCATCTGAACTATCGCTAAACCTGTGTATTTGATAAATGCGAGCTGCTTGTTCTCGGTACTCTTAAACACAAAAACATAATTGATAATGTAGTTGTAGGTTGCAGATATAATCCTTGCGCACACTGTGGCCACCGTTATATACATTCCCGGGTATATTGAATTAAATACTCTGCAGAACAATGCAAACAGTAAAAGGTCAAGTACACAAGACGAAAGCGATGACATTATATATTTTACGAAAATGCTTCCGAATATACTGTATATCCTTATTGAATCCCTAATCGGATCAAAATGCGTCTGATGGTTTTCTTTGGAATCGTATACAGTCTTGATAGGGACTTCGGTAATATCAAGATGATTCTTGGTATTGATTAACATTCTGGTCTCATACTCAAAACGCTCGCCCGGTGTGTCTAATGAAAATGCCATATAGTCTTTTGGAATTCCACGAAGTCCCGTCTGCGTATCTGTAACGTTAACACCACAAAGAAAATGACATACATGCTTGGTTAAGTTGTTGCCGAACAGGCTCTTCTTTGGAATGTTGCCCGAAGAAAAATCTCTGCACCCTAATATCAGATTATTTGGTTCCTTGATTAACGCGTCCATAACCTTGACGATATCCTTAGGGGTGTGCTGCCCGTCGGAATCGGCGGTTACGCACCCTATAAGGTCAGGATTGGTGGTTAAACAGTAGTTAAATGCATTCTTTAATGCCCTGCCTTTGCCAAGATTGATATGGTGAGTAAGAATTGTGCAATTATACTCATCCTTGGCGGTGTCAAAGTAATGTTGATATTCGTCGCTACTTCCATCGTTTACAATTATTACATTGTCAAATCCATTATCTCTTAAATCACCAAGGAGACTGATTAGCCTGTCATCCGGTTCGTAGCTTGGGATTATAAGAGGAATGTTAGAATTGCCTTTTAACATTATAATCTCCTTGAATATTATTAATATAATGATAGCAAATGAGCACTTAATTTACAAGTTGCTCAAAGAATATATTGTAAACTTAACATTTTCTTTATAATAGTGTTATATAATATTAATGTTTGATTAAAGGAAGGGAGGTCTTATGGTGGATGGCAATGTCAATATGAATGTATCTCCAATAATGGGAGAGAAGGGGCATAAATACGCGTTTGTGAGCTTTAGCGTTGATGATAAGTTCGCAGAGGGCAAGATTCCCGATTGTAAGGTGTTTACCAATAAAGGCTTCACTGATGATGAAATTCAGGGCTTGGAGACATACATGAAGGACAATTTAGATGATCTTAAGAGGATATCTGCTAATGTCAATGTTATGAGAGCCTTTATGAAATGAAGGAGGTATTTTATGAAGTATAAGAGATTAGTAGCAGCTATGATGGCTGTGGCGATGGTTTTAACTACAGGATTTTTTAATGTTAGCAAGGCAGATGCCAAGGCTGGCAAGCTAAAGCTTAGCAAGAAGTCGGTAACGATTTATATCGGAGAGAGTGCAGAAGTTAAGATAAGTGGTAAGAACGCTTCTAAGGTTAAATGGAAAGTGACCAAGGGTGCTAACACTATCTTAATTAAGAAGAATAAGAAGAAGATAACCATACTGGGATTTGATGCAGGCAAGGCTACAATAACAGCCAAAGTTGGCAAGAAGACTTTGAAGGTTAAGGTTACTGTTAAGGAGGAGAGTGCTAATAACGACACCACAGAGTATAAATTCACTCCTAGCGAAGGAACTAAGGTGCTGACCGAGTCTTTATCAAGAACGGCCAGCGCATCAGCTACGCAGTCTGCAGCATTTGCCAAGGATGTAACTGACTTTTCTTTTAATGTTTTAAGAGAGGCAAGAAAGTATAGTGGTGAGAAGAAGGTATTAGTTTCACCAGACAGTATCAGCACTGCATTAGCTATGACAGTGAACGGCGCTAAGGGAGCTACCAAGGATGAGTTGATGAATGTCTTAGCACCTAATGTGA
This sequence comes from Lachnospiraceae bacterium NC2004, assembly GCA_000621905.1. Classification (GTDB taxonomy): domain Bacteria; phylum Bacillota; class Clostridia; order Lachnospirales; family Lachnospiraceae; genus NC2004. Next base: position 12,595 of record JHXB01000016.1, read on the forward strand.
GTCTTGAAGATTATAATATGTATCTTTCAGGAATGAACGACAGGTTGAGTGCGGACAAAGAGCTTATCTACGATGTTTCAGATTCAATATGGATTAGAGATGTTGATACCTTAAAAATCAGCGATCAGTTTTTAAAGACCAATTATGATTATTACAACGCTGAAGTGTTCAAGGCTCCTTTTGATGATTCTACCGTGAAGGATATGAATTCGTGGGTAAATGCTAATACAAGGGGGATGATTCCCGGTATTATCGATGAGTTGAAACCTGAGAATCTTACTGTACTCATCAATACTGTTGCATTTGAAGGCCAGTGGTCTGAGCCTTACGAAAGCTATCGAATCGGCAAAGACAGTTTTACCAATGACGATATGACTAAAACGGATGTTGAGTACTTGCACGAGCAGAGAAGCGCGTACTATAAGATTAAGGACAGATTAGCATTTGAAAAATACTACAAAGGCGGAGCAATCAAGTTTGTCGGAATATTACCTAAAGAGGGCGAGAACGTTGATGAAGCTCTTAAGGATATGAATGGAGAGGCATTTGTTAACGGATTGTCTAATCCGCTTTATGCGAGCGTCAGAACCAAACTTCCTAAGTTTAAGTATGATTACTCAGTTGAGCTTACTGATATCATGAAGAACCTTGGATTATCGCTTAGTATGAGCAATTATGCGGATTTCTCAGGCATGGTTACACCGGATTCTAAAGATGAACTTAAGATAGGGCAGATACTTCATAAGACTCACATTGAGCTCGATGAGAACGGAACTAAGGCAGCGGCTGCAACAGCTATTATAATGAACAAGGCTACATCAGTTGGACCTAAGGAAGAAGAGTTTGTTGACATTTACTTAGACAGACCGTTTATATACGCGATTGTAGATAGCGAGACCAACATTCCGTTGTTTATAGGTACAATTGACTCAATGAAATAAGAATTTCGAGAGTCTTATATGTAAAATGTCACAATGGCACAAACGCCTATAAATAGTGACGATATACAAAATATACAAAGGACGAGTTGACAAGCTCGTCCTTTTGTGATATAGTGGGATGCGTTGTGGGTTTTTTAAAAGCTCATATTTCTCGTTAGGGAATTGTAACAATTTGATAATGAAGTGTTAATTTGTCTGACATCTTTTTGGCTATTCTTACTATTAAAGCACTGTAAAGTTGCTTTAATCACGAATATTTCAAGAAAAATGTACAATTAAGACATATAAATTTCAAAAAACGCTTGCATTATTGTTCAATATGTCCTATAATGAGAATGCATTATTAAGGGACCTATGTTGCTTAGGCAACTTAATTCCTTTTGCGATAAAGGCATTAGGAATATAGATCAAGGTTCAACCAATGTAAAGGAGGTACGGTTTTATAGCATACAACTTAATTTAATATTGTGTGTTCACAAAAACCGAACCCCAAAACAACATTTCAAAGGAGGGTTTTTTGTGAAAAAAATCAAAAGTATTGTAGCACTCGCTTTAGTGCTCACTATGTCACTGGCTATGTGGGGTTGTGGCGGAAGCTCTAGCTCTGCACCTGCAAAATCAAACGGCGGAGATTCAGCAAAGCAGTCTTCTGGTGGAGATGAGGCTCCAGCTGAGATCAACGCAACTGATGATGGTACTGTATTGAACATCTACTGCTGGAATGAGGAGTTCCAGGGAAGATTCGCTGATTACTATCCAGGATATACCGCTGGTAAGGATACCTCTACTGGTACTCTTAAGAACGATCTTGGTGAGTTCACTGTTAACTGGGTAATCACTCCATCTGCTGATAACGCTTATCAGAACAAGTTGGATGAGGTTCTTCCTGGTAACGCAGATGCTTCTGCTGATGACAAGGTTGATATCTTCCTTATCGAGGCTGACTACGCTCTTAAGTATGTTAACTCTGATGTAACATTAGACGTTAAGGGTCTTGGTTTAACAGATGATGATCTTTCACAGATGTATCAGTATACTAAGACTGTTGGTACTAACACTGCAGATGGTACTTTACGTGCTGTTTCATGGCAGGCTACTCCTGGTCTTTTCGCTTATCGTCGTTCAATCGCTAAGGACGTGCTTGGAACTGATGATCCTACAGAGGTTCAGTCTAAGCTTTCTTCTTGGGATGATTTCGATGCTGTAGCTGCTCAGGCTAAGGACAAGGGATACTATATGCTTTCTGGTTATGATGATGCATATCGTACATTCTCTAACTCAGTATCTTCTAAGTGGACTACTGATGATGACACTATCAATATTGATGATAACCTTTGGACATGGGTTGATCAGACTAAGACCTATACCGACAAGGGATACAACCACAAGACTTCACTTTGGTCAGATGACTGGACAAAGGATCAGGGTCCTGATGGAAAGGTATTTGGTTTCTTCTACTCTACATGGGGTATCAACTTCACATTGCTTGGTAACTCACTTGCTGATCCAGACGGCGAGAAGGCTGTAGGTAATGGTATCTATGGTGACTACGCAGTTTGCGAAGGTCCTGCTGCTTACTACTGGGGTGGTACATGGATCTGTGGCGCTGCTGGTACAGATAACAAGAGCCTTGTATGTGATGTAATGCGTGTTCTTACATGTGATCAGGCAACTGCTAAGAAGATCACTGAGGATACTCAGGATTACACTAACAACATGGCTGCTATGGAAGAGATTGCTAACTCTGACTTCAAGTCAGATTTCTTGGGCGGACAGAACCACATCGCATTGTTCGTTGCTGCTGCTCCAAACATTGACATCTCTAACATGGGACCTTACGATCAGGGTCTTAACGAGTCATTCCAGGCTGCTATGAAGGATTACTTTGATGGAAACGCTTCTAAGGATGATGCTACTGCAGCATTCTACAAGTCAGCACTTGAGAAGTATCCTAACCTTAAACAGCCATCATAATGGTTAGTTAAACTATTGTTGATTTTTACATGCCTGTCTTCATAGGCAGGCATGTTTTTTATGACACGATTTAATTTAATAGATGAGGTTACTCATCTTTTTTTAAACTAATAAAATGGGCGTGAGCTCATTACGTGAGGTGAAATGTATGGCTGCTGCCAAGAAGTCTAAGGTTGTTAGTTATACAAAATGGGGATACATCTTCTTAATACCATTCTTTTTGGTATACATCTTATTCCAGGTTGTTCCATTGATTTCGACTATTTATAATAGTTTCTTTGAGAACTATTTGACTGGATTAACACAGGTTGGCCCTAATTTTGTAGGACTCAGCAACTATGCAGAATTGTTTAAGACCGGAGATTTGCTTAAGTATACCGGTAATACAATGTTATTATGGATCGTAGGATTTATTCCTCAGATTCTTGTTTCATTATTACTTGGAGTATGGTTTGCGGATTCAGGTTGTAAATTAAAGGCAGAAGGATTCTTCAAGACTGTAATCTATATGCCTAACTTAATTATGGCATCTGCTATGGCTATGTTATTCTTCACTATTTTCTCTAATACTGGTCCTGTTAACCAGATTTTAGCTAGTGTAGGAGCTATCCCTAGCATTGATGATCCTTATGTATTCCTTGCACATACCGGAAGTACTGTTGCACTCGTTGGTACTATGAACTTCCTTATGTGGTTTGGTAACACCACCATTCTTTTGATGGCTGGTATTATGGGTATTGATACTTCATTATTTGAGGCTGCTGCTGTTGACGGCGCTACTGGAACTCAGACATTCTTCCAGATTACTATGCCTCTTTTGAGACCTATCTTTGTATTCGTTTTGTTAACATCACTTATCGGTGGTATTCAGATGTTTGATATTCCACAGATTCTTACCGATGGTGAGGGTTCTCCTAATCGTACTACAATGACCCTTATTATGTATCTTAACAAGCATCTTTACAGTAAGAACTACGGTATGGGTGGTGCACTCTCAGTTATGTTGTTCATCGTTACAACTATCTTGAGTTTGATTATCTATCGTATTACTGTAACGCCAGAAGAGTATTAGAAAGGAGGACGTGTTTAAAATGGCTAAAAATAAACAGAGAAGCTTATCACAGCATATGGCTGCTAAGAGAACCGTCCGTTATATCGTACTTATTATTCTTACACTCTTATGCTTGTTCCCATTCTATTTGATGATTATTAACTCTACTCGTGCCCATGTTCAGATTATGAAAGGTTTTGCATTATTACCTGGTACGAGATTGATAGTTAATCTTAAGTCATTGTTATCTAACGGAAACTTGCCTATCATGCGTGGTATGCTTAACTCAGTAATCATTTCTGCTGGTACATGTGTATTGTCTACATATTTCTCAGCACTTACTGCTTATGCTATCCATGCATATGAGTTCAAGGGTAAGAAACTTCTTTTCTCTTTCATTCTCGCGATCATGATGATTCCTACTCAGGTTACTGCATTAGGTTTCGTTAAGTTCATGCGTGAGATGAATTTGATTGATAACTTTATTCCACTTATTGTTCCAGCTATTGCAGCTCCTAGCGTATTCTTCTTTATGAAGCAGTACATGGAGAGCTCATTACCTCTTGAGATTGTAGAGGCATCGCGTATTGATGGAGCAGCGGAATTTAGAACATTTAACTCCATTATCATTCCTATTATGAAACCGGCTATTGCCGTTCAGGCAATATTCACTTTCGTAGGTGCATGGAACAACTACTTCACTCCTAACCTTTTGATTTCAAAGAAGGATATGAAGACACTTCCAATCTTAATTGCACAGTTACGTAGTGCCGATTATCTTAAGTTTGATATGGGACAGGTTTACATTATGATCTTTATGTCAATCATACCGGTTGTAATTATTTATATTGCACTTTCCAAGAATATTATTGGCGGTATTGCGGTTGGCGCGGTCAAAGGTTGATTGAATCTTGATTATATATTAAGAGTAGGATTTTTCCTACTCTTTTTTTATTTTTTTAAAGGATTTTTTTTATTTGTGGCGAATATTATATTTGTGGCAGTTTGTTTGCGATCATTATATAAAAGGTGGGGTAGCTATGATGATTCGTACAATGCAAGAGCAATGGGAGCGTGATTACTTATCTCGTTATGCCGCATTGAGTGCCAATTCTAAAGGTAGAGACCGAGAAGAGGACCAGTGTGACCTTCGTACTGTTTTTCAAAGAGACAGAGATCGTATTCTTCATTGTAAAGCATTCCGTAGATTAAAACATAAGACCCAGGTTTTCTTAGAGCCTGAGGGCGACCATTATAGAACAAGACTTACGCATACTCTTGAGGTTTCTCAGAACGCGAGAACCATAGCAAGAGCGTTGAGACTTAACGAAGATTTGACTGAGGCTATAGCACTTGGTCATGATCTTGGCCATACTCCGTTTGGACATGCGGGTGAGAGAGCTCTCAATGAGCTTTATAAGGATGGTTTTAGACACAATGAGCAGAGCGTAAGAGTAGTAGAGGTTCTCGAGAACAAGGGAAGAGGCCTTAACCTTACATGGGAAGTCAGGGATGGAATATTGAATCATCAGACATCCCTTATGCCGTCTACATTAGAGGGCAGATGTGTCCGCATCGCTGACAAGATTGCTTATATCAACGCAGATATAGATGATTCGGTGAGAGCGGGACTTATAAGCGAGGATGACATCCCTAAAGCTATATCGGATGTTTTAGGTTGTTCGTATAGGTCGAGAATTAATTCAATGATTCACGATATCATTATGAATAGTCAGGGAACTAATGATATTAAGATGTCAGATGAAGTCAGAGAGGCAACATTTGCGCTTAGAGCTTATCTATATGAGAATGTGTACAAGAATCCTTTAGCTAAGGCGGAGGAAGCCAAAGTTGGAGATTTGATAGGCGGGTTGTTTAATTATTATTTTGTTAATTTTGATATATTGCCTGATGAATATAAGAGCATGGTTGATTTGGGCCAGGATAAAGAGAGAATAGTCTGTGACTATATAGCGGGAATGACGGATCAATATGCTATACATTGCTTTGAAGACATATATATTCCTAAGGCATGGAGTGAAGTTTAGAAAGGGGGATTGACATGCGTTTTTCGGATGAGATCGTTGATGATGTGAGAAGTAATTCTAATATTGTTGACATCATCGGTGAACATGTCAACCTTAAGAAGAATGGCAACAATTATATCGGGCTCTGCCCTTTTCATAACGAGAAGACGCCGTCTTTTAGTGTAAATGAGCCAAAGCAGTTCTTCTACTGCTTCGGATGCCAGAAAGGCGGGTCCGTTTTCACGTTTTTGATGGAATATGAGCATATGACATTTCAGGAGTCGGTAAGATATTTAGCTGATAGAGCGGGGATGATTATTCCTGAGACTGAGATGACAGACGAAGAGAAGAAGATTAGCTCGATAAGAGAGAGAATCAGGGAGATTAATCATAAGGCGGTTAATTATTATCATTATTGTCTTAACAAGGATCCGGATAAGAGAGGTTACAATTATCTTAAGGACAGAGGGGTAACAGACGAAACAATAAAGAGCTTCGGACTTGGGTATTCCATGGTTACCAGAAATGGAATCTATAATTACCTCAAAAAGCAGGGCTTTGATGACGAGGCTATTAAGGCTTCGGGGTTGGTAACATTTGACGGTAATGGGGCATATGATAAGTTCTTTAACAGAGTTATGTTTCCGATACTTGATTATAGAGGAAAGACGATAGGTTTTGGCGGACGAGTTATGGGTGACGGTAAGCCTAAGTATCTTAACTCGCCTGAGACACCGATTTTCTCAAAGAGGAAGAACCTTTTTGGAATGTATCAGGCAAGGTCGTCTAAGAGACAGGGATTTATACTCTGCGAGGGATACATGGATGTCATATCGCTACATCAGGCGGGATTTGATAATGCTGTAGCGTCTTTAGGAACTGCATTTACTGAAGAACAAGCCATGATACTTAAAGGCAGGCGGGATGATCCGACCATATATCTTGCTTACGATTCGGATACAGCGGGAGTTAACGCGGCATTAAAGGCGATAGATATATGTAATAGTGTCGGGCTTGTTACGAGAGTTATCTCGATGAAGCCTTATAAGGACCCGGATGAGTTTATTAAAAATGAAGGCGCTGAAGCTTATGAGAAGCGCATAATTAACTCAGAGGACTCGATTAAGTTTCGCATTCATGTTCTTGAAGATAGCTATAATCTTAATGAGCCGATGGAGAAGACTAAGTTTATCAATATTGCTTGTACTTATCTTGTGGGACTCGACGGAATTGCCAGAGATGAGTATGAGAAATGGCTCGAGAGAGAGTATGATGTAAGCGGTCATGAGATTCACAAAAAAGTCGTCAAGGGAGGCGAGGAAGCCGAGCGTCTTCACAGCTACGCCGAGGTTAAGAAAGCGTCGGATGACGACAGGAAGAGAGTTAATGACAAGGCGAAGGAAGGTCCGGTTGTTCAGGAGAAGATGCTTCTAAGTTGGGTATCTAATCATCCGACGATATGGAAGAAAGTTAGAGAATATATCAATATAGATGATTTTACTGAAGGTCTTACGAGACAGATTGCGGAGATATTCGAGAGACAGATATCGGAGAATGGTGAGCTTAATTTTGGCGAATTGATAGATAGTTTTGATGATGTCAGTATTCATGGAGAGATAAGTTCCATCATTTCACAACCTGTTTATCAGGGAGGTGAAGATGGTGAAGAACCTAATCTTGAGGATGCGAAGAGAGCATTGGTTGATATCGTCAGAAAGATTAAGCTTTCAAGTATTAATAGAGCATTAAGTGGCTCTAGTGGCAATGGCAAGCCGGATTACAATCAATTGGGAGTTGAGAAAGCCAAGGCTTCTAAGATTGTTATTCCGTTAGAATATACAGATATTAAATAAACGTATTTAACCCTAAGGAGGATATATTATTATGGCAGCTAAGAAAGAAACAGAAACTAAGAAGGCAACTACAACCAAGAGCAGTACGAAGAAGACTGCGACTAAGGCTAGCGCGTCTAAGACTTCAGCTAAGACTACTAAGGCGAGCACTTCTAAGAGCAAGGCAAGTTCAGCTGATAAGGAAGAGACCAAGACTACCAAGAAGGCGGCAGCTAAGAAGTCGACTTCAACTGCTAAGAAAGAGACTAAGGCTACTAAGGCAACTACTGCTAAGAAGGATACTAAGACCACCAAGGCTGCGACAGCTGAGAAAGAGACTAAGACTACTAAGGCTACAACCAAGAAGACTGATGAGAGCAAGACTTCAACAGCTAAGAAGACTTCTGCAACTAAAGCGTCAACAGCTAAGAAGACTCCGGCTAAGAAAGCGACAGCTAAGAAAGAGGAGGAAGAAGTTGTAGAGACCAAGAAAACTGCTGCTAAGAAGGAAGAGTCAGCTTCTAAGGCAAATAAGAACAGAAGAGCTGCTGCCAAAGAGATGATGGCTAAGAGGCGTGAAGAGGCATACGTTGTTGATGATTATGATGATGGTGTTAATGAAGATGCCGGCTTAGAGGATCAGCTCATTGAAGAGGAAGATTTAAAGAAAGACGAAGAGTTATTCAAGTCTAAATTCGAGTACGATGCTCCTATTGACGAGAAAGTAGATAAGAGCGGTAATACTGAGGAGAATCAGGTTAAGTTCTTATCGAGACTTGATACCTTAGTTGAGAAAGCCAAGAAAAAGGGCGGAGATGTTGACCGTAAGTTTGTCAATGACGGACTTAAAGGTATTGTATATACGAGCTCTATGCAGCTTGAACTTTTTAGTAGATTTGAGCAAGAGAATATTACTGTAATTGATAAAGAAGACGATATCTTAATTAGTGGAGATGAAGATACAGAGGTTGAGCAGATTGATCTTAATGTTCCTGAGGGTGTAAGCATTGAAGACCCTGTAAGAATGTATCTTAAGGAGATTGGTAGAGTTCCTCTTTTGACGGCTGATCAGGAGATTGATCTTGCTAAGCGTATGGTAAAAGCAAGAGAAGAAGAAGAGAAGCCAATTGAGGAGCAGGATAAGGCTATTATTGACGATGGACAGAGAGCTAAAGATGCTCTTGCAGAGGCTAACTTAAGACTTGTTGTAAGTATTGCCAAGAGATATGTAGGTAGAGGAATGTTATTCCTTGACCTCATTCAGGAAGGTAACTTAGGTCTTATGAAGGCTGTAGAGAAGTTTGATTACGAGAAGGGATATAAGTTCTCGACATATGCTACATGGTGGATTAGACAGGCTATCACAAGAGCTATAGCAGATCAGGCGAGAACCATAAGAATTCCGGTTCATATGGTCGAGACAATCAATAAGCTTATCAGAGTTTCAAGACAGCTTTTACAAGAGCTTGGTCGTGAAGCAACCCCTGATGAAATAGCAGCAGAGATGAAGATTCCTGTTGAGAGAGTAAGAGAGATTCTTAAGATTTCTCAGGAGCCTGTATCATTAGAGACTCCAATCGGTGAAGAGGAAGACAGCCACTTGGGAGATTTCATCAAGGACGATAATGTACCTGTTCCTGCAGAAGAGGCTGCTTATACATTGCTTAAAGAGCAGTTGCAGGAGGTTCTCCAGACTCTTACTGAGAGAGAGCAGAAGGTACTACGACTCAGATTTGGTCTTGATGATGGAAGAGGAAGAACGCTAGAGGAAGTTGGTAAGGAATTCAACGTTACTCGTGAACGTATAAGACAGATTGAAGCTAAGGCGCTTAGAAAGTTAAAGCATCCTAGCAGAAGATGCAAGTTGAGAGATTTTTTGGATTAAGAGAAGTGAGTGCCTATGAGATTATCTTTAAGAATGAAAGAAATAATTGCATTTGTTAGCTCGGGCAATAGGGTATGTGATGTCGGGACCGATCATGGCTTTGTTCCGATTGCATTGGTTAGCGACGGCATTTGCCCAAGTGCCATAGCGGTTGATGTTAACCAGGGGCCTCTTGATATTGCGACCACCAATGTGTCTGATGTCGGTTTGTCTGACAAGATAGAACTTAGACTTGGCGATGGACTCAGTGTTGTTGAACCCGGAGAGGTGGATACTGTTATTATTGCCGGAATGGGTGGAGACCTTATAGCTAAGATTTTGACAAATGCTGACGAGGGCTTTCGTGGAAGTAAAGAGCTTATTCTTTCGCCTCAATCTGAGTCTGAGAAGGTAAGGCATGTTTTGCACGAACTTGGATATATGATTGATTCAGAGAAGATTATAATTGATCAAGATAAGCCGTATCTGATTATTCGGGCGATACCGGGTGATGAGAAGTATGAGCATGAGTACGAATATAAGTATGGCAAGTATCTGCTTGATAAGGGAGATAAGATGCTTTTTGAGTATCTTAAGGATCAGCTTATTGTTTATATGAGCGCGAGAAATCGAATCAGCACCAAGATTTCGCTGACTAAGAATATGGATGCAGACAGAATGAATAAGTCAAGGGAATCGATTAAAGAACTACAGTCTCATATTGATGAGATTATGGAGCTTCTAAAGAGATATTATCATATTTAGTGCATATATCTGTAAGTTTATTAATGATGGGAGGTTGAAATATGATACGAATCAAATGTGGCAATGAGATTATACCAAGGGAATACAGACCTTATTCGACTTTGCATGGTCTGGCTAAAGAGTATCAGAGTCAGTACGACAATGATATTGTGCTGTGTAGAGTTGATGGAAAGCTTACAGAGCTTAGAGGTGAAGTGACGGGTAATACCACGATTGAGTGGGTTACTACGGCAGACCCGATTGGCAGAAAGGCATATAGGAGAAGCGTTTTGTTCCTTATGCTTAAGGCTATGAATGATATAACCAAAGATATTGAGCATGTACATGTGAGTGTCAACTACTCAATTAATCAGGCGCTATACTGTGAACTTAAGGGAAATGAAAAAGTTAAGCTTGACGAGGATCTGATTAACAGATTAAGAGATAGAATGAAAGAGCTCGTAGATAGTAATCTTCCAATCAGTAAGCAGACACTTCCTACTTCCGATGTAGTTGATATATTTAAAAAGCAGAAGATGTACGATAAAGTACAGGTGCTAAAGTATCGTCGCGTATCAAGAACCAATATTTATACCCTAGAAGACTATGTTGATTATTTCTATGGTTATATGGTTCCTACAACGGAGTGTCTTAAGTATTTTGATCTTATGCTCTATGAAGATGGATTTATGCTTGTTCTTCCGAATAGGAAGGATCCGACTATAATGAAGGAATTTGTCCCTCAGCCTAAGCTCTTTAATGTATTGATGCAGGCTGAGAGATGGGGAGATATGCTTGAGGTTGGAACTGTTGGAGCACTTAACGAACTCATTTCTAATGGTGGAATATCAGATATGATATTGGTGCAGGAAGCGCTTATGGAGAAGAACATAGGTAATATAGCTTCAAGGATAGCCGATGAGAAGAAGAAGGTTGTACTTATTGCGGGACCATCTTCATCCGGTAAGACAACATTTTCACACAGATTATCAATACAGTTAAAGGCTAACGGACTTCATCCACATCCTATTGCGATGGACAATTACTTTGTCAATAGAGAAGAGACTCCGATTGATGCTGACGGTAATTACGATTTTGAGTGTATTGAGGCTATGGCGGTTGACTTGTTTAACCAGAACATGAGTGATTTGGTCAAGGGTAAGGAAGTCGAGATGCCAACCTTTAACTTTAAGATTGGTAAGAGAGAATATAAAGGTAACACTCTTAAACTAGGTAAGGACGATGTTCTTGTCATAGAAGGTATTCATGGACTTAATCCTGTGATGAGTCAGGCACTCAAAGATGATGAGAAGTTTAAGATTTACATCAGTGCGTTAACTCAGCTTAATATCGATGAGCATAACAGGATACCTACAACTGACGGACGACTGATTCGTAGAATAGTCAGAGATGCTAAACATAGAGGAACATCAGCTAAGGAAACAATCGCTATGTGGCCTTCTGTTAGACGAGGAGAGGAGCTTAATATCTTCCCTTATCAGGAAGAAGCAGATGCTATGTTTAACTCAGCTCTGATTTATGAGCAGGCTGTGTTAAAGATATATGCTGAGCCATTGCTTTTTGCGATACCGAAGAATTGTCCTGAATATCAGGAAGCAACACGACTCCTTAAGTTCTTTGATTATTTCCTTGGAGTCAGTTCAGATGTGCTTCCGTCTAACTCGATTATCAGAGAGTTTATCGGTGGAAGTTACTTTAACGTTTAATATTATGGGCCAGACAGATGATTGCGGCTTGAACTTATAAGTTCAAGGTGAGGAAAGTCCGGGCTTCACAGGGCAGGGTGCCGGATAACGTCCGGTAGGGGCAACCCTCAGGCTAGTGCAACAGAAAACAACCGCCGATTTATCGGTAAGGGTGAAAAGGCGAGGTAAGAGCTCACCGCTGCTTTGGTAACAAAGCAGGCATATGTAAACCCCACTCGAAGCAAGACCAAAAAGAAAACTATGCGGCTGCCCGTCGCGTTTTCAGGTGGGTCGCTTGAGCTGATCGGTAACGATTAGCCTAGATAGATGATCATCCAACGACATAACCCGGCTTACAGGCTGGCCCAATTAGTGTAAAATTACGGCAGATTTATCTGCCGTTTTTTATGTGCGTTATTTTTGCAAAAATTTAAATAATATTTAGTGGTGCAGGAGTGGAAAGGGTGTATTTATGCGGTTTTTAAGGATGTTGGTCAGAGCGATTGTGTAGATGTTTTTGAGAAAAATACGTGTGAAAAACAAGAAAAAAACAAGTTGAAAGTACGTGACATTCATTTTGATGAGGCGACAAATATATTAGACGGATATAAAATGAATTATGTGTAGATATAATTAACACAAAAGAAACAAATTGATGAATTGTACAAACATTAGATATATATCTAATATAATTTAATAAAGTTTTTGACAAATGTTTGATGATAGTGTATAATGAAAATGTAGTTTTTTAGCTATTTTTTTCTATATAAGTTATATAACATTTCATGAGAAAGGAGGGATCAGTATGAGCTATGCGATTAGTCGTACCAGTCTTATGGATATCCAGAAGGACATAATTATTAGGTTGAGAAAGACGGATATCATTTCCGATATTAATCTTTCTTTAGAAGATTATCATTATATTGCATCTAAGATAAAGTTACTTTTTAGAATACCTAACGATAATAGCATAGTTGATGATTACAAGCTTATTATAGTTGTATATTGGGTATATTCAGCTGTATTTGATGATGTGGATGTTGATTTGTATTCGCTCGATTCGCTTTTTGCGGGCATACCACAATACAAGAAGAAGTATTATTTTAATGTTTGCATGGAAGCTTTTGATGAATATGGTTTGAACAGGTTTGGAATTACATCAGGTGCAAGTGCAGATGAATATAAGCAATTGATCCTTAAACATGCCGGTTGCATTCCTTTTGACGAAGATGTTGACAAGGAACGCGTTATTAAATTTAAGAATCAAGCAGTGTGATATGTAATATACGAGCTGGTTCCTAAGCCCCAAGGTTCGGGCGGGCTATCAGCTTGGTTAAGGGGAGTAATTTAAGATTTTATCAGGGAGTTCGATCTTAGAGTATATATCGCTATATTCAGAGGCTGACATTCCAACAATATAATTGGTCTGAAACTCTTTTATACATCCTGATTTTGTTACAGAATCAACTGCTTTATTATAAGCAATGGCTGCTTGTTCAGCCGTCTTATAGTAACCAACCAAATAATTACCATTCAAGTGGAGCCGGGTTTTATATACCGGCTTCTTCTTGTGGATAACCCTATATACTCCATAATAAGGGTTGATAACCTCTATGTTGTCATAAGTGTAATCGAGAGGATTCTGGTTCGCATGAATATAGTCCTTGCCTTCAACGCTGTAATTCTTAATACCGTATCTGGATAAGATGTTAATCTGCATACCATAATCAGAGACGAATAGATATCCGCCTTTCTTCTGTATCTTATGCTCAGAATAGTAGAATAAGTCATCGGTGTCGAATATAAGAGGAGTATTCTCGTCAAGATAATACAAGAAATAATTCCTGTACAGCAAGATAGGATTCTTGATATATATCCTGCTGTCTCTAAAATTAATCAATACGACAATTTTGTCAAATGACAACGCATTCTTCTTACCTATATAATATTCAACTTTCTTATCGGAATTTAAAATGTCACTTGCCTGCTTATAAAGCTTAGCGGCCTGATTAAGAGTTGGCTTGCTTCCTAAAGATATGTGCTTGCCTCTATAGGTGATAGAACTTCTGTAATATACTGTTCCGTCCTTCTTGGTTGCTTTATGTACTCCCTTAGCTTCCATATAATCCCACCTTTATATAAAAGTATTACAACAATTATAATATTATCATAAACTTAAAACCTTGTGTACCTTGAATTATTTATAATTATATGTTACACTTCATGGTGCATTATTTAAATAAAGAAAAGGGATGATGATATGAACTATAAAAGCACGAGAGATAACAATGAAGTCGTAACTGCATCACAGGCTATTCTTAAAGGATTAGCTAAAGATGGCGGATTATATGTTCCTGAGAGTATGCCTAAGCTTTCGGTATCATTTGACGAATTAGCCAAGATGAACTATCGCGAGGTTGCTTATACGGTAATGAAGGAGTTTTTGACTGACTTTACCGAGGAGGAACTTAAGTATTGTATAGACAGTGCATATGACTCTAAGTTTGATACTCCTGAGATTGCTCCTATCAAGAAGGCTGACGGAGCATATTTCCTTGAGCTTTTCCACGGCAAGACTATTGCATTTAAGGATATGGCGCTTTCAATCCTTCCTTATCTTCTTACAACTTCAGCTAAGAAGAATAACGTTAAGAATGAGATAGTTATTCTTACTGCTACTTCAGGAGATACAGGTAAGGCTGCACTTGCAGGATTTGCAGATGTTAAGGGAACCAAGATTATTGTATTTTATCCTAAAGATGGTGTCAGCCCTGTTCAGGAGAAGCAGATGGTTACTCAGAAGGGTGACAACACATATGTTGTTGGAATTACCGGTAACTTTGATGATGCTCAGACAGGCGTTAAGAATATGTTCAACGACGCTGATCTTGCTAAGCTTATGGATGATAACGGATATCAGTTCTCATCAGCTAACTCAATCAATATCGGAAGATTAGTTCCACAGATTGTTTATTATGTTTACGCATATTCAAGACTTGTTAAGGATGGTGTAGTTGCTGCAGGCGACAAGATCAATGTTGATGTTCCAACCGGTAACTTCGGTAACATTTTAGCATCATACTATGCTAAAGCTATGGGACTTCCAATCGACAGATTTATATGTGCATCTAACGAGAATAAGGTTCTCTTTGATTTCTTTAAGACAGGAACTTATGATAGAAACAGAGATTTCATCTTAACTTCATCACCTTCAATGGATATTCTTATTTCAAGCAATCTTGAGAGACTTATCTACAAGATAGCAGGTAATGACTCAGACAAGAATGTTGAGCTTATGAAGTCACTTAGCGAGAAGGGTGTCTATGAGATTACTGATGATATGAAGGCACAGCTTGACGAGTTCTACGGCGGATTCACAACAGAGGAAGGCACTGCCGAGATTATCAGCAAGATCTATAAAGAGGACAATTATATCATTGATACTCATACAGCGGTTGCTGCTCATGTTTATAACCAGTATGTTGCAGATACCAATGATACCAAGCCTACAGTTATTGCTTCAACAGCAAGCCCATATAAGTTTGCAAGAAGCGTAATGACAGCTATCGATCCTGCTTACGACAGCAAGACAGATTTCGAACTTATTGACGAGCTTAATAAGTTATCCAATGTTGCTATTCCTCAGGCGATTGAGGATATTAGGTCGGCACCAATCTTACATGACACTGTAGTTGATTCTAAAGATATGTGTGCACAGGTTAAGAAGATTCTTAACATCTAATTATACAATTGAGTTTATTATCCGGTGGATTTATCCACCGGATTTTTTTTATGCCCTATAACACATTAACTGGTTGTTTGTCAAACAACTATTAGTTGTTAAAAGGTACGAAAAAGGTCGAATATGTACCGAAAAAAGTCGAATTGACAACTCAGAGTTGTTAGCAATACAACTAACAGGTTTTAGACAAATGAAGAAAACAGTGCTACGATAATTATGGTTAGATTATCCGCTCGCTTATATCCCAACATTTTAAAGAAAGAGTGGTAACTATGAATAGAATACATTTAAAAGTAATGAGCTTTTTATTAGCATTTGCATTTCTAATTACTAATCTAAGCTGTACCTTTGTTGGTTGTTTTGCTGATGAAGGTCTTAGCGACAGTCAGCTTTACGGATATGGTTCAGAAAATGTTCTGGGTCATAAGAAGAAAAGTTCTCCTGTTACTCCTAAATATAATACTGCTGAAGTTGATAAGGATAAAGTTACGACCGAAGAAGTATCTACTACGGAAGAAGTGTCGGTAGATGGGGTTTTTAAGGAGCCTTTGGTGGATGACGCCATCGCTAACTCTCATAAGAAGTCTAAACAGGAAAACGAATCAAGCAAGGATGTAGATGTCAAGATTATTGGAGTGGAAGATGATTATTATTACAATGATAATCTTGATATTTCCATTGATATAACCGGTCTGTCAAGTGGTGACGCGGTTGACGCTGTGGTATTCAAAAAGACATTTGATGGAAATTCTTTAAGGCACAATATGATTGTTAACACCGAAGGTGACAAGGCATATTCGAAGGAGACGATAAGTGAAGAAGGTGAGTATAATCTTGATGTACAGGTTAGCAGAGGTTTAGAAGTCCTAAAACACACCAACAGAAAGTTTATTCTTGATAGGACTCCGCCTGAATTTATGGACGATATATTTGCTGATATGGGACCTGATCAGATTGATGTTGCTTATCTGATTAGCAAGTCATTTAGCGATAGTAGTCCTGTTGAGACTTCGGTAACTATTAATGATAGTAAGGTAGAGGGCGGAGTAATTAAGGAGCCGGGTGAGTATGATGTTAAGCTTAAGGGCGTTGATAAAGCAGGTAATGTCAGTGATGTAACTAAGAATGTTGTAATAGAAAATGCAGCAGTTAATAAGAAACCGGTGAAGCAAAATATGTATCATCAACTTATAGGAGTAACGCTTTTAGTGGGTTCGTCACTATTTTACATTGAGAGAAAAAGGATATCTAATTAGTGGATTGAAGGAGGATATTTAAGAATGAATATTATTAATAAAGCATTTTGTAGTTCTTGTTTTAAAAGAGCCTTGGTGATTTTGATGACATTAGCAATTGTGTTGTCAAATGTGTCGTTAGGCCAAAAGGAGGCAAAGGTTGTTAAAGGAGCATCTAAGAAGACTCTTATTGTAGGTTCAAGCAGTCGTTCTATGATAGCAGCTTCTAAGAAAAAAACTATTTATACTTATAGATCAAGTAAACCTAAAATTGCATCCGTATCTAAGAACGGGGTAATTACTGGTAAGAAGAAGGGAACGGTTAGCATAATACGCTATAAGACAAAAAAGAAGAAGACCAAGATTGATAAGGTTCAAGTGTTTAAGGTTATCAAGCTTTCAATTAGCGGAGATGCTACTGTATATACCGGAGGTTCGTATCAGTTTACGTCAAATGCAAAAGGGGTTACTTGGAAAGTTAGCGATAAAGCTAACGCAAGTATCAGTGCAGCAGGAGTGTTGTCGCCAACAGCACAGGGTAGTGTAAAGGTTACGGCCAAATACAGTAAGAAGGCTAAGGCCTCAAAGACGGTGACTATACTTCCTGATGCTCTTGATCATTTAGAAACTGTTTATCAAGGGCAGGTTGTAACTTCGCTTGCTTCTTTGTCATCAGTAGATAAAAGTAAGCTAAGGGTATACGGTGTTTATAAGAGTGGTTTAAGAAAAGAGATAAATGATTACATTTACAATGATAATGGTGCTACTAACGGAGAGGTGCAGATTACTTACGGACCTTGTTCTGTAAAGCTTTTGGTTCCTAAGACTGCTGTGGCAGCTAAAGTAAAAAATGAAAATAATAATGATGATACTAATAATAAGGACGATGAGTTAAGCATTAACGTTAATGATAAAGACGATAAGAAAGTAGAGAGTACAACTGAGGTTAATACATTAACTACTGAGAAGCCTGCTGAAGCTGATAAGAAGATTTCAAATGTTGATAGTAATTATCAGGATCAGTTTGTATATAAGGGTGAAGGATTTGATCTTTCAAAGATTCGAGTAGAAGTAACATATGAAGATGGAACTAAGGCTTATATAAGTCCGTCTGATATGAGACTTGGTGAGTCATATTCTGAGGGAGATAATTGTTACACTGTTGTTTATTATACAGTAGACGGTGTTGAATATAAGACAATGCTTGTTGCTAAGGAAAAATTAAGTAAGCCGACTTCTATAGAACTTACAACTGAAAGAGAGTTTTTATATGTTAATGAGCCCATGAACAAAGATGATTTCGTTGCGAAGGTTACTTATTCTGATGGCAAATCCAAGATAGTTTCTAACTGGAAATCAGACTACCTTCCTTCTGATACAGCAACTAATAAGAAGATAACATTTGAATATGAAGAGGATGGAGTGGTTGTATCTACAACTAAGGACATTGTTATCAAGTCTGTTTCATCATGTGGAATTGAGATGGGCAAGTATGTGACTAATCTTGGTCAGGGTGACAGGCTTAATCTTTCGGACCTTGAAGTATTTGAGGTGTTTGATGACGGAAGTAAGAAAGCAGTAAGTGGATTTACTACCGATTATGACTCGACTGACAGAACTTTAGGAAGCAGAACTGTTAAGGTTATGTACGGTGATTATGAGACGGAGTTTAACCTTGTTATTGATGCTTATAAGATAGTATCTCTTAAAGCTACATCCCCAAGTGTTCCTACAATTAAAGGTAATGTTTTAAATGAGACAGGAATGGCGTTGACTGCCGTTTATGAAGATGGCAGTGAGATGAGTGTTGGTGGTTGGACTGTCGATGATACCAAAGATTTGCCGGTTGGAGAACATGTTATCAATGTATATTATGCTGGTCTTTCCTGCAATATGAATGTAGTTGTTGAGGATGAACTATCATTTAAGGAATATAGTAAAGACGTTATTGTTAAGCATCCGTTAGAGTTGATTGGTAATAAGAAGGGCTTGTCATATTATGTGAAATACGGTGAAGCTGATGTTGCTGTTAATGACAGTAATGTGATCATTACTCCTAAAGAAGTGGGGGAGATTAAAGTTATTGTTAGTAGAGAGTCTACCAATGAAAGTGTTGAGGTTGTTTTGAATGCGGTAACATTTGACATGAGTTATGTGAATTTAGATGGTGGTTATGTTGCTAAGGGCGATACTATAGAGATTACCTCTAATGCACCGGCTCAGTTCTCTTATGAGATTGATGGTGATGAAGGATATTTTGTCGGAACCTCGTCAGCAGGAATTACCAAGTATACTTTTAAGGCTACAAGAACAGGTACACTTACTATGACTGCTAAAGACAGTATATCGGGTAATATTGTTAATAAGACGGTGCTTGTCAGAAAAGAACTTAATATAAGTGGAAGTAGTAAGGTTGCCAAGGGTAAGTCTATAACACTTACCAGCACTAAGAATGTCGTTACATGGTCGTCAAGTAACACGTCGATTGCAACAGTTAATCAATCAGGAAAGGTTACCGGTAAGAAAGCCGGAACAGTTACGATAACTGCTACCTTCCCTGAGTATGGCAATAGAAAAGTATCTAAAAAGATTACTGTTACTGCTTAGATTAAATGTTTAATTGAAAGGTAATCCGGGATGCCGTTCTTATACTTGATGTTAGGTTCGCCTATAATAAGTGGACGCAAGTAATCAATCATCTCGGAAGTTACATCGTTGCCGGCCTCGTTAATCCACTCTAAAGGAACGGATTTAGCCTGGTTGGCAACTTCTTTTATTGCTACATTACCGATTGATACGGAATAGTCAGGCGTGTTGTCTCTGTTGAGAGTAAGCATAACTCCGCTTAATCCTGTTTCGGCTGATTTGACAGCTTCGGTTCCCAACATAAAGGCTTCCTTGATATCTGTAAGTGAAGATATGTGCATTGCGCTTCTCTGCAAAACGTTAAGCTCGATTGAACGTACCTTGCAGCCGATTGTTGATTTGACGAGTTGCTCTAAAGCTTTGCCTGTACCGCTTAACTGAGCGTGTCCAAACTTATCCTCTGCGGCTGTTGTGGCGGATATATAATTGCCTTTGTCGTCTTTGATACCTTCCGATACAGCGACTATTACATTCTTCTTAACCTTAAGAAGCTTATTAAGATCGTTTATAAATGCAAATGTAGAAAATGGCTTCTCAGGAAGATATATAAGGTGTGGAGCGTGGTTGTAGTCATTTCTTGCAAGTGCAGCTGAGGCGGTAAGCCATCCTGCATCTCTACCCATAATCTCTACAATAGTAACGCTCTCAATGTCATAAATATATGTATCGTGGGCAATCTCAAGTAAAGATGTAGCTACGAACTTGGCTGCTGAGCCAAATCCCGGTGTGTGATCGGTTTCAACTAAGTCGTTGTCTATGGTCTTAGGAATACCTATCACCTTGATGTCGTAGTCTATAGTCTTGGCGTATTCATTTAACTTGTCAACAGTATCCATGGAATCGTTGCCACCAATGTAGAAGAAAGCATGAATATCCATCTTCTTGAATGTTTCGAAAATGAACTCGTACTGTGTTACGTTCTCCTCATATGAAGGTAGTTTATATCTACACGAACCAAGGTACATAGCCGGTGAAGTCATAAGAGTGTGAATAGCATCAGGCTTGTCCTCAAACGTAGAATTGAGTGAGATAATCTTGTGCTGCAATACTCCCTGAATACCGTTGATTGACCCGTATATGGTATCGTATGTGTTGCTCTTAATAACTGCATCAATCACACCTGCAAGGCTTGCGTTGATTGCTGCTGTTGGTCCTCCGGACTGTGCTACTAAACAATTGCTCATAGTGCCCTCCTATCTTTTTACTTCCCATATTATAGTCTACAAATTAATCATAATCAAGTGTCGCAAATAATTTGCGACATATTTGAAATTTGGTCTTGACATGCTATATATTCGCTGTTATAATGCCTCTTGTGACAAATGCAAACGAGTTGCAATTTCAAAAAGGACACGAGGAGACAAGTATTATGGCACTTAAGAGACTGTTGGTAGCACTTATGACATTATCGGTTGTACTTTCATTTACCGGGTGTGGTTCAAATGTAGTATCTGATAAACCGGCGAGCAGTAACAATGAGAAAGGAAATAACGCGAAATATTCAATCGTGACTACCATTTTCCCTGAGTATGATTGGGTTAAGGAAGTATTAGGAGACAAGGCAGACAATTTCGATGTTACCATGCTTTTAGATAACGGAGTAGATCTTCACAGCTTTCAGCCTACGACTGACGACATGATGAAGATTGCGGATTGTGATCTCTTCATCTATGTTGGCGGTGAGTCTGATGGATGGGTAGAAGATGCACTCAGTGAAGCAACTAATAAAGATATGAAAGTTATCAATCTTTTAGATACCTTAGGAACTTCAATCAAGGAAGAAGAAGTGGTTGAAGGAATGCAGGAAGAAGACGAGCATGATCATGAAGCTGGTGAAGCGGGAGTAGAGACAGAACCTGAAGAAGCAGAGGATGCAGATGAACATGATCATGAAGACGAAGAAGAAGGCCCTGAGTATGATGAGCATGTATGGCTTTCACTTAAGAACGCAGAGGCTTTAATTCCTGTTATTGCTGATAATATAGCAGCAATCGACTCGGAGAATAAGGATTCATATATGTCAAATGCTAACGCATATTTAGAAAAGCTTAACGATCTTGATACCGAATACCAGCAGGCAGTCAGCTCTGCATCTAAAGACACAATTCTTTTTGGAGATCGTTTTCCGTTTAGATATTTAGTTGACGATTATAACATTAAGTACTATGCAGCATTTGTCGGATGTTCTGCAGAGACCGAGGCAAGCTTTGAGACCATTGTATTCCTTTCAAAGAAGGTAGACGAGCTTAAGCTTAATAACGTTCTTACAATTGAGAAGAGTGACGGTAAGATTGCAAAGACAATAATTGAGAATACATCTTCTAAAGATCAGAAAGTATTGTCAATGGATTCTATGCAGGGAACAACTCTTGAAGATGTTAACCAAGGTGCGTCTTATATAGATATAATGACTAAGAATCTTGATGTATTAAAAGAAGCGTTGCAATAAAATATAAAATAGTCTATTATTATGGTGCCGGACTACTCCGGCACTATATTTTATTTAAGGATGATTACATGAAGAGATTTTTGATGATATATATTACAATCGTCATGTTATGTTGTTTATCAGGTTGTACAAGTTACGAAGAAGCCAATGGTAATCAGCAGGTGTGGAAAGCGTACGATGCGTATAATGGAGCGCAGGACGGCGGTCAGGAACAGGACGATTATCTTATAACTGATGATCAGGATACTAAAGAAGATGACGAAGAAGACAGCACCGACCCTTTAAAGGCCGATTCAATCGACTTGACAGATATGTCTTCAACCATGATATATTCTACAGTTTACAATATGATGCTTTCTCCTAAGGACTACATAGGTAAGGAAGTTACAATGTATGGAGAGTTCGCAGTGTACACCGATCAGGAAGAGAAAGCTGGTGAATACTATTCCTGCATTATCAAGGATGCGACAGCTTGTTGTGCTCAAGGGCTAGAGTTCGTGTTAAAAGGTGAACATACCTATCCTGACGATTATCCGGAGGTTGGCGAACAGATAGTAGTTAAGGGAACTTTTGATGTATATGATGAAAAGGGATATGATTATTGCAGACTTATCGATGCGCAACTTATAGAAGAGTAAGAACGGAGGGCTTTTGCCCTCCGCTTTATTATGTCCAATCGCCATCCTTAACGTTGTAGCAACTGTTTCTTATAACGAGCTTGCCTTCAAGCTCCATCTTAGTTACACTCTTATGACCGCCTTTGATTCGGTCTATAAGAAGCTGTGTCGCAAACCTTCCCATCTCGTACTTAGGAAGTGAGACGGTAGTCAGCATAGGTGTTATATAGCCTGCAAGTTCTATGTCGTCGCTTGCGATAATAGACGGATGATAAGATGATTTATGCCTGTTAATATACTTAATCATACCTACAGCTGTAATATCGTTAGCGCAGTAAAATGCAGTCGGCGGCTCATCCATTCCGACAAACTTCTCCATAGCATCGTAGCCTTCAACCTCGGTCTGGTTAGTCTCGGTAATATATTCAGGGTCTATATCAAGTTCATGTTTCTGTAAAACATTGATAAAACCCTTGTATCTGGCCTCTTTATGACACGCACCGATATATCCTATCCTTGTGTGCCCGAGGGTTGTGAGGTATTCGGTAGCAATAGTGGCAATCTTTTGACCGTCACAGATGACCTCGTCTATCTCGTGGTTTGTTGAGTTGCGGTTGACGGATACGATGTTATTATATCTCTTGTGTAATTCTTTTAAAGCCTTAATATTGCATTTGCCGATAATGATTAATCCGTCACATCGTCCCTTAGATTGTTCGTAAAGATCATCAACCATAGAAGAAATGTCAGTGGTCTGACACTTCTTGTCATCCGAAAAAAGCGAGATATACCATACTTTAGAGAGGATACACATATTCTTGTGAATCTCTGTCTCAACGGAATGGAGTATCTCTGTAAAGAAGGGGTCGGCGCCGGAATCGTCCATCCTTGTTACAAGGACATTGATGTAAAATGAATCAGGAACGCTAACATTAGATCCAAGTCTAAGATTTCTCGCGGCAATATTAGGTTTATAATTGAGCTTCATGGCTGCTTCCCAGATTCTGTCCCTAGTCGCCTGATCTTTGCATCTGTAGTCAGGATCGTTAAGCACCCTTGAAACCGTAGAAGCAGAAACTCCTGCTAAATCAGCAATCGCTTTAAGTGACATAACTCCTCCGTAATCAATCGGTTGACAAAACTTCGCCTTCAGTGTCAGATGCAGTGTTATCAGGTGCCAAACTAACAGTCACAGTATCATCAACAGTAGTGTTGTCAGTATCGTTATCATTAACGGTGTTATCGGATCTTGATGCGTTAAACAGACGCTCGTTAAACTTACATACTGTATCATAAACAAGCCGGATAGTAGTCTTAATTGTGTCTTCCGAAATAAGGCTGTCCTCGTAAATCTGCCCTAATCTGTAGCAGGTAGTACCGTCATCCATATTAAAGTCAAATGAACCGATAGCAAGTTGATCAAAATTAATCCTGCATATCTCACTCGCGTATGCTAAACGATTCGCTTCGGGTACAGTAAAGCCTAATTCAGAAAAGAACATATAGCAGCCGCTTTCCTCTAAGAACTTAATATCTATTAGTACGTTAAAAGGATCGCCTGCAACTATGAATTCTAATGCTTTTGCCTCGTTATCAATTCCGTAGTTAGGCACTAAACTCTTAACCGCACTAACTATGGAATCATACATGCGTTGATCATTTGTTGACATATATTATCTCCAATCTTAATTGCTAAAACCAATTGTCTTCTTGCGCTCTAACTTCTCAGAGAATTCCTTCTCTTCGCAGGCTGCCTTAAAGTCTTCAACTGAAAGAACAACCTCGCCCTGCTTATTGAGCTGCATTCTAAGAGCGGCCTTGGACCAGGTGCGCTCATATAAGTTTCTTACAAAACGACCGTTGGCGAACTCTTTGCTCTCTAAGTATTCTTTAGGAAGAGAGTCGAAATATTCCGTAACGGCAGGTGCAAGTGACTCATCATATTTAAAATGCTTGTTAACCATCTGCATAAAGATAGCAGCAAGCTGAGTAGGCGTATAACTTGGAAATTCAATAAGGAAAGGCATACGGCTTCTAAGACCCGGATTACCCTTCATAAGTCCTTCCATCTCATCTTTATATCCTGCCATGATAACAACCATGTCGTCCCTGTGATTCTCCATTTCGGAAATAAGGGTGGTAAGCGCTTCTCTACCGAAATCGTTACCTCTGTCATTGCCCCAATAAAGTCCGTATGCCTCGTCGATAAAGAGGACTGAACCATACGCATCTCGACAGATAGAGGCAGTCTTAGGCGCTGTCTGACCTACATACTCACCGACTAAATCTCTTGCGGTATACTCGAAAAAGTATCCGTTTCTAAGGATTCCATTCTCCTGGAATATCTTGCCGACAATCCTTGCAACTGTTGTCTTACCGGTTCCCGGAGAACCTAAGAATCTCATGTGGATAGAAGGTCTCTCCATAGTGTTGTTGGACTGTGATAACTTAACCTGAGCAACAATCTCTTTGATACGGTCCGCAATCTTCTCCATTCCGACCATCTCATTAAGCTCGTCAAAACCGGTTACCTGTTCCTGCATAAATGTAGGTGCAAGCTCGATAACCTCAGACTGACTGATAGATTTAAGCTTAACTTCTTTCTCGTCAGTCAGACCTTCATTGACGGTCTCGCTTGTATCATTAGCGGTAGTGTCCTGATCTAAATAGCTGTCCGCCTTGTTCTTTAGCCAAAGCATCTCGTAGACAACCTTATCAACTGTCTGTAATCCGTAGAACTTACCGTCGCTCTTCTCCTGGGCGATTCTTGACTCAAAAACCTCCCAGACATCGTCTGAACCCTCGTATTGATAAGTTTCAAGCATATCTTTAGCGTGGCTTTTCAGCTGATCCATGCTAAAAGGCAGTACCGGAATCTTTCGCATAAATAAAATGTCAGAGAGCATTTCGTAAACGTCTCTTAATGCGCCCTCCTCGACAAATGGAATCCTAAACGCAAATATGTATTCCTTCTCAAGCTCTAAAAGAGATTGCAAAAATTCTTTAAGCATAGGATACTTGGATCTTTCCATAAAATTACTGATATCAAAGCAGAAGAGTGAACCTGTTGCATCATCCATATCAAGAAGAGATAAAGCTTCGATAGGAGTAGTGCCTGTCTCGGATTCCTTGTCCGTTGTGAGCTCTAACTCAAATACTCCGTTCTTGCCCTCAAACAGATTAAGTCCTGTGACAAATGAATAAAACTTGTCAAGAACTGTTGAGAGACCGCAACCGTCGTTGACAGAGAAGAGGTAGTTCTGAAACTGAAAAGCTTCGTAGGTTCTGTTCTTCTTGATCTGCGGTGTGACCTGAGCAATCTCGTGACAAAGCTCCTTAAAATTGTCCCATCCGATCAGGTTGTCGATGTCGACCAAGATGTCCGTTTCGCCCTCTGCACCGGTTATTATAATCTCTGATACTCTGTCAATCCTGTCCATAGGATACTTGGCCATAAGGAGTTGTCTGACCTGCTTTCTGATGTGTTCTATCTTAGAATCGGTGTCAACTTGTACCGATAGCTCGGTAAGACTTAAGTTGTTGACGCTGAATTGTTCAGGAAATGCAGTCGACAGCTCTTCTGAAAGAACTTCGGCCGGAAGATAAGGCTCCTCCTGTTTAGTTAATACCCAGTTACCGTTAAAGGTAACCTTTATATTCATAAGACTCATATATGCCTCCTAAGATTGTATTCATAAGTATATTATACCAATTTTTTGGTGTTTCGTAAATTATTTTAATGCACTTGTAAATACTATTTTTATTAAGTATAATATATAGTAGTTAGTATATTGATATATGGGGATTTACTATGGAAAAGATATTATATTTCGACTATTGTGCCATCACAATAGATGCTTTGGTACTGATTACAATATTATATAGAAAGATGACAAAGGGAGTAGCTAACAAGGCGTTGCTCTTGTTTGCATTTGCATCACTTATAACAACCATCTTCGATTTTGGAATGGAAAGGCTTAGTGCGATGACACCACTTACTGAATTTCAGTATCGTCTTACTGTTCTTTGCAGCTATGGATATCTTTTATTCAGGAATTCAAGTAATTTTCTGTTCCTTCTTTTGATTATTGCGGTAAGTAGAACATGGTTCAGGCTTAAGAACAGAATGGTTACTATATTTCTTGTGTTACCGCTTTTGATAGTTTTATTTGGAATATTGACCAATGCGTTCCATCATTCACTATTTATAGTAACAGTATCGGGTGGATACGAGAGAGGTCCGCTTATAAGCGTTCTTTATGTCTTGGCTTACGCGTACGTAATAATGGGTGTTCTTTACCTTTTTACATGCCGCAGTATTATAGATAAGGTCAAATGGAACACGCTTATTATGATGTATGTCTTAGGTATGGTTGCTGCATTTATTCAATACTTAAGAGGTGATCTGCTTGTAGAGATGTTTTCGATGTCTATAGGACTATTGTTAATTATTCTGTTTGTTCAGAGACCTGAAGATATCATAGATCAGAATAACGGAATATTAAGCGAGAACACATACGAAGATGAGGTTAGGAAGATTATTATCAATAAGCAACCGGTGCAGATAGCATTTGTCAGATTCGTCAATTCTGTTGACGTAAGATCAGCTATCGGTGAGGTCAGATATGAGGCTTTCATAAGAGAGATAGGAGAGAGATTAACCGATTTCTTTAGTAAGAGTACGTCCAATTATTCGATATACTATGGAGTATTAGGGTGCTTCTTTGTTGTATTTGACGATCCTGACTACGACCTTGACTCTAACATGCTCGGTTTTATAAGAGAGTATCGCTCGGGAGATGGGTATTATTATGAATATGGAGCGAGATTTATTACCAAGTTCTCAAGCCTAAGATATCCTGATGATTTGGGCGAGTATGAGAGTATCATTTCATACAGCAGGTTGTTTACAAGACATATGGGTGCCAATGAAGCTTATATCAAGGCTTGTGATATCGTGGGTACTAAGGATTTTAGGCTCGACAACAATATGGCTGAGATTCTTGAGAGAGGTCTTAAAGAGCGTAATTTTGAGATGTACTATCAGCCTATATACAGTATTAAGGAAGACAGGTTTGTTTCGGCGGAGGCGCTGATCAGACTTAAAGACAGAGATTACGGATATGTTTCACCGGGGATTTTTATCCCTGCAGCTGAGCAGAGTGGATTTATAGATGAGATTGGTAACTTTGTAATCGAGAGTGTATATAAGTTTGTTTCTACCCATAATTTAAAGAGACTCGGGCTGTCTTATATAGAGGTTAACTTGTCTGTTGAGCAGTGCCTTAAGGAGCATTTTGCAGATTATATAGTGGGAACGCAGAATGAGTATAATGTAAGGCCTGAGAGGATTAACTTTGAGATTACTGAGACTGCGTACAATTCAGCTAAGGATGTGCTCGATCACAATATCAAGAAGCTTAGAGCGAGAGGATACCAGTTCTCACTTGATGATTACGGAACAGGTTACTCCAATATGCAGAGGGTGCTTAATCTTCCACTTAAACTTGTCAAGATTGACAAGAGTCTTGTTGATGACTTGGATACCGAGAACGGGGCGTCTATAGTAAGGAACAGTATCAAGATGATGCAGGATATTAAGCTTGATGTAGTTATAGAGGGTGTTGAGACAGAAGAGCAGTTAGAGACTCTTAAGAGTATGGGCGCTGATTACATACAGGGATTTTACTTCTCAAGACCGCTGTCAGAGCTTCAGTTCCTTGAATTCTTAGATAGGCATAACAGGAGAGAAGAATAGATGTATTGACCTTCTTCGAAGGTCAAAGATTCTTCGCTACGCTCAGAATGACAGGGTAGCTAAATGTCATCCTGAGGAACGAAGTGACGAAGAAGCTTAAAAGATTCTTCGCTACGCGAAGTTATGACAGATATATCACAAATTGACTAGCTATGCGCGATATGTTACAATTAACGAAGGTTAATTGTAATGTAAGGTGGAGTACAGATAAAGGAGAAACACATGAAAGACTTGATTATTAAACCGGACGAATTGCTTGATCCTAACGATTATCCTGAAGAGCAGAGACAGCTGGTTGAGGATTTTAACCAGCATATTAGGCAGTGTATGGGTATAATTACCGGGCTCGGCAAGGAGTACCACACTATATGGGTTGTTGATTTTGATAACTTAGAGATGCATTTATACCGTACTACAGGTGAGGGCACTACAAGAACCGTTATTGAGCTTGGCCTTAAGTACAACAACTATTCACGCTTTGTTGAAGAGTATGTTGAGAGATATGTAGTCGATCGTTCTGAGTCGGTACTTAAGGATGTAGACGTTAAGGTTGTTTATGAAAGAGTTAAAGACGGAGAGCTTTACAGCGTTGACTATATGAGGATGTCCGATGATGGCGAGATTACTTATCATCAGATGGCATTTGCGCTGGCAGGTGAACCGGGTGAAACTAACAAGTTTATATTAGCTTATAGGGATATAGACAAGTCCATCAGAAAGCATATTTCGGACAAGAGATATCTAAGAGAGCAGTTAGATATAGTTGAGGCTTTAAGTAGAGACTATTATAACATTTTTAAGATTGATCTTGATACCTCGGAAGTTGTGATTCTTAAGCTTGATGGTTATGTCACTAAGGGTATGGAAGGTGCCGGCGAGAAGAAGTATTCTTATCCTGTTTTGGCTAAGCAGTATGTTACTGACCGTGTCTATGTTGAGGACCAGAAGGAGATGTACAAGGCGCTTAGTATAGAGACGATTCGTGAGAAGATGGATGAACGCGATGAGTATGTTGCGAGTTATCGTGTCATGGACAAAGGTGAGATTCACTATTATCAGTTCACATACATACCTATCAATCCAAGAAACAAGGCAAGTGGAATATTGGCCGGTTTCAAGAATGTTGATGATGTCGTTCAGTCAGCTAATGAGCGTAAGAATCTAGAGATTTTGGCAACTACCGATATTATGACCGGTATCCTTAACAGAGGAAGCGGCGAGAGCAAGATCAGTGATGTTATAAAAGCTCACATAGGCGGAATGATGTGTGTCATGGACATTGATAATTTTAAGCATATCAATGACGAGTTTGGGCATTCTATCGGTGATAAGGTTATCAGAGAGGTAGCAGATGTCCTTAAGAATACATTTAGGGATAGAGATATCGTGTTCAGACTCGGTGGAGATGAGTACGCTGTTTATGCGTTTGGCATTGACAACGAAGAGCTCGGAGAGACTGTCATTAAGAGAGTGTTTGATGAGATTGATGTATTCGATATTCCTGAGCTTAACGGTCACAAGGTGTCAATCAGTGTAGGTGCTGTTATTGTTGACCCCGCTAAGAATCTTAATTTCGAGGATGCTTACAGACAGGCAGATGCAGGTGTCTACGAGAGCAAGAAGGTTGACGGCAGTGCCGTATCTTTCTACAAAGGATAATAAGTATATAGAGGTTTCGTTATATGAGGCCTCTATATTTTTAAACGTCTGTGACAACGATTGCACAAAAGAAATACAAGTAAATCAGAGGGTTTATGGGTAATACACCTACATATTGTATAGATAACGTTCATTAAACACAATAGAAATATGTCTGTTAAAGAATACAATTTGCGTAAACATAAGTATAGTTGTACTGAATACGTTTGCACGACTTGTGGTTGTTCTTGATTGTTTTCTGTCATATTATGTTAAGGTAGTTTAAATATGGCGTTTTACGCATTTTACTAAAAGGAGAGTTAAAAGAATATGAAGAGACCATTTAAGAACGGTTTAGTAAGAGTAGCATCAGCTTTACTTTTTGGTGCGATGATAGCAGGTACATTTACAGGCTGCGGCGGCAGCAAGGAGAGTGCAGGCTCTAATACAATTAAGATTACTAATGTTTCTTATGATCCTACCAGAGAGCTTTATGAGGAGTACAATAAAGCATTTGTTAAATACTATAAAGAAGAGAAGGGCAAGGATGTTGAGATAACTCAGTCACACGGTGGCTCAGGTGGACAGGCTCGTTCGGTTGTTGAGGGTGCTGACGCAGATGTTGTTACTTTGGCACTTGCTCATGATATTACTTTGATTGAGGAAGCAGGGCTTATCGAGCCTAAATGGATAGATGAATTTGATCTTGATTCATCTCCATATACTTCAACAATCGTTTTCCTTGTAAGAAAGGGTAACGAGAAAGGTCTTAATGACTGGGATGACCTTATTAAAGACGGTGTAGAGATTATCACTCCCGATCCTAAATCATCAGGTGGGGCTTGTTGGAACTTCCTTGCAGCATGGCATTATGCCGACCTTAAATTTGGTGGCGACGAAGCTAAGATTAAAGATTTCGTTAAGTCTATATATGACAACGTAACTGTTATGGATTCAGGTGCAAGAGGAGCTACAACGACATTTGTAGAAAATGGACAGGGTGACGTTCTTCTTGCTTGGGAGAATGAGGCTATAGCTACAGTAACTGAGTATCCTGACGAGTATGAGATCATCAGTCCTAGCGTTAGTATCTTGGCTCAGCCTTCAGTTGCTATCGTTGATGAAAATGCTAAAAAGAACGGTACTGAAGAAGTTTCTAAGGACTATCTTGAATACCTTTATTCTGAGGATGCACAGAGAATTATCGGAAAAAACGGATACAGACCTTCTAACGAGGCTGTACTTAAGGAATTTGCAGACAAGTTTGATCTTAATATGAATTTGACCAACATCAATGAATTTGGTGGCTGGGACAAGGCATATGAGGACTTCTTTAAGGATGGGGCAATCTTTGACGAGATTCATCAAAAATAATAATCGCTTATAAGTAGGGGATGTATGTTGATATATGCAGTGGGGAATTATTATTCTCCACTGCTATTACTGTATTTTGGAGGTACATATTATGAGCAAGACTAAAAGCTTTAAAGGAGGAAGGGTGATACCAGGCTTCGGTTTATCATTTGGAATCACTATCGCAATGCTTTCTATATTGATTTTGATTCCGCTTGCGTCCGTGTTATTTCAGTCATTCAGGCTTTCTCCAAAAGAGTTTTTTGAAATAGTAACTATGCCTAACGTTCTATATGCATTTGCCACAAGTATAGGATGCGCTTTAATTGCGGCTTTGATTAACTGCTTTTTTGGAGTGATACTCGCGTGGGTTTTGGTCAGATATGAGTTCCCGGGAAAGAGGATTATGGATGGAATGATAGAGCTTCCGTTCTGCCTTCCTACAGCAGTAGCAGGTATTACGTTATCTAAAATGTATTCTACCAAGGGCGAGATAGGTGGACCTTTATATGAATGGTTTGGAATAAAGATTAGTTATACCCACATTGGACTCATCGTTGCACTTGTATTTATCGGTATACCTTTTGTTGTGAGAGCAATTCAACCGGTTTTGGAGAAACTTGATTCACAGTATGAAGAGGCTGCATATATATTAGGAGCCAAGAAGCTTACTACTTTTTATAGGGTTATACTTCCTGAGTTAAAACCTGCATTGCTTACCGGTTTCGGGTTAGCATTTGCAAGAGGAATAGGAGAGTACGGAAGTGTAATCTATATATCGGGTAACAATGAGAAAGAACACACTCAGGTTATATCTTACATAATTATGCAGAAGCTTAATTATCTTGAGTACGAGAGTGCGACTGCAATCGCGCTAATTATGCTTATTATTTCATTCTTGCTTTTATTGTTTATTAATATAGTTCAGATCCGTCAATCTAGGCGAGTAAGTAATGTATAGGAGGTGGTTTTGTGGCTTATTTAAATGGTGATGAGCGAAAAGAGCTTGCTGTCAAAACTACCAGAAGGAGCAAGCCTGTAGTTAAGTGGATTCTTATAAGCGTGAGCGCTCTGTTTATATTCTTTATGCTGATTCTTCCTTTGATATCAGTTATTGTCAACTCTTTAAAAGAGGGATTTGATTTCTATTTCAAGTCTATAAGTACTGAATATGTTAGGGCTGCGCTTTTAGTTACTTTACTTGCAACTGTGATTACGGTTATAGTTAACACATTCTTTGGAATAATGGCATCATGGCTACTTACAAAGTTTTCTTTCAAAGGCAAGCAGTTTCTTGCAACATTGATTGATATTCCATTTTCAATTTCGCCTGTAATTGCCGGCCTTGCGTACATTATGACATTTGGCCGTTCAGGATGGGCAAAGCCTGTTGTCGACTTTATCAATTCTACATTTGGAACGGATATAAAGATTGTATTTGCGATTCCGGGCGTTGTTTTAGCGACTATATTTGTGACATTTCCTTTTATTTCAAGAGAGCTTATTCCTGTGTTAAATGCTGAAGGGACCGACGAAGAGGAAGCGGCGTCGCTTATGGGTGCTAACGGATGGACGATATTTAAGAGAGTTACATTTCCACATATGAAATGGGCGCTTATATACGGAATTATACTTTGTACAGCAAGGGCTTTAGGAGAGTTTGGTGCGGTAAATGCTTTATCTAAGACAAGAGGTGAGACGTTTACACTTCCGCTTGAGATAGACGCGCTTTATCTTGCGGGTTCCGCAGATTCGATAACGGCTTCATTTGCAGTATCATCAATACTCGTGATTATTGCTGTTATTGTCTTGATTCTTAGAAATATATTTGAGCATAAGTCTAAGGCGATGTAGGAGGGTGTGCTATGTACGTTGAGCTTAAGAATATTAACAAATCATATGGAGATTTTAAGGCATCTAAAGATGTCAATTTGGGAATAGAGAAGGGGAGTCTGGTTGCTCTTTTAGGGCCTTCGGGTTCCGGTAAGACCACTATATTAAGGATGATTGCAGGCTTAGAAAGACCTGACAGCGGAGATATCATGATCGACGGGGTGAGAGTCAATGATGTGTCACCATCTGAGAGAGGAATCGGGTTTGTGTTCCAGAATTACGCATTGTTCAGATATATGACGGTTTATGAGAATATTGCGTTCGGACTTGAGATTAAGAAAATGCCTAAGAAAGAGATTAAAGCAAGGGTTGAAGAGCTTATTGAACTCACCGGATTAAAGGGCTTTGAGAAGCGTTACCCTAATCAGCTTTCGGGTGGTCAGAGGCAGAGAGTTGCATTTGCAAGAGCGTTAGCACCGAATCCAAGCCTGTTGCTTCTTGATGAGCCTTTTGCTGCGATTGATGCCAAGGTTAGACAGGAGCTTAGAAGCTGGCTTAGAGAAATGATTTACAAGGTTGGGATTACCAGCATTTTTGTAACTCATGATCAGGATGAGGCGGTTGAGGTTGCCGATCAGATTATTGTAACCAACAAGGGAAGAGTCGAGCAGATTGGAACTCCTAAGGAGATATACAAGAATCCGGACACGCCTTTTGTGTCAGAGTTTATCGGGCGTTCCACTCTTATTGAGGATTATCACAAGCTTAAAGGGTTTGAGAAGGGCGATTACAAGGGAGCTATAGTGAGACCTGAGTTTGTTGAGGCGTTTAAGGCAGACAACAAAGTGTTCTCGGATGTCATAGACTGTTCCGAGGAGGGAGTGGTTACCGATATTTTATTTAGGGGTAACAGCTTAGAGCTCAAGCTAAATGTAAATGGCATCGAGCTCACCACCTTTAGATCGTTAGAGAGAAGAAAGGTTGAGATAGGCGAGAAAATGCGTGTTATCATATACAGGTTATATGCGGTAGATGACGAGAAAGCCTATCTTTTGGAGAATCAGGAGCTTAAGAATAAGGACATAAAGAACAGGAGATTAGAGGCTTATCTTTACTCAAGTGATGGATATTTCGTAGTCTGATTATCGGTTTTGTACATTTCCCTAAAAATGTCAGATGAGATTACCTAAGCATTGTAGATTTTGGGTATTTAATTTTATTTGGATTTTTGATATAATTTGCCATTATAGATTGAAAGTGAGTGTTTGGGTGAAACTAATAACATTTGTTGTACCATGCTATAATTCGGGATCGTTCATGCATAAGACAATCAATAGCTTACTTTTGTGTGGGGATAAATGCGAGATAGTTATAATCAACGATGGCTCGACCGATAATACAGGTGCGGTAGCAGATTCATTTGCTGCTAAATATCTGGATATCGTCAAGGTAGTTCATCAGGAGAACGGCGGACACGGTGCAGGTATTATGGCCGGTTTAAGGGAGGCTACCGGAGCTTTCTTTAAGGTAGTGGATTCTGACGACTGGATTGATGAAGGAACAGTAGATTCTTATCTTAAGCATTTGTCTGAGCTTAATGATACAGATTGTGACTTGCTCTTGACCGATTATTGTTATGATTATAGTGGGAATTTCGATATAGATATATTGGCTTATGACAATGCGATTGAGCCTTCTAAACTTCTTACCTGGGACGAACTTGGAAGGTTTACCGTTACACAGTATCCTACGATTCATTCTGTGACCTTCAGGACATCTCTTTTAAGAGATTGCGGAATGGAGCTTCCGAAGCATACATTTTATGAGGACAACCTTTATGTATACTATCCTTTGCCTCATGTCAGAAAGCTTTACTATATGCATGAAGTATTAGAGCACTATTTTATAGGGCGTCCGGGTCAGTCGATGTCCGAGAGCAGTATGAAGAGTCATTATGAAGATCAGATTCAGGTTTCCAAGATGCTTTTTGAGGCATATGATCTTAAGAAGATTAAGAAGGAAGACCATAAGCTTGCCAAGCTGATGTATCGAGAGAATGTGCTTATGCTAACTGCGGCTTCTGTTTTTGCGAGACTTAACAAGGATAGATCGAGTGAGGCTGACTACAAGAGGATGTGGAGAGATGTCTATAAGGCAGATAAGCGAACCACTACGAGAATCAGACTTGCAAGCTATGCTACATTGGTGAGTTTGCCGGGACCTCTTGGCAGAACTATTGCTCTTAGCAGCTATAAGATGATGCATAGATTTTTGAAATTTAATTGAAATTATGCCGATGCGTTAGTATCGGCAGTTTTTTATACATTTGTATTGGGGACTGATTCGATATTGGTTGATTAGAATGTAACTTTATAGTATAATTGACTATGTGTATCCATCGCTATTTGAATGTTTTGTTGGGGAGTTGACGAGAGTGATACAGACCAAGCTGAATAATATATAATACCAGTATATAGATGATGAGGATGATTGACATATGAATAGTTGGATTGTTGTTGTAGATGACGAGGCGCTTAGCCTTACCAATGCAAGAGAGATATTGGCTTCTGAGGGAATGAAGGTTTCATGCCTTCGCTCAGGTAAAGATTTGATTAAGTTTATTCATAGGAATACACCGGATCTTATTCTGATGGATGTTCTTATGCCTGATATGGATGGATTTGAGACGTTTCGTCAATTGAGACAGACGGAAGATGAATTATGTCTTAAGCGTACCCCTGTCATTTTCCTAACAGGGGAAGGAGACAGTGAGACTGAGAGGCGCGGATTGGCAGAAGGAGCTTCCGATTTTGTACATAAGCCTATTAACAAGAATGTTTTACTTGGACGAATCACTAATGTTATTGACAATTCCAACAGGATTAAGAGCTTAACCGAGGAGGCTTCTCTTGACAAGCTTACCGGTTTTCTTAACAAGTCAAGCGGAACTGCTAAGATTACAAGGTATGTTCGTGAAAATGATGGAGCTTTGATGGTTATTGATCTTGATAATTTTAAGCTTGTCAATGATCTGTACGGCCATGATATGGGGGACAGAGTCTTAGAGGCATTTGCCAAGGTTGTTAAGCGCAATATCAGAGATAATGATGTTATTTCGAGGGTTGGTGGAGATGAGTTTATGGGATTCTTTACTAATCTTCATGATAAGAGTGCAGTTGAGTCGATTGTTACGAGACTTAACAATCAGTTTTATAACAGTTGTGAAGAACTGATGGGAGAGGGGTTCAATATACCAATCGGTATATCGGCTGGTGTTGTTTTTGTTCCGGAATATGGAAGAGACTATAAGATATTGTTCCAGTATGCGGATGGTATTCTTTACAAGGTTAAACAGAACGGCAAGCATGGATATGATATATATGGTGAGACGATAACATTTGACGGAGAATTCGATATACACGATCAGATGGAGAGGCTGACCCGTCTGGTTGAAGAGCGAGGAATTAAGCAAGGCGCGATGTTTTTGGGGCAGGACGCATTTACATCCAGCTATCGTTATATAATTCGTATGATTACAAGGAATAAGAGACATGCCCTTAAGGTATTATTCTCGCTAAGTCCTGTCAATGCCAACGATAGTATCGAAGATACGGTTTATGAATTCGGTGAAGTGTTTAAGAACAACTTGAGAAAATGTGACATAATAATGCTTACGAAAGAGAGATTTTTCTTTATGTTGTTGCCGGATTTTGAGGATGACGAAGCAGATGCTGTTATAGAACGCGTTCTTAATTTGTGGAATGAGAATGAACTTAGTAAGACGGTTAAAGTAGATTATATTACAGAGAATATTTGATTTTGGAGGATATAGTAATGGGAGAGAATAAGAATGTTGTCACTGTTATGTTTCAGAACAGTGTGGTTGTAAAGGGGATAGAAAAGAAACTTGCTGAATTGGGGTACAAGGTATCTTCAATTGTCAATGATTTTGAAAGAGTTAAGATTGTTGCACCAGGAACCGCTTTGTTTGTTCTTTATCTTCCGAGTGATGTACTCGATGACAAGGCTAAGATTGCGAGCCTCAATCATATCGTTGAGTATGTTAAGGAAGCCGGCAAGAATATGCTTGTAATCGGAGAAGTGAAGTATCACACGGATATTCAGAGATTGGTTCCGGATATCAAGATGTTTGACTGGGTTAACAGACCTATTGATATGGATAAGTTTCGCTCTATTGTTGAGAATGCAATGGAGAATAAGACTGAAGACAGAAAGAAGCGTATCCTGATAGTAGATGATGATCCTTCATATGCCAAGATGGTAAGAGAGTGGATAAAGGATGTTTATAAGGTTGATGTAGTGACTGCGGGAATGCAGGCTATCAGCTTTCTTCTTAAGGTTCCTGAGGATGACAAGGTGGATCTTATTCTTTTGGATTATGAAATGCCTGTTGTTGATGGACCGCAGGTGCTTCAGATGTTAAGACAGGATCCTGCAACCATGCATATACCTGTTATATTCCTAACCGGTATCGGAACCAAGGAAGCGGTATCTCGAGTTATGGCACTTAAGCCGGATGGTTACATCCTAAAGTCAACTACCAGAGCCGATATATTAGGTTACATAGGTAGCAAATTCTAGCTTATAGTGATATAATTTATAACAGTTACTTTATAATTTGTATAATTGATAGGAGGTATACAGTGGATAAGATATATGATAGTTCTAAGAACGAGAGAAATGTTGACGTGCAGAAGGTTGCAATCATCGGATGTGGTTTCGTTGGTTCGTCTGCTGCATTTGCACTTATGGAATCAGGAATGTTTTCAGAGATCGTGCTTATCGATGCCGACCATAACAAGGCAGACGGTGAGGCGATTGATATCAGTCATGGTGTTCCTTTTGTTAAGCCTATGAAGATATATGCGGGAACATATGATGACATTGTTGATGCCGCAGTTATTGTTATTACTGCAGGTGCAGCTCAGAAACCTGGTGAGACAAGACTTGATCTTGTTAAGAAGAATGTTGGTATATTTAAGAGCATTATTCCTGAGATTAAGAGTCGTAACTGTGAGGGTGTTATCCTTGTGGTAGCCAATCCTGTGGACATTCTTACGTATGTTGCTCAGAAGCTCTCAGGTTTCCCTGAGAACAGAGTCATCGGTTCGGGTACAGTTCTTGATACAGCGAGACTTAAGAGCAGACTTGGTGATCACTTAAATGTTGACAGCCGTTCGGTTCATGCGTTTATCATCGGTGAGCATGGAGACAGCGAGCTAGCTGCATGGAGTTCAGCTACTGTTTCGGGAGTTCCGCTTTCAACTTTCTGTGAGATGAGAGGACATTTTAATCATGAGGAATCTGAGGCGAATATCCAGGAGATGGTTAAGAACAGTGCCTACGAAATCATAGAGAAGAAGCACGCTACTTATTACGGAATCGCGATGGCGGTAAGACGTATATGTGCCGCTATCATCGGTGATGAGAAGGCTATCCTTCCTGTGTCAAGTACTATGAAGGGTGAGTACGGCATCTATGGTATATCACTCAGTATGCCTGCAATTGTTGGTGAGAACGGTGTAGAAGAGAAGATACCTATCTCTCTTGACGAAGACGAGATTGCTAAGCTTAAGGAATCTGCAGAGCAGCTCAAGAAGATTGCAGGAGAGTTGGATTTATAATTGTAACATATGATGTTATATGTAACAGCTCGGGCGATAAGCCCGAGCTTTGTTTATATAAAAAATATGTATTGCAAAAGTTATAAAATAGTTATAAAATTATATTGAAGTTATAAAACAGTTATAAAAGAAATTCGAAGTTATAAAATAGTTATAAAAACAAGCTTGCGTATATGCTAGAGTTGAAATGTGGATAAGGGGGCTGAGGTACCCAAGTATGGCGAAATCTCTTTGATTCTCCCAAGGTTTAATGAATATATAGAACACTATCAGGAGATATAAACAAAGCTCGGGTGTTTAACCCTAGCTTTAGTTTACATTTCCTTATAATGTATTGTCATATAGTGTCTTTCTTTTTGGTTATCTGCGGAAATGCAGCAATCTTATCAGCTAATATTGCTGCATTGTCATATCCGCTAGCAGCAAGTTCCTCGCCGGCTTCTTTTATGGCACTTCCTACCCGGTCCTTAATATTATAATATCTATCCATTGCCAGGCGTTCTCCAAGATGCACATCTTTCAATGCCCTTCTAAAATGTTCATCTGTGATATTGTCTATTATATATTCACCACCTACGGAAAATGACATACTTTTCGTAGATTCTTTATATATAATTGTACTTATCATATCATATGCCGGAGAGAGCCTAACAGAATTCAAATCACTGTTATACAACAAAGAATAATTCTTTATATGAGCATCGGTATTGCCGATTAAGTAATTATAAACAACTCTGTCCCATAGTTTAAGTTGATCCTCAATCGGGTTGCTTGATACATGTCTTATAAGATCAAATATCAATCTCATATACCCTTTATTAGCTTTCTCATACTTAAGTTTTGAGGGGATACCTAGCGCCTGAGAAAAATCTTCTTGATGAAGTCTCAACGGACAAGGAAGATTGCCAATTAGTTGAGAATCCAAATTGATAATTCGATCATAACGCTTTGTAGAAAAAAGAATTGCGTCATCTCGCTTGCTTCCCGTATCAATAATCTTGCTATCAACAACATCTATGCCCAACTTTTTAGCTGCAAGTAAAACCAATTGCTCATTTACAACGATATCATTTAACCTAACGTGACTTTGCTTCAATATATGTGTACTTGGAGCGCAACCTACAGGCAAATACCATGTCTTACCATCATCGTTAGAATATACTCCTACTTTGCCAGACGCTCCCGTCAAAGACAGATGTGTTTCAATCAACAAGTCTGTTGACTTTGTAGCTCCCTCTTTAGCAAGCTCCTTTATCCTATCCAATGATAGCTCTCTGTATTCATTTTTATAAATCCTGTCACTGCCATCTAATATTTGGATTGCACCCAAGCATTCGCTTCCAAGTTCTTTGAGGATAGCAATATAATCATCCTCGTCTTCATGCATATTAATAGCTAATGCACGTCTCGAAAAACCCTCAGGCAAAAGGCCCTCAAAGAATGTTCTTGTAGTAACGACAGAAAAAAATTGCTCCTGCAAAGGAAGTGACACCGAAATAGGTATAGCATCCGTGTCCGAAAGATAATCTTCATTATATTTAAATCTGGCATCTAAATGAGATTCCCCGATAATCTTACCTACAGATATCTGCACTCCTCTTCTTTCAATAGAAACATCAAGTTCTACCACGTATTATCCCTCCCTTTCAACTATATTCACATCCATCCCCAAAAGAGAAACGACCAAAAGAGCCTTGTCTAGTTCAATCGTCTTTTTGCCATTTTCCAAATCTGATAAAAAACTAACTGATAAACCGCTCACCTGAGATATATAACTCTGTGTATAATTGAGCTTCTTTCTCCGTTCTCTAACCTTTTGCCCAAATTCGTTAGAATTACTGACCTTCATAGTATCACCCCTATTTATAAACATAATATAAGCGTAACAAAACAATATTACGCCGTACGGCTAAATCATCTGTACGACACCATTATATTTGTTCGTACGGCTAAATATAGTATGATAACATTATAACTGGTTCGTACGGCTTAGTCAAGTGACCGCTAAAAATCTTGATTTGGTGCAAATCAATCTACATAAAAAAACAAAGCTCGGGGTTTATCCCGAGCTGTTGTTATGCATATTGAGTGTTAGAGAATCGGTATTCTTACTGCAACGTCAAATGTATTGTTATTTTGTTGAAAATCATAGGATCCTTTGTATTTTTTTATTGTATTTCGTGCATTTTCTAAGCCGTAACCATGGTGTAAGTAATATTCAGTAGTGTTCTTGAAATCTGGGAGCTGGTTATTTACTGAATTTATTATATGGATTATTAGTATTGAATCTGTTGTTGCAATATTTACAGATATGGTTCTTTTGGCAGGTGGTTTGATGTGCCTTACTTCTTCGAGAGAATTATCAAGTAAATTTCCTAATATTACACTTAAGTCATAATCCTCAACAGGGATGATTTCGGGATTTATTGCTATGTTAGTAGTATATTCAATTCCTTCATTTTGTGCTAAATTGGAATGGTTGCTAACAAATGCATCTATTACTAAGTTTCCAGTGTTGATTTTGTTGTATGTATACTCCATTTCTGTTATAGCTCGTTTTATATATGGGAGCCCATGGGCTGAATCGTTTGAGTCTATACAAGATTCGAGATACATAAAATGCTTTTTTGCATCATGAAGAATGCTTCTTGTGTTACGATATGCTGTAGAAATCTGATTATATTTATTAATTTGATATATTACTTGTTGGTTGAGCAGGTTTTTTTCTTCTTCTAAGTTTTGGATTGTAAAGATATTGTCTAACAAAACAAAATTAATGATATTGATAATAAAGAGCGCTGCTGCTCTTGATATAACTAATAGTTTATATGTGTTATCTGTTGTCATCATTTGTGAAGTATCGCCGATTATTAGAATTGATAGGGTTGGGGTAATGAGTATAGCGATACTGTATTTAATGGAATATCTGCGCTTTTGAGGCTTGTAGAAAATGCGAATAATAGATAGGAACAGAAAGAAGAAGAACCCATACTGAGCTTGGACTATAAGTTCAATTTGTTCGGGCTTTAAATTTATATAATTGTTAGTGACTGCTGCTGTAACCAATGCACCAGGAATGTCTTCACATATTCCTGCAAAAAAAGTGTAAAACAGACATATGAATAGTCTGTGACGCAAACTGGACGTGTATAATACGGACATTAGCAGTATTGTGGCAAATGTAACTATGCTCATTATGATACTTTTTTCTGTATTAAGTGTTCCTAAAAAGAAGTGTGATATCGGAAGTGGTATGAGTTCTGCTATAATGAGCCATAACCAATATATCTTTGAAAGTGTTTCATTTGTTTTGGAAAAGAAGGTTTTCAAGTAAAAATGTATTGTTATAACGTCAATTATAGAGCAGAGTATTTCAAATAAATAGTAGATCATGACTTGCAGCTCCTTGTTAATTATTGTTTAGCGAAATTGCGTGGCGTGTGATCAGCTTATGGAATTCTGGAAGTTTTCTTCTACTTACAGGTAGTTTTGTACCGTCAAGTAAAACAACTGAATTGTCATTAAAATAGTGAACGCAATTTAAGTTTATTAATATACCGCGATATGGAGAAAAAAAGTGAATATCTTTAAGCTCCTTTTCTATGTCTCGTATAACTCCGTGCGAATCTATTGTACGGTCTTTTAGGTAGAAGGTTATTGTGTTCTTTTTTCCTGGAATTTTATTGATATACATAATATCATCTATACTTATTATTTCAGTACAATCCGTACATTGTATCATTAATTTTTTATCGGTTGCGTCTGTTAATTCTTGAATGAGTTGAGTCATTACTTTGCTTAAACTTTCGATTGTAAGTGGTTTAGTGAGATAGTTAACCGGATGAATAGGAAAACAATCTTGCATATATTTAGGATAGTTGCTTAAGAATATTATTTGTAAGTCTTTGTCAGTGTTGTGTTTGATATCTTTAGCAAGTTGTAATCCGTTAATGTTGGGCATTTCGACATCGAAAAAAGCTATGTGAAACATTCCGGGTGTTAAATAATTGTTCAAAAGGGATTCTGCCGAAGTATATTGTTTAATACTAAAATCTATATCATTTTGCATTCCGTATTGTTCTAGTAATCTGACAGTGCTTTGAATTGATTCTTTATCATCGTCACATATAACAACCTTAAATGTCATTTGTTTAATCCTTTCTTTTTTTATATATATGATAACCTATAACCATGCTAATAGCTAGTATTAATGAACAAAAGGATAGTGTCGTAGTACATGTGTCATTTTCGTAAACTATAAATATGACTAGCAGAATAGTAGAAACGAAAGATCCAAGTATACAAGTGGATTTGCTAATTAATGAATCTTTCACTAATGCATCAGTTAATTTTTGACTGAGTTGTTTGGCTAATACCATATTGTTGATCCTTTTCGTAGAAGAATTGTTATTGTACCTTGGTAATTATATCATATATTTTGAAAATGAATATTCCACGCTGGACGTACCACCAATCCGCAATCGCGTACCGCTAGTCCGCGACAGCGTACCTCCTTGTTTTTGATGTTGCAATTCACGCGATAATGCAACTAATCCATACAATGATACTGATTCTATTGTAGAATTGTTTAAGGCTTATAAGCCTAATTCTACGAAAGGAGGCCAAAGATATGGCCAATAGAATCAATGTAAAGCTCATACTCGAGCTAAAATCTGGCGGTATGTCCCAG
Organism: Lachnospiraceae bacterium NC2004; assembly: GCA_000621905.1. Taxonomy (GTDB): domain Bacteria; phylum Bacillota; class Clostridia; order Lachnospirales; family Lachnospiraceae; genus NC2004. The sequence goes on from JHXB01000016.1 coordinate 56,340, forward strand.
AATGAGATTGCCAGATCACGGCATATGTCACGCAGTTCTATTAGTTCTGTAGTGAACATTGCCAAGGAAAAGAACAT
>JHXB01000017.1 GCA_000621905.1 Lachnospiraceae bacterium NC2004
GAGTGGCTGTTGGATATCCCTTCAGAGAAAGAAGTTAAATATCTGTTGGAGATATTTGAAAAACGATATGATACATGGCCAACAATCTTCTGTACTCAATACAAACAGACTGAATGGCATCCTCGCTTAGGTGGAGGTGTAATAGCTGATGCTATCATGGATCGAATCGTACATAATTCAGAAACTATTAATTCTGGTACAGCAAATATGAGAGAGCTCCTATCTAAGCACTCACTATAGTACCGGTACGCTATTTCGGATTAGCGGTATCATTGTCATGGACTCGCGGTACCGCTCGTCCGGATAGGCGGTCTTACGACCGCGGAATATTCAGAAAAACAGCTTCCGGGATATTTTGAGAGAGAACTCGGGAAAAAGCTGATAGCGTTTGTAGCAAGAGCAGAGGGCAGGCTTGTTGCTGCGGCTTATCTGTTGATTATCGAGAAGCCGGCCAATCCATTTTTTCTAAATGGATTGGATTCAGAAGTTCTAAGCGTATACACAGAAGAAGAATACCGTGGTAAAGGAATCTGTACGAGCCTTATGAAAAATATGATTGAATATGCCAGAGAGCATCAGATATGCCGCATTGATCTGGTAGCAACGGATGAAGGATATCCTATATATAAAAAACTGGGGTTTGAAGATAAGGTTCAGAAGTATACAGATATGCGATTAAAACTTTAGAATCCACGCATTGCGAATTTTTATATTATGCGATATACTATGATCACAAACATTTTGATGTAACCATTGACATTACATCTTCTGCGTGTTATATTAACATCATCAGATGAAACCGCAGTGGTTACATCTGAAATATCATAAACAGTTTTATTGCTGTGCACTGGGATGTAATGGAGACACTTGCTGACAAAGATACATGGCAGAATCAGAATGGCAAGTTTTAATGTAACTATTGAAATTACAACAGATTCGCGTTAGAATGATAGCAGGATATTTGGAGGTGATAAGATGCAGATATCAAGTAGATTTACAGTAGCGTTGCATATCTTCACCTGTGTGGATACATTCAAGGATGACTATAAGGTGACCAGTGGTTTTCTGGCATCGAGCATCAATACCAATCCTGTCATCGTTCGCAAGATACTCACACAGCTGAAGAATGCCGGACTGATCAATGTGGCCAGGGGAACTGGCGGAATCGAACTGACAAGAGATTTATCAGAGATAACCTTCTTTGACGTATATGAAGCGATCGAACCTGTAGAAGATGGCGACCTGTTCCGCTTCCATGAAGCACCAAATCCGGAATGTCCGGTTGGAAGGAACATTCATGCGCTTCTGGATGATAAGCTTAAAGCAATCCAGAATGCAATGGAATCGGAAATGAAGAAGTACACGCTTCTGGATCTTCGGACAGGAATGAAGGGACTTCTGGCTAAAGAAGCTTAAGAGAAGGGACTCCGGTAAACAGCCGGGGTCCATTTTAAGAAGGAGAAGAGGATGGAAACAAAGGACTATCTGAACTATACTTTCACATTTGGTGGAGCTGAGAAGAAAACGGAAGGATATTTCATCAAGGACAGCTGTATCGGCTGTGGAAGTTGTGCGGCAGTCTGTCCGCAGAACTGCATCATGACAGATAGTATTCCCTATGTTATCGAGCAGGAACACTGCCTGCATTGTGGGAACTGCATGACGGAATGTCCTGTAGGTGCGGTGGAAAGAAGGTAACAGTATGAATGAGAAAATGACACAGAATCAGCGGCTGGATTATCTCGTAGAGGAATTCAAAACAGATTCTGTTCAATATAAAGATTTGGAAACGCCTAAAGACACCGAAGGAAAACGACGCATTCTTCGGTCGCTTATGAACATCCGTATGCCGAAGGCTTTTTCAGATGATGTACTCGCTGTTCAGGATGAATATCTGACAGGTAGAGCAGAAGAAAAAGGTATCGTACGGCTTTCAGATATCCCGGAAATCCGCGATGGTCTATCTGTTTGGCAGGGCGATATCACAAGGCTTGCCGTGGACGCAATCGTAAATGCAGCGAACTCGCAGATGCTTGGATGCTTTGTGCCGATGCATACCTGTATTGATAATTGCATTCATACCTACGCCGGCGTACAGCTCAGGGCTGAGTGCAGCAGGCAGATGAATCAGCTGAGGATCAAATACGGCAAAGATTATGAGCAGCCGACTGCTGTTCCAATGCTGACGGACGCCTATAATCTTCCTGCAAAGAAAATTATACATATCGTCGGCCCGATTGTGCAATATGAGCTGACACCGGAACTTGAGAAGGATCTGGCGGACTGTTACCTGAACACCTTGGATAAGTGTCTTGATAAGGATTTGAAAAGCGTGGCGTTTTGCTGTATTTCTACAGGCGTATTTCATTTCCCAAACAAGCGGGCAGCTCAGATCGCCGTCAGCGCCGTGGACAGCTGGCTTTCACAGCATCCGGGTGCTATAGAAAGGGTGATCTTTAATGTTTTTAAGGACGAGGACAAAAAATACTATGAAGAACTTATATGATGAAATGCCGAACGGCTATCAGGAAAGCATTCAGAAAGGACTCGGTGCGGTGCGGTATTTTATCAGAAATATGTCATTCGGAACAGGCTCTAAGGAGGAACGAATCACCAGATTAAAGAAAGAGATCGAAGCAGCAGATGCAGTCGTTATCGGAGCGGGTGCCGGACTTTCCGCTTCCGCAGGGCTGACATACAGTGGCGAGCGTTTTGAAACATATTTTTATGATTTTGCGAAAAAGTATGGTATCCGAGATATGTATTCCGGTGGTTTCTACCCGTTCCCGGATGATGAGACGCGCTGGGCATGGTGGGCAAGGCATATCTACTACAATCGCTATATAGATGCTCCTAAACCTGTTTATAAAGAACTGCACGATCTTGTAAAAGATAAGGATTATTTTGTGATTACCACCAATGTGGATCACCAATTCCAGAGAGCGGGATTTGATAAAAAGCGTCTTTTCTATACGCAGGGAGACTACGGACTATTCCAGAGCGTGAATCCGTCACTGCAAAAGACCTATGATAATGAGGAGTGGGTCATGAAAGCGATGGAGGCGCAGGGTTTTGTGAAGGATGAAGCTGGTGTATTTCAGGTGCCAAAAGATGGCAATATAACCATGAGGATTCCGACAAGCCTCATTCCGAAATGCCCGGATGACGGATCGGATGTTACCATGAACCTTCGTGCTGACGATTCCTTTGTGGAGGACGAGGGCTGGCATAAGGCATCGGTTGTTTATTCCGATTTCCTTCGCAGGAATGAAAAACTTCATGTATTATATCTGGAACTTGGCGTTGGAGCCAATACACCTGTCATTGTGAAGTATCCGTTCTGGCAGATGACACTTGCCAACGAGAAAGCCGTTTATGCCTGCATCAATTATGGAGAAGCATTCTGTCCGGGCGAGATTGAAAAAAGAAGCATATGTATCGATGAGGACATTGGTGAAGTATTGACAATAGTAACCACAGGGACAGATCATGTGGTGACCAGATTTATTATATTTTAATAAAATGAAGTAGGAAATGAAACTATGGATAGAGAAGATATACCAATATTAAAGAAGATAGCTTTAATCATTTTAATTGGAATATTATCGGCAATAATCGGAAGGATGCTGTCGTATGTAATCGGCATGGCATATGGAAGTATTGGAACCAATCTTTCCGGTGCTGCTGCGGCTTCTTATGGTCTAGCCAAGCTTGGTGGTGGAGCTATATCTAAAGGTGGTAAAGGAGTTAGAGGCGGTAAAATATTGATAACATTTGCATTTGGAATCGCTGGTGTGGTAATTGCGACAGTATTTTTCTTTGTAAGATTTGTGCTTAGCATATTAAAGCAGAGAGGTTTTATATAGTGGAAAAGCACAGAGACAGACACTGTGGTTATAATGAAACTTAATAAATGAGCGAGATTATATAGAGGTGTATTTCGTTGAATATCTTTTGATTAAAGGGAATTCTTTTTGTTGGAAATTGGATAAAAATAGTTAAGATATTAGTGTAATGATGAAAGAACAGGTGACTTGCAGAGTTGCCTGTTTTTAATTTAGAAAACATGTTGACAAAATCGACACCTTATCTTTTTGATTGACAAGCTAATAAATGCTAGCTATAATATGGCTAATATTTATTAGCAAAATGGGGACCTTAGCAGGGCTAGTATACAGAGGTTAACTAAGCTTATAGGCCGACAATACAGAGTGACTGTATTTATAAAAAATGAAAGGAACGAAATGAAAAAGTACTTATACATCATAAAAACTCAGATTATAAAGAGTATGGCATATGAGTTCAATGTTTACGGAAACATCATTATGCAGACGATAATTATGATTACCTCGGCATATTTCTGGAGAGCTCTCTATACCGGTCGCAGTGTTGTGGACGGTGTTGATGTAGGTAGCATGCAGATATATATCATAATATCATCTGTTCTTTCCGTTCTCCTTATCACAAATGTTGAAAGGAGGATTGGACGCAGCGTTGAAAAGGGAACTGTTGCAACAGACATGATGAAGCCAATCAGTCTGTTTGGAATGTTCCTTGCAGAAGACATTGGAAGTATAATCGCTCTCATTTTCCAGAATATGCTCCCGATTCTTCTTATCGGATCACTCATGATAAAGATTCCTGTTATGGCAGATATCAGTGATCTTCCGATGTTTGTTATAGCTGTGCTTGAATCATTCCTGATTAACTGGCTGATAGCAGCTCTTTTTGGAATGACGGCATTTACAACTATAAATAACGACGCATTGATTCAGGTCAAGAAGCATCTGATAAGGCTCCTGTCCGGATCTATCATTCCGATATGGTTTTTCCCGGAAAGTGTGTCAAATGTGCTTTCTGCACTTCCTTTCGTATATATATACCAGCTTCCGCTAAGTATATACATCGGAAGAGGTGACCGTGCGGAGATGATATCGCAGATGCGCATCCAGTTTATCTGGCTTGTGATTTTATCTGTGTTGTTCTTTTATGTACAGAGACGGATAACAAGAAAAGTGATGGTTCAGGGAGGATGACGATGAGTAAATTATTTGATACGTTGCGCCATTACTTAGATGTAACCGGCCAAGAAATAAAGATTGCATTTATGACAATGATTGAGTATCCGTCCAATATTGTAGGATGGTTAATATCCAACCCACTCCAGTTCATTATGGGATTTGCAATCATTAAGTTTGTCGTAGAGTCTTTTGGAGAAATAAACGGATGGAATTACGGACAGCTTGCATTCCTTTACGGATTGTCTGTAATATCACATGCTTTGTCGATGATCTTCTTTGTTCAGGGATGGTTTATGGGATGGTTCGTGATCGAGGGTGATTTTGACAGGTATCTTACAAGACCGCTCGGAGTGATGTACCAGTTTTTCTTCACAAACATCAATATCTTTGGGATAACCGATCTTATCCCGGGAGTGATCGTATTCATATACGGTTGTGCGAAGTCCGGTGTTCAAGTATCCTTCCTGTTCATGGTGCAGGTCATAATCATGCTGATTGGTGCAACACTTATCCGTGGAGGAATCTATATATTTCTCGGAAGCACCTCTTTTCACACGAGAAGCGCAGTTGATTTCGGACAGTACACACAGGAGATTATGGACAAGACAACAATGTACCCTCTGTCTATGTATCCCGAGAGTATGCAGTTCATACTGACATACCTAATCCCGGTCGGCTGGGTATCATTTTACCCGGTATCTTCCCTTCTTGGAATTGACAATGGATTATCCGGTGGGATGACTACAGCATTTATTACACTTGCTGTAGGACTGCTCGTGATGTTTCTGGCAGGTGCATATTTCAATTTAGGTCTTAAAAAGTACGAAAGTGCAGGTAACTGATTATGATAGATGTTAAGAATCTAAATAAGGATTATACAGTAAAACAAAAAGGCGCGGGCTTATCGGGTGCCTTGAAAGGACTCGTGACAAGAAACACTGAAGTCGTCCATGCGGTTAAGAACTTGTCGTTCCACATAGATGAAGGAGAAATTGTCGGATTTATTGGTCCGAACGGTGCCGGAAAGAGCACAACGATTAAAATGATGTCTGGTATACTTACCCCTACAAGCGGAAGCGTGCTGATTGGCGGTGAGGATATTACAAAGCACCGGAAGGAAGTCGTGAGGAACATAGGTGTCGTGTTCGGCCAGAGAACTCAGCTAAACTGGGATATCAGACTTGGTGAAACATTTGAATTGTTAAAGCATATCTACCGCATCAAGCAAACTGATTATGATAAGACGCTTGATGTCATGAACGACATACTTGGTATTAAAGAACTTATTGACAAGCCCGTACGTCAGATGTCTCTAGGGCAGCGCGTCAAAGGAGATCTTGTAGCATCTATGCTCCATTCTCCTAAAGTTCTGTTCCTTGATGAGCCGACAATCGGTCTTGATGTTTCCTCTAAGTATTCACTGCGTACATTCATAAAGGAGATAAACAAGGTCAAGAAGACCACGATAGTACTGACTACTCATGATCTCGGTGACATACAGGAGTTGTGTGAAAGATTGATAATAATCAACCACGGTGTTATGATGGAGGACGGAAATCTTAAAGAAATCACAGAAAGGATTGCTCCGTACAAAACGCTTGTTGTAGAATATTACGATGAAGAGGCTCCGGAACATGATAAATGTGAAATAATTGCTCATGAAGGAAATGTTGCCCGTTACAGATTTACCAAATCTGAAACCACTGCCGCAGATATAATAGCTGACCTTTCCACCCAAAAATCCCTGAAGGATATATCTATCGAAGAAGCGGGAATAGATGATATTATAAAGATTGCGTATGGTAGTTGATACAAGCGCCCAAAAAACAGCATTCATACATTGAACGAGAATGTCGAAGAGTATATTATGGTGTGTGGGTTGTGCTAACGGATATAAGTAGAATGGAGGAAGTCATGTCTACCAAAGAGAGAATATTGGATGCAGCATTAACGCTGTTTGCAGAGAAAGGATACGATGGAACAAGCGTGGAGCAGATTGCAAATGCTGTCGGGATAAAGGCTCCGTCGCTTTATAAACACTTTAAGGGTAAAGAGGATATATTGAATGCATTAATCGATTCTGCCGAAACTCGGTATGAGGAAATGTTTGGCTCTGAGAATAATATTGGAAATATACCTCAGAGCCGTGAAGAATTTATTAAGGTAACTATGGGGAGAATTGCGTTCACAATGCAGGATTCCATAATTCGCAAGACGCGAATGCTTCTGGTTCAGGAACAGTTCAGGAATGAAAGGATTTCTGAGGTTACGACCAGGCATCAACTTGATGGAATACAGAGGATGTTTGCCAAGATTATCAAAGGAATGATGGATGAGGGTATCGTCAAAAATGATGATCCGGAGCTCCTTGCGGTAGAACTTACTGCGCCTGCTGTTCTACAGATTGCAAGGTCAGACAGGCAGCCACAATGTGGGGAAGAATGCATGGAATACATCGAAAAGCATATGCGGCATTTCTGTGAGGTATACATGAAAGAGGTAATTAACAGTGGGCATGATAAGAAATTTGAAAGAAGAGCATAACGGACTTTTTGCTACAGGTACATTTGACTCAAAGTCTATTTTTCAAGGAGAAATGCAGGTTGAAATCTTTCTTGATGAAGGAGCTACAGAATCAGATGCCGAAAAATGTATTGAGCATTATAACAGCTTGTTGGATAAGCATGAAATGCTCGATTCTTTACAAACGGGATTAGAGAAGTTTTTCCTCTTTATGTACAATGAATGGGAACAAATGGATATTTATGATGACATTTTTAAATCGCTTGAAAATGTTATGAAAGGCTATAAATCTGGAGAAGAGCTCGTTTCGTACTTATCTTCTCCAATGTTGTATGTATGGCCACAGCCAGAAAATGAAGTAGGGTACGGAGTTGTGTGTGAATGTCCATGGGAGCCGGAGCATCAATGCATGATACTTATTCGCAATGATAGGATAGTCTATGTTGGCACTTCAGAGGGTAACACGCCGTGGGATGATGAAGACGAGTATTATTGTATTTGGAATGATTAGGATATAGGAGAAAAGTCAAATGATAGATGATAATGATACGTTAACAATTTCAGTCTGAGGTAAAGTGGGGGAAAATAATGAATATTTATCAGATAGATCAGAATAATCGAAAATCAGTTGACGACTTTATTATGGAGCACTGGTTCACAATGGATATGGTAGTACACGGGGAAAGTGTGGATCTGGGAGTTGTTGATGGTTTGTATGCCTGCGATGACTCTGAAATAGTCGGACTTATTACATATAGGTTTTTCAAAAATGAAATGGAGATACTGTCACTCGACAGCATACATGAAAAAAGCGGAATTGGATCAGTGCTTCTTGAAAATGCGATTAGGATTGCAAAGAACAACGGATGTTCACGTGTTATGCTGATTACAACAAATGACAATCTGTCTGCACTTCAGTTCTATCAAAAACGTGGCTTTGATATAATTAGGCTATATCATAACGCTGTAGAAGAGTCGCGAAAGATAAAACCACAGATACCGCTTGTTGGGGCAAACGGTATTCCTATAAAGCATGAAATCGAGTTGGAAATGAAATTAGTGAACTGATTTCCTTTTGTACATATGCAGAAATGACAACATTTTCAAGGAGGATGTAGTGTTATGAGATTAGATGGTTTTGGATTGTTGGTTGAAGATATGGCGAAGATGATTCGATTTTACAGGGATGTGCTTGGATTTGAAATCAAGGAAGCGGAGGATACTTCCAATGTGTATCTTGTAAAAGACGGAACGTTGTTTCTGCTGTACGGCAGGAAAGATTTTGAGAAGATGACAAGCCGTAGGTATGAGTATGTTAAAGGACTGAATGGTCATTCAGAGATTGCTCTTTATGTTGACACGTTTGATGAGGTCGATGCTGCTTTCAAGAATGCAGTGGAGAATGGTGCAACACCTGTATTAGAACCGGAACTTGAACAGTGGGGCCAGAGGACTTGCTATATTGCCGATCCGGAAGGAAACCTGATTGAGATTGGTTCTTGGAATAAACCTTATGAAGAGAAGGATGCAAGTAGATAAATCTGAGAGAATGATTTAAAGATGAATCATGGGACAGATGTAATATGGTATTTGTTAAATAAACCACAGGGACAGACCCTGTGGTTTAAAGAAGATACTGATGCAAAAGGTTGGGAATTAATCATAGGGGTCACGATTTTTTTTAATCGTGACCCCTTTTTTATTGCGCTCTCCTTCGTAATTTTAAATATAAAGATTCTTCGCTTCGCTCAGAGCGACATTATAACGCAAGGAGGAAAACACTATGGGAAAACTTAAAAGAATTATGGCATTAATTATGGCTGCCGCGGTTATCTTATTGTATCAACCAACATTTTCAAACGCAGCCGCAAAGGTCAGTAAGAAAGGCTACACGATAAGCAAAACACCCGGAACTTACTCGGATACTGTATCAGTTAAGATTACTGCTAAAAAAGGGTATAAGGTTTACTATTCTTTAAACGGCACACTGACCGCCTCAAAGATTATCAAGTCTAAGAAGAGTAAGACATTACCTATAGCAACAACTAAAGTTTTAACGGTATATGCGGTTAAGTCGACTAAGAAGGTTACCAAGAAACTTCTTAAGAAATCTTCTACACTGAAGAAGGCAGCGACATATCAGTATATAATAGCCGACAACACTGAAAACGAAACAGATATATCTGAAGTTTCGTCAACCGAAGTATCGTCAACAGAGACCAAAATTACAGAGGCATTAGTGACTGAAGCAGATAAAACGACAGAGGCAACTACCGAAGTGGTAACAACTACAGAGGATGTTTTAAAGATTACCGAAGCAGGAGATTATACTGTTACGGGAACTTATAAGAAGATTTCAATAAAGGCAAATGCTAACGTCACGCTTAACAATGTTACGGTAGCAAGCTCGTCTGTTGATCCAGACGAGGGCTTGATTGATATATCCAAGGGACTCGATGTCAATATCATCATTCCTGAAGGAACAGTTACTACGCTCTGCGATACAAGTGAGCTTGCATCATCGGATGCTGATGAGCCAAATGGAATCTGCGCCGGAAAGAACGGTACACTTTCAATAAGCGGAGGTGGTACGCTCAATATCACATCAACCAACGGCAATGGTATCAAGGCGAAAAATATTTTGAATATTACCGATACAACAATCAACATTGGCACAAGTTCAGAATATGTAGCAGGTAAAGGTATTGCAGTTAAGAAGGAGATTAATCTTAATAATGCCAATCTCACTATCTATTCGGTAAATGATGGAATTAAGACCACATATGATGAAGATGATGTGACATTTGACGCAAGTTCTTATACATATGATTCATCAACGGCAACCGATACGAAGATTAATATTAAAGGCGGAAAGATTGCAATTAAGACTAAAGATGGTGATGGTATCAGTGCATCATATAAGCTCTTTGAAGATACAAAATATGAAGTAGTATTTGGTACTGTTACGATAGATGATGCAACAATCGATATTGCAACGGGAGCGCTTGTCAGCACAACTTACGAAGCCGACGGAAGAACTATTGATTACGGAAGCCATAAAGGGATAAAAGCCGGTTCGAATATCACCATTAACAGCGGCAATATAACCATTGATACGACCAAGGCAAATATTACCAATAACCGTTCAGGCGACGAATACGCCGATGATGCAATTCATTCTAAAGGAACATTGACGATTAACGGAGGTACAATAAATGTAAGCGCTTCAGACGATGGAATCCACGCTGAGATTAAATTAACAATCAACGCAGGCGATATTACCGTAGCGTCAAGCTATGAGGGTATAGAGGCAATGAGTATTAACATAATAGGTGGTAATATAAATGTTACCGCAACAGATGATGGAATGAATGCGTCAGGAGGACTTGCTACGCAGACAGACAATGAAGGAGCTGCGATTAGTTCAACGGCATATTACAATGGACAGATATATACTTATGAGATGTACATAAAGGGCGGCGATATAACTGTTAACGCGGAAGGAGATGGCCTTGATTCAAATGGAAGCATAACTATAAGTGGTGGGACTACTAGAGTGTATGGACCTTCTAACGGAGGAAATGCAGCATTTGACATAGGTGAGCAGAATTGCATATTTACGATAAGTGGCGGAACGGTAATTGCTACAGCGGGATCTTCTGATATGGCTATTACTCCGACAACAAGCGGACAAAGTTACGTGATTTACACAACAAGTTTGAGTGCTAATTCAAATGTAACAATAAACGATGGAGCTTCATTTACATTGCCTAAAGCATGTAGTTATCTGTTTTATTCATCACCGGATATTCAGTCGGGAAGTGAATACACGCTTACATCAGGTTCAACATCTGCTACAGCTACCGGTGGAGTTAATGCGTCAGGTAATACGGGAGGTCCCGGCAATATGGGAGGTCCTGGTAATATGGGAGGCCCCGGAGGAATGATGGGATTTTAAATATAGTTTGGTTTCTTCCTTTTTCATATATCTAAAAGGCACAGTGTGGTTTTCTTGCACTGTGCCTTTTTAAATGTTTGAAGATTGAACTTATCACGTGAAATATAGTATAATATACGATAGTTTATGATTGATAATCACAGGGACAGAACCTATGGTGAAGCCCCTGAGCTTATAGAACGAAAAAGATTGAAAAGGTATTCCTTCGGGAGATACCGGAAAGGGTAGGTTTAGGTATGATACAGGATATTTATCCAAGCAAGTTGGACATCACATATCATTTGGCAGAGATTACAGATGATGATATTGTTTTAAAATTTGATTCTGATGGAAGGATTTTGGTGCGCGAGGATGCTGGAAGGCTTTCATTTACCAACGGATCCGAGGGGAAGGACCTTCAGTTAGTGTATCTTTTTTCAATGGATGACAGGCGATATTTCCTGTCACTGGACACGACAGGCACAGATAAGGATGGGTACACCTATAAAGATTTGAGAGAGATACGAGACACTTCTCTGCCCAAAGATGTATTTATTGCATTTACTGCATATCATCTGTGGAGATGGTATACAGATAATAGATTTTGCGGTAGATGTGCCGATCGACTAGTTTTTCATGAAAAAGAAAGAGCGTTACGATGTCCAAAATGCAGGAATATTATCTATCCTAGGATTAACCCGGCAGTTATCGTGGGAGTGATCAAGGATGACTGTCTGCTGATTACGAAGTATAGGAGTGGTTATGCACATAGTGCGCTGATTGCCGGGTTTACGGAAATTGGGGAGACACTTGAAGAGACTGTGCATCGTGAAGTGATGGAGGAAACCGGCATCAGAGTTAAAAACGTCCGCTACTACAAATCACAACCATGGGGTATGGCGCAGGATATCCTTGTGGGATTTTTCTGTGAGGCAGACGGTGATGATGAGATAAAGATGGATGAGGATGAATTGAAATACGCGGCATGGGTTAGGAGAGAAGACATAGAGCTCCAACCCAATAATCTCAGCTTAACAAATGAAATGATGAAGGTTTTTAAGGAAAAAGAAAAAATTTATGTATAACCACGGGGACAGACCCTGTGGAGAGATCCGGAAAGGATGATAGAGATGGGTGAGGTAACTTATAGCAAAAAGAATGATGAAATTGAGTGTGTAAGATACGAAAAATCATTAAAAACATACCTTCCACATACTCATTCTAATCACCTAACAGTAGGATACATTGAAGAGGGACAAGTTTATATTACCATAGATGGAGAAGGGGGTATTTATGCAGAGGGAGACGAATTTCGAATAATGCCCAATGTCCTTCATGATATAAAGCCTGTGGGTGAATCTCCTTATTCTATGGTAGTTATGTGTATCAAGACGGAAGCGGTTGTGGATGATGATAATCTGAAAGAGCTTCAGGATACTATCATGGAAAAACCGGAGAACATTTACTTAATAGAAGAAATGGCAGAAGATTCTCAGGTAAGTCCATATCATATGATTCGTAAATTCAAGAAAGCTTTTGGGCTCACTCCGCATCAATTTCAGATACAGTGTAAGGTTAGAAAAGCTCAGAAATTGCTTGAAACAAATAAAAGCATCCCTGAAGTGGCTTATGAAGCAGGTTTCTGCGATCAAAGCCACCTAGATAGATGCTTTCAGAAAATAGTGGGCATGACACCCAGTCAATACCGAGATGCGTTAGCAAACGGTGATTAGCAAAGTGCCGGGAAAAACTTAGCGAAAAGATATAACCCGTCATTTCCTGCATGAACTTCATGATGAATGGCTTTAGGCATTATGGAAATGACGCCCGGTTCATAGATAAGCTCAGTACCATCATTAATACAGGTGCCTTCGCCGGCGATTACTTCATGGGTTTCTAGCTGGGTTTCATGAATGTGATCAAGAATACTCTTATTAGGTGCAATTCGAACTAAGTGATAACTGTACTCGCCATTTGTATCCTTGGCGGTAATGATATGTTTTAGTTCGACGCCTTCAAAAACCGGATGTTTAGACCAATCGATATCGGCGAATGAAATTGTTTTGCCTGGCAGACGGAGCTGCCCGTTGTTAAAAGATTCAAATACTTCAAGATTCATATTAGTGTTCTCCTTTCTTTTGATGATGTGATGATACCAAAATGAGAATTCTATGAATTGGATAAAATTGCTGTTTAAATAAAAAAGGATAACCACGGGGACAGACCCTGTGATTGGATGGATTTTGCTGAGCAGATGATTAGTAAGGAGAGTGACTGTATTGTGCTTGATGCATCACTTCCTGCCAAAACCATTTACATAAACCGAGGTTATGAGGCGACAGCGTATAACATGATCAGGACAGAGAATGGCGATTATCTGTGTTATGATGTGATGGAGAAGAGATTGTAATGTGTAAAGGGGTACAGATTATATGAGTTCATTATTAGATTCAACTCTTAATACAAGGGCATTGCCTATCGGAACTATGAGATATATCAGAAGTGATTGTCCGAGTAAACTATCAGATGCCGAAGTAAAATGGCTTATTGAAAATGATATAACGACAATTGTTGATTTGCGCGAAGAGAAAGAATGCGTAACAAGAGTGTGCCGGCTTGAAAAAGAAGATGGGTTTACTTATTATCATTTGCCTGTAACTGGAGGCGGAGATGTACCGGAATCACCTGATGCTGTACCGGAATCTTATCTTAGAATGATAGATGATCAGATGGATAAGATTATCAATATTATAATGAATGCCAAGAGTAATGTTATGTACTTTTGCAATGCCGGAAAAGATCGAACCGGGGTGGTTTCAGCTATCATTTTAAAGAAACTTGGATATAGTAATCAGGTAATTATAGATGATTACATGGAAACTAAAGAGAATTTGATTGGGGTTTTAACAGAGTATGCCAAAGAGCATCCGGAGGTGGATATAAATATCATCACTCCGAATGAAGAGAATATCAGACGGGTGTTAGAGAATCTTTAAAACTTAACCAAAACTTCTACACAGCTTTAAGGTGTGATACAATAAAACGTGATGAGTTTATTTAAGATATGGTAACACCAATACTTAACGGAGGAAGAGAAATGGCCGGATATCTCCCTATTTGTAAAGAAGATTTAGAAAAACAAAATATCGACCAGCTAGATTTTGTCTATGTTATCGGAGATGCCTATGTGGATCATCCGTCGTTTGGCCCGGCAATCATAAGCAGGGTTTTGGAGTCACATGGCTATACGGTTGGTATCATCTCCCAGCCGGATTGGAAAGATCAGGACAGCATTTCCATTCTTGGTAAGCCACGTCTGGCTTTTATAATCAGCGGTGGCAATATGGATTCCATGGTTAATCACTATTATGTATCCAAAAAGCACCGCTCAACGGATGCCTATACCCCAGGCGGTGAGGTAGGAAAGCGCCCGGATCATGCGACTGTAGTATATGGTAATCTGATTCGCAAAACCTACAAAGACATTCCAATTGTTATCGGTGGGATTGAGGCGAGCCTTAGGCGTATGGCGCATTACGATTACTGGTCAGACTCTTTCAAGAGGTCTATATTGCTTGACAGCGGGGCGAATATGATATCCTATGGAATGGGAGAGAAATCGATCGTTGAGATAGCGGATGCGTTAAACAGTGGTTTGAATGTCTCTGATATTACATTTGTCAAAGGAACTGTGTATAAAACCAAGGACGAGAACCTGTTTTATGATGAGATCAGACTTCCTTCTTATGATCAAATGAAGGAGGATAAGCGCTATTACGCTGAAAGTTTTAAGATACAGTACGACAATACTGATCCGTTTACCGGGAAGGTGCTTGTTGAGGAATATCCAAACGGAGTATTTGTGGTGCAGAATCCTCCACAGCCACCTCTTTCTACACAGGAGATGGATGATGTTTACGCTCTCCCTTACATGAGAAATTATCATCCTTCTTATGAAGAGAAGGGCGGGGTTCCTGCTATTTCCGAAATCAAGTTTTCTTTGATTAGCAATCGTGGATGTTTTGGTGGTTGTAATTTCTGTGCCCTGACATTTCATCAGGGGCGCACGATACAGGTGAGAAGTCATGAGTCAATTATCGACGAAGCTAAGAAGATTATAGATTTGCCGGAATTTAAGGGATATATTCATGATGTTGGTGGTCCGACTGCTAACTTTAGACATCCTTCCTGCGAGAAGCAGTTGAAATACGGCGTGTGCAAGAACAAACAGTGCCTATTTCCGAAACCATGTAAGAATCTCTATGTGGATCACAGCGATTACTTGGCGCTTTTACGAAAACTCAGGGAGCTTCCAAAGGTGAAGAAAGTTTTCGTGCGTTCAGGTATACGCTTCGACTATCTGCTTGCGGATTCGGATGATACATTTTTTAAGGAATTGGTTGAACATCACATCAGCGGACAGTTAAAGGTTGCGCCGGAGCATATTGCGGATCCTGTGCTTATGAGGATGGGAAAGCCGGAGAACAGCGTCTATGAACGCTTTATCCACCGTTATAAAAAATTAAATGAGCAAATGGGAAAGAATCAATTTGTGGTTCCTTACCTGATGTCATCGCATCCCGGAAGCACAATGAAAGAGGCTGTGGCGCTTGCGGAATATTTGCGAGATATTGGTTACATGCCTGAGCAGGTGCAGGACTTTTATCCTACGCCGTCAACTATGTCTACGGTCATGTACTATACAGGAATTGATCCGCGTGATATGAAGCCGGTTTATGTGGTTAAAAATCCACATGAAAAGGCGATGCAGCGAGCTTTGATTCAGTACCGTAATCCGGCTAATTATGATTTGGTTTATGAGGCACTTGTCAAAGCCGGAAGAGAAGATTTGATTGGCTTTGATAAAAAATGCTTGATTCGACCAAGACATAATGCGTCTTATAATTCTAAGAAAGGCAAGCAATATGCTCACGCTCCAAAATCAAATGGAAACGGTAAATACGTGAGAAACAACAACGAACATAATAAAGGGAATGGCGCATCAGGCGGCAAAAAGAAGAAAAAGACAATAAGAAATGTACATAAGAAGAAAAAGAATTGAAAGGGAAGAACATATGCTAACACATGTGGGTACGCAAACTATTAATACTGAGAGATTGATTCTTCGTCGCTTTGAGTATTCAGATATTGATTCCATGCTTCGCAATTGGATTGCTGATGAGAAGACACAGTATGATTATGGTGAACCATATTACACAACATCTGAGGCTGTAAAAGAGCTGTTTGACACGAAGTACATTGCATCTTATTCCAAGGATGATTATTATCGTTGGGCTGTGATTGAAAAAGAATCGGGTGAATGTATAGGGCAAATCGCTTATTTTACTGTGGATTCAGATAATTATCACGGTGAGATTGAGTATGTTATAGGTCCGGCGTTTCAGGGAAAAGGATATGCAACAGAGATCACAAAAGCAGTAATCGCATTTGGATTTGATAAGGTTAATTTTCACAGAATTGAGATTGATTGTCGTACAGAAAATGAAGCATCAAGAAGAGTTATTGAAAAATGTGGTCTGAACTACGAAGGAGTATTTAGAGATTTCTTTTGGAGGAAAGACCACTATGAAGGAAGAAGAGTCTTCTCTATTTTGAAAGAAGAATATGCGCGAAGTCAACAGTGAGTAAGGAAACCACGGGGACAGACCTTGTGTTTTAGAAGCTTGGATATCATCAGACAGGAAAGATTGATAAGATAAATGATCTAATGGATATCGTGTATTTTGAAAAGGACTGAAAGGGGAGAGTTAAAAATGATTTCAGAATATAGTAATGTGCAGAAGATTGCCAAAGATACTATAGAATACATTAAAACAGAAGTCAGACCGGGGATGACACTTAAGAATGTTCGTCAGTTATGTGAAGATAAGATGATTGAGCTCGGAGCAGATTCATTTTGGTATTACGATATAGGAGCTTTTGTATTTTCAGGTGATGAGACGACTGTTTCGGTATCAGGAAGGGAATATACTACCTCAGATAGAATTATCGAATCTGACGATATTATAACAATAGATCTCAGCCCTCAGATTGGCGATACCTGGGGAGATCATGCAAGAACAATTATCATTGAGGATGGTAATGTAGTGAAGTCAATTGAAGAAATTAAGTGTGAGGAGTGGGGAAAAGGACTTCTCATGGAGAAGAGGCTTCACGACAAGATGAATGGAATTGTTAATCCTGATATGACATTCGAAGAATTGTATTATCAGATGAACGAATATATCAAAGGTGAGAGCTATATTAATCTTGATTTTATGGGTAATCTTGGACACTCTATAGTTCGCAAGAAGGATGACAGAATATACATCGAGAAGGGCAATAATACTAAGCTCGGTGATGTTAACTTCTTTACATTTGAACCGCATATAAGTGTCAGCGGATCGAAGTATGGATATAAAAGGGAAGACATATATTACTTTGAAAATGAAGAATTAAGAAAACTATGATAATCGCAGTAACAACTGGTATTATGCCGGTTGTTTTTTTTATGCGATAAACAGGCTTGGTATAGGGATTATTTATTGGTATAGAGATTATTTATTGGTATAGGGATTACTTATAACAGACAATAGTTTTTAAGGATTAGACAGACTGCAGAGTATGTTTTAGAATGAAACGCGTCGATGAGACATGGATAAAACAAAGCATAAAATAGACAGGAGATGGAGGGTATGTCAGATAAAGATAGAAACCAGATTATAAGTTTCGAAAATGTTAGCGTAAGTTTCAGGCAAAAAAGGAAAAAAGTTGAAGCGGTCAAAGATGTAAGCTTCAACATCGAAGAAGGAGAAATCGTCGGTATCATTGGTTCATCAGGAGCCGGCAAGAGCACACTCCTTAGAACAATAAACGGTCTTCAGAATCCATCATCAGGTGAAGTAAAAGTTGATGGCAAGATAGTTGGTAATCTGAAGCATAAAGATCTTCGGTTGTTAAGAAGTAACATCGGAATGATATTTCAGCACTTCAATTTGATAAACAGCAAGGATGTGTATTCCAACATCGAATTTGTTCTTACTGAGAATGGCAAGACCAAAAAAGAAGCTGCTGAGAGAATAGATGAATTACTTAACTATGTAGGTATCGAAGATAAGAAACATGCATTCCCGGAACAGTTATCCGGTGGACAGAAACAGAGAGTTGCCATAGCAAGAGCGCTTGCAAACAATGCAAAGATTCTTCTTTGTGACGAGCCAACATCAGCCTTGGATGCAGAAACAACAGAAGCGGTGCTTAATCTTATAAAGAAAATTAATAAGGAACTTAACATCACAACAGTGATTATCACCCATGAGCTTGATGTTGTAAAAGAGGTTTGCGACAGAGTAGTAGTTATGGATGCCGGTGAGGTTGTTGAGATAGGAGACGTTTACAGCGTATTCACAAAACCGGAAAGTGAATTCACAGAGACTCTTATAAAAAAAGAGAACAAGTTCATCATTCCAAAGAATGTTTTAGAAAATGCAAAAGGAACAGTAATAAGAGTCGAGTATTATAACGAAAATGCAGAGCGCGCCCTAATAGCTGAAGCAATAAGAAAGTATGGTGTGAAGATTAATATTCTTCATGGAAAGATAGAGTTTATCAAGAAACAGCCTCTCGGAGTTTTATACATTTGCGTAGATGGAACAGAGGAACAGACGAAGGACGCACTTGAGTTTATAAAGGAAAATGCAGGAAGAACGGAGGTGCTTAGAGATGCTAGCTGATTTTTATCAAATATTTTTAGAGATACAGGAAAAACTCGTACAGGCGCTTGAAGAGACAGCATTTATGACGCTTACTTCTCTTGTCCTTTCAATAGTTTTGGGAATAGCATTAGGCCTTGTTCTTTATATAACGAATGAACCATTGCTTTCAAAGAACACACCGGTATATCAAATAGTTGGATTCATATCTAATATGATTAGCTCCATACCATTTCTTATACTTATGATTTTTCTTCTTCCGTTATCTTCGGTAATCGTAGGAACAAAGATTGGCTCAAAGGCTGTTATCGTTCCACTTACCATAGCAGCTGCAGCCTTCTTCGGAAGACTGGCTGAGGCTTCATTTTCAGAAGTAGATAAGGGAGTTTTAGAAGCAGTTCTTTCATCCGGAGCTAAAAAGAGTCATGTAATTGCAAAGATAGTTCTTCCTGAAGCCAGGATATCACTTATAAAAAATATAACCGTAACAGCTATAACAGTCTTAGGTTTCTCAGCCATGGCAGGACTTGTCGGCGGCGGTGGAATAGGAGATCTGGCTTATAGATACGGCTATCAGAGATATCAGAAGGAAGTCATGATTATATGTATCTTGCTGCTGATAATCATGGTTCAGTTAACGCAAACCATAGGAGATCTGATAGTACGAGGACTTATTAAGAGAAAGCAGGGCTGATATGAAGGAGATAACATGGTATGGCCGAGGCGGTCAGGGTGCTTTTACAGCATCCAGAATCCTGGGGGCTGCGGCAATGTTTAGGGGCTATAAGAGTCTGGCATTTCCTTCATTTGGACCTGAAAGAAGAGGAGCACCGATAAGAGCATTTACCAAGATTTCTGATAAAAGAATTGTTGATAGAAGCATAGTAAAAAAGAATGATTACATTATAGTTTTAGACGACAGTCTTTATTCAGACAAGCTTCTTAAGGAATTGAAGCCGAATGGCTATTTGCTGATAAATACCAAAAAGCCTGCTTCATTTTATAGCGACAGCAGGATAATCTCGGGGGATATCAAAGCAAATGCTGAGCTTATCTTGAAACTTCCAATAGTAAATATCGGTATTCTTGGACTCCTTATTGGAATAGATAAAGATATAAATCTATCGGATTTGGAGAAATCAATTACCGAATATATGCCTGAAAAGGTGGCAAGGAAGAACGTAGAGCTGCTCCATAAGATAAATGAGTTGAGTGGAGGAAATGGTGATGATTAAACCTTCATTGGAACCAAGACCTGTTATAAGAAAACTATCTGAGATTCCACAGGGTGGTAGCTCAAAAGCCGGCTTCCTTGTAGATAAAAACTCAGGATGGAGAAACAGGACTCCAAGGGTAGATGTAGATAAATGTGTGGGATGTTTGCAGTGTTACATGTATTGCCCTGATGGAGTAATAAGGAAAAATGTAATTGAAATAGATGGTAAGACCGTAACAAAGGTTGATATAGATTATGACTTCTGTAAGGGCTGTGGAATATGCGAAAAGATGTGCCAAATAGGAGCAATCAGTATGGAGGAGAAAAGTGAGTGAGATTAGATTTATATCAGGCGATGAGGCATTTGCCCAGGGCGTTCGTCTTGCTAAACCTCAGGTTATATCGGCATATCCAATAACACCTCAGACCATCGTTGTAGAGCGCCTGGCTGATATGGTTGAAGACGGAAGTCTTAATAGTGAATTTGTTCATGTGGAGTCGGAACACTCGGCGATGATGACAGCTATGGGTGCGTCAGCAATGGGAGCGAGAGTATTTACAGCTACTTCTTCCCAAGGACTTTTATATATGGCTGAGTGTCTTACCTATGTATCAGGTGGAAGATTTCCTATAGTGATGATGAATGCCAACCGCGCAACAGCACTTCCGTGGAGTATATATGGAGATCATAGAGATTCACTTTCACAGCTTGATTCAGGCTGGATACAGATATATGTCGAGGATGCTCAAGAAAGTCTTGATATGGCTTTAGAGGCCTACAGGCTTGCAGAAAGCGAAAATGTCAGGCTTCCGGTAATGATAAATCTTGACGGATTTATTCTTACACATACTTACGAGGCGGTTGAGATACCTTCTGAAGAAGATGTCAGAGATTTTCTAAAACCTAGAGAAACCTGGGATAAACTTGATTTTGACAATCCGGTTAGTATGGCATTTACAGTTGGCCCTGAGTTAAATGAAGAGTTTAATCTTCTTCATCATAAGGCAGCGCTAGCGGCAATAGATGAGCTTGACAGAATTGACAAAGAATATGCTGAGCTTACGGGCAGAAGTTATGGTGGAAGTGTTAACGGTTATCTTACAGAGGATGCAGATTACATTCTGATAACACTGGGAAGCATCAGTGGTCTTGTAAGAGACACCGTAGATGAACTTAGAGCTGAAGGCATAAAAGCCGGTGTCGTTAAGATAAGGATGATTCGTCCTTTCCCAACAGATGAGCTTCTAAAGCATTTGGAAAATGTTATAGCCGTTGGAACTCTCGAGAGGGATATATCATTTGGCTACGAGGGCACAGTTTATACAAATGTTAATTCAGCCCTTCATAAAGGAAGAAATTTTGCTGATTCATACGACTTTATCGGTGGTATCGGCGGAAGGGATATCTCAAAAGAGATAATCAGAGAGTGCTTCGAGGCGATGATAAATAAGGAGACTGACAGACTTGTTAGATTTGTTGGATTGGAGGTAGAGGATGATGTCAGATAGGATAAATGCAAGGAACATATCTGATAGCGAATTCTTCTACGGACATAAGGCATGTGCCGGTTGTGGTGGATCATTGGCAGTAAGGATAGCACTTAAGGTTCTAGGAGAGAGAACACTACTTGTAGAACCAGCAGGTTGCATGTCAGCGGTGAGTTTTAATTATCCGCAGATGAGTTTCGCCAATAATGCCATAATATCTGCATTTGCCGGGACAGCAGCTGTAATGACCGGACTTAAGGTTGGAGCAGAGGCTATGGGTCTTAAAGATTATCATGTGCTTGGTATAGCCGGGGACGGTGGTACAGCAGATATAGGTATTCAGGCGCTGTCGGGGCTTATAGATAGAAATGATGATGCAATCTACATTTGCTATGATAACGAAGCGTATATGAATACAGGAATACAAAAGAGTGGACTTACCCCATTTGGTGCAACTACCACAACAACTCCTGCAGGTAGCAGAGTAAAGGGAAATTTAAGACCTAAAAAGAATCTCTTTGAGATTGTAGCTGCCCATGGTATTCCGTATGCGGCAACAGCAAGCGTTGGATACATAGAGGATTTTGCTAATAAGGTAAAAAGAGCATCTGAGGTAAAAGGGACATCGTTTATTCATGTTTTAGCACCTTGCCCGACAGGATGGGGTGTAGATACTTCAGAAACAGTAGATATAGCGAGGGAAATAGTTGATACAGGGCTATGGTATCTTGCAGAATACTATGATGGTGAATTTCATCTTAACATGAAGCCTAAGGCTTTAGAGGGTGTAAGCCATTATATAAAAAGACAAAAAAGGTTCAAACATCTTAGTGATGAGGACATAAATACAATAATACGCGAAAGGGATAAAACTTGGGAGCGTATCGCCAAATTTGGTAATTAAATATTTTTATAGATCTCAAAAAAGAGATCAGAAGGAGGTAAATTATGAAAAAGATTTTAACGAAGGTACTTGTAGGTTTATTGGTTGCAACAGCAACATTTGGTTTTACGGGATGTGGTTCTAAGAACTCAGCAACTGAATCAAAAAAAGATACTGCAGCAACTGAGGGAGCCAAAAAAGAGGCTAAGAGTGATGACAGTAAGAAGGTTACAGTAGGTGTATGCGCCGGCCCTTACGGTGATATGTTTGAGGATGCTATCAAGCCATCTCTTAAAGAGCTTGGATATGATGTAGAGATTATTGAGATTTCAGATATCGTTACCCCAAATACAGCGGTTGATGAGGGTGAGATTACTCTTAATGTATTCCAGCACTCTATATATCTTAACAACTTTAACAAAGAGCATGGAACACATCTTACTTATGTAACAGAGATTCCTACAGCAGGAATGGGTATTTTTTCTGATAAAGTTGACAAGCTTGAGGATCTTCCAAAGGGTGCAAAGATTGCTATTCCTAACGATGTTACCAATACAGCCAGAGCTCTTAGAGTGCTTGCACAGACAGGACAGATTGAGCTTGATCAGAGTGTTGAGCAGGCAACTGTAACAGTTGATGATGTAACAAGCAATCCTAATGAGTATGTATTTGAGGAGATGAACCCAGAGGTTCTTCCTAATATCCTTGACAGTGTTGATGCAGCTATTATCAATGGTTACTTTGCTATCGCAGCAGGTTTTGACCTTTCTAAGGACCTTTATAACGAGAAGGTTACAGAGGGATATATCAACGTTATCGCAGTAAGAGAAGCTGATAAGGATTCAGAGCTTACAAAGACTATTGATAAGATTGTACATTCAGATGCGTTTAGAACAGCTATTGAGGATGAGAACAAGCAGTATAAGTCATTCACAAAGCCGGATGGTTACTATGATGAGAGCCAGTTTGCAAATGAATAATAATAGCTAATTTGAATAGAAGATATGATGGAGGCTAAAAAATGGGAGAAAGCAAATACTGGGAGGAAAAGTGGGAAACCCTTCCTCGTAAAGATATAGAAGCAGCTCAGTTAGAGAGTCTGAAAGAGATAGTAAAATATGCTTATGATAATACAGTTTACTATAAGAAGAGCTTTGATGAGGCAGGTGTAAAGCCTGAGGATATCAAGAGTTTAGAGGATATACAGAAACTGCCATTTATCGATAAGCAGACAGAGAGAAAGACTCAGGGAATTGGTTCCATGGTTGGTGAGCTCTCGGCAGTACCGGAAAATGACATTGTGTTCATTTCGGCTTCGAGTGGTTCAACTGGAGTTCCAACTATTAGTCCATTTACACAGAAGGATTTTGATGAATGGATGAATATAGAGAGTCGACTTATGTACCAAGCTGGTATGCGTAAGCATGATAGATATATGCATGGCATAAACTTTAGTCTTTTCGTCGGAGGACCTTGTGTCCTCGGTGCTCAGAGGCTGGGTGCCATGGGAATATGGGCAGGAACACTCCCGTCTGACAGATTGTTATATATAATACAGCAGTTTAAACCAACTTTTATCCAAACAACTCCATCATATGCTTTGTACCTCGGTGAGACAGCAAAGAAGAAGGGGATTGATCCAAAAAGCCTTTCGGTGAAAAGGATTATTGTTGCAGGTGAACCCGGTGGTTCAATTCCTGCAACGAGAAATGCTATAGAGGCATTATGGGATGCCAAGCTGATTGAGTTCTATGGATTATCGGACATCTTTGGAGCATGTGCAGGTATGTGTGATGAACAGCATGGACTGCATCTTGCTGAGGATCATATTCTGGTTGAAACTGTAGATCCGAAGACGGGAGATGTTTTAAAAGATGGTGAGACAGGAGAACTTGTATTTACAAGTATCCGTAAGCACGCACGTCCTATGATTCGTTTCAGAACAGGCGATATAGGATATGTAGATAAGAGCACATGTAAATGTGGAAGAACATCTGCCAGAATTCATATCGTAGGAAGAAAGGACGATATGTTTATTGTTTCCGGCGTCAACATTTTCCCATCTGATGTTGAGACAGTTCTTAGAGACTTTGAGGGTATCACCGGTGAGTATAGAATCCATGTGTTTGAGCGAGACTATACTGCAAGATACGGAGTCGAGGTCGAGAAGGCTGAGCCGAATGCTGATGTAGAGGATATCAAGAAGAGAGTTATCGCGGCACTTAAGAGTCGTATAGGTGTAAAGCCGGATTATATATCAGTGCTTGCTGATGGCGAACTTCCAAGAGCAGAGCATAAAGCAAAGCGACTTATAGACGAAAGAGAACACACTATTGATCAGGCAATCCTGATCTAGATTTGGAGGATAAGACATTGCCTGAACTTGCTGAAAGAACAAATGGATTTACTGATTCGGTCATAAGGCGAATGACGCGTGTGGCCAATAAATATGGGGCTATTAATCTGTCTCAGGGTTTTCCGGATTTTGATCCGCCTGTTGAGATAGTAAAGAGATTACAGGATATATCACTTGTAGGACCTCATCAGTATCCGATAACCTGGGGAGCTAAAAACTTCAGAGATGCACTTGCTAAAAAGCAGGAACGATTTATGGGAAGGACTATAGATCCGGAACAGGAAATACTTGTTACCTGTGGAAGTACAGAAGCTATGATAACTGCAATGCTTACAGTTGTTAATCCCGGAGATAAGGTTATAGTCTTTTCACCATTTTATGAAAATTACGGAGCTGATGCCATACTATCGGGAGCAGAACCTATATACGTTCCGCTGAATCCGCCAAACTTTGACTTTGATCCTGAGGTGCTTGAAGATGCATTTAGACAGCATCCTAAAGCGTTAGTACTATGTAATCCTTCAAACCCTTCGGGAAAGGTTTTCACTCGTGATGAGCTTAAGATAATAGCTGATCTCGCAATTAAGTACGACAGTTTTGTAATAACTGATGAGGTGTATGAGCATATAGTGTATGAGCCATATCAGCATACCTATATAAGTTCACTTCCGGGGATGTACGAGAGAACTATATCCTGCAGTTCGTTATCAAAGACATATTCTATAACGGGCTGGCGACTTGGGTATTTAATCGCACCTCCTGACCTAACTGAGAGAGCTAAGAAGGTTCACGATTTTCTGACGGTTGGTGCGGCCTCTCCACTTATGGAGGCAGCGGTAGTGGGACTTCAGTTTCCGGATTCATACTATGATGAGCTTAGAGCGCATTATACTCATATGAAAGATTTATTCCTAGATGGACTTAAGAATCTTGGCTTTCATTATTCAGAGCCACAGGGTGCGTACTTTGTACTGGTAGACGTTTCTGAGTATGGAGTTAAGGATGATCTTAAGTTCTGCGAATGGATGGCAGAACATGTGGGTGTTGCGGCAGTTCCGGGGTCAAGCTTCTTTAAGGATGATATAAATAATTATATTAGACTTCACTTTGCTAAAAAAGATGAAACGCTTAATGAAGCCCTGGAGCGACTTTCAACATTTAAATCAAAAGTCATTGGGTATTCGGCGTAATTTTTTAAAATAATTATTGACATGAAATAGGTAATATGTTACATTTTATAAAAATAAATGTAACATATTACCTATTTGTTTTTGATTGGAGGATGGTGAATGAATTACGAAAAAGAGATGAACATGAACAATGTAGAA
Source organism: Lachnospiraceae bacterium NC2004 (assembly GCA_000621905.1). GTDB lineage: Bacteria > Bacillota > Clostridia > Lachnospirales > Lachnospiraceae > NC2004. The sequence continues at coordinate 26,465 of JHXB01000017.1, forward strand.
TTTGGAGATATGCCTCCCCAAGCTTTCTTGCTTGGGTTACTTAGTGCATTTGACAACAGGTATCAGGCAGCGGCAGATGCGTTTTTTAAGGAGATTACATGGAAGCAGTTTTTTGCTATCATTTGCATAAATCTCTGTAAGGAAGCTCCAACTATTAATGAACTGTCGGATGTCATGGGATGTTCACACCAGAATGTGAAGCAGATACTGCTAAAGCTGGAGAAGAAAGGCTTTGTATCTATGGTTCCGGACGAGTATGACAAAAGAAAACAGCGAATATTTGTAACTGAGGAAGCAATGGAATTTTTAGAAGAAAATGATAACAACGGGCAGCAGAGCCAGTACATCATCGGGCGCATTTTTGAAGGGGTCGATGATAAGAGCCTTAAGACAACTGTACAGACTATTATGAAAATGGAAAGGAATTTGAGTGAGTTATGAAAGCATTAGTAATATACACATCACAAACAGGATTTACAAAGAAGTACGCAGAGTGGATTGCCGACAAGATGGGCGGAGATCTGCTTGATTTAAAGGAAGCTCAAAAGAAGCCGGGCGATTATTTTGATGATTATGATGCAATCTGTTACGGTGGATGGGCTATGGCAGGAAATGTTGTCAAGGCGAAGTGGTTTCTTGATAAAGCTACTGCGTGGAAAGATAAGCGACTTGCAGTGTTCTGTGTGGGAGGAAGCCCTAATGATAATCCGGATGTTGAGGTATTCTTAAAGAGAGCATTAACAGACGAGCAGAGACAATATATTAAAGCATTTTATTGCCAGGGTGGATTTAATTACGAGAAGATGAATGCACCTTCTAAACTTGCTATGAAAATGTTCGTAAGTGCTCTAAAGAAAAAGAAGAATCAGACTGAGGCCGAGAAGACAATGGTTAAGATGATTGCAACTTCTTATGACATTTCCGACGTCAAATATATTGAACCTATTGTTTCGTATCTTGAAAATGAATAGAGACAGGGTGGATTATGAAGAAAAGAAGGAAGAGCCATGGGGACAGACCTTGTGGTTAGTATAGGAGAGTTAACTATGTACAACGAATACTTAGAACGAACAGAATATGTAGATTACGATAATCCTAACATCAAAAGTTTGGCTGATAAATTAAAAGCAGAGTCTAATGACGAATTATCTCTCATAAGAAACACATATCATTATGTAAGAGACGAAATCAAGCATTCCTGGGATGTACAGGATCATCGAGTTACAGTTACAGCGAGCGATACGCTTCGTGAGGGAGTTGGAATCTGTTGGGCGAAGGCTAACCTACTTGCCGCACTTCTTCGAGCAAATGGTATCCCTGCCGGATTTTCCTACCAGCGCCTGACTCTTGGAGATACACCTGATACTGGATATTGCATCCACGCAATGAATACGGTATATATCGCTAGTCTTGATAAGTGGATCAGGCTTGATGCGAGAGGCAATAATGAAGGTGTAAATGCAGAGTTTTCAACGGACGAAGAGAAGCTTGCATTTGCAATCAAGAGTGAGGGTGAGATAGACTATCACGATAACCATTCATATCCGGATCAAAATCTTATGAAGGTTTTAAGAGAGAGCACTGATGCAATAGATATGTATCTTCATCATTTGCCGGAACAACTGTCTTATGGTGTCACATATAAGATTGCGACAAATGATGACATGGAGCAAATGATGAGCAGCCGCCTTGAAATGCTTAAGGTTGTTAATAATCTTGATTTCGACTATGAATACAGTGATGAGATTGTTGAAAGCAGCATAGAGTATTTTAAAAATGGAGACCATACCACTGTTCTGGCCATGGATGGCGCTCGTGTCATAGGTTGCGCTTCGATGAGCTATATGTATATCATGCCAACATTTGACCATCCTACAGGCAAGCGTGCGCATCTTATGAATGTGTATACGATGAAGGAATGGCAGAGACACGGCATTGCTAAGCATATGGTATCGATGCTTATAGATGATGCATGGAAACGCGGAGCAACGGAAATCAGCCTTGATGCAACTGACGAAGGCCGCCTGTTGTATGAAAAGATGGGGTTTACCGATTCACCGGCGGCTATGGCACTTACTAAATGATTAAACCCACGGGTTATCCCGTGGGTATTCTTATCCAAACAGCCTGGTTGCAATTTGTTCAAGTTCCCTTCTTTCATCAGAATTATCATATCCGCTTTCCTTGTCATCAATGCCCTTTACGGGATCGATAGAAAATAAGCCATCACGATTACAATAAAAGAAGATTCTTCTGACTCCTCTAATCTTAAACCTTGCTTCTGCACTACCTTCCGGATAGAGCTTTACCATCTGCATATTATCAGATGATGCCGCTGCCATAAATGAAATGTAATGCTCCTTCGTCATACTGTGGTCAACCCTGACATAATACTCATCCTCAACACGTTCAATAAATATCATGTGTTGCTCATCTGTAGGCTCTACCTCTAAAGGCACAAGCTGGATTCCGTGACAGTGGATAGCAACTTCTCCCATGCTGTGTATCACATTTCCACAGACAGGACAAACATAAAATTTAGAGCGAAGCATATTGGCGGATACATTTGCATTATGAATGGTATTGCCCGATATAAGCTCCGTAACGGATATCCTGAATGCATTTGCAATCGGCTCCAGCAATGTAATATCCGGTAGTCCTCGGAATCGCTCCCATTTTGAGACAGTTTTCTCACTCACTCCAAGTATTTCTGCAAGTTGAAGCTGTGTCATCTTGTTCTTTTCGCGCAGTTCTTTAATAACTGCTCCTGTTACATATTGGTTCATATTCATACACCTCCATGAACAGATTGTATATCATTTTTTATGAAAATGTTACCTACGGAGAGTAGAGTAACTTAGAGCTAAATCAAATTCTCGGGGTCTGTCCCCCTTAAATCAGAGATCTGTCCCCGTGGTTTCATCCTTTGGGTTGATGGTAACATATGAAAATATTAGTTGACAATACAAATTGGATATGTTAATCTGTATTACACATACTAGTACAGTTAGTACATAATACAACAAATGATACACTTATGTAACTTGGATAGAGGTGATTTTTATTGATAACAATAGATTACAGAATTGATAAGCCAATCTACGAGCAGATTGTCGAACAGTTCAAAATTAATATTGTCAAAGGTATATATAAACCAGGGGATAAGGTTACAAGTGTCAGAAAGATGGCATCGATGCTTGATATCACTCCATCCACTGTTTCCAAAGCCTATTATGAATTGGAACGTCAGGGGATTATATATACTCTCCGCGCTAAAGGCACATACATATCCGATATCAGCGAAACTGACACCCAAGTTGATGAAAATGCAATCAGTCGCCGGATGTTAAGCGAGATTATTGAGCTTAAGCACGGTGGATATAGCTTAGACGAAATCCAATCTATAGTTGCCAAACTATACTCATCAATCTGACAGGAGGCATAGACATGATTAAAGTTAACGAACTATCTAAAAAGTATAACGCTGAAAATGTTATCGATGATTTATCATTTACACTTGAAAGCGGAACCATCTATGGTTTGATTGGATCAAACGGTTCCGGTAAAACCACTCTCATAAAATGTCTGACAGGAATATATCGACCTGATAAAGGCGAAGTAACATTAGATAACAATCTAATATACGAGAACCGTAACGCTAAGAGAGAAATAGCATACATAGAAGACACTCCTCAGCACATTAATCATTTTACTGTTACAAGAATGGGATTATATTATGGCTCATTCTATGACGATTTTTCACACGAAAGATTTTTAGAATTAGCAGATGAACTTTCTTTAAATCCCAAGGCACATATAAGCAACATGTCACTCGGTCAGAAGAAAAAGCTAAGTTTTGCATTAGCGTTTGCAAGAAATGCGAAGCATATTATATTGGACGAACCAGAAAACGGTCTTGATAACGAGTCAAGGCTTGTGGTCAGAAAGCTCATACAAGATGCAGCTGACAACGGCGCTTCTGTTCTCATTTCCTCACATGATCTTACCAATATTGAGGACATGTGCGATACAATATTTATGATTGATAAAGGTAAAATCATATATACAGATTCTATTGATGACATCTTGGAAAATGCAAGCAAATGGCTGATAAAAGCTACAGACGCAAGTGACTTAGATGCCTATGTTTTACAGCAGGAAGATGACGTTATGACAGTTGTTTTATTAAGAGACAGAGTGTCCGCAAGAGAGTATTTACTTTCCAAAAATACTACAATAATCGACTCGCTTAAAGTCGAATTAATCGACACTTATATGGCACTAAAGGAGGTGGGCAATAATGAATAAACATATATTTAAATGCTTATTAAAGCGTGACAAGAGATTCAATTTATTCTTCATTGCGGCCCTTGTTGTCGAGATATTGGTGTTCATAGCCACATCTATCGATTCCGCTTATATTGATAATTCAACCAGATATACGTTTTATTTTGATATACAGGCGTTATGTTATAATTATCTTCCTGTCGCTTTGTTTTCAGTCATCATTTTGCAGATAATCAGGTCATCTTTGTACGAAAACAACACATACCGCGATGCACTATCAGCACTTCCTATAACTAAAAAGGACAGAATTACATATGATATTATTATAGGTTTTGTCGGAATGGGGATAACCATGCTTATCGAATCCATCATAACTATAATAAGTGGCTATTATACCTATTTCGAATACTATGATACATTAACATTAATTATGACAAATGAAATATTGATATGTATTGTTTTTTCGCTTGAAATACTAATTGCATATGTGATCTTTATTATCGCAAAAAGCATTAGCAAAAACCCTTTTTGGAGTGTGTTATTTACAGCTATTATTTATGGTATTCTCCTATGCATCGGGCAGATACTTCTCGATCACAACAAGCTGCCTCAACCCGGATTAGACGATGAATATGTATATTATCTAATACCTATACTGATTCTACTTATTATATTGGCATTAACCATTGTATCAGCCTACCTAATCAGTAATAAGGTAGATGAAAGCAAAGGTGGCGCTTACAGATTCAAAACAATCAATATCATCGTGTCATTAGCTGTTGCCGGGGTTATGTGGCTGGTACTGCATGGTTTTGTCGAATATGATTCAGACAATATTTTTATGGAAATCATATTCAAAGTAGTAAGTTTTATACTCACAATAGCAACATTTGCAGGAATGTATTATGTAACTGCACCGAAGAAATAAAATGCCCGTAGGGTTTCTAACGCTCCAGTAGGGACCACCCCACTGGAGCGTTAGCCATTTCTTTATTGCTCTCTTAATCTATCTGCTATGCTGTTTTTGCTGAGTTTATTATATGTAATTCTTGGTATTGATACTACAAGAAGCAATATAAATGGAAGACTAATCGCAATTGGCAAGAGTGTAAATTGCCAGTCAAACATTGGGAAAATGCTCATAAATGGTTTCAATACCATTAAGCTTAATATACTTGTTATGATTACGGACATAATAGCAGTCCATACAAAGTATACCGCCCCCTCTTTCATAAGCCTGCGATTCTGCTGCTTTTTAGTCATTCCAACAGCCGATAACATAGCCAACTCTCTACTTCTTACAATTATTGAAGTTACTATCGTGTTAGCGAAATTCATAAGTCCTATGAAGCCAAGAATTAGAGCAAGGAACAACCCTATAACGCGAATCATTTTACTTATATGCTCATACTTGTCGATTTCACTTTCTTTTGATTTTACACTTAATTCTGTATTAACATTTTCTACGTAATTATTAAGCCAGGTATTATATTCATCTACCTTGTTATTATCTACATCTAAGATAGTTCTAAGCATTCCTCTGTTTCCGTTTAGAGAAATGTAATCATCCTCAGGAAGTACATAATTTAAGCAGAAATCTCCAAACGAACGCATACCTAATTCTTGAGGTATCTCCACAATTCCATATACTTCATACTCTTCCCATGGATGTCCTTCATAAGTCGCATACGAATATGAATATCCGGATTGCTCTTTAACTTCCTTCATTACTTCGTATTCAGGTGCCTGACTAGTCAGATTTATTTTATCTCCCGGCTCAAAGAAATTTACATACATATCCTCGTCCTGATACCACTCATCATAGCACCATCTTGTTATTAAAACGTATTTCCCGGAGTTAAATTTATCCCAGTCTATCTTCTTATTGCCGTCGATTGTTTTAATTACTTTAAGCTTACTAACTGCATATTCGTTCATGCCATAAGTAAACCCATCAAGTACTTTCTTTTTCTTAGTTTCCTCAATTTGATTAACGCTAGATGATTCATTTTCCGGAGTTGTCTTATCTCCTACCAGTTTCTGTTTTACAAGATCATTTGACAAAATACCATTTTCAAGTTTCGCCCAATCGTCATCCGTAAACATCTGATTACTTCCGCAGACATAAACTTTCCCGATATCTCTTATGCCCTTTTTGTCCTGCAATTCATTTACTAATTCTTCGTCAACACCTTCTAAATTTTTCTCAGTATAAGTATCATCATCTAAAGATTTACTCTGAATAGTGAAGTCTGCAATGACAAGATCCTTAACATATTCATCCATATTGAATCCGCCAACAAATCCTAATACACTGTTTAGAATTACCAGTGACAGTGACATGGACATTATCACCACAAGCATTTTCTTCTTAGGTTTTCCTTTTTTATTAACTTTTGTGGCACATCTTATATTTTCTATTGGCGAAACTTTCGCTGCCTTCTTACAAGGTCTTCCTGCGCTAAACATAACTGTAAAATACGAGAAGAGAGAAGTTAATAATATTATCCACACATTCAAATGAAGCGCTCCCTTATCAACATTTACCGTTGCAAATGAATTCGACACCATAGGAAGAAGATAACTTCCAACACCTATTCCAAGTGAAAGTCCTATCGGTATTCCGACAAATGATACTATTCTCGCCCTCTTTTTAACTACCTTCTTAATCTGATTTTGAGTCGTTCCTATAGACTTAAGAAGCCCATATTCCTGCATGTCCGAAACAATATTTATATCAAAAATATTGTAGATAATAAGATATCCTGCCAGGAAAAATACGAGTAAAATAAGCCCGCCAAATGCAATAACACTCTCATCAATTCCACCTGAAAAATAAGCAACATTTACATCATAACTTGCCGAGTTATCAAGGCCGTATCTATGAATAATATTCTGAGTTTTCTCTTCTATATTGTCATCATTTTCAAATGTAATATCTGCTGTTAGCCTTCCATTTTCAGCATACTTTTTCTGGAAACTTTTTGAAACTAAAGCCTGTTGAATAGGCGCTAATGAGTCGCCTCTATAGAAACCACATAAAACAAAGTGCTCAGTGATTACTTTATCTTTAACGTTGACCGCCATATCAAACTCAGTTCCTATATCGTGAGGTACGTCAAGACTATCAAGCACTAAGTCGCTGGTTGCGATTTCATTTACTTTCTTAGGAAGTCTTCCTTTCTCAGGATTACAGAATCTTAGTTTCGCATCTTTTGGTTCGATGTAGCAAATGTCAGCGATTTCATTTGTACTTTCTCGTCCAACAATAATTCTATATGACGCGTCTTTTACTTCGCTGTCGTTCTTAATCTGATTATATTCGCTTTCTGTCAAGCCCTTAATTACGCTATGAGCTTCAGTTCCAAATGCTCTCATCGAACCTAACTTCATCTCGTTTATCATGCTTCCACCGATGGTAAACAGGGATGAAAAAAGCATGGTTGTAAGCACAACTGCCCATATAAGTGACATGTATTTCTTAACGTTTGCTCTTACTCCGCTCACTGCAATCTTTCTAATTGCTTTTTTACTTCTCATATTTGTCATGGTCATCTCTCCCTATCAAATCATAATTCATCATTTGATGTTACAACAAAAAGATAACACATGATTCTTACCATATACTTACGAGAATCTAACGGATTTGAAAGAATCTTAATTAGGTTCCTGTCTCTGGTATTTACGCAAAGGATACCCACGGGATAACCCGGGATACCCCGTGGTTTTTGTGTTGTCAACCAATATATTCTTATGTTATCATCTTGATATTGGTAAGCCATGGGGACAGGTAGACCATGGGGACAGATCCTGTGGCATGTAAAAGAGGTGATATAATCTTATGAAGATGACAGTGGAATTGTTTGATAATATAATTAATACTTCTCAGGATTGTGTATTTTGGAAGGATAGCGAGCGACGATTTCTTGGAGTGAATCAAGCGTTCTTAGATTTCTACGGCTTTGAATCTGCGGAAGTGCTTATAGGAAAGACCGATGAGGATATGGGATGGCACTCGGATCCGGAACCTTTTATGCAGGATGAAATGCGCGTTCTCGCCGGAAGAAGCACATATAAGGTTCAAGGCAAATGTTTTATTCGTGGTGAAGAGAGGGACATAATTGCTTCTAAGCGTCCGCTATACGAGGGCGATAAGATTGTAGGCCTTGTTGGTAGTTTTGTAGATATAACCGAGGTATTAAGACGCAAAAACGGATTAGATAGTGCGCAGGTTGTATACACGATTGATAAATTGAGAAAGTACAGTTATTTTGACAATATAATAGATGAGATTAGTTTAGATGAGATATTAGATCCACTAACGGGAGTTCTTTCACGCAGTTATTCAATGAAGTTTGTCAATAATCTGATAGCTGAGAAGATTCCATTTACATTTACTATAATCGATCTTGATAATTTTAAATATGTCAATGACAACTTCGGACATGCGGCAGGAGATCATGTTCTTAAATACGTTTCAAAGGGGCTAGCGGATGCAGCAAAAGATTTTGGCCTGGTGGGAAGATTCGGGGGCGATGAACTTTTGATGGTGGACCTTAAGAATATTGAATCTGATCAGAAGAAATCATTCTTTGAAGATTTGTACACTAAGTCGGGAGCGTTAAGATTAATGATGGATTTTGATACAGGTTCGTCTATGATAACCGCTACCGTAGGCTGCGCGTCATATCCCTCTGATGCTGATAACTTTGACGAGTTGTTTAATATCATTGATAAAATGCTGTATATAGGAAAAGGGAAGGGTAGAGATTGCTATACGATATACGATGAATCTGTTCATAAAGATATAGAGGTCTCGTCTGTTGCCAGAAAAGGGATGTTTCGTGAAATGCAGAACATCAAGGCTTTAACGAGTAGAGAGAATGATTTGCGGGGAAAACTGACAGCGGCGATGCCTGAACTTAAGGATATAATGCAGATTGAGGATCTATACTATGTTGAGGCAGATGGGCGTATGAGATCTGTTAATGACACCAAGTTTGACGGAGATGCAAGTGATATTTCTAACTTTATGAAAGAGGATATTTTTGCTGAAAGAACTTTAGAAAATGTCGAGAAGAATGCTCCGATATTCTACGAAACATTGACTAAGAGGGGATTGTCTTCTGCTCTTATTATGCGATTTTGTAACGGCGGGAATGATCAATGCTATCTTGTATGTGCGGTAGAGCGTAAATATCGTATTTGGCAGGACAATGAATGTGCTATTTTGTACTACCTTGCAGGATTGCTTGGATAAACTTACGCTCCAGTGGGAAATTCCCTACCGGAACGTTAGCTTTTTATTTACGCAGTAACCTGTCCTTTTCTATACCTTCCAAAGAGTATGCCATCGTCAACATATTTATCAGTCTCTGAAACCCACATTGGGAATTCTCCGGTTGCTACAGCGACCTGTCCGTTTAACATTCCTGTATGGAAAGACAGGTGTCTATACTGACGAAGAACAAGCTCCATACGAGTATAGATGCAGTTCTCAGGCTTTTCGTATAACATTTCATCTGTAAGTGAATCAAGATAATCTAAGGTCTTTTTCTCTATTTGATCAAGATATGCCAAAAGGGCATCATCCGATAAGACAACATTTGTCGGATTATCAGGATTATCCATGCCCTCCTCGTGAAATGAAGGCTCATCATAAACAAATGGATTGATGAACCATTTGTCAGCTGAGTGTAGAGCATGATATGCCCATCTCCAACATGGAGCACCGCAGCAGAGCGCATCTCTGTCATACGCCATTATCGAAGTGCGGATGTTTAAGAAATTTGGTTTAACAGTGTCTTTAATTATCATACATAGTTCGTTCATAAGAATTCCTCCTTGTGTTTATTTGATTATGGTTGTATAATAACACTAAATTAACTATCAGTAAAATTGAAATAAACGAATATAAAATTCAAAATATCTGATACAAAGGAGGGCGCCTATGACAATCATACAGTTAAGTACATTCCTAAAGATCATAGAGATGAATAGTTTCTCTGCTGCAGCTAATAGCCTTGGCTACGCTCAGTCTACCGTTACAACGCAGATTAAGCAGTTAGAAGATGAACTTGGATGCGTATTGTTTGAACGTCTGGGCAAGTCAATTTCCCTTACTTCAGCGGGTGAACGACTTATAACATATGCTGAGAAAATGCTTCAGTTAGAGAGGGATATTCGCCTTGAGGTAACTGATGAAGATAACCCTGCAGGTGTACTGAAATTAGGTGTATCAGAATCTCTTTGCATAAGCCGATTTCCTAAGATTCTGATGGAGTTTAACAGACTAAATCCTCGGACAGAGATCAGAATACAGTTTGTTATGCATGATGAGATTCCTGATCTTCTGCAAAAGGGTGAGCTTGATATGGTGTACACACTTAATCCGATGATAGAAGATGACAGGGTTAAAGTCTTGCACAAGAAGCGAGAGCAGCTTAGCTTTTTTGTGCCGCCGAAGCATTCTATGATTTGTAAAAGTATACGCGAGGATAACCTTAAGGAAGTGCCACTTTTACTTACCGGGCATAATTGTAATTTTAGGAAAATGCTGGTTTCAGATTTTGAGAAACATGGAATCACTCCGAATATCGTCCTTGAAACAAGTAGCAAGGAGATACTTAAGCAGTTTGCAATTAATGGATATGGTGTAGCATTTATACCGGATATGACTGCTGAAAATGAAGTTAAGAGCGGTAAACTCAAGCGACTTGACTGGAAAGGATGTGATTTCCCAATTTACGCGCAGGTTTTGATTCATAAAGATAAACATCAGAATAAAGCAATCAATTCCTTGGTTGATATAATTAAAGCTTTTTAGAAATATACCACAAATTTTAAGGGTCTGTCCCCCTGGTTCGACCATGGGGACAGACCCTGTTAGTTTAGGGACAGACCCTGTAAGTTTAGTTTAGTGTGGCAATATTGCTTGCTCAGATTTTGGGTTTTCTACCTTCTTGTTAGCATTTTCAAATTCTTTATTAATGCTCTTCATCTTAGGTTCGGTAATCTTGATGAGACTCTCCACTGAGCTTAATCTCGCCTTACCATTATCTGTGAACGGATAGAAGAAGGTTCCCTGTCTGTCGTTATAATAGTTAAGTGCAGCCTGATTTAACTTATAAAGACCGGCGGCACCTCTGTCATTACCATCAATAATCTCTTTATATACATCCATAAGATTCTTCATAAGCTTCGAAGGCTTTTTGCCCTCGTTAAATTCAACAAGATTCTCGTAGATATCTTTAATCTTTTTAAATTCATCTTCGCTTATTACATTATTTTGTCCGTTTAAGTGCTCTATATACTTGCCACGCTTAACGGAATCTGCTGCAAGTTGCTTATTGTGACTCTTCTCATTTTTGATACGCTTATTCATGTCAAGGTTGACAGCCTTCATGTAAGCGGAACTAATCTCGTTAACTTTATACTTACCGCTTCCTACAATCTCGGTAAAAAGAGGATCTTTGACAATCTCTTCTCTCATGGTATCTATTCGTTTCTTTAAATCATTTTCAGAGTACTTGGTAACATCATCATAGTCGCCTGATTCAGTGTTATAGTATTTGTCTGTTGTGGTGTTAACCCCTTTAAAGAATGCGGTCTGACCTGCTTTAGACATTAAAGTCTTACATACTATTGCATCAACAGCGTCTTTGACATTAGATGTAGGAGTTACTATCTCATCTTCAACTGGACTGTTCTTACTATGCACTTCAACCTTTTTCATGATTGTGCTCTGTACTTCCATCAAATCAGAATCTGATATGATGTCTACCCAGTTGTTAGTTGCTTTTTCAACCTTTTTACGAAAAGTTAAGAAACCTGATGCAAATTCATTTGTGCTGAAACCATCTGTTATGCTGTCATAATGGTGGTTAAGCAGATAATCTCGCGCATAATACTGAAAATATGGGTCGTTTGCAAGCTTTTGGCATTCCTGGTTGGCCTTCTTGTTAAATGCTTCTGACCACGCCTCGAAATCATAATCTAGTTCCTCGGCTAAGGTATTGAGCTCATTCTCTTCTTTAGCATTGGTAGGAATCTTTGTATTGGTCATATAAACAAGCTGTGCAGCTTTCTTGTAGTCGAACTGGTTCTCAAATGAATTCTCTCCGAAAAGCGGTGCTGCGGACTCCTTAAGGTAGCTCCTGCCTCCTACTTCATATTCGAGTCTATCGGATTCGCTTTCAAAATGATTTATTACTTTTTCTTTTACTTTAGCGTAAAATTCTTCGATTTGTTGTTGTGTTGCTGGCATAATTACTCCTCCTTTATAGTGTAAATTATCATATGCATACATTATATCACAGCTAATATAACAAAAGCGAAACAAAATTAAAATGCTGACCATGGGGACAGGTGTCTGGGTGACCAGGCTGACCATGGGGACAGGTGTCTCGTGACCAGGGGGACAGACCCCAGTTTTTTCTTGTTATATAGGGCTAAAAATGGTATAATTAGCATAGTTGTTTATTGATTTTGGGTTATATTGTGAAGGGATGTATGTGTATGACAAATGCCGTTAAAAAGATAGTTTCTTTTATGCTTGCACTTACTTTGGTTTTGACCTCATTTTACACAGGGACAGATAGAGTTATTGTTAATGCTGATGACCAGATTAGCTTAGAGGATGATAAGACAGTTATCACTGTCACTCCGGATCCGGTGGTTTATAACGGGGGACCCGCAGAGCCTGAAGTAAGCGTGTACTATGACGGCGTCAAGCTTACATTTGACGAAGATTACACGATTAGATTTTACGATAACGACGAGCCCGGGACTGCACTTGTTGCGGTGGATGGCTGTGGACGCTACACCGGTAGGGCATCACAGTTCTTTAAGATAGTTAAGGAGGCGGTGACCACAACAGAGGCTGTCACCACAACCGAAGAGGCGACCACAACTGCGGCAATGACTACAACATCCGATGCCACTACAACCCAAGCAACTTCGACCACAGAAGAGACTATATATACCGTTGAGGATATTGAAAGAGACACTAAGGTTCATCTTAACAGGACATCGGTGTATCTTTTTCTGACGAAGAAGAGATGTATCAATCTCTCTAACAAGAAGAAGATGTATTATTTTAACGGTGTTACGAGACTTCACGTTGTTAACACCAACAAGAAGGTGACGTATAAATCAAGTTCGTCTCATGTAGCAACGGTTAGTAGTAAGGGCAAGGTTACTGCCAAGCATCCCGGCAAATGTACAATAACAGCCAAGGTTGGCGGCAAGTCGTTTAAATGCAAGGTGACCGTTAAGAATGGATACAGTAAAGCTACGGTTAAGAAAAATTTTAAGATGACCTACACTAAGGAAGTTAAAGGTGGGGTTGGTACAATTAAGATTAAGATTCAGAATAAGTTTAATCATCCAATGGCGATAAGCTATTGCTTCACGATTAAGAGGCCTAAGCCTGAGGACCCTAAGGTTTCTTACGTGGATTATAGGAGCAGAGGGGTTGTTGTACCAGCGAAGTCTACATTTGTCAAATATGAACGGTATTCTATATATGACAAGCAGACGGTAGAACTTACTCAAAAGGATGTCTGTTACTGTAATTCCGCCGGAATAACTCCGGACAATGGGCAGTACAGTAAGACAATGAGAGCTAATTTGTATACATATTCGCATTCGGATCCGGTTGAGCTTAAGAGATCTGAGTATGGTGTTAATGTTAAGAATATTGAGTTGAAGCTCGGTTCGTATAATCATATGTTGTATGGTGATTTAGAAATATACAATAAGCTGGCTTATGATATTCAGGATAATTCATTCGGAACTATTATGTTCTACAAGAGCAATAAGCTGGTCTATACCATCGGGGTACAGACTTATTCATATACGGATAAAGCATTTGGAATTGAGGATGGGCTTTATAAGAGTGGTAAGAAGTATACGGCTAAGCATTACAAGTTTGGTACCATAGCCAAGAGCGGCTGGGACGGAGATTACGACACTTGGAAATTCGTACCTAATAAGGATTATGCTGAGCTTTATACAGCTAGATATTAAGTAGCATTTTACAGCATTTTACAGGGTCTGTCCCCCTGGTTCGTCGATTTAACCACGGGGACAGACCCCATGACATTAGCGGACTGGTGACAGCGAGAGGGGATACTTATGGCTAAAAGCGGAGAGCATTTTAATAGAGCAATAATCAGAACTATAATATCCGGTATTTTAATTATCGTTTTCTTTATCGGTGTTATTCTTATGTATTATAATGCAGTCTATAACGAGAAAAAGAATGGAATAGTTAAAGATGGTAAGATTGAAGCCATCAATTCTGCAGAGAGGTTTGACAGGTATTTGTCTACCAGTATTGATATTATCAAATTGAATTCCTACGCTCTTGACGAGATGATTAGACAAAAGAAAAGTGATTATGATATACAGGAGTTTCTTGTTTCACAGTCTACCGCTACAAGAAGTACTGTGTTGGAGAACCTCACTGGTTTGTACGGATATATTAACGGCAGGTTCTTTAGTGGAACCAGGTGGGAACCGCCTGAAGATTATGTTCCTACTGAGCGTCCATGGTATACCAAGCCTATGGAGCATATGGGCGAGATAACAATACTTGAACCTTATGTAGATGTTCAGTCCGGTAACACAATGCTTGCACTTGGCAAGTCATTATGTGATAAAGAAAGCGTTATTTCCGTTGATGTATCCCTTGATCAAATGCAGAAACTTACGGAAGATGCGGTTGTCAATGGAGATACGGATATCGAGATGATATTAGCAGGCGACGGAACCGTTGTAACCCATTCCGATATCAATGAAGTCGGTAAGAATTATAACGAAGAGCCTGGTACACTAGGCGCTAAGATAGTCAAATTGATTAATTCTTCCCAAAAAAGTTATTATGATATTACATACAATGGAAAGCATTATATTGCTTATGCTGCAGAGTTTCAAGGTAATTGGCATTGTGTTTCTCTTAGAGATGCAACAACTGTATTTGATTCAATTAATAACGTGCTTTTTGTTACAATTGTGGTAGTGATTGTGATAGTTATTACCATTGGTTTTGTTCTTGGCAATTCCATAAAGAGAGGACTTATCGCGCAACGTGCTTTGGTGGCGAGTGATGCAAAGTCTTCATTTCTTTCGAATATGTCGCATGAGATAAGAACGCCTATTAACGCGGTGCTCGGCATGAATGAGATGATCTTAAGAGAGAGTAAGGATAAGCAGATTCTCGCCTATTCGGAGAGCGTTAAGTTGGCGGGCGACACACTTTTAGGAATTGTTAATGATATCCTTGATTTCTCTAAGATAGAGGCAGGTAAGCTTGATATAATTCCGGTTTCTTACAATCTTACCATTATGCTTAACGATCTTGTCAATATGGTAAGGCTCAGAGTCGATGAGAAGGGATTGACGTTCAATCTCGAATTTGATGAAAATGTACCTAAGATGCTATATGGAGACGAGGTTCGTGTTAAGCAGGTAATTACGAATCTTCTTACAAATGCTGTTAAGTACACCGAGAAAGGCTCTGTAACATTTACACTTTCATACGATAAGATTGAAGATTCAGATGATGAGATTATGCTTAATGTAAGCATAAAGGATACCGGTATAGGAATTAAAGAAGAGGATATCAAGAAGCTCTATACAGAATTTGAGCGTATAGAGGAGAAGAGAAATAGAAATATTGAAGGTACGGGACTCGGCATGAACATAACTGTGAGCTTGCTTGAGATGATGGGAAGCACGCTATCGGTTAAAAGCGTATATGGTGAGGGCTCTGAGTTTTCATTTTCATTGAGACAGAAAGTCGAGGCGTGGGATAGACTTGGAGATTTTGAGACGTCATATAAAGAGCTGATGATTAGACGCGGCGTATCTCGCGAGAGGTTTACCGCTCCTAGCGCTAATGTGCTTGTTGTTGACGACAATCCTATGAACCTTGTTGTGTTTAAGAATCTTCTTAAGCAGACCGAAATCAGCGTTGATACCAGTGAGAGCGGAGATGGAGGATTGGAGCTCGCTGCTGTTAATAAGTACGACGTCATTTTCTTTGATCACATGATGCCGGATAAAGACGGAATTGAGACTCTTCACGAGATGAGGGATATTCCGAATCATCTTAACGCAGATACTCCGGTGGTTTGCCTTACGGCCAATGCGATATTGGGTGCGAAGGAGCAGTATTTGTCAGAAGGTTTTGACGATTACATGACGAAGCCTGTTGATTATGACAAGCTTGAGGAGTTGCTTACAAAGTATATTGATGACGATAAGATTGAGATGGTTGCCAATACGGAGGAGTTTATACCTGTAGATGAATCGCTTCCTGAAAACCTAAATAAACTTAGTGAATGCGATTTTATTGATGTCAAAGCAGGAGTTGACAATAGCGGTACAGTGGAATCTTACGAGTCTCTTCTCAAAATCTTTTATTCATCTATCGATGAAAATGTTGATACGATTAAGGATTTCTATGATGCCGGAGATTTTAAGAACTACGCTATCAAGGTGCATGCGCTTAAGAGTTCTGCAAGGATTATAGGTGCGGCTACATTTGGCGAAGACGCGCAAGCTCTTGAAAATGCTGCAAAGGCGTCCGATAAAGCTTATATTGACAAGCACCATGAGAGATTTATTGCGGATTACATGGCGTTTAAGGAGCCGCTAGCTGCTTTTGGTGACGAGGATGTTGATGATTCAGGCAAGCCGCTTGCGGATGACGCATTTATCGAGACTGTTCTAGAAGAGATTAAGGCAGCGGCAGAAGAGATGGATTGTGACAAGCTTGAGGAGATATTTGGTGAAGTTGCGGAATATAGAATTCCGGATGATAAAGCAGAATTGTTTAAGAAGCTTAAAAGCGCCTCTGACAATTTTGCGTATGATGAGATACTTGAGTGCTTATAAATAGTGCGTTTCCACAGGGTCTGTCCCCCTGGTTTGAATGTATTGAACCACGATATTAAAAGAAAGGAAAGTAGATGTTTAAGCTTCTATAAACATCATACAAGGGTAATTGATGCAAATACTAAAGAGTGTAAATGATTTATTCGGGTATATATTTTATGTATGCTATATTGTTCTTTATTATGTTTCACTAAAAAAGTGTTTTTTAAGAGAGGGATACAGCAAGGCTAAATTGTTTTTTTTGGCTCTGATTACAAATCCGTTTTTGATGTTTCTATTTTCAACAATAATGTCGGCTCTTATAGTTTATATAAATGAATGGGCAAAGTTAGGTTTTCAGAATATAGACGCCATGAATAATATTCCCTTGGATACCGATCCGGTATTCAGTTCTATTATTATTTTGATTGGCACTATCATATTTTTACTTGCGTCTTTTTTGATTTCATATTTGCTGGGAAGGTCATTGAAAGCATATAATAAATCGATGGTCATGTTTGTATATGTCATGTTTTCGGTAATTATAATACTAATTGACAACAAAAATTATGATGTTTCTGATGATTCTGAAATTTTCTCCAAAATTCTTTCCAATTTCAATAACATTGCATGTGTTATTATTATGTTCTTGTTGTATTTCTTTATTATGAGAGCTTTGGCCAAATTGTCGGACAGAAAGCGGCATGTTAATTGGAGGATGTTTTTGATAACACCTTTAATGTTTATAGTAGTCTATAGTGTATTAGATTTCTATACTTCTCAATTCTGTAGTGTTGATGCCAATTCTGTAATGCATATTCTTTCGTATATGTTTTTTGTATTGTTTATATGGGCGTTTTACATCATTATAAACAATATCAAAGCAACTGATGATGCGATTAATGCTAAGGAAGAAGTTAAGATTCTTTCGGTTGAAGTCATGGAAGCGTTAGCGCATACCATAGATGCAAAAGATGAGTATACTCGAGGACACTCAGTAAGAGTTGCTAAGTATTCAAGAATGTTAGCGGAAAAGCTAGGTCTTTCTTCTGAAGAATGTGATAATGTGTATTATATGGCTCTTTTGCATGATATTGGCAAGATAGGTGTACCGAATGAGATTATCAACAGTACATCGAGACTGACAGATGACGAGTATGCTGTAATTAAGACGCATCCTGGTCTAGGATATGATATTTTAGCAGAGATAAAGAGTCGTCCTGATTTGTCTATAGGAGCCAGATGGCATCATGAGAGATATGATGGCAAAGGTTATCCTGATGGCAAGAAAGGAGAAGAGATTCCATTTTATGCAAGAATAATAGCTGTAGCCGACAGCTATGACGCAATGACATCCAACCGTAGTTATCGTAATTACATGCCGCAAGACAAAGTTCGATCTGAGATTGAGAATAATAGCGGTACACAGTTTGATCCGGACGTTGCAAAGTGTATGCTTTCAGTTATTGATCAGGATGTTAATTATGAATTGCATGAGTGAAGCACAGAACCATTTTGCAAACCATGGGGACAGGTCTCTGTAGGGAAACCAGGGGGACAGGTCTCTTGTAAACCATGGGGACAGGTCTCTTGCAAACCATGGGGACAGGTCTCTGTAAACCATGGGAAACCAGGGGGACAGACCCCGGGGAAGGGTGGTATTTACCTATGTTTTTTTCGAGTTACAATATATGTTAAGAAAACTTAATTACGTTTTTTGTTGACATATCTTTTTTTCTATGGTAATCTCACAGCATAAATTGAATCGGCAAAGGAGTCGCGTGATAACGACAATGGAGTCGCTTACAGAGCAATCTGTATGCGGCTCCTTTTTTGTCTTCAATTTTATTATCTGCAGATAAAACTATAATCAAATAAAGGAGGTACTGTTTTATGAAGTACATGAATAAAAGATGCTGGTTTAAGAGTTTGATTACGAGTTTTATTATAATAGCTCTGCTATTTTCAACATTTGCAAGCTTTAATATAACTTCGGCGGCTGTTAAAACGGATAATACAATCACCCGTTCGGAGAGGTTAGAGCAACCGGTATCTAAGTGTGAGTTTGAAAAGGATGAGTTGGGAGTTGTTAACTTCCATCCAACCTGGGGAGATAAAGAAAAGAACATTGAAAATATGATGACATATATAGATGAAGCTCATAAGAAGGGTGTTAAGATTCTGTTGTTTCCGGAAATGTGTGTGACAGGTTATGTATCGTCAAGCACTCCGGATAGTGAAGATTACAAATGGGCAGTTAAGAGTGCTGAGGAACTTACAGGTCCTACAGCCAAGAAATTTGCTAAAGTTTCCGATGATTATGACATGTGGATTGTCTACGGTGCAACTCAGAAGATAAAAGGTGACAAGGAACACGCTTACAATTCAGCATTTGCCTGCTCACCTGATGGTGACATTACCGCATATCAGAAAATACATCCTGTGGAGGGAAGTTGGTGTACTCCTGGTGAGACTCCTGTTCTTCTAGACGCAGGTAAATACGGAAAAATCGGATTAAGCATTTGCTACGATACATATGCTACTCCGGAGCTTGAAAGATATTATTCAGCACAGGGTTGTAACCTTTTGCTTAACCCTACTGCTACTTCGAGAGGATACACATTGACAGATGATTCCGCATGGGAGTGGTACTATAAGAACCGTATTGAGAGTGCTTCTTCAAGGGAAGGATTTACAATTCTTAGTTCAGATTTGGTTGGCAAAGATGGCTTGAATGACAAGTATCTTTTCCCTGGTGGTAGTGTTATTATGAGTGGAAGTTTTTAACGGTGCGGTTTATTACGCCGGCGCAGTTGGAGCAGACGGAACTTCTAATCCTAAGGCCGACATCATCACAGGTTCTGAGGGACTTCTTACAAATGTAGCTAAGATTTCAACAACCTCAAGCGGTGCATGTAACAACAAGGATTTCAATCCTGAATTATACACTACATTATATAAGGAACTCGCAGATAAGAAGGCAAATGGTGAATCTCTTTCATATAAGAGTACAGCTAAAGATCAGCCTCGTGTGGCTACAGTTAATATGACCGGTTACTGGGGTAACAAGACCAGGACTAAGGCTAAGATGATTGAGTATATTGAAGAAGCTGCCTCTAAAGGCGTTGACATTTTAGTATTTCCTGAAACCGTACTTTCCGGTTATGGATATGTAGAACCTGATAAGGATCCATTTTATCACAAATACGGGGTTTCAATGCAGGTTGCAACTGCTGAGACGGTTCCTGGTAAGTCAACTCTTGAGTTGTCGGAATATGCTAAGAAATATGGAATGTACATCATTTTCGGTATGACCGAGAAGAATAGAAAATATAAAATGTACGAAGATGGTGTTGAGAAAATATATAATTCAGCCGCTATCCTTTATCCTGATGGCAAGATTGATTCTTATCAGAAGATTCAAAGAGCCGGAAAAGAAGATCAGTGGTCAGTTTGTGGAACAACACCGAAGATGATTGATACTAAGTGGGGTAAGGCTGGTATTGACATTTGCCGAGACGGACATTTCTATCCTGAGATTGGTCGTTACTACGCAGCGATGGGCTGTACCTTGTTCATTCATCCGACTGCTACCACAGGAAATGCTTGGTACAGAGAAACTCGTATCGGTTCTTATACTGATCGTGACGGAATGGCTGCTATCACATGTAACCTTTTGGGTGGTGACGGTATTTACAATCCTAGCGGTAAGTTTGATCCTACTGATGACGCTGCTAACTTTGATGCAAATGGAGAATTTATTGGTGGTGATTCTATTCCTGAAAATGCGGGCGAGTACGATAAGAGCAATCCTTATTGGCAGTCAGCAAGCTGGATGGGAACCGGTGGAATCTTCAACAGTACAAGTTTGATAATCACTAAGACAAGACTTGGTATCGACTTAAACGGTACTGGTTCTGAGTCGGATGTATATAAGGCAAATGGACTTACAAGCCCATTGGGACTTGAGATTGCCGATATGGACTTGTCGAGAAGCGGATTCTCTATCAACGGATTTAATCCGGGATTGTTCTCTAAGATGTATGATAAACTTTCGGTTATGTATCGTAAGGGGTACACAAGCATTTACGGAGAAAATGCTGTTGCAACTCCGGTAACTGTAAATGTTAAGGATGTTAAAGATTCTGTTGAGGAAAGTACTGTTCCTGATAAGGTATCTAAGGTTTACGTAAAGAGTTCTAAGAGTAAGACGATGAGTGTATCATTTGCAGAGGCAACTAACGCTTCAAGCTATGAGATTCAGTACTCAACAAGCTCTAAGTTCTCTAAGGTGACTACCGTTAAGGGATCAGAACTTAAGTATACAATTAAGAAGTTAATTGGTAAGAAGACTTACTATGTAAGGGTTCGCGGCGTAAATGACGAGGACTCAGGAAGTTGGTCAGCAGTTAAGAAGATTAAAATCAAAAAGTAGTTTCTATTCGTAGACTTCCTTTAATATGGTGGAAAGAGGCTGAGGGTTAATGCTCTTGGTCTCTTTCACTGTTTTGTAGCAGGGTCTGTCCCAATGTCATTTAGATAGTCAAAAGTGTGAAAATGTGATAGAATAACAGATGGATGAATCAAGGACTAAGAAAAAAATATTCCTAT
>JHXB01000018.1 GCA_000621905.1 Lachnospiraceae bacterium NC2004
TGGGGCATCGAGCCCGTCAGAATGTGCGATATCAAGAATTATAAGAGTGACAGCAACTCACTGTCTCACGGACAGGTTCTGCCAAGACCATATAAGTACGACGAAGCACGCATTGTATTTCAGGAAATGATAGATGTACTCTGTACTGACATGTACAAAAAGAAACTGATCACCAAGCTATATACATGGTGGGTAAGCTACGATTACAAGAGCCTTGAATACTGCCCTTACTACGAAGGTCCACTATCCATAGACTATTATGGCAGAGTGCACCCAACACACAGCAACGGCACAGCAAGAACAGATGTGGCGACCAACTCTACACAGGAAGTAACCTTGGCGCTCACGACTGCATTTGACAAAAAGACCGACCATAGACTGTTGTACCGTAGGCTCGGAGTGTGCGCCTGCAACGTGCATGAAGACAACGGGATATACCAACTCAACCTATTTACCGACTATGACCGCCTCGAAAAAGAGCGCAACATCCAGAGAGCCATGGCCGAGATAAGAGCCAAGTACGGTGCAAATGCAATACTTAAAGGCATCAACCTTCTTGAAGGAGCAACCGCCAAAGAACGAAACGAACAGATTGGAGGACATAGAGCATAGCCTTATTCCTCCGCACATTTACGGAGGGATCAGATGGCAAATGAAAATGTTACCTTTCCGAAAGACTTTGAATACATCGAAGTCGTCAGAACCGGGAAGCCCATACATGAGCAATACGACAGCTTCTGGATAAAGCATCCTCCTATGGATCTTTCTAGGCGCGCCAAGATATTTTCACCATTTGACGCTCTTAGAGGATTTAACGAAGCCGTATCTGCCAAAGAAGTACAGTATGTACCAAAGAAAGAATTAAACGAAGAGGAAATGCATGAGCTAGATCAGACGCTCAGCATTCTTTACAAGCTCACAGCAAACGGCAAACTTGCAAGAGACAATAACATACAAGCAACCCTTACATACTTTGTCCCATGCTTAGATGTCGACAATGAAGCCTATATGGTTAAGGGGCAATACTGCACCATAACCGGAACCGTAATGAAAGTTGACTCACTGATTCATAAAATGATTGTCGTAGATGATGTTAATATACCGATATGTGATGTGGTAAAGATTGAATGCGAAAATATATAAACTCTCGTTTTAACGTTGGCGTTTTTGATAATTTGTCAAAAACGCACACGTTAAACTTGATTTTACAATCTGTTTTTGATAATATACAAATGAAAAACATCTTCGAAAGGAATGATAATATGGATTGGTATCCTCGTGAAAACTATCTAAAAAAAATCCGCGACTTTTATCATGCGACCGATATTATAAAAGTAATCACCGGAGTCAGGCGATGTGGCAAATCCTGTCTTATGGAGACGATTGCCTACGAACTTAAAGAATCCGGAATTCCAACAGACAATATCATATACTTTGACCTAGATAGCAAAAACTACAACAAAATTCTTAAACCGGAACAACTAGAAGAATTGATTGAGTCAGTTTCTGCTATAAACGGAACAAAATATCTTTTCATCGATGAAGTACAGAATGTAAAAGGGTTTGAGACCGTGCTAAATGGTTTTCGCGGAACTAACGAATGGTCAATCTTCATTACCGGTTCAAATTCATATCTTTTAAGCGGAGAGCTTATGACAAAGCTCACCGGAAGATACATCGAATTTGAAATGTTCACTCTTTCTTTCGAGGAATATGAAGCCATTAAAAAATTCTACGGAAAAGAAATTGCACCTGATCGTCAGGAAGAGTTGCAGAACTATATACTAGAAGGTGGTTTTCCTAGAACAATCCTGCTGGATAATTTGGCTGCAAAACGTCGATATGTACAAAGCGTTATCAATGAGATCTTTGAAAAAGATATCCGAAGAAGGCTAAAAATCCGCAATATAAGCACCTTTGATACCGTTCAAAAATACATCATTAACAATTTTGGCGCAACAACAAGCCTTAAAAGCCTTAAGAAAGCCATTGAGCAAAGTGGAACTCCTATCAGCGAGGCGACAATAGCACGATATATCAGAGCCTTGCTAGATGCTAAGATTCTCTATGAATGTCCTAGATTCGACATGAAATCGAAAAAATCCTTAAGCGGAGAAAAAAAGTATTATCTCTCCGATACCGGTTTTTATTATGTCCAAAATACCGATAATAGGATAAACTTCGGTCCTGTCCTTGAGAACATCACATATATATATGCAAGATCCCACGATTACTCTGTAAGTGTCGGTAGAATTGGTAAACTTGAATGCGACTTCATCTTAAGGAATGATGAGATGAGTTATTCCTATGTTCAGGTTGCTTATACGATAGCGCTTTCAAAAGATACAGAAGACCGAGAGTACAGACCTCTTGAATCGATAAAAGACAATTATCCGAAATATGTTGCCACAGCCGATTCACTTCTTCAAAAACGCAACGGCATAGAACATATTAACATTGTGGACTTTATGAGAAATGGAAAAAACTTTTAACATTTTAACGTGTGCGTTTATGTATTTTTATCATTTTCGCACACGTTAAATACTCCCCCCTCACCCATACACCTCCAGCACCCTCTTCGCTCTCTCAACAAGAGCCTCGGTAACGCCACTCTTGTCCCCTTTTTCAACCCAGGCAAGCGTAGGAACGGGGACACTTACAATTATAGCTAATCACACCAACGTGATTGCCAAGTTATGTTAAATGTATCTTTTAGTATTTCAGGCTCATCAATCTGAATATACTCATCTGTATCCCTATTATATTTAAATACCCAATGGTTAGTTGCTGGCCTATATAAACCGGGATATATTTCTTCAATAATAGCGTAATCATAATATGCTTCACAGATATCGCAAGCATTCATTTTAACATTTTCAAATGCAAGCTCCTTTTCATGAAAGAAACCAAACACATCATGACTACCCAATACCACAAATCCAAAACTTGACGGAACACGTATAACAGTTCCATCAGATTTTATACGCTCATAAGTCTTTAACTCTATTTTAGAACAAACAATAACCGTATATATTGGATTTCCATTTACCTTTTCCATATTTAATCACCTTTTTTAATTATATAACTAATCACACCAACGTGATATCCAAGTTAAATTAGCTTTGTTTCTTAGTATTTCAGGTTCATCAATCTGAATATATTCATCAGTATCCCTATTATATTTAAATAACCAATGATTACGCGAGAGCGTATATAGACCGGGAATAACTTCTTCAACAATAGCGTAATTATAACAATCTTCACAGATATCACAAGCATTCATTCTTACAGCTTCAAATGCAATCTCCTTTTCATGAAAGAAGCCGAACACATCATGATCACCTAATATCACATCCCCTATACAAGAATAACTAGTTAAAGCAGTTCCATCAGGGTTAATACTCTCTTTAGTCTTTAGTTCCACTGTATCACAGCAAATAATCGTATATATCGGGTTTGTATTCATATAATTCATCTTCAATCACCTCGGTTTTTTTATTATAATTATCTTATGACGATTGATCACAAATTAAGAACAGAACGATCGCCATCCTCAAACTCTTCAATCGGCTCATCAAACAACAAACCTGCAAGCGCCGTAAAGAAATGCGCCGTCCACCACTCAATATTAATATCCTCTCTATCTTCATTTCCATCAATCTCAACTTCATCGATATCAGCTAGACCATACTCTGTGCGCATAAGATCATGAACCTCCGGCGGAGATTTATGCCTTCCGTTATTAGTAAGCACATGATTATAAAAATACGCATCATCACGCTCGTTACTTATCTTCTCAATTGTATCAACCACTGACTGCTGAATAGATTTAAAGTCCTCTCCAGCATGAATAATATATCTAAACGTATTATCCTTGTCTAAATATCTATTCAGTTCATTTTCAGAAAAACTGGTATAGGTACGAAAAAAATCAGCCAAGTTGTCACAGATCTTAAAAAATACATGAATCATTTCGCCCATTTCTTCAATTCGTACAAATTTAACATTCTCCATAATGCATCCTCCTTATCTCATAACTAAATACTTTTTCATAAACTCTGTATAAATACCTGGTTCAGGATTCTTTATCCCAATCACCATATATATTCCAACATCCTCTCCTAACTGAGCGAGTCGGCAAACAGCCTCCTCTGTCTCTTCCGGATTATACTTCATAAGCACATCAAGCTCACTGATTATCACAAGAATATACCGAACCTTAGTCCTCTTCCTTCTATCCATCAATCGATTATAACTTCGGATTGTCCTTACAGGATCCTGGTCCTCATCCTCTGTCCTATCAAACAACATCTTACGAACAACAAGCTCGTCATATAGCAAACAATTCAAGGCATCTAAACTCTCCTGTAAATCGTCTTTCACAGATATCTTCATATCACCCGTCATTTCGGACCAACCATAATCCTTGAGATTCCCTAAAAAGTATATTCTAAGACTATCGGGTGTTATGCTATTTATAAATCTTTGAACAACCGAATGAAATAATTCTCTACGTTCCATCTCATCTTTACTGGAAATGATAATACTTCCACGTTTAAGAAGATCCATTTCTTCTTGATTCATATTCATCTCCCCCATCATAAAAAAATATATGCACAACGCTACCAACTTGCATTACCACCAAAGGTCTTCGTAAATGAATGTTAAATCAGAAAATGCCTTTTTCAACAAAGTATCCTTTTCTCTTTGAAGTTCAGTGATATCTACTGCATCTTCTATTCTCATATCCAGTTTATGAATCTCATCAAATTCATCTGATACCGAATTTACAAGATTCTTCCATTTCTCCCAATCTTCATCGGTAGACTCGTATAAAGGATCCTTGCTTTCAATCACACAGTTCCCAATAGCCATCGTGTTTTCAATAAAGAATCTCAAATAGTCACGAATAATCACTGTAAGATATAAATTGGTCTGCCAATGAACATTCCAATCAATACTTTCAATCTTAAAATCAATATTATTGTCCTTGCTAAGCATCCTTACCTTTCCGATAGACAAGTGTCGTAGTTTATAATTCTTCCATTTATCCTTTAACATTCCAAGCTGATGGCGAATCCCTATGATTCTGTACTCCGGGAAATCGCTGACAGCCTGCATATACTTTCTAAATCCTTCTATGTTGTAAACCTCCGAGCCGTCAGCATTTTTCTTTTCATAGAAGCCATCTGTTGCCATATCGTAAAGCTTATTCCATTTCCTTTCGGTAATATACTTCTTCATAAGCCATCTCCCCTTTCTTCTTTTTCTTAAATACAGTATAAAAAATGAGATGCGCATTATTGTGCACATCTCTAATAATAACAATATAAAATAAATAGAATCTCTAAGTGTTATTCTTCATAAAGATATATCTATACGCATTGTTCACATCCTCTAGCATACATTTCCAAAACAACTAATGCTTCATCCTTCTTAATCTTTTCATCATAATCAAGCTCATTATCCGAAATACTCTTAAGCAGGTTATACACACTGTTAACGTAATCATATCCCTTTTTGATAAATTCTTCATCCACATATCGTGCTCTAAAGCGAAGCCATGCACGATAAAACGCCTCAGGATAATAAAGCTTATAATAAAGATTCTTAAATGATAATACAGTATAAATCGCAGCATGAATTTTCGGGAATAAATAATGAATCTTCTCACAAGATTCAATATACCAATCAGGAACTCCAATATTCTTCATATCATTAACCCATTCCTCATGAATACCACCGTATCCTTTTCCCGCACGAATACAATCCATAATACTATAAGCTTCCTCTCTATCCATACCAAGGCTCTCTAAATAAAGCATTATGTCTTCTCTACAAGAAATACAATCCGCAAATGATATTCCGTCTTTCTGGACAAGTTCTTCCGAATTGTCGATCCACGCACCTGTTCCATGTGCTGCAGCAAATAACCTGATTAGGTCTGACAGGTTATTTGGTTTAGCTGTTTCAATAGCAGTCTTTATAAAATCAGAGCTAATTCCTGCACTACCTAGAGTTCCGAGCGTAAATCCATCTACATCCTCTTCACTTATGCCAAGCGCCTCGACACCGCTAAACAAACTCATTACACCCTTATCATCTAATGGTATTGATTCAGGATCAACACCGGTTTCATCGTGTAAACACTTTATCATAGTAAGATCAGTATGGCTTAGAATATTAACCTTCAACATCACTTTATCAAGTGAATGCCATTCAAAATGAGCTGTCTTAAACTCAGAATCTAAGTGATGTGCAATTGGCGTGTAATCATAAACATCTTTATCTTCTGCACTCACTAACATAGCACCAGGATGAAGCCCATCTTTTTGTTTAACACCAACTAACTGATCAGCTTCATAATCGATATAATCATCATCAGTATTGTTATACTCATTAGAAAAACGAATTGCCTGCTTCATTGATATTGTTGAAATAGTGCCTGCTTGTAGCGCAGTACCAATACCTTTTATGCCACTTAAATATCTCCTCGTCTCGTCTTGCATGTCTCCAGATACATTTATATTAAAGTCCGGTTCTTTATCAAAATCAAGACCAAGGAATACTTCAAACGGTGTATCAAATCCATCTTTCGCCAAATTCTTTCCGCACTTAGGACATGCTTTATCAGGCAAATCAACTCCACAATTACCAACATGATACCCTTTTATATGCTTTACCTCGAAATCTGAATATCCACACGAACGGCAGTAGTAATGCGCAGGCAACGGGTTAATCATTGTTATTCCGGCAAGAAATGATACAAATGACGCACCTGAGCATCCTCTGCTTCCAACCAAATAACCGGAATCATTATTATACTTAACTAGATCATGATATATCATGTAAACAGAAGAATAATCCGCCTTAGCAATTCCTGTAAGTTCATCTTCTAAACGTTTACTCGCTTCCTCAGGAACAACATCGCCATAGATCTCATGAACCCTTTTATAGCATATATCTCGCAACTCTTGATTGGCATTAGGATATATAGGATGACATTTTTCCGCTGGAATAGGTCTTAACGCCGGTATATCAGCTACAATCTTGTTCGGATTATCTATAACTATCTGTCTAGCCACATTTTCATCAAGGAAACTAAACTCATCTAATAACTCTTCTGCCGAAATCAAATGATGCTTCGGAGTCCAATCCTCATAATCTCTTATACCATCTGCATATCTGATCATCTTAAACGAATCAATATTAAAATCATGAAGATAGTAAACATCTGTCGTTGCCACTACTGGAACTCCATATCCTTCAGACAGTTCAACTATCCTTTTTACGGCTTCCGTTGCTTCTTCCACGGTCATGTTATAGCGTGATTTAAGGCAAAGAAGGGATACATAATTAACCGGCGGTTCTACTTCAACATAATCATAAAACTCAACAATCTCTTTTAATTGATCGTCAGCCACTTTTTGAGAAACAGCATGCATTATCTCGCCGTGAGCACCACCGCATCCAATAATTATACCTTCTCTATTATCCTTTATAATACTTTTGGGTATAGTAGAAAATGGATCTGACCCATAAGAACGAGCGCTAGAATAAAGCTTATATAAACTATTAAAGCCTTCCTGCTTTGCAACCAGTATGCTTATTCTATATGATTCTTGTTTTTCGTAATCTGCTTCAGATAGATCATCACACATCCAGGCTTCCATTCCATAGATAAACTTAACAGTAGCTTCTTCCTCACTGTTATTGAATCTCTTGTATAAATCCGGAAACTCTTGCACAGAATTCGTATCGGTTATTGCGATAGCAGAAACTCCTTTTTCTTTTGCGTCTTCGACAAGGAAGTCCATGTCTACCAAACCACGCATTTCGCTCATCTTTGAATGGCAATGCAATTCGGCTCTTTTATTCATACTCAACACCTCATTATGTATTTCTTATTTTTTCAGTCCATATCAAATTCTTCTTGAAGGAAAGTAATGTTATCATTAAACTCCTTCTCAAATGCTTCATATGTCGTCATATCAGCCTCAGCACACCCTGCCAGAGTATGTCGTCTAAGATCAATAGGAAGTGGATTTTTCCCGTATCCCGCATAAAATGTTTTCTCAATAACGTAGCTGAGTCCTTCAAGAAAGTCAGCACATGTTGTCGATACAGACTCAGGAATGCCATCAACATAACTCGTAGAAAGATAATATCCCGCCTGACCAACATACTTATATACTATCATTAGATTTCTCGACACCACGTCGTTGTCTCCAACTTCTTGTTTGTAAAAATGATATGTATCAAATATCAATTTCTTTACTGTCTCGACATCAAGCTCCTCCGGATCTTCCGCCAGCCATTCCAGAACTTCTAACCACGATTCAGCCAGTGTTTCATAATCTATTTTAGACAATTTGTAACCTCCTTAAATCTTGCTCAAATACTGTACAGGGACACATTTAGTCAACCATACTCCATTTTCAGAGAGATAGAATTTCTCGTGATTACGATACATCTCACCGCTCTTAACGATATAGATGACCGGCTTACCATGCCTGCTTCCGACTTTCTTAGCTGTATCCTCGTCCGAAGATAGAT
Source organism: Lachnospiraceae bacterium NC2004 (assembly GCA_000621905.1). GTDB lineage: Bacteria > Bacillota > Clostridia > Lachnospirales > Lachnospiraceae > NC2004. Next base: position 8,557 of record JHXB01000018.1, read on the forward strand.
GGACATATAATCGAGATTTAGGAAGCAGTCCCTGCTTATCAATAGATTCAACATACTTCTCTCCGGTACCATGATACAGTATCTCCGGAGGCTCCATCTCTTGAAGTTCAACATCCACCGGAATAGAATGCCCCTGATTAGCTCTTATAAGAGTCTTATCCTCATTAAATGAATATCGTTGCTTCTCATCATCCGCGACAATCCTCTCTAAGATGTCCATCGTAAGCGCATCCGATTTCTTGCTTTTGTTAATACCCTCAATCAACTCAGCAACATTAGCCCATCCGTGCTCATCGAGAGTGATGCCTATAGTCTCAGGCTTGTGGCGAAGGATTAGTGAGATGAATTTGCTTGTTTCTTTATCTGACACTTTATTACTCTTCCTTATATATCTCAGTACATTGTCCGTACACCCATAAAGCTCTATCTAATCCCCTACTTATATAACCCACATGCTCACAATCACCATGTTTCTCTGATGTTATTACTTTACCTTTACCAAATACTTGATCCAATAGGTACATATACTCTATCAATCTAAACATAGCCCCCACGCTATCTTTAGCTAACGGAGCATCACTCTCATTTATTTCTATAGGTTTTTTATCTAGATAAAGTGCTTGTACTGCTTTATACACGTTTTTATCGTATATAGGTATCTGTCCTTTCGACAAAAAGAACATTGTGTTAATCATATAAACGGTACCGAATCCACTGACAGTGTTACACGATTTTATAATATCAAACGCATCCGATAGCTCCTTTACAGCATCTAACTTGTTTTCTATGCTGTTAAAACGATTCATCGCCACCTCAATTATGTCCACTATTTCTCTTTGTTTTCTTGAGATTTGCTCTAGATATTTTGACATATCAAAGGGTTTGCCATGACTGCCTCTTATCCTCGTCGGATCAATCTTTTCTCCAGCCATAAAACTACCCATCTTCCAAGCTATTACATCTTGGTCATGAATTCCCTTTTTTAGTTTATCAACAATAATTATCTCTTCATCTTTCGGTGTTGCTTTCACACCTTTTATCCCCAAAGATTCATTTATCTTATATGTCTCCTTAAAATAGTACTCCTCATATTTACTAATAAACTTACTTGCATCTATCATAAAAAAACCTCCCACCTTAAACAAATATTGAAGAGTAGTACTCTTCTCCGGTTTCCAGGCATATAGCCGCTAGGCATCCGTCTGGCATCCCACATCCACAATCAATTGCTATATGATTCAGATGCTTATAAATCCTTCCCGGATTAGGATTGCCTTCAATGAACTGTGTCGGCGTATGCCCTGTAACAACAATAGTATCTTCATAATACTGAGTATTGTAGTCTGCTCTGTCCCAAACTAGATTCTTCAAAGAATAATCTTCGATTCTCTTTTCAGGACTGTAATCTCCAAGCCCGGCATGTACAAGTAGATACTTCTGCCCATTAACCGTAAGTTCCTCATACATAGAGAAGTCCATAATAAAATCAAGCACTTCATGTCGCATTTCCTGGTCTAGTTGCTTAAACTCCTCTATAGTAGTCTCACTGCCATTCCGTTGCCAGTCAATAAGATTCCCAAGTAGGTTAGCATCTATCGATTCAACGGATTCTGTAGTAATCTGCGTGTTAAGGAATCTAAGTCCGTCCAATGCCATTAGTTCGTGATTACCGACAATACAGATAGCATTGGGCATCTCCATCAATTTAAGCAGCACCTTAATAGGATGAGGTCCGCGGTCAACGATATCCCCGAGCACATACAATGTATCAGTATCTTTTAACTGTATTAAATTAAGTATCTCCATAAAACTGTTATACGCTCCATGAATGTCGCCTACAACATAATTCATGTATACATTCCACTCCCTTTTGTACAATTATTCTATTATCACGTCACTATAACTAATTGGTGCTATATTTCCATATTAACCTTGGTTTTCAATTCTTTTATGGAACTCCACGCAAGGCTTTCTGCAATCAATATAGAATCTGTTTCTTTATACGTTTCATTAAGTAAAGTTTTTACTTTCTTCTCTAAGAAAGGGTAAACATCTAGACTCATTTTATTCCAACTAGTTATTTCATCAGCGCGGTCAATAAACTCTTGATCATTAACTGAATTATAGATTAACCATTTGAGAATGAAAGAATCAATTGGCACATCAAAACTATCTTTGAAACATTCAAGCGAAAGATTATCAATCAATTTCCTTTCATACGCAACTTCCAAGAAATATAGATACTTAATAGACATATTAACATATTTTTGAGCCATACCATATTTATCTTCAAAATACTCTTTTGATAAATACTTCAACACATCTTCGAGCCATTTATGATAATTACTACTCACATTTAGTTTTTGTATTTCTTCAATAAAAGCTTTACAGACAGCTCCCTTATTATTCAATATCTTTGAACCTTTTTTTGTTTTTTCATAAATAATGGTATCATTCCACGCTTTAGTTTTCAAAATATAATCAAGTAATTTATCATTTCCCTTTGCTCCATCATTATTTAGATAATGTTTCATAGCCTTGCTAAACTCATCTATAATAAACTCTTTAGCTACATTTTTATCCATACGTCTCTACTCCTTTCAACAACTCCTGTTTTACCTGCTCCCTCAGTCTCTCCGGCTCAAGAATCACCACATCCGGAGCATAACTCTTGGCAAATTGTACCATTGCAGACTCATTGACATCTGCTTTAACGCAGACTGTGTCTTCCGTCTCGTCGTAGAACCTGACATCATTTCCAAACATATCTATGATATCGCTTATCATCGGCTTTACTATGCGAAATTTGACTGTATTATCCGCACTTGAATACATATAAACATGCTTTTTCATGTATGAAGCAAGATTCAACCTCTTACCGTCTGACCATTTCAAGCTTTCGAAAGGCTTAGCTTTCTCATCTACAATCTCAATATTGGTTATTCTATCAACCCTGTAATTAGACACATCATCGTATTTGTCATAATTACATATCAGGTAGTATTTACCCTCCTTAGCAACCATCTGATAAGGACTAACGATGTATTCACGCTCTGTTCCGTCCTCACGACATTTGACATGCTGTTTCTTATCGGTACCATACTCAAGATATTTAAAACTGATCTTCTTATTCCTATTGATTGCTTCATCAATCACATCAATATTATAAAAAACCTGACGGTTATTGGTCTTATCTTCCGGCATCGTGCTTATATACTGCATTCGAGACCTAAAGTATTTATTGGATAGTGTCTCCAGTTTCTCAACCAGCTCCTTACACTGACTGTATGGCAAATGCTTAGAAAACAGTAAAGAATCTATAAGCAGCCTCAACTCAGCCGGTGAAAAGTCTCTAATCAGATAAAAGCTGGACATATAAGTACTCTCCTCGACTTCGCCCGTATCCTCATTTCTGATCATACGCGTTGTCTCTTGAGACTCAATCTCATATCCCAGCTCTATAAGATCCATAAGATTACTCTTAATTGTTCTTCTATCTACCTCCATATCATAATCGCGCTTAAGCAAGTCCAAAATCTCTGCTTGACTAAGCCTATGATCCTCGTCGGAGTATTTCTTTAAAATAGCCAATGTATTAAATAAACTAAGTTTCTTCGACTGCCTTCCCACAATTTATCCCCCTCTCTATTGACATACCTCTTTAAGCTTAGCAAGCACTTTAACCATTGCATAAGTGTCAAGTCCGCAGTACTTAAGAAGATTCTTCCTAATTCTTGCAATATCCTCCGGTTTCTGCTCTGCCAGTGTTGCAAATGCATTAGATGCCTCACCACCATGATGAATCTCTTCAAGAGAATGATAGTCAAGCTCAGGATCATCCGGATACAACGCAGGCAAAACGTATTTTATCGAATACGAGCCCGCCATCTCTTTGGTGTAATAATACTGTTTTTGAAATGGCACCATAAGATCTCGTATATTATCGTGTATCGTAAGTAAATGACCGGCTAAATCCGGGAACATTTCTGCCAATTCTCTTAGCACCCTTCTCTCAAACGACATGTTATATGCCAATACACACACATTCATAGGAATATCGCGACATAAACTCTCCGCTAAGTCTCTTCTTGGATCTGTGCCTTCTTTACCCAAAAACTCCCTATGTTCCAAAGCTCCATTCTCTTGTTCTATATGAAGGGAATATTGAAACGGAATCTGCATATACGGCTTCACACCGTCAAATTCAGGTATCGCCTGCTGAAATGTTTCAAAATCGAGATGATATACCGGATATGTAAGAGTATCAAGAAACGCTTCGATATCATACACGGATATAGAATCAGGCATATTGTAATAAACTGTCTCAACCTGCCTCATTTGCTTCTCGCTTAGCTCGATACCACTCTTAACTATATCCTCAAATGTAATAATTCCACTGTGATAGTATTCATACTTTTTTTCACTTTTTAGTCTTCTGATATCAAAAACAGTATTTCCTTCTAAAGCTCGTGAACAATATGAGAAATAAGGACAATGATATGGATTGTCACAATAAAGATCGATATCTCTAACCGGCTCAGTTTCTGTATCAACATAGGCACGAATACGTTTGATTTTTCTCTCAACCTCAGCATACTTATCCTTAGCTATGTCTGTAACGTCTTCCAGTTCAAATAAACCTAATAAATCAAGTTCACCGTTTCTGACATATGTATTATCAATATGCATCACATATACTCTATTAACGTTTATTCCACAGTTTGATAGAACATAATTCTGAAAAGCGACATCATCGAGGTATATACCTTTCACCTCTGTTGAACTCTTAACTTCGACAATATCATATCCATCTTCTGTACTGTGAAGAATGTCAACCGCACAGAACAATCCATCATAAAGAAATGAAGCCTCTGCAATATTATTGCATTTGCTTTCAATCAGACTCTTTGTATCATTCACCATTACACTTTTATCAGCGTTATAGTCGACAAGAGCATACTCTCCAAAATAACTCCTAGCAAGATCTCCTACTTTATGACCAGTTTCGAAAACAGCTTCATTATCTTGCTCCTCAGCCGCCTCAGGCATGTACTTGTCCATCCAAAGTATCTTCGGACATTGAACTCCCTTGCAATACTTTGATTTACTTAGTCCAAACTTTTCCATACACTCACCTCAAATGTAGTTCTTAATAGTCATTGTGGCACTTATAGTGCTCGCTACCGTCGTAATGAATCTTATAGTCGTCTCCAAGACAGAATCTCTCTTTTATCCGTTCAAAATCCTCCTCAGCGATACTCATATTCATATAAACAACCGGTTTCCCCTTATTATTCATCTCCACGCGTCCTCTAGGATAATAATCAAATGACTTGTTACAACCTCGAGGTCTTACATGTTCCCATAGGAGTCTGTGATTATAGTTATGACCTGATTTAGACAGTCCTACATTATCGCCTTCTTCAAACATCTTGAAGATAAGCCTGTCATCCCCATCAGCATCATCTATAACCCAGAAAACACCTCTTAAAACCATATTCGCAACATCCCTTTTCACTCAATATATATTATAAAACTATAATATAGGATTATCAACCTAAATAATAACGTCATGCTATTGCAAAACCTATATTTCGCGACGCTTTCTTTGGCTTAATTTCAGGCATCTCTATATCCTCAGCACAGAGCCTTTTTACATCATCCTGAGTTACCGAGTCGTAATCCATACGAAGAAGTCTACTTCCCTGAGCAATCCTTGCTTTCTCGATAACATTTCTCATATATCTACCATTTCCAAAATCATCAATTCTACGCGCATCATCGGCAATAGCTCTTATTTTGTTCTCAGCTCCTTCATCCAATATCAGCCCCATCTGAGTTGCTATATGGGTAGCTATCTTGCACAATTCATCGCAATTATAGTCCTCAAAATGAATATAATGAGCAATACGTGATCTAAGCCCCGGATTCTTGTTTAGGAACCCTTCCATCTTATCCGGATAACCTGCAAAAATCACTATCACTTCATCCCTATGATTCTCCATTTCCTGAACAATCGTGTTAATAGCTTCATCACCATACGATCCACTACGATCATCCACAAGAGAATACGCCTCATCGATAAAAAGCACACCGCCAACGGCTTCCCTAAAGCGTTTCTTTATTATGTCGGCAGTCCAGCCGACATATTTGCCAACCAAGTCTCCTCTACCCACTTCAATCATTTGCCCTCTTGATAATATATTATTATCTCTAAGTATTCTTGCAAACAATCTCGCCACAGTAGTTTTAGCCGTCCCCGGATTGCCGGTAAAAACCATATGATAACATAATGAATCCGAACGCATTCCTTTATCCTTAAAAATCTTCTGAGCCTTATAATTGTCTAAAGCACTGTTTATAACTTTTTTAGCTGAATCTAAGCCAATCATAGACATCAACTCATCATACGCTGTCCCTTTAGGTTTCTCATCTTTAACAGAAGCTTTAACGCTTGAGATGTTCTTATACTGCGTGTATACGTTGCTCTTCAATTTTGCCCTGTACCACACATTGAATATTTCATCCAATTCTGATACTAAGTATTCTTTGTCCATATCAAGACTCTTTATTAATTTGGAATCTGTACGAATCTTAAATGATTTAGCTCTTTCTTTAAAATATGCTATCGCTCTCTCATTGTCGGCTCTTCGCTCTTTAAATTCAACAAATGTGCAATTCCCCATACTATTATAAACCATTTTCCTTAGTTGCTCACATTCTAGCGGAAAACATATAACAGTCAAAACATCAAGGCAGTTTTTTCTTATCACACTACACAGTTCATCTATGTAATAATAATCTCCCTTGGCTTCATAGTCTTCTATATCTATATCGTCTGTAAAATCAAGAACAATCGCACCTCCGGAGCAACTCTTATAGAGTTTATCAATATAAGATTTATTGAAACGAATATCAGATTCAAGACTGACAAAACAATATCTTTTACTATTAAGACGTCCTACATCATAAAGCGCTTGAATCAACAGCTCAATACTTTTGTATTCTGTATCTTCATCATCACACTCAATAATATAGTTTACCGGATGACCATATGACTTTCTGGCACCTACACCATCATATATTCTATCTAACTCCTCAATCAATGTGTCTTTAGTAAAACATTCATTAACAGACTTATAAATATAATCCCTATTTCGATGTCTAATCAAATACTCATCAAACTGTATTATGCTTCTACGCCCGACTAAAGTATCCAATCCGTATTGTCTAAGCACTTCATCATCATTATATATATACTCATTATGCTCTGCATTCCTTAACATATTGCTTATATCATGCAAAAAAGTTTCTCTGATGTCAATGTCATCAACCGCTATCTTATTCGCCTTAATAAATCTGTTAATATACTCCTCTCCATCAGTATTATCAATAATAATCATTCCAAATCGATACTGATTTTCATTAACGCTGTTTAAAAACAAATATCCTTTGTCACTTGTTTTTTCTGAATACTTTTCACATTTTTGAGCAATGCACGTTCCCTTTTCTTTGTTGTATCTTTTCAGTGACAACATATTCCTTGGAATTTCATCTTCATCTACCACAACATTATTTATTAACATTTCAATATTATAAAACTTCATAGGCTACCTCCGTTCTTTCCTTCAAACAACTTATACTTCCTTGCTTCTGTTTATATAATACAAAAAGGGATGCGCATAAATATGCACATCCCACGTTTTATAATAAGATAAACAAAAAACACAATGTATAAAGGAGGGCTATGTTATGGATAATGAATATATCAGTAGATTTGTAAATTCTAAAACAATAAGAAAGCATCTCAACCGAATTGGTTATCAATTTACAACACTGCAGTATGCATATCTCATTTGGCAATGCAAAACAAAGACAATAGCCGAGAAGCATAAAGAATGGAATAAAATGATTAAGACAACCACGGATTGTTCTTATTCATCAAAAGCATTTCCGGACAATACAAGTTTACACAAACTCATCTCAGATTATATCGTTGCCGAGGACAAACTTATCAATCGACTTAAACAGTCGGAACCAAACACATTTTACGACTGTGAGATCTATGAATATGACACCTGGGAATCTTACAACGGTTACTACAATACATATGGCAACTGCATATGCTGGGATTTTGCAACCGAAAACAATTACAAATTTAATATAACCAAGCATTATATCGACAACGCCGAATGCTATAGTTCATACATCAAAGCATTTTTCAATGAAAATGGAGAAATGACAGATATCTACTGTAGCGGACATGACGGTGCTGATGTATACAAGGACTTATCAGATTACGAATTAAGCTTAATCACAGAACTATTTGACGATATGTGGTTTGATTTTCCTACACCATTTTATAAAGGTGCCATTGTATGTGATTGTTTTGTTCGAAAACCTTTTGTACTCACAGATACAAATCCATGGCAAACAGAAAGAGAAACACAAAACAGAAAAAAAGCAAAAGACATATCCTACAAATCAAATATGGACATGAATGCTACGGGATACTCGTTTGACAACATAACTAATACTCTTCATTGGGATTGGTGTAACTATTACTACATGGATCTCGAATTCTATAATGTCAACAACCTTAAAGATGGAGAACGATTTCTAAAAGCATATAGCATGTATGAAAAAGATGCTATCGATATAGACACACTGCTTAACCTTTATCAGATCATCATCTCCGAAAAAATAGCGCAGACTAATTACTCTAAACTTGACTGCTTTATTGATGAACCAACAAAAAGGATTCTCGGAATTGATAAATACAAAGGAGATGACAACTATGACTAACCGTGAAATATGCCAATTTGTTAATTCAAAAGACATAAGAAAGCATTTGCTAGACATTGAGTACAAATTCTCGGCTTTAGAAGCAGCATGGCTTGTATATCAATGCTTCGCCTTAACATTAGAAGAAAGAATAAACGCCTGGGAAGATATTATCGCGACCATGCCTGATCAAAAGGCTGAATCACCGCATTTTGATAAACCTTACGAAAGCACGCATGCTGTACTAAAGGAATACATTGAAATCAGAAAAAGAACACTTGATATGATGCTAAAAGAAGATGTAAAAGCCTTCTATCATTACTCTATCTCTTACAAAACCAATTACGCCAATTATGAAGATAACGTAGCGTATTCATCATACGAAAAATGTCTTCACGAGTTAAAAAAGGAATTAGCAGATTGTAGCGAAGATGAGATTCATTTCGGAAGAATCATACGAACTGAAATTGACGGCACATACCCTATTACTGCTTATTACAATAGCAAAGGAATAATTAAAGATGTCGAGATACATCCCGACTATGGTGTCTTTAATTGGAATATAACTGACTTTTTTGATGATTTGTGGTTTCATTTTCCGGTTCCTTTTAAGAAGGGCGATGTACTATATAATCCAATTTACCCTAACAAATTTGATTGCGCAGGTCCTGTAGTCATGACAGGTATCACACCTCTATACTACGAAGAAGATCACCGACGTCATGCTGATACTTCCGACATGATTGTATCAGGATACTTTCAATTCGAAGATGGCACGATATATCACGAGGTCACCTATAATTACATGAATTATGAATACTTTCCTGCAGAATCGCTTACCGGTAAAAAACGAATTCTTAAATCACTAAGCAGTTTTGAAAAAGGTGAAATATCCATAGATCTCTTTATCAAAGCGTATCATCTTATCATTTTAGAAGAAACTGTAAATGAACTTATGCCTAAAGGGTGGTACACCGATGAAGGGATGAAACTAGCCGGTCTATTAGAATAATCACTTAAACTAAAAGTCCGGAGACTCATATCTCCGGACTCTTACATTGCTATAGGATACTCCGTCATATCCTCTAACCTTAATATAATAATTCCGTTATTCACATCAGGCGTTGGACCCATGGAGCAGCCACCATCAATATTGATAACATTTTCATAATGGTAACTCTTAAGAGTATTCCAATCGACTTCATTATCTATCCAACGCCTTATTCGTTGTACCGGAACATGACCGACAATAAATGTGTAATCATATTGAGGATATATATCCATAGCATGCGTCTCATAATCATCTCGCCATATTGATGACCACGTTATGTTCCACACATCTTTATAAGACAATTCAGAATAGGTCTTGTTTTCACATGTTTCTTTATAATACGAATGCGTCAAGCAATATGGGTGCTCTCCGATTGCTAGTATTTTTAAAACATAGCTAGACTTCATCCAACTAAGCAAAGAAATACGCTCATCTTCAGAAAGTGTTTTGTAATTTTCAAATGTCACATCACCGCCATTAAAGGCTGACCATAACAACGAATCATGTCCATTGCATAGAGGTTTACCGCTTTCATCTACAGAATTAAGCATCATAAACTCGTGATTTCCTAAAATCAAGTCCATATTATCATTTTCCATGATATACTGTAATATTTTTATACCATCCGGTCCCCTATCTATAGCATCACCCAAACACCATAAATAATCGTCATCAGAGAAATCAATTCTATTCAAACCTTCAATCAACAGATCATACTGTCCATGAACATCAGAGACAACATATGTCGCCATATTCCATTCCTCCTTATGCTTCACTGAACAAATCGTCTAACTCCTCTTTATTCATGTCATCACATCCCATTTCTGAATGTTTATTCCATATATTCGCAGCAACCTCTTCACTACCGTTAATCTTTTCTGCTAACTCTAAAAGAATTCTGTCTATATCTGATATTTCGTCTTCTTGAGCTTTCTTCAACCTATACAAAGGAGAAAGCATCGGCTCATATCTCTTCATACTCATATCATCAAAGAACATTCTATGCTTCAACGCCGTTATTCTCCACTTATCTGTTCCATAAACCCTAAACAGAATAGTAGGAAAGCAACAATCCCATTGATCTCTTCCCTCCAAAATCAACGCATAAAACTCGGGACCAAAAGGTCTACAATCAACAAGTACAATATCTCCTGCCTTATACGGTGTCATCATATCAAGGTCAAGATCCCCAGCCGCAAATGTTCTATTCTCCGTCAAATATAGCTTATTACCGTCATCTGATTCTCGTGGAAGCTTTTTCTCAACCCAACAGATTTCACCATTATATACATAATAATCGTATCTTGGTTGATTCCATATATCATCAGTCAAATCCCACACTTCTATTCGATAGTATCCGTCACCCCACTCTTCATACTCATTTCTAATATATCTTAAGGCTGATTCAGGTGTAGAAAACGCTCCGCATCCGGAACTCTTTAACATTATATCATCAGTATCATACCACTCGTCAAATACATAGAGCATTTTATAGTTATCAATACTTGCATTCCAAAACTCAGACATAGCATCCGCGCTTTGATAATATAATTCTCCCACTTTAGACCAAACATCGTCTTTCTGATAATTTAGTAATTTCCTGATATCTTTCTTAATCTCTTTGAAGTTCTTATCGTTAGCAACATTCTCACAGACAAGATTGTAAATATCATATTTGATGTTTCTGCACTTTATAATGCGATTTATTAAACGTTCCTTACTCTCCAATGAAATTGGCGCTCTACAGATAGCGTCTGCAAGCGCTAAAGGCGAAGCTACGCCTTTAGAAACCGAATAATCAATCATCTCTTTCGAAAAACAACACCCCTCCATAACCTCTCTAATCGTACTTTCACCAATTTTGCCTTCATCACCCACCATCTCACGCAAATCTTCTAAAGCATTGATTGTAATCCACTTATCATCGTTCACAAGATATACTCTACATTTCTTACCTTGAGTAGCAAGACAGATCATATTAATAAAAGTACCTTTACTCTCTCCATTCCAAAAAGCTATCCCCTCATCAGCATTCTCAGACATATGAAAGTCTTTCTCAACGCGCATAGTATAAGCATTTCTTGCTTTAACCTTGTACTCTCTAGTTTCCCATTTTCCTATGTTGTATCTTAGACTCTTTCTATTTCCCGATGAATATACAGTAACTTGCCTATATCCAGTACCATTCAAGTATTCCTGAGCCATTTTATCCACACCAACACAGTCACCTATTACTATATCTGCCCCCTCTGATATAAGCTTATCAAGGCTAATATGTAACTCATTAAACAACACACTATCCTGATTATCTCTATAAATATTCTTAGATCCACTAACAAATACCTTCATACTTAATCACCTCTCAACGCCTTAACATTCATATAATTACTGTTTTTGTCGGTATAGGTTATCGGTTCAAACGGATCAAACTCATCAATAAGCATAAAATTACACATCTCTTCAAACCAGCAAATCTCACCGTTCTTAACATAATAATTATACTCATGATTATAATCAACCCATGGTTTTATTAAAGACTCCGCTGTCCAAAGCTCTACTCGACATGCAGGTACCGCCTTTGCAGCTTCTGCCCACTCCGCATAATACAACGCAAGTTGTATATCAGTATACATCCCAATAGGAGTACAAGTAAAACAATACTTATCACTTCTATAAATTTCATGCAGATATAAAATACAATCTCGATTAATACCATTAGCCATTTTAAGATACTTATTCGCTTCAACTATCTCGCTATATGCGTGTATAAACGAATCCTCTATCCTACCCATAATTTTACATCTTAGACTTTCTGTACTCTTACTTCCTTCATCAATCCAACTGAAAGCCACTGATTTAATTGCATCATAAATATCATCCGCATCAGACAATACCTTAAGATACTTTTCTTTTACACTCAGCGATTGTTCTGCGTAACATATCTCTTTTTTTAACTCGGTCTTACTAAGAATTCGGTCATCATCTAAACCGACAGCATCACAAAACTCATCAGGCAGCAAAGCAAGATTCTTCAGCTCTCTTATACTAAATCTTTCGTAATTATTAAAGCCTTCGTTTTTCACTGGATCAATAGTAACATATCCCCTTAATTCATCTATCTCTGAAATAGATCTAATAGTTTCCTCATTTTCAAAGTAAACCTCACATCCCTTTCCGTTAACTAATAAAATAAGAATTTTAGTATATTGAATCACATCTACACCATCCCATATAAACAGAGCTTTATCTACTTCTCGCGCTGTATTACATTGAATAATAGGATCAAACGAATACCTCTTATTATTTAAATAATACTTATACTTCCATTCCCCTTTATTGCACCTTGGCCACACCTCATACTCCGAATCATCCCGCAGAAAACGAACTTCTACATTCTTGTATTCTCTCTCCGCAATATATTCCTGAATTAACTCATCTCCTGAATCGCTATCACAAATAATAATATAGTCATTATCAGCCATAATACTATCAAGTTTAGCTTCTATTTCTTGATTCATAGATGTCAACTTATCTGAGCCACTAATATACCAAACCATATGTATCAACTCCTTTTCTCATCTGCTCTTACGCAAACTTGCACTTCTACAACACCATTTACATAACCTTCTTCATTTTGAACACACGCAGTAATATGCCAGTCCAATTCATCCTCACCACAGCCATAACCTTCATCCACAACATGCATCTCTTCACGATCCATTGTCCCATGATATTTCTTTATAAAATCATCATATTCTTTCTGAGCTTTAAAAGTCATTTCATATTCGCCATTATCATTAATTAAATATCTTGATTGATCTAACATGACAACAGCACGCATCACCTTGCAACTATCATTTTCATCATTTAGGCTATCTTTTATTCTTTCATATCCCTTAATATCAGATATCGACATATCATATTCTTTTATGTCAATGCTTAATTCAGATTCTACATTTTCTGAAATGCCACAATCCTCTTGATCAGTCTTACATCTATGCACCTTCACTCCACGTTCCCTATTAATTGTCTTGTCTGCCGCAGCTTTGATACCTTCCATAAACATGCCAAGTTTATTAACTATTTCTTCATTATGTTTATCTGATCTCTCAGAATCATCTTTTTCTCCATCTTTGTCCAACATATATTCCCAAAGCACTTCGTTATCCCCATTATAAGTACACTTGCATATAACATTTGAGAGCTTATCCATCTCTGCAAAGACATTGTCCCCATTTATATCAACATAGTTGCTCCCAGAACCACTAATACTTATACCTCCATAGTCCTCCATACGTTCTTCAACCCATACCATAATTGTCACTTTTCCGTCTTTGATTACGTCATCATCATACCTGTTAATAACTGATTTATTTAATCCACAAACAAATTGATAAGCTGCTTCAAACTCCCATGGCCTACAGCCGTCAATTTGCAACGGCTCACATCCATCGATTTCCTTATTCTTTTCTCTCCACATTTTAGCATGCATCAAAGCAATATCATTTAATAATCTTATATCTTTACGATAGACTTGGTCTTTAGACACACGCGGAATAATATACTCAACCATATCTTTAAATAGACTCTTAAAACTACTGTAATCAAAATATCCCTTTTCAAGTTGTTCATACAAGCCATCCCAATAATAGATAAGCTCATCACGTTCTTCATCCAAACTATCTGCTGTAATACATTCCAAGCAAGGTTCGTCCTCTTGACTATATACGCCAGTCACTAATCTTTCATCATCTTCTTCAACATCCAATTTCTCAGACACTTCGCAAACATCACAACCATACTGCGAGAACACATCCTTAAGATCTTTGTTACCTACAAGTACAATCTCAGCTCCCTTTGATGCAAATGTTAAAATAGCCTGTAAAGTTTCTCTGTTCTTTTCATCATCCTCCGATAACAATTCACAATCTTCTACAACAAGAACAATCCATCCGCATGTACCAGGAATGTTCTCTATAACCTCAATTAACGATGCATTTTCATCCGGCTTATTCATATATAGCCTATCGATTTCAAAAAAGTAATCTCTCATATTCTGACAAAAAATCTTAGCAGAGTATAATGAAAGATAAAGCTCACCCATTTCATCCTCTTCATATAGGCTATACATATACTTTCTCACAGTTAAATCGGTCAATGCTCGATCATGACTGTTTATATACATAATATCAGCCTTATAATCTCCACGATTATCAGACCACTCCTTCATTGTATCATACATATTTTTATCAATTTGAAACATAAAGCATTCCTCCTCTCTATCTACCTCTTCCTTACAATACAAGTATAAAAAATAGGATGTGCAAAAATGCGCACATCCCTATAAACATCTAATCCAATCAGATTAACATCAAACTCAGTCATCTTCTTCACTATCCTTCAAATCACGAATAGCTTCAGCGTCAGCTCTTGAAAGTACAAAATATACCCCTGTTACATCCCCATTCTTATTAGGATCAAGTGGCTTTGGAACAACAGTCTTTCCCTTGGTATATTTAAAATCAGGATCCAATCGGCTCACTGCTTCGTCAACAGAATTACCTTCCTTGTCATATATTTCCAAAACAACTGCTTCTGATGCCCTACATGAGTCGATCGAATATCCCTTTCTCTCAGCATGCTCAGGTATCAACAACTTTACAATCTTACCATCTCTACACTTTTTCCATGCAATAAATGATCCTTCTTCCGGACAAAACGATGGCCTATAAAGTCCTTTTACTCCTTTGAGATTGGCAGGATTAAAGTCTACACCAAGAGCACTAACTCCTGTCATATCTGAATTGGCAAAATTAGTCCAATAGGTCCTATCTGCAGAATCTAAAAAAGCATCACAAAGCCACGTATTTTCAAAAACAGAATCATCAAAATCAGCACCAACAAAAAAAGCTCGTTCAAGATTAGAACCGGAAAAATCACAGTCGCAAATCTTAGAGTCAAAAAAACTTGCTTTCTTCAAATAAGCATTTTTTATACTACATTCCCACATGCAAACTAAGCTAAATCTCGTAGATTCACCTTTACACTCATCAAGAACTGCACGAGTTAAATTAGCACTCATAAAAATGGTCCCATCAACAGTTGCTCCCTTAAGGTTGGCATTATGTAAATCAGCCTCCCATAAATTGGCATACGACAAATTAGCTCCTGCGAGATTTGAATTCATAAGATTGACTCCTCTCATATCAGCATATGAAAAATCTCTTCCGGACAAGTCCAACTCGCTAAGATCAATATCATGAAAATCCGCGCGTTCGCCCTCCTCGCTATTCTTAAGCCACTTAGCATGTTCAGTCATGCGACGTTCAAATTCTGAATTATCAATCTTCTTACTTGCTAAAATATACATTCCCATAGATACCTGCATATTACCACCTTACCTTTCAAATAAACATTGTATTTATCTTTTGTAAGTATATAGTACAGCATCACATGGACATAAATATGTACATCTCACCAACATACCACAGCCCTCACCGGACTCGAACCGATACCTCCGGTGTCAAAGACCGGCGTCCTAACCGTTAGACCAAAAGGCTATATAACAGCCCCTAGTGGATTCGAACCACTACTCCCGGAGTCAGAGTCCGGTGCTCTACCTTTAAGCTAAGGAGCTATATGATCCCAACGGGACTCGAACCCGGTATCTCCGACGTGAAAGGCCGGCGTCCTGACCATTAGACTATGGGACCTTACGAAGTCGATATGTTATCGACTTCATTTTTTATGCGCTAATCTTCACTTGTGCATCTGTATTCACGACAATAATCTCGTCAATCGACACATCAAAAACTGCTGCCAATACAACCAAATTATCAATTGTAGGCATAGCAGTTCCGTGCTGCCACTTATAAATCGCCTGAGGAGTAGCAAATCCAAATATATCCTGTAAATCTCTAACCGATAAACCCGCATTCTCCCTTAATCTCACAATATTCATTCCTGTTGCCATCATATCGATGGCAGGTATTATACACATATTAGTTTCCTCCTGTTCCGGCTTCTGACCGGAACAAGATTGTCCCTTAGTCAGATGCCTTAAAATTGTAAACTGGCTTCATCACGTCAATAACATCCACAGACTCCTTAATGACATCAATAATGTCACTAAGGCTCTTGTATGCCATCGGTGCTTCATCCAATGTTTTTTCATTTACGGAAGTAGTATATACGCCTTCCATAGTCTTTCTATACTCTTCCAAACTCAACGTATTCTTAGCCATTTTCCTGGATAATATTCTTCCGGCTCCATGAGGCGCTGAATAATTCCATTCAGGATTACCTTTACCTATCGCCAACACGCTTCCATCCCTCATATTAATCGGAATCAGCACTTTCTCACCTTTATGGGCTGCTATTGCACCCTTTCTCAAAATCATTTCATCTGTATCGATATAATTATGAATGGTATGAAAACCGTCAGTTCCTGTCATTCCTGTTCTATCAAGAATTATTTCTGCCATCTTCTCACGATTTCTTCTTGCAAATGCCTGACATATAACGACATCATGAAGATAATCATCAAGATACTTACCGTACAAATAACACAAATCATCCGGAATTGTAGGCTCACTCTCGTAAACTTGCCAATGAAGTTCCTTTAACGCCTGTTGTATTTCTGATTTACGCCCTTGCTCCTTATAAGTTCTTATGATTTCATCACGCTTTTCCAAGTAATCAGCATAACCTCTGTTAAGCTTGACAGCCAAATCTTGATAAAGCTCTGCAACTTGCTTTCCAAGATTTCTTGACCCTGAATGAATTACAAGATACTTTGTACCATCAGCGGCCTCATCAATCTCAATAAAATGATTCCCACCACCGAGAGTACCCAATGAACGAGCAAGTCTCTTCGTGTCCTTTAATTCTCTGTAACATGCAAGTTCAGTTAAATCGAACTTTTCCTGGCGTCCTTGCCATACATTCTTCCCAGATGGGATATAATGTGTGGCTCTGTCCATCTTTTCAAAATCAATATCATCCTTACCAAGATTTACGGTATACATACCGCATCCTATATCCACGCCAACAACGTTAGGCACTACCTTATCGACAATCGTCATTGTAGTTCCGATCGTACAACCCTTTCCGGCATGAACGTCAGGCATTATTCTAACTCTAGATCCTTCTGTCATAGGATAATCACACATACGTCTTATCTGCTCTATCGCTTCATCTTCTACAACCTTTGCATAACAAATGGCTGTATTAACTTTGCCTTTAATCTCAATTAAATCCATAACTATTCACCTCTTTCATCTATCACTTTCTCAATAACAACAAAAACCGCTTATCCTATGCATTCACACAAGATAAGCGGTTTACAAAAACTCTATAATTAGATGTCTGTAACTACCGTTATCACGGTAGACTTACATCCTCTAATACAATGTTCTCAGCAAACTTTCTCTTATATGAATGCATACATATTAAGCCTCGCTTCAACTGCTGGTTGAGCGCTGCTTCTAGACGTTCTTGATCTTTTTGGCATACATAACAAACTGGTATTACTGTGAACATGTCTTTTTCCTTTCCCGGATCTTGAAATCCGCTTTTCTTTTATCTATATCGTACTATAACACATAATACTCTAATTGTCATTATACCTGTAGTATAAAATGCAAACGTCAATCCATCAAATTGCTCAGAGGTTCCACATCTAACGTCTCAAGCTGGTGTAATCCCCTGTCATTAGAACCACAAAACTCCTTCGTATCCTTAAAAATAGCAATGTTTTCATTTCTTCCCATGATTTACGTCCTCCTTTAATAATACTTACCTATCTGCTATGAGTATATCATATAAAAAAGGATGCGCATAATAATGCACATCCCAACCTTGCGCCTAAATGCAAAGAGCTTTCTTACTTTGTACTACATCTTTTTTATATTCAGATACGCTGTATCAATAGGGATATATGTGAAATCACTAGTCTTACACTTTACCCCTATATCAGTAAAAGCCACTGAAAAGCTATCAAGAACTGTACCGTCCTTATCATAGCAGTATATCCTAAAATACTCATCATCTTCAGCAATACCCTTACAATCGTATTTTAACTCATATACATCACCCGAAAGAGCTACCTTTAGTTCGGTAATATTAAACTCTTCGATCTTAAAAGCATGAAAGTACTCATCAATAAATGAAATCGGCGTCTTAAACTTAACTTCAATCGGGGATTCTTCAGTTTTTTGCTCTTGTTCATCCTCCGTAGCAGCCTCCGTAGTCACCTCTGCAGCACTCTTTTTCAATGAAGCAAGCTCTTCTTCGAGCTTACTCTTTTCTTCGAGCACTTTTTCATACTCCTCCTTGGCTACCCCTTCCTCCTTTAGCTTATTCAGTTCTGCGATTGCAGAATCCCTTTCATTAACAACCGCATCATAATCCGCCTGGGATACACCGCCGGTTGAACCGCATCCCAAAAGCACCATTGGCAACAATAGTGTCATCACAAATAATAATTTTCGCATAATATGACCTCCTATTCGTAGTTTATTATTTATAGCAAGTCTATATTAGCAAATGTGAAGTACATTATTTTTTACTTTCATAGATAATCAACAATACTTTTCATACATTGCCTTAACATCTTCGGATAACTGTGATCTAAGCGATTCCGGCGATAGGATCTCAACGTACGGTCCATATTGCAAAGCCCAGTACCTTATAGCATTTTCATTGCAACTGATTCTGACGGTAATCTTATCTCCGTTCTTCTCAATGATTCTGAAATCAGTTCCAAACCAATCTACAAGCTCGGACATCATATCCTCAGTAGTTCTCATCTTAACAGCAACACTTTTGCCACTAAACATGTAAATATGCTCAGCCATATGTTTAGGTAGGTTCAATCCGTCCTTCAGTTCCGGAATATCCTTCATCTTTTTTACACTATCCGAAAGCATCCTTACATCCGTCATCCTATCAATACGAAAATGAGCGACATTATCGTACTTATCATAGTTTCCTATCAGGTAAAACTTGCCGTTATTTGCCACAATCTGATACGGATTGACAATATATACGCTATCCCTTCTCGGATGAAGCTTAAAATCAGTACCTACGCTGTTATAGATAAATGAAATCTTCTTTTTTTCAGCAATCGCGTCATTAATAGTATCAAGAGAGTACATCGCTTGCTTATTAATTGTGCGATTAATATCCGGGAGATTACAGACATGCGATACTTTAGCGTTAAAATGCTTGCTTGCAAGACTTCTGATTTTCTTTATAAGATCCTTAGCCTGACGAGATGATATCGACTTAGAAAACAAAACACTGTCAATCAATATCCTTAACTCACTATCATCAAACTCGCGTGACATCAACCTATATCCTTTTTCCGTGGAAATGTCACACCCAAGATCCTTAAGGTAATCAACGTTGTTTTTGATTGAGCGACGATCACACTCCATTCCATAGTTCATTTTCAACAGTTTTAAGACTTCCTGTTGCGTTAATGGGTGTTCTTCATCCGTGTATTCCCTAAGAATATCCAAAATAAGCATATTCAACATTTTCTTATTGGCTGTTGCATACATAGGCTATTCCTCCGTAAACTCTCTCTCATGTTTCTTAAAAAAGTTATAGAAGTACCTGACATTTTCAAGTTCTGTCCATTCACATTCCCGATAATCATAAGTGTCAATGTTATATATCTTCGCATTCAATGTTCCAAGCATAAACGGAGAATGCGTAGCTATAATAAACTGACATCTTAAGTATCTGGTCATCGACACTATTTCTTCAGCTAGTTTGACCTGATTTGCAGGAGATAGCGATACCTCCGGCTCATCAAGCAAATACAAGGCATCTGGAGTAAGCCAATCTCGAAAGAACATCATCGCGGTCTCTCCATTAGAATACTTTTCTTGAGCGAATTTTATATATCCAATCTGTTTCTTTCCTTCTTTGGAAGACAAATACGCTTCAGCTTCCTCCTTTGTCTTTCCATCTTTCATATAGTCATATACCATTCCATTAGACAATGCTGCCGTCTGTTGAATCTTCTTAATCTCATAGAGAATGTCTTCACTCTTCAACAATGTACTGTCCTTAGGAATACGCCTTAACGTTCTTCCGGTTTCTTCATCATCACCTAGACTATATCTGCACCCATTCAAGAACTCATGTCCAAACATTCTCATGCCAGAAGAAAGCATTGATTCTGAACCCTTTATGCCTATCTTATTTGCTATAATGTTGAGAATTGTTGATTTTCCAGAGCCATTATTGCCATACAATACAGTAATCGGCTCAAAGGCAAATGGATACAGATCCTTATCTCTAAATACATTATGAGGATAAATGTTGGGATTATTCAATTTGTCTTCACATAGCTTAAAACTCGATAAATATACCATATACTACCTCATCACTTAACAATGTCATTATAAATTAATATATCTAACTATTCTTGTATATTTGCGTTAATCCGTCTTCTAAAACATCAATTCCTCTTTTCCCATCAAACCTATTTAACTTCTTACACCACGTATATGGATAGCCAGGATGGGAAGTATATATTATTCTTGAATCACTCTTATACTTACCGTCGTGATTCTTATATGCGTCTCCAGCAGAAACGCTTGTAAACACAATAGCCTTAGGCTTCAGAACATCAATAATAATATCAAGAGTCTCTATTGATTTCTCTACTGAAATATTCCACATATCATAAGCAAGCTGCTTATTCCCAATTTTTTTAGCCGACGCCCATAACGAATCCCAATACTTATACCCTTCGTAAATGGATGGCATTTGAAAAAAATTCATAAATGCAACATATTGATATAAGCCCTTATCTTCCAATGAAATATGATCTATCGGTCTATCTAACACAATTTTGCTAAATGACTTAATAAAATTAGTAAAGATTGTGTCACGACCATTATTGCCTTTTATATATTCTGACAGCACACCCCTTGTATCAGCCCATCCATCGTTATCATTAATCATCTCCTTACATGAAGATACCCACCATTTTTCGTAAAAGTACTGTATATTATATTTTTCTTCTTCATAGGATTGATGAATATAATGACTTTCGCCTATCTGAAGGATACGACATTCATCATACTTATCTCCAACAAACGGAAGCAGCGTAGGATGAAGCGACAATTGTTCAATCTTATTAAGTTGCTCATCATACTTATAATCCATAGCTATAACCTCCTCATATGCATATGCGCATTCTCCAATTCCAATAATATTGTACATTATTTTTCACATCGATTCAATCAAAGAAACTGCTCTCTCAAGCGCTTTATGTCTTTGTATGTAAGAATTAGTTTATCAAACAGCTCTTTGTAAAGTGCATTGAAGAATTCCCTGTTGTCAAATATTATCTGTTTAGTCATTTCATAATACTTTACCATTTCCACATCCACTCTTCTATCCTTATTTTCAAGAAGATAATCAGAGTTATCGCCCCATACATACGAATCAAATCCATACTCACAATAATCAGCAATCAGGTTTACTACAGTTGAATACGCATGCTTAATATCATTTTTACATCCTACATCCACTTGATTGAGAATGACTTCAGTAGCAGCCTTACCGCCAAGCGATCTCATGACATCAATTTCAGCCTCTTTAATCGTCCTAAACTCATCGTCATTTTGATAAACAGTAATTCCGGCGGCATATCCTGTATAATTACAAATCGAAACAAAACTTATCGATCCAGGGTCTAACATTTCTCCTACCAAGGCATGACCTGTCTCATGAATAGCAACATGTTCCAAATATTTCTTGTACTTAGAGTCAATAGCCTCAGGGGCACAAAAAAGCAATCTCATGCAAGACTTAACAAGATCTTTTTGACTAATCTTATCACGGCCATCAAACCCGGCATATATTCCTGCTTCATTAATCACAGTCTCTAATTCAGCACACGAATGACCTTCTGTAATTCGTGCTATCTCCTCAACATCAACCTCTCCAATAACTTGCTTTTGTGATAAATAGAATCTTACGATATCCTCAGCATCTTTTCCGCTTGGACACCGCATTCTAATTATCTTATCAAATCTCCCCGCTCGTCTAAGCGATTCCGGCAAGCAATACTGATCATTCACAGTAGCAATAACAAATATGTTGTAATCTCTACAATCATCAATGCATGATTGAACAGTAACATACTCTTCAGCATCAATATGATTCATATCCTCATTAGCGTACTTATCCATATCATCCAAGAAAACAATCGCAATAGAGTCTGATTTTGCTTTCTCAAATATAGAACGAATCTCATCCACAAATGCTCCATCTGGCTTATCCTTCCTAATGAGATAGTATTTTAATCCGCATTCCTCAATAAAACACTTAGCCATTAGCGTTTTACCTAGCCCTGGATCTCCATCCAATAGTATTCCGCGTGGCAACTGAACACCAAGGCGATTATATTTCTCCCTATTTTTCAACACATCGCAATACCTAATCAGTTCTGCCTTTATATTTTCATATCCAATAACCTTATCAAACGCACTCATACCAATTCCTCCTATTTCATATAACGGATCAACAGTTCCTCAGCCTTTATACGATTCTTCAACCGCGTAACAACTGATGTTGAACATATATTATCAATTAATATGTACATTATTTTTTACATAAAAACGCATCAATTATCTGTTCCAATTCAGATTCGCTTAGATTATGCCCAACATTATCCAACAACTCGTAATCGCATCTATCATTGTTGATACAGTCAATCAGTTCAATATATCTTGCAGAAGGATCCTCACTACCATATACAAAATGCATGCATTTCCCTTCAAACCTCTCGGCACCCGCCTTGGTCTTATACCAGTTAATCATAAGAGGCGCATTTATAAGTAATGCGTGAGATACCTTCCAAACTCTGTTGCACTGCTGCGCTCCCATCAACGCTCCGTTTGAAATGCCAACATAGATAATTTCGTTACACCAACCAACAATCTCAATCACTCGCTCTATCTCGTCCTCTAGAATACAAGACAAATCAGTAGGATTAGCCGATATAATAACCGTAAATCCATATCTATCCCTAATCTTCTCGCCAATATTCAAGTATTTATTCTCATACCCGTATATACTACCTCCTGCACCGGTCTTGATAAATACAACCCTGTCATCGCCTTTAATTACTCCAAACTTATCATCTACTACAATATCAAAATCATTCAAAGCTTTATCTCCTTTACATTATCTTTATCTAGCACAAAATTCCAATTACATTGGCACATAGAATCTACGCTCATTCGACAGAAATCCAAGCATCACCTCACAATTCATCCCGCATCCCAAATCACATATTTTCATTTCTGCCGTACCTTGATGTTCTGTTTCATAATCAAAAACCTCATCCCTATGCAACAGAATAACTCTATCTACTATCTGTTCTACGTATTCATGATCAGGTATATCACACAACATAGGCCTTTTTTCATCACGCCCCCAAATGTAATCATCATCAACATCACACGTAATAATTACCGGTATATCAGCCACTTCCGCAAGAGTCTTAAATCTTGTAAGCAAATACAATATCTTTTCCGATTTAGCCATATTATTATTCCGAAACTCTTCTGTTCTCAAAAAACTCCGATAATCATCTATAAGCATCGCACATAAATCCGGCATCCTCACCAATCCTACAGTCCCAATAATCATATGTCTTGTCTGATATGGTAGTTCTGAAATATTTGTTGTAACAAAAGTCTCCGTGTCTAAATCACTAATATCACTAATGTCATCATTAATCGAATAATAGTAGTAAAATACCCTATTTCTCACATTGATCATTTGTAATTCTTCAGCTAGAGTCAGCAAAAATGATGTCTTCCCAACATCTTTAACTCCTGCAATTAAACATAATTCGCCATTATTTACATAATTAATCAACCTTCTTTCTACCACAGAAAATCCCTCCATACAAATCACATGTTATGTTAGTTATACTAGCTTTCATGTACATTTTTTTACACAAAAAGCCCTCTGCAAATAGCAGAGGTTCAGATTATATACACAACGTGTCATTTTTTTAGTTGATCCCACTTTTCAAAAAAGTTTTTGGCATAAATTGTAAGAAGCCATCATCGCTCTCTTTTTATTAGGACACTTTCCATTTAAGCATGTTCCTTTATCACCTAACGCTTTTACTTCTGCCGAATCCTTAAACGGTCCGACTTTACGCGGTCCATCCCAAAACTGACAATTCCCGCAACAATTCTGCCTATACCTATACCTCCCCCCTCTCACCCATACACCTCAAGCACCCTCTTCGCT
Organism: Lachnospiraceae bacterium NC2004; assembly: GCA_000621905.1. Lineage (GTDB taxonomy): Bacteria > Bacillota > Clostridia > Lachnospirales > Lachnospiraceae > NC2004. Next base: position 33,689 of record JHXB01000018.1, read on the forward strand.
CTCTCAACAAGAGCCTCGGTAACGCCACTTTTGTCTCCTTTTTCAACCCAGGCAAGCGTTGGAACATTGATTAGCCAGTTAGCAAGCGCGCCTTTGCAGGAAGTAACCTTGACGCGGGTAATTCCGAGATTGCATTCGCTCTTGGAACTCGGATATTCCGCATCAATCTCGAACTCATCCCTGACAGTATCAATAAAATCGTCGCGCACATTCAATGTGACCGTAACCACATCATCATTCGTCATGCGCGGATGCATTTTCATATAGGAATCCAGGCGAAAGCGCTCATACAGTTCGTTGATGTCAATCGCTCGCTCCTGTAACTCTTTGCACTCTGATATTTTGTCTACACGATAGTGCCACATCGTATCCTTATCTTCCACGTAGGCGAGGCAATAGTAGCGCCCGCCGTAGACCACGAGGTAGTATGGGGAAACGACAACATTTGCCACAGATTTATAGGTAAATGAAACCTTACGCCCCGCCTCGATAGACTCCCCAATTACGCGAATAGACGTGATAACCTCGCTGTTATCAGTCTTCCTGACGACATTTCCGATATGAACATAGCGATGCACGTTGATAAAATGCTTACTCGCAAGCTGGGCAATCTTCCCGGTAATAGCGCGAGCCTTTTGATCGTCCATCCCAGGAGCGAAGAAAATAGAATCGACAAGCAGCCTAACCTCAACATCGTCAAACGGACGCTTTTCAAGAAAATACGCGTGGTTATTACCTTTGAGCCCTGCAACCGGGATACAAGCAATGCGCAAAGGAAGGGAAATGTAGCCGTACTCCTGCATTTGCTCCAAAAATGCCATCAGATCATATAGATACGACTGAATCAAACGCTTATTGCTCTCATATGCGCACTCTTCCTTTGGCTGGTAGATCCCAAGTACACGATTCACAAGCTCTTTCGTAGTCAAATAATGCCTCTCATCGCTATGTTTCCATAGCACAGCAAGAATTATCAGCGGCAGCATTTTCTTATCAGATATAAGTCCCATAGTGAATCCCTCCTAAAACGCAAAAAAGAGAACCCAATTATGAGTCCTCTGTTATCAAACACTCTATTTACTTAATTCGCACAATTAAATCTCCCACTTCAATGTTCAAGTACTCGCATATCTTACAAACCAAGTTAGCATCAATACGCTGAAATTCATCACGGCAATACTTATTAAAGTTGCTACGAGGAATGTCTAAGTCCTTGCAAATTCTTGTCTTACTGATGTTTCTTTCTTCCAGTATCTCAACTATGCGCATGTGCAGCCTACCATATTGTTTTTTATCAGTAGCCATAGAGAATCACCTCACTAATTGTATAGTTATATTTTATACAATCAGTAACATTTTTATAATTCACTATATAGCTACTCACTATATAGTTAGTATATAATGATAGCCCTCTGCTACAATTCAGACGGTTCGTTCGCCGTACTTCACGTTTAGAATCTGATAAAAAGAGCTTTACAACAAAAGTGTAAATAATCGAAAAGCTTCCTTTCAATTATTTACACTTTTACACTCAACTATTGCCTGCTATTAACACTTTTTCAAATTCACGGATATACTTCGGCCTCCAGAACTTAATAAAACCAATAAAGCCCTCGCGCTCCGAATTCTTCCTTATCTTTACAACCATTCTATACTTATTCGATTCATTAAGCATATTTTTCTCTACGATATTAGCATCATCAATCTTAAAATCTTGATGTATTTCACGATATTCATCCTTTGAAAAACCATCCGCAACCTGCCATCCAATAGCTTCAGTTTTATTCCTAACTACAGCTCCGTTTACCGCATTGCCAACATAATGAATCCATCCCAAAATCACTTGTAAAACACTTTTTCTTGCAAATGATGCAGTTACTTCATCAAGAATAGCTTTCGCTGCTTCAGTTGATACCTCTTGATTAAAAGCTTTACCAAGTTCGCTAATCATACTTATTTGAACCGGGGCTATAACCTCTTCCGGTATTGATGCACGAAATCCAGTTCCTAAGCCCCACGCCGGAAGAGAGAAACTATGAATAATTGCGTCACACTTTTCTATTTGTTCTTCTGCAATGTTAATATTCTTAATTTTACTCATATTACATGCCTCCATCCAAAGTTTTCTTCTTTCATACTCTTGGCGTATTCAGCATCATCCATATCACACAAATCCCCTCTCACACATACTGTAAGAATTCCACTGTCATCTGCACCAATAGACTGAACCTCTAGCATACGCAAACCAACCGGAATATCATCCACCGATGATACTTGAATCGTAGTAACCTTACTAAATCCCGCGCCGGTACTAGTAGAATAACTACATAACCCTGTATGAACTATATTCATCTGAACACTATTAACACTAACGGTTGTTCCCTTAGACTCACCATCTTGCATAGAGTACCCCATTGCTAGGTATTTTTCAACATAATCAGCTAGCCTTAATCTAGATTCATATGCCGGAGTTCTAAACAGTATCTCCTCAAATATATTATAGTTACCATCCGAAAGCCCGTTACCACGCGGTATCGCAAATACTATCTTCTCAATAGTATTCAACTTACTTAGTTCATGAATAGCTTCCTTAAACAACCGACTAATATCTCTAGGATCATTTCTGAACGCGCCACATCCCCATGCACCAAGTATCAAGCAATCCACATGCATATCCATCGCCAATAACAGAACCTTTTTAATACGATTCTTGATTAGCGAACAATACTTACTATAGTGATTGGCCACATAGTACTCTCTATTAATCAAACACGGAGCAGCTGCCGTTATAACATCAGCGTGAACGTCCTTTTTCCCGTCTCGTATGAACACAATATCCTTTGAATACAGCATCTCATCACCATATAGGAAATCATCGGAATCTTCTCTATGTTTAGCATAGTACTCCGCATCAAATTCGGCAATAACCGGATACAGTGTTGATTCGTGACAAATGCACTCTTCCTGAGCTTTGGCACCTCTTATGAAGCCACCGCCCGGATGATGATAATTCGCAAAATTCAGTATAGCGGTTCTTTTATCGCCTTCGTAATTGTCAAACACAGCCGAAACAGTATCGGTATCCTGCATTATAATATCCGGTATAACTGCATACACAGGACAATGCTTTACATCAACTTCTCTTTGTAAATTGTAATTTCGACATTCAGTTTCCTCTATCGATCTTTCGATTGCTTCATTGTATTCTGATTTAACAAACGCAAGCCAATCATGAGCCTTTTTTCTTAAATCATGCATAGATGTTCTCCTTTCCTATAATCAGCATCCTCTGTTATCCCTAGGGTATAATCACATAGTACTTATGATTTATGCTTTATACCTTTCTTAACACTATTTATATTCTTACATGCTCTTTCAATTGGTCCACAAGACTTCTGAATGAGCCAAACATCATCTTTGTCAACTTCGCCATACGCATAATCGCTTCCAAGTTTTTTCTTCAATCTATCCACTTCATCTTTAGAACAATACACATACGCAAATACTTCTCCCTGCATTTGAAGCACTCCGGTCGAGATATGCATATCATTAGCTATTTCAAAGATCAAGTTGTCTTCTGCGCTCCATCCGCTCTTATGATAAAGCCAACAAACACTATACCATCTATTCATGTTGCTCTCTATGCTTGCCTTAGTCTCAATTACGGAAGAACGAATATCTTTGCCCAGTTTCTGCGTTTTATATGTTAGCTTCTTACCAGCTTTTTTAGTTTTTCTTTTAATATCCTTCCCCTTTTTATTTATGGTATCTAACGGAGTTTTATGACCGTTTGACATACCTAATTCCTCCTTTGTCATTCGCCATCTACATCTCTACCATAGGATTCTGAGTAATTATATCATTGCATTATATATAAAGTCACTAGCATCCCTCTTATCGAGCGTATAAGAATCTTTAGATTGGAACATTTGCCACACAGGTATTTTTTCTCTTTTTGCTATAGCACGAATTTTCTCCTTATTATCTTTAGAAATACGCAGTCCCATGTATATTCCCGTTACTTTGCATTTTTTGATAATCACTTTAGGAGCTTTTATAATTCTCAAATCTTCACCTGGAGTACGTTCATCAAAAAAATACGTATATCTATCATCTGAGCGTTCTACTAACGTTTTTAATATCTTATAGTTATCTAAGATTTCCATATCTGATTGATCAATACAATAAATTGCTCTCACTTCTTCTTCATAATCCCATTCAAGTGATTTATTAAATATTAAATCTGGTTTATTTTTAGAATTCGCATCAACTGTAGCAATTGTACTACTATATTCAACACGCCTTATCTCAGAAGCAATTTTACGCACATCTTCTTCATCATACTCCAAGCATACACCTCTATGCATATCAGCATAGTGCGCCCACAATAGAGAATTATACCAAGAGGTAGTTAAACAAAGCACGCGTTTTTTATTTCTTATTCTTTCTATATTCTTATCAGAAAACTTATCACTCAACATTCCAGGAACGTCTATCCCTAGTTTATCCCACTCTTCTAAATCATTAGAATAAACAACTCTTCCTATTCCTTCGAACGGATCATTAAGAGAATCAATGTGTGTAAATGCTATCTCCCCTTCTTCTATATTACGAATAACATAATCATGCACGCCTGAATACTTGTATAATTTACCACTCATACCTTATACCTTCTTACTATCATTTAGTTGCAATCATAATAACATTATGAAAAGACTACTTTGACTTCTCTATACTAAAACTCCTATTCTTCCAAGAATATCATCTTACCTAAAGCTTAATATCCAACAATGATAGCAAATGTTGTATTAAAAAAGAGTGTGAAGCCATATGATGCAATATACAATATACATTCAATCCTTCGATTCAATCCTTAATCCGCCTGTCAGCGCTATACATACAGCTATGTATTCTCTGATTTTGCCTACGCTCATTATTTCCTCAGATAGTTCGCCACCTATGTAGGGTATCGGTGCACAAGTATAACAGTATCCACTCTCAAGAGTTCCTAGCTTTTTCTTAGTTTTCTTATATAAATTCAAATTTAGATAATCGTTTAAGAATTCTTCGTCTTCTATATCCTCAAAGAAATACTTAAATCCAGACTCTAAAACAGTTACTTTCTTTTCCGAAAAACTTAAACATTTGACATATTTATTACCTTCCCACACTAGCAATTCACCAAAAGCGGTTTCAGCAAAAGGTATAGCATCGTTTATCCCATACCCATCTTTTACAATATCCAAATATAACTCTGGATTACACAAGGTAACTACTCCATCTCCAAATGTCAAATCACCCTTATATTCCAAGAGTTCTTTCGGTAGAACATCTTTATAATTAATATATATATCATTCATATCAAGCCACCTCCAATTTGACATTTAAGTAAATGTTCCTCAAATCCGTACCAATAAGGTTATTATCCTTAACGTACTTATTAACAGCATTATCAACAGTATCTATTCTATTTTTCCATTGAGCACCTATAGAGGAATTGATTTTTCTATCCCCCAAACCTACTACATTCTTAGGATCTCCTCCTGCTATTTGATCAGGATCATGCAACGCAGCTTGCCCCTCAAGCCACTCATCCGCCTCTAACTCAGCTTGTTTACGTGTCATTCCATTCTCACGATTTTCTGCAATTCTATCTGCCCGAGCTTCTTCCCTCATCTTCATTTGAGCAACTTCTCCAGCGTCTTTATCACGTCCATTTTCCTTATAACGATTTCTGTTTTCAATGAAGTCGTGGATTGAGATATTATTCATCCCATTTTGCTGATTCGTAATTTGTCTTTCATATTCACTTTTGTCATATTTTTCGTCACACTTGAATTCAACGACACATGGAGGTTCCATTTGTTGTTTTTCAGGATTCTCTCTTTCAATATTATGCTCAACTTCCTTGACATTCGTTATTTCCTGTCTATCAACTATATCAATACCGTCTACAGACACAACTTTACCATCTCCGTTAGTAATATACTCAACTCCGTTTAAGGCAAAGGTAGTATTTGGTTGGAGATAATTCTCATTTGATCCAATCACATTTCCTTCGTCATCCACTATATGTATATCACTTACATCGAATTCTTTTTCCGTTATTTCTTTTGATATTATATCGGCATTTTCAACTTCACAGATCTCTGTAGCAACCTCGACTGCCCTTTCCTCTATATTTACAACACCCTTTGCTATGCCTTCTACTAAATTCATCAAAGCACACCTCCAATCAAAGTGTCATACATACAATCATTTAATCTACGCTCATGTTCATCATTCAATAAACTGATAATAATTGAAAGATTCTCTTTTGAAATAGATGTTTCTTTCATATGATATGTCTGTGCAATATTCTTAAATTGCTTCATAAAATCTAATTCAACCGGCTTTTTGTCAGCCTTAAATATAACATCAGCATCCATCAATTCGTAAGCAAGTACTGCTAATTGCTCTTTATCAACCTGTTCATCTGCCTCACACAATCTCCACACCACTTTTTTTATAGATATCGGAACAGATGACTTGTAAACAATAGCATCCCTAATTCCTTTTAACGCAGATATCAATTCTCTAAGTTGTGTCCCATACAATACGGCATTCAATATAATAGTTGCGTACTGCGGCAATTCAATCACATCATCCATACTGCCTTTTAATGGCTTTTTGTCTTTAAATTTCTCAAACGCACATAAAACAGATTCTGTCCATCCACTTTGATACACCGCAGCAACACCGCGTTCTAATTTACCTATTTCAACTATTTGACTATCATTCAATCCAATAGATTTTCCAGCTAATTCTCTATCGCTATAATCAGGCAAACGAAGAATTATCTTAGTATTCGTATTTCGTATCGCTGAGGCGTCAAGTAATCCAGGAGCTTGATCTACTATAAAAAATGATTCACCATATGTACGCATCTCTGCTATAGCATTCGTTATCATTTCAACTGACTTGCCTAAAAGATTAGAACCTTCTGCTGACTGTTCTATTGATGTGCGTCTTAACAAATTATGAGCCTCTTCTAAAACTGTGACATGATTTAAGTCAACATCGATATTCCCGTCTTTTGATGCAGTTTTCATTCTGTATTCCTGAAGTTTCAAAACCAGCATTCCCATAATTAAAGATGTGGTTTCTGATCCAATTTCTGATAAATCTACAATTACATTTTCATCAAACAACTTTTCTTCTGAAATCTCATCACTAGCAAACACCATCCCAAATATTCCATTTGTCAACGATTTCAATCTAGTTTTTAACGCACCTTTGTAATCTCCCTTGCTTTCTCCAGAGTAGTCTGATTCGTTGAGGACACAATCTATTTGATGCAATACATCTATAAATGTAGGAAAAAGCCTTCCATACTTCTCGTTCTCGGATGTTTGTAAATCCCATCCTGCTTCCAGGTAGGCACGCTCAATCGCATCCTTTAATATCGCAGGCATAGCAGCATACATCGGCCAACAGGCATTGAATATTTCAATCAAACGATCTATATGAGCATATAATTGTACATCTTCAGGAAAGCTAAAAGGGTTAATTCTCAGTAACTTCGAACGCTTAGGATTCGTTCCTAAAACAGTTACATCATCTCTTCCTCCAAAAACAGTCTTGTATTCACCTTTTGTTGGTTCAATAACAAGAAACTTCTTACCACTATCATTTAAAAGGTTAAGCAACTGATATACTGCATTACTTTTTCCTGCCCCTGTTGATCCAGTAATAAAAACATGAGAAGTCAACATTTTAATATCAAAAACAACATCTCCTCCATCCTCACGATGCATGTGCCATATTTTACCTACGTGAATCACCTTACTTAATTTCTCTTCTGTTTCCGTATCTAGTATTGATATATTTCTTCCAAATTCAGCACATTCTACAACCGGTAGACCAGGTAATGATTTTCTTGGGAAATTCATAGCATGCGCCAAATCAATAGACGAAAGCATTGACGTTAAATCCCTAACTTCGCCATCCTTATTTCTAAACACAGGATGTCTATTAGACTCTAAATACTTATATACTAATTCTTTATCTTTCCCCTCCTGAATATTCCACGCTGGACGTACCACCAATCCGCAATCGCGTACCGCTAGTCCGCGACAGCGTACCTCCTTGTTTTTGATGTTGCAATTCACGCGATAATGCAACTAATCCATACAATGATACTGATTCTATTGTAGAATTGTTTAAGGCTTATAAGCCTAATTCTACGAAAGGAGGCCAAAGATATGGCCAATAGAATCAATGTAAAGCTCATACTCGAGCTAAAATCTGGCGGTATGTCCCAGAATGAGATTGCCAGATCACGGCATATGTCACGCAGTTCTATTAGTTCTGTAGTGAACATTGCCAAGGAAAAGAACATTAA
>JHXB01000019.1 GCA_000621905.1 Lachnospiraceae bacterium NC2004
AGTTTGTTCAAAGGAGATTTTCTTTGTACGAGTGAAGCTGGAATTTGGCGATACAATTAATTCGTCTCGATAATCAAGAAGTGAATTGATTGTAAATAACAGAGTTTTTTTGATGTAATTAGCAGTATGTTTTTTCATAAAAAAGCACCTCCAAAATAGTCTATAATCAAGGGCTGTCGCGCATATTTGCAGCTATTTGTCAAGTGTTTTTTTGAAAAAAACAAAAAAACAGAGGATATTTCACCTCTGAATAATATGTAATATTCTATTGTTTTTGGGCTGAAACCTTATCTAAATGACATTGGGTCTGTCCCCCTGGTTTAAGGGAGAGAGCTTCCAAAACACTTTCCGAAGTAAAAAAGCCATGAGGATAGATTATTTTGAAGATGTTTTGCTTATAAATGAGCAGTCGAAAAAAATAAACAATAGTTTTACATACAGGTAAAAAAAGTGTATAATAATTTAAAGCGGGTTAAAAACGGTTTTTTTTCATAGGAGGACATAGAGATGATGAAAATTCAGGATATATGCGATATGGAAAGATTTGAAGAGTTGATGAAAAACTGGGCTGAGTCTACAGGTCTTGCTACTGTAGCAGTTGGTGCAGATGGTGAATACATAAGTGGATGTTACAATTTTACTGATTTTTGTATTAATCTTACACGAGGTTCGGAAGAGGGATGTCGCCGATGTGTTAAGTGTGATCAGGAAGGAGAGGGTGTTTATACCTGTCATGCAGGATTGTATGACTTTGGTATTCCCATTACTCTGGAGGATGGAACAAAACTTGGAAGTATTATCGGAGGACAGGTTCTTCCGGAAGAACCTGATGAAGAAAAATTTAGAAATATAGCTACCCAAATAGGCATAGACCCGGACAAGTATGTAGATGCCGTAAAAAAAGTAAATATAAGAACTCCGGAGGCGATAAAGGCATCAGCCGGTCTTTTGGGTGATGTTATAAATCTTTATGTTCGTTCATGTTATCAGGAACATACAAATACAAAACTTATAAAAGGTTTGAGAGAGGGAGTCGAGAAGGCAGCGCTTGAAATAGAGGAAGCAAATGTCAGCACGGCAAAGATTGCTAGTTTCAGTAAGAAGCAGAATATGCTTGCACTTAATGCTTCCATAGAAGCGGCAAGAGCAGGTGAGATGGGAAAAGGATTCGCAGTTGTTGCTACTGAGGTTCGTAAGCTGGCAGAGGGAATGGCCGTATCCAGCAAGGAAATAACTGCAAAGCTTGATTCTCTTACAGAGACCATCAATAATATGAACAAAGGCTAAAATTACGTATTACATGAACCACGGGTATGAACCACGGGGACAGACCCTGTGGTTTTATGTTATCCTGAGAAAAACGAAAAATAGGGGATGTATTCCATTTAATATAGGATACATCCCCTAAAATGTTATATTTGAATCTGATTCTTGCCTTCGTGTTTAGCTTTAAGGGTTTAAAGAGACCTGTCCCCGTGGTCCACCCTTATATTATCGTGGTTTGTTTGCTTTTTGTCATGTTTTTCAAGGGTCTGTCCCCCTGGCTACCGAGACCTGTCCCCCTGGTTTTCTCGAGATCTGTCCCCCTGGTTCTGCCCAGGGTCTGTCCCCCTGGTTTTCCTGGTTTTCCCTTCTTGACAAACCAAGATGATTATATTAGAATTGTGAACATATTTTTTTAGAAGAATGGAGGGGTTTTATGGAAAAGAAAGACAGTAGTCTAAAGTATCTGTTGTATTCATTAAATCAGATATGGCAGGCAGATAAGCTCCTGCTCGTATTCACGCTGTTCAAGAATTCTATTGAGCAGATATTCTATGTATTTTTCTTTGTTTATCTTACCAAGTACATCTTCAACTGTATCGAGAGAGACATCCCATATCACAAGCTGTTTTGGTTCCTTGTGATTGCATGTTCTCTGCACATAGTAATCCACTTCATTTGCGGATGGTATGAAGCATATCGTAAGATTGCGACCCCTAAGGTGTATCGTCACATTTTTCACCGCGTGATGGACATATCCGATAGCCTTGAATTAAAGGATTACGAGTCGCCGGACTTTTATGACAAATACGCCAGAGCACTTGACAAATGCGTCGACGACGCCATGAATATTGCAATCAAAACCGGAGTTTTTGTCGGTAACATTTTATCAACAATCATGTCGCTCGTAATAGTTGTTACGGTTGACCCTGTGCTTTTGATCTTCCTTATTATTCCAATATTTTTCAGTCTCCATTACGGAAAGAAAAATGCTGATGCGAACTACGATAGAGAGACTGCTATTACAAGAGATAAGCGAATCGCAGACTATGTTAAGAGAGTCTATTACGAGAAGAAATATGCTGCAGAGATCAGGCTTTATAACATCAACTCTCTTATGCTTGATAAGCAGGTAAATGCTGTAAATGAGATGGAGAAAGTTTCATTAGTTTACAGAATGAAGACAGCATTTTACTCTTTTTTGATGAGAGGAAGTTATTCCATTCTCGCCGGAGTAGTTGCATTTTTCTATGTTGTATTGAGAGTCAAATTCGGGCATGTTTCGGATATTTCAAGCTATGTTGCGATGATTACAGCGATGGCATTTTCTACAAATCAGCTTAAAGACGCCGTAGAGAATGGAATATTTATCAGCAACGAATCAATGTTATTTAAGAGCCTCAAGGAGTTCTTAGAGAAGGACAGAGGAGAAAAAGTCGCCAAGACTGTAGTTAAAGAGATTAAATCTATTGAACTTAAAAATGTTACATTTGCCTATCCGGGAGCCAAAAAACCAAGCATCACAGACATGAGCTTTAAGTGGAGCAAGGGCGAAAAAATCGCTATCGTCGGATACAACGGAGCCGGCAAAACCACACTTATCAAGCTTATTATGGGGCTTTATCCCGTTACCTCTGGCGAGATTTTGATTAACGGAATTAATATAAATGATATCGATTTAGATGCGTACACCAAGAGGTTCGGAACCGTATTCCAGGATCTTCAGGTATTTGCGATGACACTTGCAGAAAATGTTCTCATGAAGCGTCCACAGTCTGACAAAGACTATGATGAGGCTAAGAGAGCGCTTATTAATGCGCAGTTTGATGTTAATCACAGAGGGCTTACCAAGGGCTTAGATACTATGATCAGCCGCGAGTTTGACGAAGAGGGATTTGTTCCTTCCGGCGGGCAGGCGCAAAAGATTGCGATTGCGAGAGTATTTGCGCAGAGCCCTGATATGGTTATCTTAGACGAGCCGTCTTCGGCGCTCGATCCGCTCGCTGAGTACAACATGTACAACAACATGATGAAACTTTCTAAGGGAAAGGGAGTCGTCTTCATTTCCCACAGACTTTCATCCGCTCGCATGGCCGACAAGATTTATCTTATGAAGGACGGCAAGATTGTCGAGCAGGGAAGCCACGAGGAAATGATGGCTCTAAATGGTTATTACCACGAGATGTTTATGCTTCAGGCAGAGAATTACCAGGATAGTATTCCTGAGGAAATGTTGAAAGGAGCGGCGGCATATTATGGATAATACAAAGAATAAAATTTCAATCAAAAGAATGATATCTAATACCATTTTCATGATAAAATATGCAGCTTATTACGACAAGCCGCTCATCACCAAAATTATCGTTTTGTATGTTTTGTCGAGAGCGGGTTCAGCGGCAAATGATACATTTATCCTGAAAATGATAATAAACGGGTTAACCGGTAAAACTGCATTTAGCAAGATTGTTATCGTGTTATGTATATCATTTGTGTTGGTTGTCGCTTTAGAGTGGATTGATCAGCTTATCGCCGAGTGGTCCAAAGCAAAGCTTATCAAATTAAGCGGAACCATTCAGCGCGACTTAATCGAGAATAATTCAAAGATGGATCTCATTTACTATGATAATCCGGACTACTACGATACCTACGTTATCGTCGCCAACAACGCTGATGAAATGATTGAAAAAAGCGTTATGATTGTCAGTAAAATATTGGGTGGAGTTGTTGCACTTTCCGTTGCTTCCGCTCTTATCCTTACCATCAATCCTGTTTTGGCGCTATTTCCAATCGCAGGATTTACTATCAATATGCTTACCAGATTTAAGATTGAAGAGCTGTCTTATCAATGGGATATCGAGAACAAGAAAGCTCTTCGTAAAGCAGATTACTCTAAGAGAGTCTTCTATCAGCCTGAATTTGCCAAGGAATGCAAGCTTACTGATGTTAAGACTCCGCTAAGACAGCAGTTTGATGATGCCTTAAAAGAGGCGGCAGACGCAGGAAGAAAGTACGCTCCTGCGATGACATGGTTGTCTTTGATTAACTGGATATCAGTATTTACGGTGTTCTCGTTCTTTGCTGTTCCGGCATATCTTGGATACTTAGCACTTGTTGTTAAATCAATCGCCCTAGGTGAAGTTGCATCTGCTAACAATGCTTCCGTATTTATAAGAAGTAATCTTAACCAGATCAACTTTTGCCTGGTTGATTTTCAGCAGATAGGACAGTATGCAGAGAAGTTTAGAGTGCTGCTTGATTACGAGCCAATTATTGAAAATGCAGACGGCATAACTCCTTCTAAAGAGGCTCAAAGCCTCGTGCTTGACGATGTGAGTTTCGCTTATCCTAATTCCGAGAAGAACACTCTTAGCAATATCAATATAACAATTAATCCGGGTGAAAAGATTGCTATCGTTGGTGAAAATGGTGCCGGAAAGACTACATTTGTAAAACTTTTAATGAGGCTTTATGATGTGACTTCGGGTAGCATAAAGTACGGCGAGCACGATATCAGAGAGTATGCGACCGATGATTATCGCAAAAAGATTGGCGCCGTTTTCCAGGATTACAACATTTACGCTGCTACCTTGGGTGAAAATGTTGTAATGGGCAAGGTTAATAAAAATGATGAAGAGCGCATTGTAAATGCGTTAAGGAAGGCAGATTTTGGCAAGAAGTTAGACAAGCTCCCTGACGGAATTAACACTGAACTTACTAAGGAATTTAGTGAAAATGGAACTAACCTTTCAGGCGGTGAAAGTCAGAAGGTTGCGATATCGAGGATATTTGCGGCAGGAGATGAAAGAACTGTCTCAATCTTAGATGAGCCTTCTTCTGCGCTTGACCCAGTATCTGAATATAAGCTTAATAAGAATCTGATTGAAAATGCTAAAGAAGATACTATCATTTTCATTTCCCACAGACTCTCGACCACGAGAATGGCTGATAAGATTTATCTTTTCGAAAATGGAACGATTAAGGAGCAGGGAAGCCATGATGAGCTTATGGAGCTTAACGGAAGGTATAAGGAGATGTTTGATAGGCAGGCGGAGAACTACATAAAATAAGCCTTTCGTAGGGGTCTGTCCCCCTGGTTCGTTTGGTTTGAGTTAGGGTCTGTCCCCGTGGTTTGCCTAAACCATGGGGACAGACCCTTAAAAAAAGAAAAAAGAAAAAAAAAGGGTAAACCATGGGGACAGACCCTTAAAAAAAGAAAAAAGAAAAAAAGAAGAAAAAAGAACATGTTTATAAAATGTTTATATAATGTGCGAAAAAACGTTCTATTTGTTCTTGCTTTTTTTAGTATTATGGTGTATTATATCTGCAAGTCGCGAACGGGTGTTTGAAACGGAGGTGGACCTATGGCTAGAAAACCAAGAATATTAAGTGAAAGTGGGATGTATCACATTGTTTCACGAGGTATAGATAAGATGTCATTATTTGTAGAAGACGAGGATTGTATATATTTCCTTAAATGTCTGAGGTTAATTTCTGAGGATGAAGGTGTAGAGGTTCATTGTTATTGTCTTATGGACAATCATTTTCATTTGCTTGTGAAGACTAAAGATCAGGAATCACCTGCAACATTTATGCAACGTCTCAAAATAAAGTATACACTTTATTTTAACAGAAAGTACGAGCGTCTTGGCCCTTTGTATCAGGAAAGGTATAAGAGTGAGTGCATTGAAGATGATCAATATTACATGACTGTGTTTAGATATATATTACGTAACCCTGTTAAGGCAGGTGTTGTAAGAGACCCTTTTGAGTATAAGTGGAGCTCAGCTGAAGAACTCGCAGCTGATTGTGCTTATATTACTAAGATTTCTGATGAGTGTCTGTATGTGACTAAGAAGGAACTTGTTGATTTTATAAAGGAGAGTTCTGATGAGAAATGTGTAGATGTTAGTGATAATGTCAGATATGCTTCTGACAGGACTGCTAAGCGTGTTTTCGCTAGTAAACACGCGGGTAATGTTCTTTTGGATGTGAGGTTTTTTGAGGACAATGCCAAGAAAGAAGTGTTTAATTTATTGTATTCAGTTAATTGTTCTATCCGACAGATTTCGCGCCTTACGGGAATACCGCGAGGGATAATAAAACGACTGTCAGCGGCTTGATGTGCTTTTTTCTTTAGGGTCTGTCCCTATGGTTAGGAAGGAGATAGTATCGTGAAACGACCTGATTTTGATAATATTAATGATTATGATGAGTTTTGCAAATATTATTGGTATCGGGATGAACTGATTAATATATGCAAATCTCATGACCTTAAATCAAATGGCAGTAAGATTGAGTTGAATGAAGTTATAAAGGCATATTTTTCCGGGGTGAAGATTCATCCAGAAAGGCAAATGAGAAAACGTTGCAAGCCTATCGTGAAAGAGTTGACTTTGGAGACCGGACTTTTAGAATGCGGTTTTACATTCGGAAACAGATTTCGAGATTTCTTTTCTGAGCAGACTGGAGTGAATCCATTTAAGTTCAATGTTGATATGGTTGAATCTGTGAAAGTGGTTAGGGAGTCAGGAGATGAGTCGTTTACCCTTAGAGATCTTCTGGATATCTATTACGGAAGAAAGGTTTATGCAAAATATGACAAATCTGCTCTTCAATGGAATAAGTTCGTAAAAGATTTCTTTGAAGATGATGTAACAAATGTATGTGGTGAGCGAATGAAGGCTGCGGCAAGCCTTTGGAAGATTGTCAGAGAATCAGATCTGAAGAAGGAGTATTCGCGAGAATTGTTTGAGCGATATAAAGATAGCATATAACCATGGGGACAGACCCTATGGATGGGAGGAGTATCATGCATTTGGTTGATGCAAAGGGATTATTAATCAAAAGTGGTGGTCACTATGGGATGAACATCTATAGAGGATGCTCTCACGGATGTATTTATTGTGATAGCCGTAGTAAATGCTATCATTTCACACATCCTTTTGAAGACATTGAAGTGAAGCAAAACGCCCCTAAGCTGTTAGAAAATGCGCTTAGATCTAAAAGAAAGAAGTGCATAATTGGAACAGGTGCAATGTCTGATCCGTATATGCACTGCGAAGAAGAATTAGAGCTTACGAGGAAGTGCCTTGAAATCATTTTAAGATATGGCTTCGGAGTGGCGGTGCAGACTAAATCAGATAGAATTCTTAGAGACATAGATATTCTTGATGAGATTAATAAAAAAACAAAATGTGTTGTGCAGATTACTCTCACCACTTATGACGATGATCTTTGCAGTATTATTGAGCCGAATGTGTGCAGTACCAAAAGGCGGATAGAAGTTTTAAATGAAATGCAAGCGAGGGGAATACCAACTATAGTATGGTTGTGTCCGATTCTTCCATTTATAAATGATACTGAGGATAATATTAACTGTATACTTAATGAATGCGTAAGAGTTGGCGTGAAAGGGATAATTAATTTTGGTATGGGACTTACGCTCAGGGAAGGAGATAGAGAGTATTATTACGCTGCGCTTGATAAGCATTTTCCTGGATTGAAAAACAAGTATATAGAAGTATATGGTAACGCTTATGATATCCCAAGCCCAAATTCACAAATGCTTACAAAACTTTTTAAAAGCATTTGTCATGATAACGGGATTCTTTCTACTCCAGATGAGTGTTTTAATTATATGTGCGACTTTCCGGAAAAATATCACCAGATGAGTCTGTTTGAAGTATAGAAAGAATAGAAAGAATAGAGAAAGAATAGGGTCTGTCCCTCTGGCTTGCCTGGCTCATGTGTGTTCCAGAAAGAATAGGGTCTGTCCCTCTGGCTTGCCTTAGACGAGCCTTCTTCTGCCCTTGATCCGGTATCTGAGTATAAGTTAAATAAGAATTTGATTGAAAATGCTAAAGACGACACTATTATTTTCATTTCCCACAGGCTCTCGACCACGAGAATGGCTGATAAGATTTATCTTTTCGAAAATGGAACGATTAAGGAGCAGGGAAGCCATGATGAGCTTATGGAGCTTAATGGAAGGTATAAGGAGATGTTTGAAAGACAAGCGGAGAATTACATAAATTAAGCCTTTCGTAGGGGTCTGTCCCCATGGTTTGCCTAGTTCTTCAAAGGGTCTGTCCCCCTGGTTCCTATTTATAATTCCTAGTTTAACCAAGGGGACGGGGAACCAAGGGGACAGATAACCAAGGGGACAGACCCTGGAAACCATGGGGACAGACCCTAGGTAAGACGATGGGGACAGACCCCATGGTTCCGTCCCCCTGGTTTTCAATCAGGTTCCGTCCCCCTGGTTTTCGTTCTGGATTTCTTTCCAGTTTTTTCTGTAGACTCTCGGTGGTACTCCGAAAGTCTTCTTGAACATTTCTGACATATAACTGGTGCCGTTAAATCCGGTCATTTCAGCTATTTCCGATAGCGGCAGTACAGTGGTGCGCAGATATTCTGCTACTTTTCTAACTCTGAAATCAATCAGATAATTTATCGGGCTGATTCCCACAAATTTATGAAACAACCTGTTACACAGAGAACTACTGATGTTGCCGCTTACAGCAATATCAGTCAAGGTGATAATGTCCTGATAATTCTCCTGAATATAATGCATCATTGACTTGAAGGTTCTCGAGTGAATGTCAGCCTCAGTGGTATCTTCAAGCATTCCGTAAGATGTACTTTGCCTAAGTATTATTTCCCATATTTCAAAAAACTTCTTTGTGATTTGAAAAGGATCACGCCTGATATCAGGGAGCGTCATCATTATCTCGTTTATCATTTTCGCATTTTCATTTAACTCCCTAAACCTCAAAAAAGAAAGTTTGGGATTGCTCAAAATAGGTACAAGCGCCTGCATTTCCACCGCAATGGAAGAGTTGATAATGTCAGGGTGCGCAATGAAAATGACATATGTAGCTTCACCCTTAGTCGCAATACTGTAGTGAATCTGATTGGAGTTTACGAAAATGGTGTCGCCTGCATTTAACTCTATCATTTTACCGTTAACAGAATACGCCATGCTGCCTGTTTTGACCGTTACTATTTCTATGTCCTCATGAAAATGAGGAACCCTCTCCCAGGTTACGTTTGGCTTGATCCAACCATCGTAAATATATGAAGGAAATGAAGAATCATCATAGTTAACCTGCTCGGATCCATCTTCACGCTTTACGATTAATCCCATCCATTCTCTTTTCATAACAATTTTCCTCTCTTATGTAGATAATTATAACAATATTATACAACGATATAATATTGTTATAAAAATGTGGCTGTAAAGGGGTATTATTGTTCCTTTACATATAATATACTTATAATCGTCAAATAAAGCAAGAGAAAAGTTAAGGTATTTTTCGGAGGTGAAGTTTATGGCTAACGAAGCAGTAGTGATGAAAAATGTAAGCAAAACTTTCAAGGTGCTTAACCGCCATGAGGGGCTTAAAGGAAGTATCAAAGACCTCTTTTCAAGAGATTATGAAAATGTTGAAGCGGTAAGCGATGTTTCGCTAACAGTTAACAAAGGTGAGATAATCGGATATCTTGGACCGAATGGAGCCGGTAAATCAACCACGATCAAGATGATGACCGGAGTTCTTGAACCGACCACCGGAGAGATAAAAGTAAACGGACTTGTTCCATTTAGAGATAGAACAAGAAATTCCGAGAATATAGGAGTTGTATTTGGTCAGCGAAGCCAGCTCTGGTGGAATCTTCCACTAGTAGAATCATTTAAATTATTAAGAGACATTTATCTGGTTCCACAAAAAGATTACGAGGACATGCTTGAATTATATGACTCTCTGGTTGATTTGGAGCCTATTTTACACAAGCCTGTTAGGCAAATGTCACTCGGTCAGAGAACCCTAAGCGATATACTTGCAGCATTTTTGCACAACCCTGCAATCGTTTTTTTTGATGAGCCTACAATCGGCCTTGATGTATCAATGAAGGCTAAAATCAGAGAGTTAATTCTGGGACTTAATAAGGTAAAAAACACAACGGTTATTTTGACAACTCACGACATGGGAGACGTCGATGCGCTATGTAAGAGAATAGTTATAATAGATAAGGGTAGGAAGATTTATGATAATGATATCGACCACCTTAAGTCTTACTTTGGCTCATACAGAACACTTCGCATGCGACTTGGCGATGATTCTTGGATTGAGCAAGTCATTGATGAGAAGACAACGGATGTTATGAATGTTATTCAGGAAACGCAAAAGAAACATAAAATAAAGGATATCGAGCTTCAGGAAATCTCAACGGAGGAGGTTATCCGCAAGATCTACGAAGGAGGCGAGGCGTAATGAAAAGTATGAGAAGATTGACGGCTCTTACCAAAGCCGGCGTTGTTGAATCGCTTCAGTTCAGACTTGGAACATTTGTGACGCTATTTGCCAATTTAATTTATCTTGCTTTAGTTTACTTTTTATGGAAGGCAATCTACGCGTCAAGCGGTACGGATGTGGTGAATGGGATGACATTTTACGACACAATGATTTACCTCATTCTTGCGACTGCGATATTCAACTTTTTGGAAATGTTTATCGTGTGGGATATGAGCCGCGCGATTCAATCCGGAGAGATAATAATGCATCTCTTAAAACCAATGAGATACAGAAAATACATATTTTGGAGTTATTCGGGCTCGCTTGTAATGTCGTTTATACTCACATTTATTCCGACATTTTTAGTTGTAGTAATAGTGACCAAGGGCTCGATTCCGGTTGGCTGGAATCTGTTAGCATTTGTAGTGTCACTGCTACTTGCCCTTATCGTTAACTACAATATTGAAATGCTGGTCGCGCCGATTTGCCTTTACACAGAGTCAACCTGGGGTATCAACATAGTTAAGGAGACTATAGTTCTTCTGTTGTCAGGTGCGTCTATTCCGCTTGCATTTTTTCCGGAAACATTCAGAAAGATAGTGGAATACCTGCCGTTTAGGGCGGTGTATGATATTCCACTTACGGTCCTTCTTAAGAAAAATGGTACCGACTCATTTGACGGGCTTGTCAACGCAATCGGAATTCAGCTTATTTGGTGCGTGGTTCTGACCATTTGCGGTAATTTATTCTGGAACCATGCGGTTAAGAAAATAACGGTGAACGGAGGTTGATTATATGGAGGAAATGATAGTTAAAAAGCGCGGTTTTGGTTTTTACTTAAGCATTTACAAAAAGATACTTATTCAGGACCTTAAGAGTAAAATGAGTTATCGTGCGGACTTTATTATTTCAACCTTTGGAATGATAATGACTAATCTTTCAGGGTTTGTAACATTTATGATTTTGTTCCACAATTTTCCAAGTATAAATGGATGGGACTATCATCATATGCTGTTTTTGTACGGTTTCTCGCTTATTGCTTTAACACCGGTTCAGTGTTTCTTTGACAATAACTGGAATCTAAGATTTATGGTTCGTTCCGGTGATTTCATAAAGTACTGTTTTAGACCTATAAATGTGTTCTTTTATTTCATATCGGAGGTTTTTGATGTGAAGGGAATAGGGCAGTTTGTGTTCGGAATTGCTACATTTGTCTATGCGTGGGCGCATATCGGAATTCCTGTAACTGTGCTGACTGTTGCTCAAGCAGTGGTATTTTTGATAACCGCGTCGTTGTTTATGATTGCACTCATGAATTTCTCTGCGGCAACATGTTTCTGGATTATTAATTCCGGATATGTTATGGTTATAATGTTTAGGTTTAAGGATTTTGCCAAGTATCCTGCGAGCATTTTCAACAGCTTTTTCAGGTTTATATTTACATTTATTATACCTATCGCGTTCATTGCGTACTATCCAAGTCTTGTGTTTGTGACGCCGGATAATGTTCCGCTTATTTCTTGGCTTTCACCATTTATCGGAGTGTTATTCTTCTGGCTCAGCTACAAGTTCTGGATGCTTGGAGTAAGAAAATATGACTTTACAGGGTCTTGACCAGGGGGACAGGTGTCTCGGCAGACCACGGCAGCAGACCACGGGGACAGACCCTAGCAAAAAGGAGGAAAAATATGGTAGAATATAGGTTGATGACAATTAATGATTATGAGGCCGCATACGAACTTTGGGTCAAATGCGGAAACGGATTGAACGATAAAGATGATTCTCGTGAAGGTATCGAAAAATACCTTAAGCGTAACCCGAATACTTCTTTTGTCGCCGTACTTGATGGAAGCGTAGTCGGTGTTATGCTTTGCGGACATGATGGAAGAAGAGGTATTGTTCAGCACGCCTGCGTTTCACCTGATTGCAGGCGAATGGGAATAGGAAAGAAACTCGTTGAACTTGCTCTTGACGCGCTTAAAGAAGAGGGAATCAACAAGGTTCTATTAGTTGCATTTAAGAAAAATGAAGGCGGAAATGCTTTCTGGGAATCACAGGGATTTACTCTTCGTGAAGATCTTAATTACAGAAATAAGGCACTTGCCGAAATGATGCGTATTGATCCTGATTATTTATAAACTGAACCATGGGGACAGACCCTGTGGTTCTTGCATGAACTGAGCGAACCAGGGGGACAGACCCTGTGGTTAGAGGAGTTTTGAAAATGATTAAATTAAATGACTACCTTTACAAAGGTGATACAGTGGTCAAAATTCTACATATGTTTTCGAAGGATTTGAAACAATCGGCGATCGAAAACAACAACGTAGTTGACCTTGCTCACAGTAACTGCCTGTTGCAAATGATAAATATGCTTGAGCACAATGACTTCTTGACTGAGCAGTCGCAGCAGATAAGGGAATTTTATAAATATATGGCAGATAAATATCCGTATCTTGCATTTACATTTAAGGGCAGAATTAAATCTCTCATTAGACTCGAGGAGAAGATTAACGGTAATATAGTTGAGTACATTTACGACTACCACTGTAAGACTGGTACTTATCCATCTGAGGCTGAGATTAAGAACAGAATAGGTAGAATTAAAGATTTAATTGCATACAGGATTGTTATTTCGCTTCCGGAATGTCATCTGAAGCCGGGTGAGAATAAAGAAGAAATAGAGTTAAAGTATCTCTATGAGATTGCAGATAAGCTTCCTATGTTCCTTGAAGAGAGAGGCTTTGAGCCGGTTCTGTCGGGAATTGAAGATGTGAGTGCGACGATTGATGAGCGATACAGACCATATTATCGCGATTACATTGAGCATCCGAATTCATTTGGATATAAGTCGCTTCATATCTCATTTTTTGATAATACATCCAGAAGCAATATCGAGGTTCAGATAAGAACCAAGGAAATGGATGATAATGCGGAGATTGGATTGGCAGATCACTTTGGATATGAGAAGCGTCAAGAGAAGGAGCGCGCCAGACGAGAGGAGATTCCGAGAGGCGAGAATATATATTTTGATGATGCTTATGATCGAGGAATAATGTTGCAGCAGCTTGAACTCAGCAAGGTAAATGTCAACATGTTTGGAGCTGTTAGTAATACATTGGTAAATGATGGCTGCGGCTTGTTCAGAGGACGATTGATTCTTCCGTATGAGCATTTGTCAAGATTCCAGAACGATTTGATATGATGAGTTAGACTAGATGAGGAGGGTTCAATTATGACCAAGGAAGAATTTGTAATATTGGATAAATCAGATTTGAAGGAAATGGCGCAGGTTTTTAAGTCAGCATTTTATGGAGAACCATGGAACGACGACTGGAGTGATGAAGATCAATTACTGAAATATGTAAGTGAAAAGTCAGGTGGGTTTCATGCGATTAACTATGGGTTGCGTATAGACGGCAAGCTTGTGGCTATATCCATGGGTCAGATTACTCACTGGTGGGAAGGTACAAATTATGTGCTAGACGAGCTTGCTGTTTCGTCGGACTGCCAGGGAAGCGGAATAGGAACACGCTTTATTCAAATGATAGAAGAAGATCTAAAAAAACGAGGCATAAAAGGTATCTTTCTACAGACGGACAGCGACAAGCCGGCCTATAAGTTTTATCAGAAAAATGGATTTAACGATGTCGCAAAACATGTGAGCCTATTTAAGGGGTTTTGACCACGGGTGACCATGGGGACAGACCCTGTGGTTTGGAGTATTAATTAATAGGAGTATTGTGTATGTATCTGTTTTATTTGGCTATGAAAACGCCGAGCGGTATTATGTCACTTGCGATACTATTTTACACCTTCATTCTTTCAATCATTTGTCCAGCACTTATAAATAAGAATAAGAACGCCGCTATACGGATACTTTGTGTCCTTCCTATTATTGCCGCGGCGGTGCATTTTAGCATATTTAGAACACTGATGTTTGACAGATTTATATATTTGTATCTTGAGTCGATACTTCCGCTCGCTTTATTGCTTCCAGGAAAGTCAAAATGGTTTGCAGCCGTAAAGTCAGTGGTATCATCGCTAGCAGTTGTTGGTGTATGTATTTTCTTTCTGTTTAACTCAATCAATTTTGTTCCGCACAATTATACTCGATATAGTTACACTAAAAGTTTTAAGAAAATGATAAGTACTTTGTCAAATGAATATTGTTTAAGTAGTTGGAAAAAAATCGATTACGATTCATTGCTAGATGAGTACCTTCCGAAAGTTGAGGAAGCCGAGAAAAACAATGATAAGACTGCATTTGCCAAGATTCTTACTGAAGTAACATATAGATTTTATGATGCGCATGTTTACACCGATCTTTCGGAAGAGCTTGATATTTTAGTCAGGGAAGAACTTTCCGGAAATGATTATGGCTTGTCGATGATAAGGCTTGATGACGGCAGTGTTATAGCTGTGTGTACCGAGTCTGATAGCGGATTGCTTTATGATGAGGCTGGAATTTTTAGGCTTAATAAAATTGGAATTCATGACGGAACTCGTATATTATCTTGGGACGGGAAAGATATAGATGAAGCGATAGAGAGCGTTGAGTGTATATATCCGGGTATTGAGTTCCCTGTCAAAAGCAATGAGGATGTGTTGCGTCCGATTTTTCTGGCAGGTATGGGCGGTGACAGTGTAAAGATTACATTTCTTGACGATGATGGAAATGAGAGAGAAGCGGAGCTTGAGAATCACGGTAGTTACAATAATCGACTGAGTTGGGCATATAGTAAGTTGTTTGGATACGATGCATTTGGAGATAATTTTTATTCTGATATGATTGACGACAAATGCGGGTATCTTAGGATAACAAGTGAGAATTATGACAATTTCTTAGATGCAAAGGCTGTCATAAAGAAAGGGTACTATCCTGAACTCACAGAATACTGCGCGAGCATTATCAAGGACCTTGAAGATAAGGGAATGAAGTATCTTGTTATCGACATAAGAAATAATATGGGTGGCTCGGATTTTGTGGCAGGAGCACTAGCTTCGCTTTTTACAAATAAGAAAATACCTCTCTGCTCATTTGGATATGAGGATCAATCAGGATATCACTCTAAGGAGAATCACAATATATTTCCTGATGGAAGATATAGTAACTTGCCTGTTGTTGTTTTAGTGAATTGCAAATGTATGAGCGCCGGCGACGGTTTAGCTAAATTTATGGGAGACTGTCCTAGCGTCACTCTTATGGGGATGACGGCGAGTGCGGGTGTAAATCAGAATGACGGAGGATGTATTTATCTTGCTGATGACATTTGCGTTAAATATCCTTCGAATCTGACACTTACATTTGACGGCAAGCCTCTTATAGATACTGATGATACCAGAGAGAATCGCGTTCCGCTAGATGTGCAAATACCGATGACGAAAGAGTATGCGCTTCAGTTGTTTAATTACGAATCCCATGACCCTGAACTTGATTATGCGGTTGAATATTTAGAGAATAAGGCTGAGAATGAATAGGAACCATGGGAGAAACCATGGAAACCATGGGGACGGACCCTGAAAATGAAAAATGTCATTCCGAGCGAAGCGAAGAATCTTAAACCACGGAGATAGCTCCGTGGTTTTTGCATTTGCCACTGAAATAGGGGGAATATTTGCACCGAGAATGTGATATACTGATAATAGACCACGGGGACAGACCCTTGAAAAAGCTGATAACGGAGGCGGTTTGATGGCAAAGGATACAGATGAGCTTAATAACATATTGAAGAATACACATACAAGTGACATTCAGGATTATTTTGAGGCAAATGCAGACAGCATGTTAAGCGACGATCGTCCATTTGCCGACTACATGCGTGAATTGATAAAGACTAAGGGAATCAAGCAGCAAGATGTCTTTTTGGAAGCTGATATACCTGAGAGATATGGTTATAAGCTTATTGCGGAGGAGAAGCGCACAAGGCAGCGGGATATTATTTTACGAATATGCTATGCTGCGAGACTTACTCCCGAAGAAACTGACGGAGCGCTAAAAAGATACGGCATGCCGACGCTTTATGCTAAGGACAAGCGAGATGCAATTCTTATCGTGCTTTTTAACGAGAGGCCGGGCGACATCTTAAAGGTCAATTCGATTCTTAAGGAAAATGGAGTCGATACCCTCAAATCTTGCGGAGTACAAGACTAAACCATGGGGACAGACCCTGTTTTTTGCAACACCTGTCCCCATGGCTCAGGTGAATTGCCACCCCTAAGGGGACAACGCATGCATTTTCATATTGATATAATTGGAATGGTTGAATCGGAATGTGTGTCCGGTTTAGTCATTTCATTTTTTATATAAGGAGGAGATGTGTTATGACACATTTGCGTATTAAGAAAATGCTTGCGTTAGTGATTGTTGCTGCATTGAGTTTTGGAGTAGTTGGTTGTGGAGGTAATGGTGCAAATGTTACAGCTCCGGAGGTAACGACGGAAGTGGCTACAACGGAGGAGATGGATGCAGAGAGTTTGAAGTTGAAGAGACAAATTGAGGAAATTATTGAAGATACAAATATGTCCCAAACGATAACAGAATACGTTGATGCAATAAAAGAAAATATTGACAACAATCGAATATATGAGGATAAAGAAGATCTAAAAAGTCTGTTTGGTGATTATCGAAATAAAGCTAAATCTGTTTATGATACTTTTACTGAAAATATTGTAGATACATATAAGAATCTTGCGGAAGATAATTCTATTACAAATAAGGATAGCTGTTTAAAAGTGACATATGAAGCCTTTGCTGGGTGGATGACTGATGTATATGATTCATATAATCAGGGACTTGATGATATATATGATTATTGTGATAGTTTAATTACAGATTCAGAGGTTTCTACATATTGTCAGAAAAAGTATGCTGATACACAAGAGAGAATGGAGAAAGATTATCAGAAGATTTCAACCAGACTAAGCGACGACTACACCCTAGTCAGCGCCGGATTTGCAGAAGGCAACTACGATGTATATGATATTTTAGGTAAAACTTCAGAATCAAGTGCATCTGAAGATGACACCGACACAACCACCGAAGCCAAGAAGAAATCCACTAAAAAGTCAAAGAAATCAAAGAAGAAAAAGAAGACTAACGGCGTAGACCCGGATCTCAAGAAAGCACTTGACGAGTACGAATCATTTATGGACGAATACTGCGAGTTCATGAAGAAATATAATTCGTCAAATGATGTCATGAGCATGCTTAACGACTACACGAAAATGTTGACAAAATACACAGAGATGACAGATAAGATAAACGCTATTGATACGGACAGTTTATCGACGGAAGATTATAAGTATTATATTGAGGTTACATCAAGAGTAAGTAAGAAATTGATCGATGCAGGCGCATCTATGTAGCAATTTGAACCATGGGGACAGACCCTGAATGATCTGTCCCCATGGTTTTGGTTCTATTTTAGATAATATTATGTTATATTATTCATATCATATTAAGAAACGGGTGAGATTGTGAACGAAGAAGTCAAGAGAGCGCTATCTAAATACACATATATCAAAGACATCAACAGGGAACATGGTATCGCGCTTGTAAGGCTTAACGACACAGAGGAATACTATGTCAGAAAAGTGACAACCGTTTACAATCGATTTGTCTATGATTATATTATGCACAACCCGGTAAAAGGCGTTCCAGCTGTTAAGGAATTAATTGAGGATGACGACAAATTAGTCATCATTGAGCAATACATTGCTGGTCACACATTGCAGGAAATGTTGGACTCACAGGGGTGGATGCCTCCCGACGAGGTAGTTTCGATCACCATCAAACTTCTCGACATTCTTGTTCATTTTCATCAGAATTACCCACCTATCGTTCACAGGGATATCAAGCCCTCAAATGTAATTTTAGGTAGAGGCTCGACCGTTTGGCTGATTGATTTTAACGCAGCTAAGTTTGTTGATCCTGATAAGAGTGAGGACACCGAGCTTATCGGAACCAGAGGATATGCGGCTCCAGAACAGTACGGTTTCGGTAGTTCTACAGAGCGCACGGATGTATACGCTATCGGAATGATGATGCAAGAGTTGATTAGTGGGGCAAATGAAGAAAATGTCAGCATTCACCCTCATTTGGCAACTGTCATAAAAAAGTGCATTAACTTAGAGCCAAACGATAGATATGAGGGTGCTTATGCGCTTAAAGAAGCCTTGGTTTCTGCAAAGTATGCCATTGAGAACGGGCTCGAAATGAATGACAATAATTTCGATGATAATACGAAGCCGTCCAATAATTCGCATGCAAATGTTGTCAAAAAGCACAGAATCAAGCCTTATAACATGTTTGTAATTTCGGCTGTAGTCCTGGTTGCCGCTTCAATCATTTCTAGGGGGATTGATTATTATCGTATGTATAAACCTGCTGTATCTGAGATAACGAAGTCATTTTCACCTGAGTATGATTCAGCACTGTTTAAGCTCGTTGAAGAAAATGGTAAAACAGTGGACATTAACGGTCAGATATATACATTTATGCCTGATGATTGGACTCTTTACACTGCTGTAAATGTGTCAAATGATATAATTAAGATTACCGAATGGAGTAAAAATATAGGCGAAGAGCAACAAATGGAATACAAAAAAGACTTGGGTACATATAAGACAGATGGCAGCGACGATACGATTGAATGGCTTGACGATTCACACACTTCATTTTCAATTAAGCTCAAAAAGAATGATAATGATAAACTTAGAAAAGCTATGTTCTACACTAACACATGTAATGCCGGTGAGATAAGAGCTGCGTGCTATGCTAAAGGATCGAAGTGTTATGCGTATTCATTTGACAAATGGCATTATTACGTTGCTGTACCTGTTAAGGAAGATTTGATGAAAATCGAATGTTGGGGGAAAGACTATTTTAACTACTCAGTTGAATTTGATCACGACCTCATGGTTGTTGATCCTAAGGCAAATGATGTCGGATTTGAATGGATTAACGACGAGAAGTCTTCATTTGCCATAACTACTCACGACGAAGGATATGCAGAGTGGAGTGAAGATAAATTGGTTGTATTTGAGGCAGTTGAGAAAAAATAGTTATAGTTGTATAATCTAAGAGGTTATGAAAGGAGGGATTATATGCTTACGATATTATTTGTGATACTGCTTGTATCTGCGACACTTAGCGTTGTTAAGATTGCTATAAAACTCACCTGGGGACTTCTAAAAATCTTACTTGCTGTGACACTTTTCCCGGTTATATTTGTCGTGTTATTTGTGTCTGGGTTGATATATCTGGTTATCGGAATTCTTGCTATTGTGCTGGTTTTGAGCCTGCTGGGGAATTTGATATTATAATATACAGAGAAACCACAGGGACAGAGAAACCACAGGGACAGGTCTCGTTAAATTAATTCGTGAATATGTCATCCTGAGTGTAAGCGAAGGATCTTTGACCTTCGAAGAAGGTCAATAAATATTGTGTTTATAGTAACAACAGATGATGACATATTTTCATGCTTTGTGTTGTAGCGGGAGAATTGCCACTAACACAGTGGCAACAAATGTAGAATGGGTTTGGTATAATGAGAGTAACAAGAAACGGGTTTTATAATCACCCGGAAGTCTTGTTACTCTTTTTGGTTGTGCTTGATTTCATATTCGCTAGAGCATAATCACAACACTGTACAACGAGGGCATTGACGGAAATGTCTTCTTGCTGCGCAACTTCAGAAAGTCTGTCGTTGAGCTCTCTAGTGATTCTAAAAGTCTTATTGATATATTCTTGTTTCTTTATCTTGAATTCCATGGTGACCACCTCGTAAAACTATATATACCAATATTTTAAACGAAATAAGGGATGTAATATACACACAGTATCTACACGTATAAACATATGTGGACATTTTAATGTAATAGTGATAAACTCAAATAAGGTTGTTTCGATAGAAAGAAGGATGAATTTATGGCAGTATCATTTACTTCGGTTAAATGCCCTGAATGTGGCGCTGACTTCCAAATAGAGGAAGGCAGAGATATATGTTTTTGCACGTATTGTGGTAATAAGATATTAATTACAAATGAAAATGAGCACATTTACAGAACGGTTGATGAAGCGAGAGTAAAGGAAGCTGAGGCGAAAGAGCGAATTAGGCTTAAGGAACTCGAGATTGAGGAAAAGGAAAATGCTCAAGATCGCAAATCAAAAGCAATCTCGTACGCTGTGGCGGCTGGAGTTGCAGTAGTAGGCGCTCTTATATGCCTTTTTTCAGAAACTGCTGGATTGATTGGTGTTGTAATAGGTATGTATATTGCAATTTTTACTTATACTAAGAGTGATAATACTAAAAAGAAAAAGAGAAGATATGTGAATCCGGACGAAATAGTTATTGATGAGGAGATGTTATATTACAGAGAGAAGAACTATAACAATGTTGCTCAAATGTTTAAAAGTGCCGGTTTTGTTTATGTAAATGCTATACCTATGGATGACCTTAACTTTATAACTCAAGGTAAGAATGGTCAGGTTGAGACGGTCACCATAGATGGCAAAGAGGATTATGAAGAAGGAGATATATTCAGGAAGAATGCTCCGGTTCTTATTACGTATCATAGTAGGTAAAAGTATTATTTTATAGATTAGGAGATAGTTACATGGTTAATTTTTTAGTTGATAATCCGTTGTTTACTGTATTGTTATGCTTGGGAGCTGGGTACCTGTTTGGTAAGATTAATCTTGGCTTTTTCCCGAACAATGCTACTTTAGGTACTCTTTATGCTGCAATTCTTGTAAATATCTTCATTAGTAGTAATGGTGGAAGTTTTGATGCTGCTCAAACAAAGGTTATGAAGACTTTTTTCTTTGCTATGTTTACATTTGTTTTAGGATATGAGGCTGGTCCTGTTTTTAAGGATTCAGTTAGAAAATCTGGGATAAAGTCGTGTTTGAAACTAGTTGCACTTTCTTTGTTTTATTGTGCTACTGTTCTTGGATGTGGTTTCTTGATTTCTCGTGGTTTTAAATTTGCATCGGGTAGAGTAAGCGGATTTCTTGCGGGCTCGCAGACTCAATCTACAATACTTAACGGGGAGAGTGATGTTGTTGCGTATGCGATAACATACATTCTAGCAACATTAGGAATGATTATTTTTGTTCAGAAGATTGCTCCAATCATTGTGAATAAGAGCCTTATATCATCTGTAAAGGAAAAAATAGGCGGTGGAGACCTTGAGAGCATAGGAAGTGCAGCACTTATCCTTCCTGTGCAAATTCGTGCATATAGTGTGAATGAGGACTCTCAATGTTGTGGTAAAACAGTCGATGAATTAGAAGATGAATTTCATGGGCATTTACAAGTAGAGAGTATATATCGTAATGGGGTTGAGATTGAGTTGCATCAGACGCAGACGATTTGTGCTGAAGATATTATCGTAGTTATAGGTGAGATAAAAGATATAGCAATATTTGACGATAGAGGGCTCACTGAGACTACTGATGAAAAGTATATTTCTTTTGAGATGGTTAAACAAGAGATTGTTGTTTCGGAAAAGAAAGCTAACGACATTTTATCAGCATTTTCTGATAGAGGTGTACTTGTGAATAACGTCGTCAGAAAGGGTGTGGAGTATCCGTTTTCGGACGGGATAAAGGTGGAACGAGGAGACATTGTATCTGTTACAGGTAGAACTCAAGCTATAAAGGACTGTGTTAAGGAGATAGGATATATAAAGAATGATGGTGAAATATCAGATGTACCATTCTTACTGTTGTCTATAGCTTTATCGATTCCTCTTGGATTAATTCAGTTTCCGGGAACGTCTTTGTCGCTTGGAACGAGTTGTGTTGCGCTTATTCTTGGTATGTTTGTAGGATGTGAATATGAATCATTGCCTAAATTCGGTTACATTTCCGATGGAGCACGATGGCTGCTTAGGAGCGTTGGATTGAATCTTTTTATTGCCTCCACAGCTTTGGAGAGATCATTACTACCGAGCGAGATTTTCACTTTTCAAAACATTTATGTGGTAATTGCTGGGTTAATCTCTATCCTGATTCCGGCTATAATTGCGATACTATTTGGTAGGTTTGTACTTCGTATTGCGGCGGCTGATTTGTACGGTGGTTTATGTGGATGTGCAACATCAACGCCGGCATTGAATTCTTTATCTGAATCAACAGGAAGTACTATTTTCACTGTTGGATATGCTCCGGCGTATGTAACAAGCAATATATGTCTTACTATTGTGGGATCGATACTTATGGGATTACTATGATGTTTGTGAAACTACGATTCTATTTCTTTGACGTTGCTTTACTAAGTTATATTTGCCAAACGGTTGATTATCTTTACATAACTCGCTATAATTATACTTGGAGAGCAAGTTCGGTTTGTATTTGAACCGACATGCAGACAAGCAATAAAAGGAGGGTACATTTATGGCGAAGAATTTTAAGAAGAGAATTATGGTGGTTGCGTTGGCATTTGCGCTTGCGTTTGCAGGATCATCTGCAAAGTGTGTTAATGTGAAGGACTGCGTTAGCGTGACAAATGTCGAAGCGAAGTCTACGGTGTATTATGCTGAGCACAGCAAGCGCTACCATGTTAACAGGTACTGCAGGACTTTGAAGCGTAGCAAAAACGTTTACAAAACTACCAAGAAGAAGGCTAAGGCGATGGGGCTTACTAGGTGTAAGGTGTGTAGTTGATAGCGAAATAAAAGAGTAGCATTAGTCATTAAGATTAGTGCTACTCTTTATTATTTGATTAATTTAAATATTCTAGTGGCTTACGATGTGAGTTTTTATTGCGGACGAAACACACTTATATCAAGTCCTTCAATCACTTTATAATGCTTGTCATTGGCTGTCAACAATGCAGTATTATTTTCCAAACAAGTACAAGCTATTAGAGCATCTGCCATTTCCATAGAATTACTCAAGAAATAATCTTCAACATAATCGGCGGCACGAATTGATATTCTTTCAGATAGTGGCAAAACGTTAACTTTCATACGCTTAAATGCACTCTTCATCTGCTCAAGTTCTGTTTTGTTTCTCATTCCCTGAAGAAGCTCCATATATGTTACTATCGAGATTGAAAATGGTATAGCATTCATAACCGCTTCTTTTGCTTTTTCATTTCCTTTTAAAAACCATATCAAAACATCGGTATCAATTATCAAAATTACGTCCCCTCCTCATGTTTCGGACAGAATCCTCGACAGATATATCCTCATGATTCTTCCATAATCCGGCCAGCTCCATGGCAGCCTTCTTTTCATCCGCGTACCCATAAGAGTCTTCAGATTCTGATGAATTACCACTCCAAACACTATCTAAAATTGTAACAATCACATTTCTACCCTGCCATGCATTTATGCTTTCATCCACGATAACTTGATTACCATCTATATAACCATTAACAGCTGTCAACATATAATCACCTCCAAGAAATATATTACTCTAGTAATAGTATAACAAATGATTATTTTGTTTTCAATTAATAATAGTGCCTGAAATTATGAATAAACCACAGGGACAGGTCTTGTTTTACTGAATAAACCACAGGGACAGGTCTTGTTTTACTAGTTATGAGATTTTAGTTTTGTTTTAAGAAAGATTCTTCGCTTCGCTCAGAATGACATGTATCTGGTATGCAGAACCGAGGGGACAGGTTCTGTGTTAAATGACATGTATTTTATCATTCACATCAACATTTGCCAAACGCTTGCTTATCTCCACATAACCCGCTATAATAATCCTTATTATAATTAGGAGATGACAATATGCACGATTATAGTGTGATATTTGATATGGATGGAGTAATATTTGACTCGGAAAAATGTTGCTTACATTGTTGGACAGAAATAGCTAAGCGATATAACTTGCCTAACATCAAAGATGTGTTTTACAAATGTATAGGAACCAATAAGGTTCAATCTGAAATGATTGTTGAAGAGGCTTACAGTGAGCAATATGGCGCAGGGATAGCTAAGAAGTTAATGGGCGAAAGCTCTTTGCTGTTTCATGAGTTATATGATAACGGTAATCTTGATCTTAAGCCGGGTGTGGTCGATATACTTGAATATTTGAAACAAAATGGTATAAAGATGGCGGTAGCGTCTTCGACTAGGAAAGCAGTGGTTGAGACTGAATTAAGTGATGCGGGATTGCTTGGATATTTTGATAAGATTATCGGGGGTGATGCAGTCAGAATAAGCAAACCGAATCCGGAGATTTATTTGTTAGCGTGTAGGACACTTGAAGTGGAGCCTGAGAATACATTTGCAATAGAAGACTCTTTCAACGGGATAAGGGCTGCACATGCGGCGGGTATGAGGCCTATAATGGTTCCTGATATGATTCCTCCAGATGAGGAAATGAAGCAGATTTCTGAAGTGATTTGTAAGGATCTTTACGAGGTTATTAGCTTTCTTGATAACGTATGAATCTTGTATGAACCACAGGGACAGACCCTGTGATTTTCCTGTGATTTTCTTGACGATGTCAGTGCGATTATATTATAATAATAGCACATTGTTGGGTTATTTTGATTTTGTGGGAGGTAGATAATATGGTTAAAAAATGGATGAGAGCAAGCGTTGCATTTTTGTTTATTGTGACGCTTTTAACGTCAGCATTTGTCGTAAAGCCTGTAAATGCAGAAGCTGTAGAGACAATCGGAGAACTTCGTGCTGAAGCCGATTTGACTACATTCTATGGGACCAAGCGATCTATATCATTTATTATTCCGGTAAGAAGAATATGGGATATTGTAAACTCTGAGAGTAACTATGTTACTGTTTCACTGTACAAGGGTAGTAAAGTTTTGAAGACAGAAAAGGTTGATTATTCTTATGATGATTGGAACGCCCAAGGGTTTAAGAAGGTAGTGAAAGTATCTGGTGCAGGATCATATAAGATTAAGGTTGAGAACCAGTCGATTAGTTTTAAGGTAAAAAAAGGCTCGGCTATAAAAAAGGTAACACCGAATCCAGAATACAAATACAATAATGGTACAGACGGTTCGTGCCACATTGTTATTGGAAAACTGGGAGCGGGTGCCAAAGCGAAGATATTCCGCTCAACATCCGCTATGAGAGGGTTTAAGTGTATCAAGACAACCACAGCTAGTAGTTACTCAGATAAATCGGTAAAAGCTGGAAAACAATATTTTTACAAGGTACAGTATATTGCCAAAGAAGGTAAAAAGACTTATAAGAGTAAAATGTCTATGGCAGAAGGATATACCATTTCCTAATAATTGAGTCAATAAAACGCCTGCTTTTTGCTGGCGTTTTTCTTGTGAACCACAGGGACAGGTCTTGGTATGAACAATAGCGTGATAAAAGAGTAGCATTTGTCATTAAGACTAATGCTACTCTTTGTTTTGGCTTACATATTACAGTTACACTTTTTTTATCTTCCTAATATTTCAATTTTAACATAATTTCTGTAAACCGTTTTAGGGTTGCCTTCGTCATCTACAGTTTCAACAGGCATAACACCGGCGTCGAGAACCTTGTATTTGCCGTCACCACTCATTAAGATTTCATTTTCATTTGTCGAAATCATGCTGTCGATACTTATTGCACCGAGC
This sequence comes from Lachnospiraceae bacterium NC2004, assembly GCA_000621905.1. GTDB lineage: Bacteria > Bacillota > Clostridia > Lachnospirales > Lachnospiraceae > NC2004. The sequence continues at coordinate 26,126 of JHXB01000019.1, forward strand.
TTGTCGAGTGCGCTCTTAGATGCGTAGTAAATGAATATGGTGTTGGAATATGAAGCAAAATCACTTGCTACAGTAATATCTGTAGTTGTACTTATCATTTGCGGATCTGTGAACTCTCTTCCCACTGCGTTAGCAAGTTGCTCGATAGTAGGAACAGTGTCAGTTCCCGCAGCGTACATCATCTGATCCTCGTACACTCCGCTATACAGAATCAAATCATCACACATCTTACCGTTCTTAAGTTCGGTGAACAATCCATGATCCATCATCAAATACATATCTTCAAAGTCGTCTCCGAACAGCGCTTTAGCCTCAGCCACAGACGATTCCTCTTTGGTCTGAACCGCAACCATTGCGATGTAGTGAGGTACAACCTCGCCTTTATACAGCATTGTATAAATCATCTTGTCAGAGGAAAGATCCTTGTTGTTCTTCATGTATTTCTCGCTCCAAGTCGGAAATTCCTCATTTGAAATGGTAATGTACTTGCTAAATTTCGCTTCATCAAATAAACTCTTGTCGCCACAATATGAGCCTGTTTTAGGAACGACAGTCTCTGTGGTTGCATCGGCAGAAGTAACTTCAGCAGGGACCTCGGTAGTGGTATCATCTACATTTGCCACTTCTGTAGTGTCGGAAATGTTATCGGTTACGGTCGGTTCTTCGGTAACCTCTGTACTTTCTTCTGCAGGAACTTCATCCTCATCAGAAGGCAAGCTGTAGCATCCGCTAAAAGCTGTGTCGGCAACCTTGTCAGCTTCGTATTGTACGGAAGAAAGCTGCCCACAATCCTGGAATGCATACTCGCTGATGCTGTCAAGCTTGTTGGCGAAATATAAGTACTTAATAGATCTGCATTTGCCAAAAGCGCGAATTCCGATGTTACTTACATTCTTAGGCAAGTCAATAGTGGAAAGATTCTCGCAATCGTAGAATAATCTGTCAGAGAGATTGGCGATAGATTCGCCGTCAAATGTTACTCTTGATAAGTTCTGGCATCCTGCAAATGCATATGTGCCGACGTTCTTGACAGATGCAGGAATCGTAACATAAACAAGTTTCTGGTTATATAAAAATGCACCTTTTCCAATGTGTTCTATCTTATCACCAAGATCCATAAATCTAATAGATACGCATCCTGAGAATGCTCCGTCGCCTATAAACTCAAGCGAATCCGGAGTATATACTTTGGTAATGGATGAGCAACACTCAAAAGCATATTTGCCGATTCCTTTTATTCCTTCAGGAATCTTAACTTTGGTAATTGAAAGGTTGCCCGCAAAACAACTCTCGCCGATCTCTACGACTTTTTTGCCGCCTACAGTTGTCGGAATTGTAGGATTCGCTGCTGTTCCGGTGTACTTGGTAAGGACAATGCCGGAAGAAGTTGATTTGTATGTAAATGGTATGTCACTTTTAAGTTTAGCAGTAACTACCGCTGACATCTTACTTGTACTGGTCGCGGTCTTAACTTTAATCTTATAATAGTATGTCTTACCTTTGGTTAGTTTGGAATCGACGTATGAAGCGGCCTTAACCGTCTTTATAAGTTTGAAACTGCCGCTTTTGGATGTAGAGCGATAAATGCTTGTTGATGCTTTGGAGTTAAGCCCTGTTATAGTGACAGAGTCAACGCTTGCCTTTACAGAAAATGTAGGCTTAGCAGTCTTAGCATTTGCGTCGGTTATGGATAGGCAGCCCGAGAAACTGAGCATAATAACCATCACTAATGCTATGGTGCTTTTTAACATTTGTTTAGTGAGTTTCATATATGTTACCTCCGATTCTAAAATATATATCCATTATACCAAAATATTTATAAGCATTCTATAACATTATTAGCTAAGTGATCAATGGGGACAGACCCTTGATATGAGTGGTTAAATCAGGTATAATTGACAATAGTGAGGTGATGTATATGAGGAAGATAATATCTTTTCTTTTAATTATGATTTTGGGGGTGTCTATAACATATTCTCCAGTAACCGCAGCCAACAATAAAATTGACGAAGAGTTGATGCGTATAAAATCATACAAGTTGTTTAATGATTCTGTTTTTAATAAAATGGATGAAGCTATGACGGATAAGGTCTATTATGCTGCTATTAAGAAGTTTATAGAACCTTACGGAAGTTCAGCGCAAAATAGGTTTGATAACGAAGTTAAGAGTAGCTTAAACGACGGGAATCTTTTAACTTATCAAGATGTAATTTCTTTGACTTATCTTGCAGCATTTGCCACAGATACCAATCATCTTACCCAATCTAATTGCAGCCCATTTTACTATTCTGTTGTAGGGGATGAAGAGTATTGGTATCAAGAGAATAAATGCAATGAGGCATACGAAGAGCGTGAAAAGGGCTATTACACATTTTATGAGCCGTGGGGAGAAAAGACTAAGTCGGGTGATGAGTTTGTACCGATGTGTATATTCTTCTCACTTATTCAAACGTCACAAGTATCCGGAGCGGCGTTATATGATATTAAGTCTGATAGGAATCTTAAAATATTCTCGTCTAATTGTCCAAATGATGTCGCTGTTAGAATGTTAGGAAGGTTGTATGAAACTACCAAGCCTGTTGATTGGAAGTCAGACGATGCATTATATCAGGAGATGCACAAAAATGCTTCCGAAAGAAAAGATGCGATATTAAACAGCAAATCTGAGTATACAACGGGGACAAAGACTTATTATGTTTCTACTGAAGGCAATGATGCAAATGATGGATTGAGCGATAACACTCCATGGAAATCATTGGGTAAGGCGTCAGAGGTTGATGAGCCCGGAAGCGTTGTCTTGCTCAAAAGAGGTGATATTTGGAAGGGTGAGTCTCTTTATTGTCATAGTTATGTTACATATTCGGCTTATGGAAATGGTCCTAAACCAACTATTTATGGTTGTGCTGACGAGGCTGATAAAGTAGAAGATTGGATACTATGCAGTGATTTAAGTGATTCCGAAAAGAAGATTTGGAAATATAAAACCGACCTATTTGATGTCGGAGGTATAATTTTTAACGATGGCGATTCATATGCAATCAGAAAATACGGATGGTGGGTAGATTCTAAATGGGTTGATATTGACAATGTCAAGGAAGAATTGACTCCTTCTTACGCATTAAAAGAAGATCTTGAGTTTATCAGTCTTCCGAATTTAGAGGGCTTGAGTTACCCGATACATTTTGGGGCTACTCCGAGAAAGGGACCAGTTTATTTACGATGTGATAAAGGTAATCCGGCTGAAATATTTAAGTCTATTAATTTCGAACAGAGTACAGGACCTAAAGGAGGTCCAATTACATGTTTGGATTATGCAACAATTGATAACCTTGCTGTTAAATATTTTGGTGAGACAGGAATAACTTCTGATTTTGCAGATACCAAAACTCAAGGAATGAGTATGCCTGGTGTTACGGTTTCTAATTGCGAAGTTGCTTACGGCGGTAACATTTATTTGTCGATTATGTCTGCTGAACCGATTAAATTTGCCTATCTCACAGGGGATGGAATATATGGCATTTGCAACGGTGCAACCATAAAGAACAATTATGTTCATGATGTAGATTGTGTAGGCGTTCGTGTAGAAAATAGTGGGGATATGCCTGATCGTAATATTGATCAACCTATGCTTGTCAGCAACAATCTATGTGAGAGAAACGGTGAGGGAATATGGATTTCTACTGTTGCCGGTAATATAACTTACAAGAAGATTACTATCGACAATAATATAATAATGGACAATGGCACCGGTTGGGTTCATGGCGGTGGTTGTGAACTATGTGGTTTGTCGGTGGATTGGCTTGGCGAAGGAGAATGCAAGGATCTCACAGTAAGTAATAATGTTGTTTTCAACACTCCATATGCTGTGTATGATAGTGTCGGAAAGTATCTTAAAGAAGAGAACAATCATTTTTATATGGGTTCATATGCTAACAATGTAATAATAAAGGATGGACTCATATTTACACTTAATCGTGAGGATAAAACTGCTTCTGTTATAGGAACATCAATAGTAAATGCGAAAAAAGTTGTTATTCCTGCAAATGTTAAAGATGGCGACCTTTCGTATAAGGTGACAGGTATTGCACCAAAGGCTTTTTATGGTAATAAGAATATTACAAATATAACTATTAAGTCTAAAGGAATCAAAAAAATTGGTTCTAAGGCGTTTAGTAAAATGTCTTCAAAGATGCTTATGAAGCCTATAAAAGCCAAAAAGAAAGCGTATTCTAAGTTGTTGAAGAAATCCGGATATTCAGGTAAGATAAAGTAATATTGCTAACGCTCCAGTTCCCACTGGAGCGTTATTAAAGTTACTTATTTTTACTCAGAACCACAGGGACAGACCCTGTGGTTCATGAAGACACCGTGATTAAAATACGAATACTTTGTGTTAAAAAAGAAGTATAATGTTTGTATAAGCACGAAGGATATGCTACAATGTTCAATATTAAAGGAGGATTAGGCTATGGGTGAAGTTGATCAAAGCACAATAAAGAGCAGTAACAGTTTTCTTGATAAGATATTTGGTGGGCTTAATATGAGTTGGCTTACCGTCATCATTTTCGCAATAGTAACAGCAGTGATTACGGCAGTATTTTTAATTGTACCTGTATTTAAGGGCACATCGTTTGAGATGATGGGGGTTTATGTTGAAGCGTGGATTTTATTTGCTGTTATCATTATGTCTAACTGCAAGAAACCGCTTGAATCGGCACTTAAAGTATTTGTGTTCTTTTTGATAAGCCAGCCGCTTATTTATCTGATTCAGGTTCCATTTGCTGAGATGGGGTGGGGGCTTTTTGGCTATTATAGATATTGGTTTATGTTGACACTTGGGACATTTCCTGTTGCATTTGTCGGATGGTTCATAACTAAGAAGAACTGGCTTTCTGCAATTATTTTTTCACCGATAATTGCAAGTCTTGCTTTCACAGCTTACGGATACGGTGTTCAGTGTTATGAGAGATTTCCGAAAATGCTTGTTGCAACGCTGTTTTGTGCCGCGCAGGTTATCATTTACATCGCGTATTTCTTCTCCGGTAGATTGAGGAAAGTCTTCGGTCTTGTTGTTGTAATCGCAGCGATTGTGTTATGCGTGTTTAGGAGTTCATCAGTTAACATTACTTCAACTGTGTTTCTTCCTGAGGGAATCGTGCTTACAGAAGAGGCAAGTATTGTTGACAGCGAGGCGGATGGTATTAATGTTTCTTTGGAGAGTACCGGTGCTGACAGTATGATAAGAGTTCATGCTGAACAGTACGGAAGTAGAGAGTTTACCGTTGCGGATAGTGGTAAGGAGTATCGCTTCTATCTTAATGTATACAAAGATGATGAGGGTGTTACACAGGTTGAAGTTCAAAGAGCGGATTAGCATGTAGAAACCACGGGGACAGACCCTAGAAACCACGGGGACAGACCCTAGAAACCACGGGGACAGACCCTGTGGTTTTAGTGCCGAACCACGGGGACAGACCCTGTGGTTTTTTTTGTTTTTTGGTTTTTCTTGACGCGAAAAATCTACAGTGGTATAATTAGTTATACAAATCATACTTGTTATACAGAAAGGATGATAATATGAGTATACCAAAAGGAAAATATGCATGGACTGCAACAGTAGGTGAAAAAGGGCAGATCGTTATTCCTAAGCAGGCGCGTGAGGTGTTTGGAATAAAGCCAGGCGATACTCTGATTTTGCTTGGCGATATAGAACGTGGTATAGCGATTCCGCCTAAGGATTCATTTGCTGAATATTTTAGTGCGGCTTTTGGAGACAAGGAGGGCGAATAATTATGAAGATAGCTTGGTTTTGTATTCCGGCTCATGGCCATACCAACCCGACACTTGGGCTTGTTAAGGCACTTACTGAGGCGGGGCACAAGGTATATTATTTTTCATTTGAGATGTTTAGAGAGAAGTTAGAAAATGCCGGTGCGTTTTTTATTCCGTGCGACGGGTACGACTTTGATATGGAGGATAAGGAAAATGCTGACCGTGTCGGCAAAGATATGGCATTTGCCGTAGAACTCCTCGTTTCGTCAACTCTGGCATTAGATGAGATGGTTACAAAGAAGGTTGGTGAGATACAGCCTGATGTTATTGTCGGAGATTCCATTGCTTATTGGGGCAAGTTAGCTGCAATGAAGCATAATATACCGTTCGTCTCATCAACGACAACATTTGCGTTTAATAAGTATTCTTCGAAATATATGAATCGCGGAGCGGGACAAACACTGAAAATGTTGTTCTCTATGCCTAAAGTGAACAAGCAGATTAAAAGGCTTCAGGAGAAGGGGTACCCGGTAAAAGGGATTTTAGATATCGTGCAGAATGATAATGCTGTTAATACAGTGGTTTATACCTCGAAGTATTTTCAACCTTATTCTGAAACATTTTCTGACAAGTACCATTTCATCGGCCCGTCTATTCGTCCGATTACGGATACATTTGAAAAGAAGGCCGAGAAGACGGTTTATGTTTCGATGGGGACAGTGAACCAAAATAAAGAGTTTTATCGCAATGCGATCAATGCTTTGGGTAAGACTGATTATCAGGTTATCTTTTCAATGGGAACGAATACGGAGCATTTTGATAATGTGCCGGACAACATTGAGATATATGAGAGTGTGGATCAAATGGCGGTGCTTGATATTGCAGATGCGTTCGTTACTCACTGCGGAATGAATTCGGCATCTGAAGGATTGTATTTTGGTGTGCCACTTATATTGTTCCCACAGACACCGGAGCAGGATGCGGTGGCTAAGCGAGCAGAAGAGCTTCATGCCGGACTCAGGCTTTCGTCGATAAATGAGGACGATATTCTAAAGGATATTAAAAGAATTATTGAAGATAAGAGCTTTAAAGAGGGCGCTGATAAGGTGTCTGATAGTTTTAAGAGTAGCGGCGGACTCAAAGAGGCAGTTGCGTTTATTGAGAGTGTAGGAAAGTAATATGTAATTGCTAACTTATCAGTGGGGACAGGTCCCACCGATAAAATAATTGCTAGCTTCAACGGGACCTGTCCCCATTGATAAGTTAGCGAATAAACTACGAACCAGGGGGACAGACCCTGTGGATTCCAAAAATGATGATGGAAGTGTTGACCAGAAGGAGACCACAACAACTACGGATGGAACTAGGATTGAAAAAGTGGTTAAGACTTCTGCTGATGGAACCAAGATTGAAAAAGAAATAATAACTTCTGCTGACGGAACTAAGATTGAGAAACAGTCTACGACTGATTCGGTTGGTAATAAGACTACTTCGACAGCAATAACCAACAAAGATGGTTCAACAGAAAAGAAGGTTGAGATTGCAAATGTGGATGGTACGACTGAGAAAACTGTAGAAAATGTAAAACCTGATGGTACAACATTTACAACATCAGATATCAAGAATTCTAATGGTGATACGGTTCACGAGGAGAAGACTACCAAGCCTTCCGGAGATTATACTTCTATCAAGGAGACAACAAGCAAGACTAAGCATACGATTTTGGTTGAAGAAAACGTTGGTAGTACTAAACAAACTGAAACGTATAATGTCACTGGCAAGAAGACTGTGGCCCTAACTAAGGCTATAACAAATGCAAGTAGCAAGGCTGTTACCATACCTAAAACAATCAATTCAAACGGTAAAGCTTATAAGGTCACAACCTTGAAGAAGGGTATGCTTAAAGCAAACCAATCTAAGCCTAAGACAGTTAAATTAAGTGCTGCAGGAATCACTAAGGTTGAAAAGGGCGCGTTTAACGGAATGGCTAAGAAAGGAACAATAAAAGTGTCCGGTACTGCTAAGCAGGTTAAGAAACTTAAGAAAATGCTTAAGAAATCTGGCTTGCCTAAGGGCGTCAAGATCAAACGAGTAAAACAATGATTTGATGTCAGCAAAATGTCAGCAAAAATTCGTATTTTTTTATAAAATATGAATGAAACGATAGAAATATCACTACATATTGTATATGTAAGAAATTATATATGCTATATATGATGTCCAATATTGAATTCGAATAGTTCCAAGTGGTTTATACGTGATATAAAACACAAGGCAATTCACAGTTTTTTTGTGGATTGTCTTTTTTTATTATAATAATGGATGGGAATAAATGGCTGTAAATAGTACTGTTGCAGTACTGTCTGGTATAAAAATAGTGATGACATAGCATCTTGACATTTCCAGAACATGGGAGTATTATAACGCATATACGGACAATGTTCGAAAAGGCGTATAAACGCAGAAAGATAGAGAGGAGGGCAAAAGTTATGCTGTATCCGGAGATTTCTTCCAGTGAATTGATAGAAAAACTCGAATCTGATGATTTTTATAAGCTTTATGGTAATCCTGTCAAATGTAAAATATTTGATACAGATAGAATCCTTATGTCTTTTGATTTATATAAGCGTTTATTTGGTAAGGTGAATTTAGATAAAGAAAATACAATAGAAATGGATGATTTTATTAGAGCGTTAGTATTGCAAAGGCTTCATGAAAATCCGGTCAGTTTATCTGATACGGAGGACGGATATTCACTTTCTATGGAAAGCGAAGTATACGACTTCTTAAATCGAAATACATTGAAAGATTTTGGGATTACGCTTGAGAAACTCACCTCTTATTTCTTTGAGTGGATAGCTGCTTGTCCGGAGGAGTTTAAGATATGGATAGAAGAATGTGTAAAGGAAAAGGGAACGGAAAATGACAGTAAGTGAACGTATTTTTAAATTGATGGAAGAACGTGAGGTTACACAGATGGAGTTTTCGAAGGCTACAGGAATAGCGCAGAGTACCATTAGTGATTGGAAACGAAAGAAAACGAATCCGTCTGCAGATAAAATAATGATTATTTGTAAGGTGTTAAATGTAACACCATATGAATTGTTGCAGGACACGGTTCAATCGGTGGAGAAATTGGATTATCGAGTAGTTACTAAAGGAACAAAGGAGTATGATCTTTTACTTGAAATGGATAGTCTGAAGAAATCGCAAAAAGAAAGATTGCTAGGGTATATAGCGGCTTTAAAACAATAGGTCTGATGGCGGTGCTTTATTCATTAAGCATCGCTTAAACATATGTATAAAAACGTATATACGGCAATGTGACGTAAAGGCGGCGGAGGAGACAATATGACAAGAGGAAGAGCTTATTTAAAGCCGAAGAAGGGCGAATGGATTGAAAGTACACAATTATTATACGACATGGGCTTTGAGTTTCCTTATGGTAATGGATTAAAACTTATATCAGGATTCCTTAGAAAGCAACTTGAGAGTAAGAAAAAACTGGATTTATTGTTGAAATCATTATTTCAAGTTTGGGATAAAGATGGCTATATAGTAGGTGAAGATGACCGATTGTCTTTTTTACTAGGCTTCGATAATGTACCTCAAATAGATGGAGTAGGAGATGACTATTCTTATATTATGAATTGTTCATCTGATAAGGATAAAATATACGTAGCTGGGGAAGAATTCATTATCGATAAAAATGAAATGATTGTATTGTCCTTTTCTAGAGTGGTGATGAGAATACGCAAGCAGACAGGAAAAACAAATCTCCTTTTTAATGAAGATGAAGTGACAATTTGTACCGAAGCTTTAGATTTTTACAACAGAATTTTTATAGGACAATATGATAATATTGTTTCAAGGTTGAGTTGGAGATTGAACGATTCTACAACTTTACACGACAAAAGATATGTTTGCGAGCACATTCTTTTAGCAATAAGAGGAATTATTATGAGGGATACGGACCTTGATAGATATGGATTCAGTGCCAGCCTGGGGATTTGGGGTGAGAGTACAGATATTCGTGCAATTAACTCTTATGATATGCAGCAGGTTATGCGTTATAATTTGGCATATGCCAAACATCCGGAAGGAGGATATTCAGTAGATTTTAACAAACCGCTTATAAATGGTAATTTACCGGTGATTAAATGTAGATGTGAAAATGCTAAAGATGCCTTCGTGGAGACGGTTACATGTACATCAAATCATTTGCAAATTTTGGATGATGCATTAATGATGTTTTATCATTTATATAGCGTGAATATCAGAGAATTGTTTGAGTATTATACAGACGATGAAATGGCATTGGAACTGGCCGGATTAATTGAAAAGTTATTATCAGGAATTAAGCCGGACAGACAGTTTGTGGAAGAAATCAAAAAAGTATGGAAAAAGGTAATATTTGCGGGAGGTGTTTTTAGTGAAGAAAAGTGAGATTATACTATTTGAAACGAAAGACAAGGAAGTAACGTTGTCAGTCCCGATGGATGGAGATACGGTGTGGCTGACGCAGGCGCAGATGGCAGAGTTGTTTAATACAACAAAGCAAAATGTGAGCTTACATGCAAATAATTGTTTCAAAGAAGGGGAGTTAGATATGAAGTCAGTTGTCAAGGATTTCTTGACAACTGCATCTGATGGTAAAAATTATAAAACAAAATACTATAATCTAGATGTCATCATATCTGTAGGCTACCGCGTAAAATCAAAACGGGGTATCGAATTTCGTCAGTGGGCAAGTAAAATCTTAAAGCAGTACATGATTGATGGCTATGCAATAAATGAGAAACGCTTACATGCATTGCAAAAGACAGTTGATATTCAAACCAGAATGTTGGCAGATGCATTAAATGTTGAAGAAAAGGATATCCTAAGAGCTGTAAACCTGTATACGGATGCTTTGACGTTGTTAGATCAGTATGATCACCAAGCAATAGTTAAACCTGATGGAAAGGCTCCTGTATATAGGATTACATATGATGACTGTATGACGATGGTTTCTCATATGAGGGATTCTTTTGATACGGATGTCTTCGGTGTAGAAAAAGAAGTTGGAAAAGTGAATGGGATTATTTCTGCAATATACCAAAGTGTATTTGGCGAAGATGCCTACCCGACTATTGAAGAAAAGGCGGCTAACTTACTTTATTTTATGATCAAGGATCATCCGTTTGCAGATGGTTGCAAAAGAATCGCAGCTTCCTTGTTCCTGGAATTCTTGGAGAGGAATCAAGCTTTGTTTAAAGATGGCAGTAAGCGTATTGGCGACGGTGAATTGGTAGCTATTACGCTTATGATTGCGGAATCGAATCCCGACGAAAAGGACATAATGGTCAAGTTGGTGATGAATCTGCTTAATATGAAGTGATAATAGTAATGGGTGATATTATGAAACTAGTGGGGAGGAATCGTTACCGCCTTTATGAGTAAGATTTCGCTGTTGATGATATTAGGAAGGATGTAGTTTGCTAATGACACTGGAAGAATTAAAGCATCAACGGGCTGAATTGAATGCCTTAATATATCCATAATAATGAAGCTACGGATAGCAATGGATTTCAACGGACTGATTCTCGTAGCAATATGCTTATTGAAAAGAATAACAGAGAAGGTTGCAGAACTTTCGGGAATCAAGAATTGTGGGTGGCTAGAGAAATAATAATTGACAATATGGCATATATGCCATATAATACAATCAGAGGTAAACATATGACAGAATTCACAGTTATAGCTTATGAAAAAGAAGATGGGGAATCTCCGGTAGAGGACTTTATAAATGCTCTTGATGTTAAGATGCGAGCGAAAATGTACGGTTTATTATTCATACTTCAAGAAAAGGGGAATTCGCTGAGGGAACCATATAGTAAGCATCTTGATGACGGAATATTTGAGTTGAGGTGTAAAGTAGGGAGCAACATAACCAGAGTATTATATTTCTTCTACTATGAGGGAAAGATAATACTGACCAATGGGTTCGTGAAGAAAACACAAAAGACTCCGCCAGAGGAGATAAGGCTGGCAAAGGAGCGGAGAGCAGATTATATAGAAAGGATGGAGCAATCATGAAAACATTAAACGATATGCTTTCAGATCAGCTGAAAGATGATGGATTTCGAAGAGAATATGAAGCAATACAGCCAGAGCTCGATGTGATCAGAGCTATTGTTGATGCCCGCACATCCCAGAATCTTACTCAGAAGGAGCTGGCAGAGCGTACAGGAATCAATCAGGCTGATATCAGTAAATTAGAAAACGGTACACGAAATCCCTCTGTTAATTTACTTAAGCGTTTAGCTGATGGTATGGGCATGGCTCTTAGGATAGAGTTTGTACCGAAGCAGCAGATATAAAGCTCTCTCGACGTGGAAATATGATATTACGGCCTCACTGGTAGAAATACTGGTGAGGTTAATATATTTAAGGGGGCGGAAGAGATGGATTTCTTTGGAGTGGATTTTGAAAATCAGCAATCTAAAGACACGCTTAAGCTTATATTCAGAGGGTGGTATCGGAAGGCGGTTTTGATGGGCTTAATCTGCTATTTTGAAATGGCTGATGGAAAAAGATGTAAACTATTTTGCTTCATAAAGTGAATTATAGTGAAGAAGACAGTATCAATTACGATAATAATCCTATAGTTTTTATGAATACACCAGATACAGAAACGACAGTATAGAGTGAAGATAGAATGAATGAAGAACAGTACTTATCAAGAATAAGTTAACTTGAAAATGAAATTGAATATTTGCACGGACTTCTCGATAATGCTGGGATTTCATACAAGCGGGAGGCAAAGGAGTTAGATGATTTGTCACCAGACAGGAATCTTGGTTTTGACAAAGTATAAGGAACATGCGGAGCTTCTATTCCAAAGACTGCAAGGGAAAGCGGACCATATTTATCTTCTTCAGGGCGGAGGCAGTAGAAAAGCCAAGGATGAAATGAGATTGCAAATGCGGTCGGTTCCGGATGAGGAGTCAGTCATCCTGGTAGCGATAGATAAGTATATTGGTGAAGGATTCAATTATCCGAGGCTTGATACAATGATGCTTACAATGCCTGCGGCAGCTGAAGGAAATATCGAGCAGTTTGCCGGGCGCCTCCATCGAGATTATGAAACTAAGACAGAAGTTATCATTTACGACTATGTAGATTCTCATATTCGTGTCCTTGAAAAAATGTATCATAAACGACTTCGAACATATAAGAAGATAGGATACAAAATATGCAATAATGTTATTGCCGAAAAGCAAAATGCAAATGCAATCTTTGGTATAGATACATATGAAAAAGTGTATGAGAGAGATTTACTTGAGGCGAATAAAGAAGTTATTATTTCCAGCCCGGGATTAAATCATGCTAAGGTAAATGCATTTGTAAGGCTTATAAAGCAAAGACAAGAAAATGGGGTGAAGATTACTGTTGTTACACTTGATCCCGAAGGATACCCGGAAGAAAAGATTGAAGATACAAAGGCTCTTGTACAGGTATTAGAAAACTGTGGCATAAAGGTTAGACTCCAGGATCATATGCATGAACATTTTGCCATCATTGACGATGAAATAGTATGGTACGGAAGCATGAATTTGCTTTCACGTGCAAAGGTTGATGATAATTTGATGCGTGTTAAGAGCAAAGATGCAGCTCAGGAATTATTGGAAATGACCTTTGGTTAATGGATGCGAGGTGATATAATCTTTTTGGGTACACTTTGGGTACAATTGCATTTGAATGGTATGATGATAATGTTGTGAATAAAGACATTGAAGTAACAGATGCAGATATTAAAAGCTTCTGTGAGGACATGAAAAAAGAGGCACAGCGTAATTGTATGGACGAGAAAGACGCTAAAAAGGTTAAGACGCCTACTAAGAATAACCTGATAACTTGGGGAATTCTTAAGGAAGAAAATGGAGTTGTTCGTCCAACGTATGCATATTATTATCTGAGAGGCTTAGATGGTGTAATGTCTCAGATTCAGTGTGCTGTATTTAAAGGCAATACACGTGGAATTTTTGTAGATAAAAGAGAGTATGAGGGTAATCTTTGGGAACAAGTAGAGCAGGCTTATCAGTTTGTCCTTCGTAATATTCATCTTGGAGCAAGGATTAAGGGGATTCACAGACAAGATGTTTATGAGCTGCCACCGGAGAGTATACGAGAGCTTATTATCAATGCTGTTGTTAACTGCAGTTTTTTACAGGGAAGTCTTGTACAGGTGGCAATATATGATAACAGGCTTGAAATCTCATCTCCTGGTGGACTGATGCCGGGAGTTACGATTGAGAAGATGAAAGAAGGTTT
>JHXB01000020.1 GCA_000621905.1 Lachnospiraceae bacterium NC2004
AGTAAAGCAGAAAACACCTCTTGGGCAGCCTCATTATCATTCACATATTCACTTCTCCATTTATCAGGTACACATTCATATTGCGTCGTCTCTATTGAAGTTTTGTTATTGGATATCAGAGTAGCAACAAGCACCATAATTATTATAACCAAAGTTGGAAGAGACAGTAAAGATCCTATAATGATAAAAACTGTCGGGTGTTTCTTACCTTTGTTGTCAGGATTTCTCCTCTTCACGACACCGGCAATTAGAAAGATCAAGCCTAGAACGAGCATGAACAAAAGGATTCCTATAATTATTGCCAAAAAAGCCATTATCATTGCAAAAAAAGCCATTATCATTGATGCAAATGCCATACGCCACCTCATACAATAAATCATTATAGTTTTTTACAGTATAGCGCCGTGTAGGATATTTGTAAAGTGATAGGAACGAAGATGGCAACAGCCCTGAAGATGGGACTTGAATATTTTCCGCTCATAAAACATAGAGAAATGGTGGGTTACGGAGCCAGCATTTTTTAGTCACCCACCAGGTCACCCGTTTTATACTCTTCCGGTGCCTCTACCTCTGATATTTTGTATTTACCAGGGTAAAGTGGCTTAACGGTAAGTTTTCTTCCGCTTTCGTAAGTAACTTCCTGATCTGCAAGAGTTGCCTCACCTGAAGCATCTGTTACAAGATAACCTACTACAGTACCGCGCTTTAAGTTCTGATTAGCTGATGTTACCACAGAACCTTTCTTAACAATTAATTCTCCGGTCTTAGCCCTTATATCTCTAGGAGCAACAACATCATATCCTAAAGTTGCGTATTGAGAACTATCTACATAATCGCTTACCAAGATATCTTCGTTTGCAGTTATCTCATAGCAAGCATATTGTAATCTCTCTCCTGTTTCGTTATCTTCCTTAATAACCTTTACAGTGCCTCTCTTAGGTGGGTTGTCAGGGAATTTATTAGTTTCTCTAGTAAACTCATAATCAACACTATCCATTGTGTTAATCTTAAAGCTTGCTTCCCATGATACTAACTCTCTCTTAACTGTTGCTCTTTCTTCCTTAACAACATAATCAAAGTTATAATAACCTAAGAATTCTCCACCAGGAGCTGTTGGGTCAATATCCTTTGCTGTATAAGTACCATCTTTATTATCAGTAAGTTCAAGGAATCTGTTTCCATTTTTATCGTAAAGACCATATTTAAGACCTGCAATCTTACCATCAAGTCTCTCTGATGCTCTCTTTTCAACCTTTACATTAAATGGAATAGGTGTGTTCCTGAAATCTATAGCATCATTAGTATCATGCTCTACTTCCGAATCAATAGCTTCGGTCAACTCGATTACATCATCTTTAGGCCATACACCTACTGATTTATATTCTCCTGATTCTGTTGAACCATCTCCATATGTCTTTATGTATGATACAACATTAGGTTTAGATTTATTTCTAAACTCAAGAAGAATCTTCTTTAACTGTTTTCCTTCAGGTTCTTTATAAAATTCAGGAGGAGTTGTTTCTTCAATGATTATTTTTGCGTTCTCATTCTCCTCTGAAACTTCAAGTACACCCGAATCAAATGAACCATTGGCATCTGTTGTGAACTCCCACTCTTTATTACCAACAGCCTCTGTTACGGTATATTCCGCACCTGAAAGGTCAAGATTACCGGTTCTGTCTTTCTTTTTAACCTTAAATCTAATTTTAGGTGGTTGTTCATCATTTTCAAATTCAAGCGGAACAGATAATACGTAAGGATTATCTTTAGTACCCGCACCTGTTACTACCATTGTGTTACTTACTGTAGAACCGTCAGCGCAATTAATAGTACAAGCACCTGTTCTCATAGAAATTGTATATGATGAAACTTGCTCACCTCTCGGTGCAAAATAATTCTTAATCTGTCCCGTCTCAGTTATTGTAAATGAACAAGACTTATTATTCTGTGCACACTGTATCACACCTGTAGACGCTTCACCCTTAGTAGTTGTACCCGAAGAACCGGTTGTAAGAGTAGTTGAATAAGAAGAATTCTCTTCTTTTACGTTAAACTTAAATCCGTTAAGTTTTTCATCACTCTTGCTGTCTTTCTTTAAGATATTAATCTTTACGTACTTCTTTGGTGGGTTGATGAACTTAATAGGCAAATCACTATCTATTGAAAGATAATGAAGAGTATCAGTAACAGAGACCTCTCTGTACCTTGTTTCTGTACCTACTGCATTACCACTAGCGTCATATATATCCACTTCATAAGGAATTGATTCACTCCTTGTTTTATATTCCAATTTTTCCTTAAGTGGAATACCACCAGAACGAACCATATTTCCACTCGAATTATATCCGTAGTAATTAATATATTTTTGGCTCGGCAATACATTTACATCATAACGAACAGGATCATCACTGTCAGGTGAATAATACTCATCTGGCGGTTGAATCTCTCTTATAACAAAATCCTGAATAATACTATTATTTAGTTGTATATTTTTCCATTCGACTTTGCCGCTTCCATCTGTAGTTTTGGTAGGTGATATTGTATCTACACCAAAAGTTGGGCTTGAGATATTAATCTTAGCACCACTTAAATACTGATTGGTTTCTTTATCTTGTTTAGATGCCTTTAACGAAACCCAATAGTATGCTTCCGGAGGAATTTCCTTCTTATCATTAATGAATTCTGCTTCAGCATAATATGCCCCATTATCGGTTTTTACGGACACGCTTGAACCATCAACTGTTATCCCTGTAACTCTATCACCCGACTTGGTAAATGTTATGGTATGTTGTGTAGGTTGCCCCGAATGCGGTTCGTCATATCCCACCGGTGGAGTTGTTTCTCTTACAACTATCGTGGCAGTATCCCCTGTCATTGTTCCAGCTTGGCTAAACGAACCTCCTGAACTTTGTGTCATACTTGTTTGAGTAGAATCAACATTGGTCATATCGAGTGAATACTGTCCACCATCTACATTTGCTAGGGATTCCGCATCCTTCTTTATTACCTTAACCTTAACTTTAACCGGATTGGTATCCTTTGTATTGACAAATGCTACTGTAGCTGTCTTTGGACTACCGGTAGTTGATACCGATACACCGGATACAGATGATGTTACATCATTACCATTAGAATCTACAGCTTGGTAAGAACCGTTACTAAAATTCAGTATATAACGTTTTACCTGACTACCTTTAGGCATCTGATATCCTTCAGGGGCCTTAGTTTCAGTTACTCTGAATGATTTATCGGTATTCGCAGGGTTTATGTCAATTTCCTCAGTTACTACTCTTCCGTTTTCTTCGGTAATATAAGGATTATTACCACATTCTACCCATCCACCATTACCGTCTGATTGTTCTATTGTATACTCTGCACCTGCAAGAGCTACGCCTGTATCAGATTTCTTATTAATAGTTATCTTTACAGGGGTAACTCCCATTCCCACATATGCCATGTTAGTTTTAACAGGCTCAGGATCACTATCTTTAGGATCTACATATCCGATTTTTGCCAGAAATGCACCTTCATTAGGTATCCATATTTTATTTTGATACATAAAAGGAGCATAGTCCGGTTTTTCAGTTTCTGCACCTTCGGACAAATCAAAATTTGCGTCCTTTACCCTAACAGGGAATACCCAATAAACATCTAGACCCTTCTGTAAATTACTATCACTCTTAAGTAATGTGCTTAACTGACTTTGATTATCTATTAACGCTTTAAGCGACCCTTCACTTTCTTCTATGGTTATTTCACTTAACGAGTAATTTCCCGCATTAGTTTTTGAATAAACATTTGCCTTTTTTTCAACAATTTCGAATTGCGGAATGAGGTTATCCGAAAAACCTAACTCGGTATTCTTTACGGTTGCCTTTCCTGATTTAGCAATAGTTCCTTTAATAACAAAGTAAAACGTATTACCCGAATCCATTATATTAGGACCATCAACTGTTGTATCTCCTTTTGATATTACACTATAGTTATTGATTGCTTGTTCACACTGACTAACATTAGTCGGATTTGTTGCAGTCACTCCTTTATATGCCTCGGCATCTGTAAAAAAGGCGTCACCATCTATAGCCATATAACCATTAGCCCAGTTTTCCTTGTTCTGATGATTCCATGAACCTTGTGCAAATGTATATGTTAACTCTACTGATTTACCTGAGTAAGCTATTGCAAGACCGGTACGCCATGCTAGTCCGTCTCTAACAAAAGTATTACCACCTCCAGGAGCATATATATATAAGTATTTTCCGTCTGTTTCATTATATCTTAAATAATGATAGTCACGCCCTGCTGAATCAGCCGGTTGATATCCATGCCATGCTGAGTAAGGCTTAGTTTTTGGTGTATATCCAGTCCAATAAGAAATGCCTCTAATAGTTCCTTTTTCACCTAAATCGGTGGCACTTCGTTGTGCTTTAGTTGTGCTAAATGTATAATTTGCCGGAGAAGAATATACAACATAATCCACATTATTACCAAATCTTACACCCTGTTGTGAGTCTATATCATATAACTGTCCATATCCTTTTACTCTATAAGAATTTGATTCTACTTTTTCTTTTGTATTATATTTTGTTTCACTATGTTTTACAAAGTAGTGTGTTATAGAGATCGAATCAATTCCAGATGTAATTATACCTACTCTTTTAGAAAGCGTTATACCCGATTTTATTTTTTTGGGAGAACCATCTGAATACGTTTTACTTGTGAGTTCCACACTATTAACATATAAGTAAAGATCAATACTTTGACCTTTGTACTTACCAACATTAGCATACCGCCCCATAAAACCTACATAATCTGAAGCTTTATCACTTACGTATACATATCCGGTTTTACTGTAATTATGAGTTATATCTTCCTGAAGCGCCCTATAATACTCTTTCGAAATATCATTTACGGTTTTTGTTGTTAATCCTGATTTATTAACAACATTAATACCACCACTTCCCGGATTCATACAAAACTCTCTGTATCCATCATTAACATCATTAAATGTTTCCTTGTGATACATATACTTTTTAGGAGTCTCATTACCGGCACAAATAAGCTTAGTACCATCTCCGCCCGAAAACTTCAACTCCTTATCCTTTGTATCTGGAAGATTTTTATCCCCACTTGTTTGCCAGCTTTTAACTGTATTTTCTTTAGGCGGATTTAAATTTAATAAACTTTGGTTAATCTCCCAAGTATCTTCCGCTAATTCCTTTTCTTCTTTCGCTTGCTTTTTCGCTTCTTTTAAATCCATCTCGTTCTCTTCAGCCGATTTATCTTCATCCGAATCGCTGTTTAACTTAAAGACCTTTGAAAAGAAACTTTCAGCATGCACTGTATTAGCAGGATAATATGAGATTATACTACTTAATACAAATATAGCTATTATAAGTATCGTAATCTTTTTCTTCATAAGGCATCTCCTTTACAAAAATCATTTCTGTATATTAATATACAAAATTTTTAATAAAGAAGAGAAAAAAAAGAACGCAGAGCATAATGCTCTGCGTAACTTTCATTACTTATTGGTAAAATTAATCTTCTTTACGCCAGTCCATTCACTGTAGTATCTTTTTGAAGAAATAAGCTTACCGTTCTTGTTGTACTTACAACCAACTTCTTTGTAGGCTCTAATTCTTATATAAGCTTTCTTGTACTTCTTATATACCTTCTTAGTGCCAACCTTCTTTTTAAGCACCTTATTACTGATAATAGGGCTGTTAGTGTAGTACGCTACTTCTGCGAGTACTTCAGCCTTTTTTGCTTTTTTCAAAGTTTTGCTGGTATATGAATACTCTACTTCATATCCACTAATTTCAGGTCGTAAATTAACTTTATCAAACCAACTATTAGCGGCGTCGAAGCACAATCCCTTGCTAGTTGTATACATATAGCCCCTATGACTGAAATTACTATAATCGGTATCATCATACCAATCACTACTATAATCGCTATAAGGCGTTTTCTTATCACTCTTCTTACATACTATGTCGTTTATATCCGGCGTTTCAACGGTTATATTATTAAGTGTATAACCATATTTTACCGCCTCGTTATAAAGAACTTCTAGTACATATCGCGATAACTTAGTCATCGGCATATCAACCTTTTCGTCGGTGTAAGCTTGTCCTGACTTTTTCTTCCCATCGTGCGTCCATACTCTCTTATAATCTGTGAAAAGTGAGCCTTTAGCATTATAATAATCTACCAAAAACTTAATCTTTTCTTTTGTCAAGAATGAATAATCAGGATCATCGACATTACTCCATGCTCGCTCATCTTTAATTCTGTTGAACAGATTACTTGCGTACATTTTGTAAAAACCCTGTTTTTCATTCTCGTTAACAGTCAGAGTAACATAATATATCGTTTTATCATCATTAGATATATCTGTATAAGATACACTTGGAAGGGTTGGAGAATTAAACTCTGTATACTTATATGTATTAACCTTTGAGTTACGATACTCAGTAATACCGAGTCTATTATTCCCTGGTTCACACAAAAGGTCAAGCTTTTTCTCACCAACATAAACACCCTGAGGATCATAATCAACAGTCAATTCCTTATAGCCGTCATACTTAGCTGTGGCAATCTGATACTCAACTGAACCCTCCTTATAAGCAGATAAAGCATTATACTTATTATACTCTGCTGCAAGTTCCTTTGAGCGATCAGTTTCGATGTAATATAAAAAAGTACCATTATCGTCACCTTTCATCGCGTAAAAAGTATCTCTTAATACATTATTACGTAAGTTCTGATAATAGTACTGATGTGTTTCAGTTATTTCCATTGACTTTACAAGATTGATTAACTTTGTTCGATATTGTTCTTTAGTAATAGTACGATGGTTGTGCTGTTTCTCCCAACACACAACCCTATCAGCTAACAAATCGAAAGCTTTGTTAAAAACATCTTCGTCATTCAAACTCACATCATAATACATCTTATTGATTGTATTCAGCACCTCATCAGTTGTAGAAGGATAAGTAGGTCCAATCTCAAGCGCCTTCCATCTAGTGTCACAGATACCTGTAGTAGCGTAATCACCACCTACAACACCAGCCTCATCAAGAGTTCCTGCTTTGCTAGAAGTATTAACACCAATTAAAGCTGTAATAGCAAAAACCGCTACTAACATAACAGCAATAATCCTGCTAACCTTTCCTTCAGTATTCAATTTTTTGTTATTAATCATATTCTTATTCATAATTATTCCTCCTTCGCATGATTAATTTTTTTGTTATGATTAATATTACGGTTTTTTTTATTTTTTTTGAGAACTTAGTTCGTGTGACTTGTTTTTGGGGTTTATTGTACTATTTATCTTTTATTTTTGGTTTGTTTCTCCTATTATAAACCCACCGACTTCTTGCCGATGGGTTCAGTAATATACTATAATTATCACATCTCTTTAGATAAACACTCTTAACCTACTTGCTGCATCTTATTCGTTGCACTATAACTATGAAAATCTGGTTGGTTTGCAATAAACTCAATTACATCACTTGAGAATAAATCCGTTCCATTGCTCATATATTCATTCAATAATTCTATATGAGTAGGATCCTTCTTAGCATAATTGATCACGCCTAAAATAAAATCATCATACGCATCTGATATATTGCTTAATTGTTGTATTAATTCTTTCATACACAAACCTCCTTTTAATCATAATACTTTTCAAATATATTATAATCGCCATAACCACGATTCTCTACATAATAAACACACCAATTCCTCTCTAAATCTCTCGTTCTGTGCATTATAAGCTTTTTACTTTTGTATTTAGTATAATTGGTACTTATTTCCTGACAAACTTTTGCTATTTCTGCATTATCTAATTCAAGGCTGGGATATGAAAACGGAATTCCATTCATATCATATCGTATGTTATTACTCATACTCTTTCTCCCTTCTTCAGATATTGAGAAAGTCACCAAAGGACTTTCTCTATGAAAATCCTTTAGTAAGGATATTATAACACATTAATTCAAAAATTCAATTACATACATAAATATTTATAAAATCCCTTGCTTATTTTAATTAGCAAGGGATTTTATATTATCTTTGTTTATGATGAAGTCAACCTCATCAGTATGTTAATGAAGTCTTTTTCCAAGCGTAACGCCTAATGTCGTTTCCTTTTGCGTTCTTCTTTTTCTTCTTTACCGCATATACAGGAGACCAGTCGCCCCACGCTTTAAGTTCTTCATTATAAGGTCTAAACTGAACATAATAGGTCTTCTTCCAATGAGGAAGCCCAGTAGTTGAAGATCCACTATTAATCTCACCCATAGAATCGTATTGCTTTGTTTTCTTAACGGATGTAAATATACCAGCAGAATCAGCATCAACATAAACTTGCTTCTTCTTAGAATCTTTGGCGATATTCTTTTTGTATCCCCATCTTACTTGCCATCCATCTACTGTAACACCGTAAATACCGTCTTTAATATAACGCATATGTTTTTCCCATTTCTTCTCAGGAGTAATTCCATCTTGTGGTGGAGAATAACACAAAATACCGCTGTTATATACAAAGAATCCTTCGCCTGAACGCTCATGCAATTTCGATAACGGCAAGTATCTAGGCACCTCAATCTTTTCACTTTCAGGCTCATAGGCTAAAGTAATTGATACCATAGGTGTATACTCAGGATAGTTCTGAAACAAAGCAAAGTCCTCATCAAGCTCTGCCATCTTAGCATACAAATCTTCATATGTTAATTTGGTAACATCCAATGAATAGCCCAACTCGTCAGCACTTATCTTATATATTTTAGTTCCAGTTAGAAGCGTTGTCACACCTTTACCGTAACGTGGGTGACAAAGATCAGGGCTTACCCATATCTCTTTTAATTTAGCACCCTTAACCTTTGTAGAGACATCTTTTGGAGCATTAGAACCCTTACTCAATACAAAATTGTTAGAAAAACTGTTGTTAAAGTATTCATAATCATCTGAACCTTTTTTATGATATCTAACATATTTATATTCAACATATATATGATCCTTGCCTGTAGGTAAGTAAGTTATCTCCTTACCATTCATTTTATCAGCCTCAACAAGTGCTTCTGCCCAAGCTAACTGATTCTCATTGATTGAATAATTCTTAAGTCCACCACTATCACTAACAACTGTAATATTAGTTGTATTATCATTAGTGGTTGAGTCATTATTCTGAGAATTAGCATTAGACTCTGTAGTGATATTGACATTTGATTCCGTAGTCTGAGAACTAAGTTCATCCTTCTCCCAGTAAATATTGATAAAATAATCATACTTACTCTTATAGTGTCTTTTTAATTCTATCTGAAACCAATTATCAAAATTGTAATATGATAACTCAGATACATTTGAAAAATCTTCTACTCCGGAATCAGAATTGTAACTAGTCATATCTGATGAACCAATAAGCCAGTATGCATTCCAGGTATCATTAGCATCGATGATAAGCTTCGTTAATGTCCATCTGCTTACCTTATACCCATCCTTCTTAACACTTGAAACAATATTATTCATATTGATCGGTGCGGATGTAGGTGTCATTGCAATATCTGATACCTCACTGCCACCGTTAGTGTTGAAGCTAATAGTATATGTATTGCCCGTAACATTATCAAAAGCTCCTGCCTTGCTAGAAGTATTAACACCAATTAAAGCTGTAATAGCAAAAACCGCTACAAACATAACAGCAATAATCCTGCTAACCTTTCCTTCAGTATTCAATTTTTTGTTATTAATCATATTCTTATTCATAATTATTCCTTCGCATTTATATGTGCGTAATATAGCTAATCATATCGTAGCGGCGAACGTTATTCACCATTCATGGAGCACGCTGTGCTCCGCTACGGTTACACCATGTCATCCTGAGGAGCGTTGCGACGAAGGATCTTATAAGATTCTTCGCTTACGCTCAGAATGACATAATTATTCAAGAACGACATAGTTATACAATAAAAACAATCATTCTCAATCCGTAATGGTGAAGTCATAACTAAATTATTCATAACCGTTATTCAAGAATGACATTCATCCACAATCCGTAGCGGCGAACATTGTTCGCCATTGCCGAGCACACTGTACTCCGCTCTAATTACTTGATATGTTGCTTAAAAACGCAAAAACCGCCGAACCTGACGAGATAATATCTCAATCAAATTCGACGGTTAAAAACCATAATTATATCTTTCTGCAAAAAGGCCGCAGTTTACCTTACTGTTCTGTTCTGTTCTGTTCTGTTCTGTTCTGTTCTGTTCTGTTCTGTTCTGTCAAAAATTGTACGTTTTGTAATCATAAGCTGTCAACCCCTTTTTAACAACTAAAATGTTTTATTTATTATCTATCATACTGCATTGGCAACCTGAGAAGTAAACTGTTTCAGGATACTTTCGCATTTCTCTTCCGGTAAATCACCAAGCGTAACCCCTCGCTCTTTAACATATGCAACCATTCCCTTAAAGTCAATCTTCATTTGGGGAAGTTGAGATGGTTGAATAGGCTCAGGCATGTTCTTAATATCTTCATAGTATTTCTCGTAGTTTATCTTTTATTCATTTCACCTTATGTGTTAACTGTGTAAAATTAGTAGCAAATAAATGGTTTAAATCAAGAATATTTAGAATCAAAAGTACATAACTTCGGCATCTTTTACCTACTTCAAATATACCAAATCCGCCGCATCCTTCAAACATTTCCCATTATATCAACCTCATCTGTCCCTCAAATTATATCTATAATAATCAGTAAAGCTCATCTAGCAAAGTTCGTAATTCATGCACAGGATAATGCTTAAGATTACCATCTGAATCCTTTTTGATACCAGACTTGATTGCACTGACAATTATATTGGTATCAATTACTAGTAGCATATCGTTCCTTCCTCACATCTGCAACAAATTCAGCCACTTCTGTATCAGACATCGGATTCTTACTACCGTCCATACATAAGTCGTTAAGTATATCGATTGGCTCACAAAATGAAAGCTGATCAATAAAACTAACAACCGCAGACATCTGCTCTGTTGATAATGATTGCATTTTAGTTATTGTTTCATTTGATACAACCATAGCGACTCCTTTCTTACAAATACTTCAAACCTAAGAAAAGTATTACACTCCGCACCTCGGAGGTCAATAGTCACATTATTATTTTTCTCAGTTAAAGAAAAGCAGCTAGAAACTGCTTCTAACTCCCATCACTAAGCGTAATTATACCAAATTTCACCCCGAAATTCAACCTATTCTTAATATCTCACAACAGTAAATAATAGTCCTTCCAACTTGTCATGATGATGGTCCTTTAATCGAAGATCAAAGAATTTTTCCAATCAACAAAGCAATTAAAGATATATTGGATGAGAATCGCAAAGCCAAGCAGAGTCTTGGTCTTACATCTGAGTATGTCTTTTGCATCAGAGAGAATGAATGGATTAAGACAGATGCCTATGAGACATTCCTACGAAGGATGCTTAAATCACTTGGTTTAGAAGTGACCAATAATCACGCCTTCAGAATGTCACTCAATTCAAACAAGCTTATCCCTTTGGGGCTTACACCGGTTGAAAGAGCACAGTTATTAGGACATTCGGTAGAAACGAATCTAAAGCATTATACATACAGTATGAAAGATAACTTAGATCATCTTAGGGAAGTGTTATCTGCGAATGATTATGACGTTCATGATGACGATGATTTAGTCATCCCCAGTCATCCCGTGGTAATACCTTTCCCAACAAAAAAAGAAAGCCTCAAGTCCACTAAACTCAAGGCTTTCTAGCAAATTCTAACAATGCGGAAGATGGGACTTGAACGTTTTTCCACTTCCGTAAATACGCATAGATAGGAGGTTTAGAAGTGCTGCCCTTTTTTAGTCATCTCTATAGTCATCTCCTAAGCTATGTAATTCAAAGCAGATAGTCTAATGCATTTTTCTTTTTCTCTAACTATCATTTTCCAAATTATATCAAATATGAAATCTATTGTCACCACAAATTCAATGAGGTGAACAATATGAATCAAACTACAATCAATAACAATCAACCTATTAACCTTGACTATTTCTATGGAATCCAGTCGGAAATGTTTTCATTTCTAAAAATTCCAAAGATTCTGATCAAAGACGGAAGATTTGAGCATTTATCAAATGAAGCCAAGATGCTATTTGGTCTTCTCTTGGACAGAATGTCTCTGTCTGTAAAGAACCGATGGTTCGACAGTGAGGACAGAGTTTATATCATCTACACCGTAGATGAAATCATGGTCGATCTGTGCATCGGAACAGGAAAGTGCGTTAAGCTCTTAAAGGAATTGGAGGAATATGGTCTTATCACAAGAAAGAAGCAGGGAATCTCCAAGCCTGACATCATCTATGTCAAGAACTTTGCCACACTGGTAAACGATGGCGGAAAGCAACCAAAGGAAGCAGAGTCCAAGGTGAAGAACTGGAGGGGCAGAAACAAATCCAATTCTGATAAAACCCAAGATGATACAACAAACAGCGATGTTCATAACTCTACTGTGTTTCGAAAATCACAACACGAGGATTTCGAAAATCGAAACACGACAGTTTCCCAAATCGCAACACCAGAGTTTCGAAAATCGCAACGTAATAAGACTGATATTAATAATACTGATTATATCTATACTGATAATAATTCTCTCACTCACTCTCTCACTAATGAGAACGAGATTGTTTCAGAAGATAATCCTGATTCAACACAAGGAGTGAGGGAGGGAGAGACAGATGATATCTACACCATCATAGATAAAGCAGTGGAATGTCAGACATTTAATCTTGAGTATTCCAAATTCATTCAGGATAAGTCAAGGGAAGAACTGAAAAGCATCCCCCGATTTAACGAGATGTTTACAAAGCATCTGACAGCAATACATGCTCAAGCAGAGTATAACAATCGTCTTACTCTCCACTTCTTCATGGAATCTGCCAAAAAGCATAAATGGACCCCTGTTGAAACTATGGAGATGGCAAAAAAGGTATTAAAGCTTAGGGTAGGATATGAATTTCTATGTACAAGTAAGGAAATTGAGTATTACGAGGACGAGGTAATGAATACCCTTATCAACCTTATGGCAGAAACTATCGGTTTTGCAAAGACCACTGTAATAGGCGGAGTGAAGTATATGGCAGATTATATGAACGAAAAGTTCTTCGAGCTTGATCAGGAGTTATTCCTGCATGTCATTAAGTCACTCAGGACTTCCGGATCTGAAATCAGGAACAGGAGAAGCTATTACATCTCGTGTCTCTTAAATGCCAAGGATCATTTCGTTGCTGAAATGTACGATGACTTAAAGAGCGTACCGGTATGATAAAACTAATTTCAATTCAAGGAGGAATCGCTATGAACGAAAACACTATACAACCAAATGTAACCACAAACACTAAAGCAACCCCGTCTGCTTCTTCCAAATCATCAAAGGAAAAGAGCAGAAACCGCACACCGGAGATTATCATTATGAGAAAGTCTGCTGATGATATCTGCAGACAATCCTATATGATTTCAAAGACTGTTGCTGACGCTTGGAGGGAATTTAACAAGCATGTGCCATACAAGACCGTCACCATCGACAACGCTCTTTTGAGATTTATGGACGATGTAAAATCCGGCAAAATCAAGTTTGAGCTTGAAATCTGACGAGCCTTGTGAGGCTTAAGCGTAAGTGGTTTTCTCGAACAGCCTGCTACGATGACAGATTAAAAATCGAAAAGTCGCTAAAGAGACTTTCCGATTTTTAATCGCCATCTCCGTAGTCTGTCCTCATAAACCACGCTTTGTTTGGTCAATCATCTCCATCATCAAGGCAGTTCTCCTTAAGTCGAACCGCCCCGATAATTCCGATGCTCGCCCAAACAAAGCAAACCACAGACAACTCTCTCTTACCTGTCGAAATGAAACTTGATTTAGTAGAGAGTTGTCAGGCAAGTTTCGCATTGTGGCAAGCCACAACGCACCGGAAAACAGCCTGCCGGCTTTTTCCTAAACTTGCCAGAGGGGCTTCGCCCCCTTGGATCCCCCAGCAGAGACTTTCACTCTCTGCACTCTTGGGCAAGGGCGTTGTCCTTGCAACCTACCAACAGGGTTGCACCCTTTTGGATTACCCCTATTGCAAGTGTTTTTACATCTACTGTAAAAACACTCGCAACAACACTACACACACTATGTATAATTCAACACAAGGAGCGTGAAAAGAATGAGAAAAAGGAATGTTGCAATTACAATACGCATGAACCCTGATGAATACAAGCTGTTAAAAGATAAAGTGACCGAAGCAGGTCTTACACAGCAATCCTACATAATCGGAGCCATTAGAGGCGCAACCATCACATCGTCTGATGAGGTGGCACTACTGAAAGAAATCAGCAATACATTTGCCGATGTTGACAGACAGTTGCGTGGTCTTGCTACAAATGTAAATCAAATGGCTCACATGGCAAACGCATACGGAGATGTACCTGAATGTGATGAGTTGTCTATGACAACTGATGAGATAAATCTGTACAGAAGGGAGAGTGCTGAAGTATGGCAATCAATAAGGTCGTTAATAAGCAGGCAAAAAGTCATGGAGCAATGAGGAATGTCATCGAGTACGTCCTTCAGGACAAAAAGGTCAGGGAAGGCTATGTTGAAATAACTGGACCGTTTCCCTATGAACGCATAAACTGGGATAACGTCTACAAAGCTTTTCTTAATGAGAAAAAGATATGGAATAAGGATTCCGGCAGAATGTACGCTCAAAATATCATCAGTTTTCACAAGAACGAGATGATAACACCCAGCCAGTGCCTTGATATCGGTAAGGACTTCTGCAATGAATTCTTTCCCAACCACCAATGTCTTATCTCTGTCCATCAGGATAAAGGGCATTTGCACTGTCACATCATTACAAATTCAGTTTCATTTGTAGATGGCAGGAAGCTTCATCAGACTAAGAAAGATCTTGAAAAGCAAAAGTTCTTTACTAACGGTCTATGCCTGAATCGTGGCTTGACCATTGCCGAGAAAGGCATGCACTTTGACGGAACAGCTATCGACGAAGGCGAGGTCATCTCTTGGAATAAGGACAAGTACAATCTTCTCCTGAATGATTCCAAAAAGAGTTTTCTTGCCGAATGTGCCATGGCTATTATCGAAACCCTTAAAAGATGTTTCAACAGGGAAATGTTTCTTTCCGGTATGAAGGGCAGGGGCTGGCAGGTCAACTGGGAGGACAAACGCAAGCACATCACTTTTATAAACGATAAGGGCAATAAGGTCAGGGACAGCAATATATCCAAGACCTTTGCCATGAACATAAGCAAGGAGGGATTAACCAATGAATTTGAGAGACAGAATGAACAAAGAATCAAGTCCGAACGAGAAAACGCCGAACTTGCAAGCTACTATAGCGAAGTCAGGTCAGCTATCTCCGAAATTGATAATGCAAGAACAATCACAAACGATACAGAGCTTAAAATCAGAGATGAATGTGCTGTCACAAGAATTGAATCATCTGAAAGCCAATGGACGCTTAGAGGATATACAGACGATACAGAGTCTGTCCTCGCAGAAAGCAGAGCTAACAGACGAAGTCAGAAAGCTCGACAAGCAGAATCAGGAGCAAAGCGAGACGATAGTCTCTCTAAACGAGCAGATCGAGACTATGAGCAGGAGCGACTCCGCTTATATGAAGAACAAAGCATTAGAAGTGAAGCTCTCCAAGCAAGAAAACCGATTAAAGAGAGAACAAGCTCGCATAGAGGAAGATAAAAAAAGTTCTTCTGAACTTGTCAGAGAGGCAGAAAACAAACTATACAATGCTAATAGAATATATTCTGATAACTGTGAGTTATGGAATAATTCCAGAGCCAGAATAAATGAAGAATCTGAACGGCTGTTTCGAGCCAAATTCAGAAATCTCATATCCATAATAGCTTCATCATTCATTCTGTATGCTGTTGTCATCGTGTTTAAGATTTGCGGTCTGAAACGCCCTGTGTCCGATTTGAGGGACTTTTTGCATGGAACATGGTATTTTATATGTTCTGTATGGAAATGGGGAATGTGGGGCTATGATCATGCGTGGTCACTGCATGAAATCATTCCCTATAAGCTTGTTAATGTTATCATTCCAGGAATGCTTGCAATAATTGCGTTTGTTGTCATTGCTGTTGGAATATATACGGTCATTGGATACATTATATACATTGTTGGATTGTTCTATTACAAAGAATTCTTTGATGTATATAGTTTAGATGTACTGGTTATCTCTATATTCCTACTGACATGGTTTGCAGACAATATGACATTTATAAAGCTGAATCTCGTTGTGGTGTTCTTTATGATTCAAGGGATATATCTATTGACAAGAATGATTAGTAGATTTTCAGGCAGGGGATACTGGTAGTATCCCCCTATTCGCCTGTTCCATTCAATAATTACACCCTCTTAAACATACAATAAAGAATACATCACCCAGCCATCGGAATGGATATCACACTGTGAAACATACCGTCAGCGTAATACATCGTGCTATCCCCATTATACTTTGAGACAACACGATTGATACTCTTAACTCCAAAGCCATGTGCTTTCTTATCTTTTTTAGAAGTAACATATTCACCGTTAGCATCCATAACAGGCTCTGTTCTTGTGGAATTAATCAGCGTAATAAGAACTAAATTGTGTTCGGGCTTGACTATCGCCGATAAATCTACAGTTCCATCAACTATCCCGTCACAGGCTTCTATTGCATTGTCCAAAAGATTGCAAAGCAGCACTGTAATGTCATTATCATCAAGTATATTAAGGCTACCGTCCCTTATATCAGCGTGAAATCTTATACTGCATTTGTCACACATGGTCTTGTATCTGTTCAGCGTTCCGTTCACAAGAGGAATATTAGAATAATTAGCCGTGCCGTTAAGTTCCTTAAGATTCAATATATTTTCTATGTATCTGACAGCAGTTTCGCACTTGTCATCGCTTACAAGAGACAGGAGGCTGTTCAAATGATTTTTGATATCATGAATCAATATCTGCTGGTCACTTCGTTTCTCATCAAGTTGCTTATAATAGTTTACCAGGTCATCTTCTCGTTGCAAGACTAGAAGCATTTCCTCATTTTTCTTGCTTACAGCCATATTATAATCATATACACTGTAAACTATAATATTGATTATCATAATGGCAAATGAAGAAAATGCAACAAGAATCCCTACGTCATCGGATGCATTTATCCTCATTAACACAATAGTAAGAGTGAGTATAGTAACTGATGATAAGACAGGAACAAGTCCCAGAAGCATCAAGCCATGATTATGTTCAGCTTGAACCTTATGTCCTGCAAATCTTCTTGAAACATATCTTGATATTGCAAAATACAAGAGTTTACTAAGCACACTCAAAGATATGATATAAAACACATACCCCTGCTGCTTACTGTTGTAATAATCATCAAACCTTACAGGAATAACAGCCATAACCAGAAGTTCGCTTAGTGCCATAATCATATAACATATTACGGAATGAACAACCGACATTTTCAATGTGGATCTGTAAAAAAGAAAACCAATCAGAAAATTCCCTATGATAAATGTGGCTCCGTTTATAATCACTGAGTCACATTTAGAAAATATATACATAATACCGTAAACCAATATATAAAATGTTATAGCGTAGGCCTTCTTAACCTTTAATTCATATATGGTAGTAAAATACCGGTATATAATCAGCCCCTCAACAATATAAGTAATAATATAGCATAAATCTATAGCTAACATAGAATCACCACCTCATCACCTTGTATTCTCAAGATACATCAAGTATTTATTCTTAAAGTCAACGCGCTTACGCTTGGTTAGAAATGCAGTACAGGAGTCCTTATACAAACCTATTGAGTCATCTGTATAAGATGAAATATGATGAAAATTAACAATATAACTCCTGTGAGACTGATAAAACATCGGCTCCGTCAGCAGTAATTCCTGCCAATATTTCATAGGTTTAACTGAATGATATATCCCATTAACACCTTGAACACTTACTTTATGTCCTGTTACCTCAACCATAATTATATCTGTTGAGTATAGAGTGTAAGCAGTATCATGCGTCTCAACAATGTACTTCTTTATATCATTAGAATATCTATACAGAGCGTCTGATAGATTCCTGTAAAATCTGTCAGTATCTATAGGCTTCATTATATATCTGAACACATTAAAACGCATCGCATCATCTATATATTCCATAAATGAAGTTACTACAAAGATTATTGTATTCCTGTTAACGGACTTAATCTCTCTTCCAACACATATCCCACTAATCCCAGGCAATTCAATATCTAAAAAGAGTATATCTAAATCAACATTATCAGACAACAAAGATTCGCCATCATGGTATTCCTTTATCTTAGGAATCTCCAGATTTTTAGACTTAAAATATGATGATATCAGATGTTTTATCTGATTGGCACATTCAATATTATCTTCACATATAGCAATAGTCATGACTGTTTAACACGCATCCTTCCGCATTGATCTCATCAACATTATATCATTCTATGTCAATGTATATAAATATCCAGCCAAGTACATTATAAATTTAACTTTGCATGTTGTGATTATGTTTCCTTCATATCTATTACCTGATTCCGTGAAACTCGCAATGTCATAAGTCTCCAAAATTCACTTATTTATGCTGAGTTTCTGATGTTTTCTATGATATTTTTTCTTCACCTATTGGGTGAAAAAAATTTTTTACAAATACCGCCGAATTTCAGCAATTGGAATGTCTAATATGATATACTTGATATATCAAAAAACTTATCGAGGCATTCCCATGAAAACTATAAAAATAGAATTCTCTGATGAACGACTTATAACTCCAAGCGGCCTTTCTCTTGTTGGGCAGGTACTTGGAAAAAGTGATTTGGTTTCTCGCTGCAACAAACTTATGGACAAAGATAAACGTTCAGGACCACAGATTAAAACCAGCGATGTTTTGCTGACATACATCGGGCTTCTGTGCCAGAGTAAAACCCAGTACGAATCTGTAAACGAAATGCTCGAAGATCCTGAATATTACTGTCTGGCTCTTGGTCTGTCATCTGATATTCCATCGGCTGAGACTCTGCGTCAGAGGATGGATTCAGTGGGAGCTTCTTTAAGAAATGAAATTCTGGAAGCCAATGTTTCTATGCTCGATAGATGCAAAATAGAGCCCACTGCGCTCGATTGCGGTAAAGTTGCTGTAGATTTAGACGTTACGCCCATGGATAACTCCGGTACTAAAAAAGAAAGAGTATCATTTACCTATAAAAAGTTTGACGGTTATGCCCCTATGATGGCGTATATCGGTACAGAAGGATTCCTTGTAAATACAGAGCTCCGCGAAGGTAAGCAGCACTGTCAGAACCATACTCCTGAATTTTTGAGGGAAACTCTTCATTTAAGTCATAAGCTTACATCAAGACCGCTTCTTATCAGAATGGATTCAGGAAACGATGCAGCAACTAATCTTGGAATCCTTATTGAGGACGGCTCATGGTTCATCGTCAAGAGAAATATGCGTAAGTCCGAATCCAAAGATGAATGGCTTAAACTGGCAAAAGAGGTCTGCAAGGACATCCGCCATCCCCGTGACGGCAAGGATGTTTATATCGGGAGCAGCTGGAAAGAAGTTGACTATCTTGATTCCAATGGTAATAGTAAGAATAATCGACCATCAAGTCTCCGAAAGAATGATTACCGCGAGGAGGCTTAACAATATCCTTATATACTATATCCTCATTTGTCTTATGGCTCGCAACATTAACCTTTTTTCCGTCAACTTCATAATAAACATCAACCGCCGTTTCACCTTTTTCACATTTGCATTCAGTAATTACTCTGTACTCATACCCCTTAGTGTAGAAATCTTCATTGCCGCCGCTGCCACTATATGGCTTACCTATTTCATTTTCATCATAATTAATCACCGGTCCGCCGCTGCCGGTGCTCTCCCAAGGTAAAGGCATGAAGAAAAAGATAATCACGCCTATAATTAAAGTAACGACAGCAAATATTCTCTTCTTCATGCCATAACACCCCTCTCATTTTATTTATTTGCATTCAAAGATATACTCTTTACAACAGTTCCTGAATCTTGAATATTATGCATGTAAATTAGCCGGTTCATTTTGGCTGATAAAAATCACCTCCGAACGGTATTTAATTATACACGCTCTCCCTAAACATATTATTTATCATCTCTGCTATAACATAGGAAATGACTCCAATCACCAACATAGGCAAATATACGTGAAGCCAGAGTTCTATGTCTAACCATTGTTCATAATAATACACGAAAACACTTATTCCATTTGCATAAAGAAGATTATATAACACATAACCAACCACGATTATTATTGCTATGCTGACCTTTCTGATAACTGTCACAATCAAATATGACATTCCTGAGATAAAAATAACAACCACAGACATTCTGACCAATTCAAACAAAAACTGCTTATAAATAAAACTTAAAATTATATAAATCGGAATCAGCATCACAATATATAACAAGGTATATATAATAACTCTTTTGACTAAATATCTAGTATGTAAAAATAACAGTTCATTACCGGGGCTCTCATAGTATTCCTGTAGTATTAACAACACCAGTACCGGCGACAAAACAGGAATGACTATATTGGTCATTCTGAATATCTCCATATATAATCTATCAGACACTCCATATTTTATGCATTCCAAAAATATAATCACTGGAAGAATTATATATAGCGTTACAACCACAATATATTTTAATCCGCCTATTCCTTTTAGTTCATATAAAGATAATATTTTCATGCCTGTCCCTTCATATAATACAGATATGCGTTCTCAACGTTTATTTCCATACAATCTTCTTGTGAAACGTCACTATACCCACTAATAAGTTCATCCACACTTCCATTGTACAAAATCTTACCTTCGTTAATCAGGATAATATTGTCACACCCTGTACAGACATCATTGATAATATGAGTTGATATGAGAACAATTCTATCATTCTTAAAGTCACCAATTACCTGCCAGAATCTTCGTCTCTCCTCAACATCAAGCCCTACGGTAGGTTCATCAAGCAATATAATCTTGGAATCCCCCATAATACTCTGAGCAATTCCAAGTCTCCTAAGCATCCCGCCAGACAAAGCCTTAACCTTTTTATCTTTCTCTTTTTTAAGATTAAACATATCAAGTGCAGAATCTATTTGCTCAGATATAACGCTATCAGTAATCTTCTTTTGCTTACCAAAGAAATATAACATCTCATAAACGGTCATATTCTTAAATGCTGAAAAAGCCTGTGGCAGATATCCAATGAGAAACGGATATTCAGCACTATTAATTGAAATATCGTTGATTGTTATGGCATCGTAACGGCTACTTAACAATCCCGCAATACATCTGAACAACGTAGTTTTGCCCGCACCGTTAGGACCTACTACTCCGTATATTCCGTTATCAACAGTAAGGGATATACCTTTAAGAATCTCTTTTCCTTTTATTGACTTGTTAAGATTACTTATATTAAGCTTACTCATAATCGACATCCTCCAACTGAATAAAATAACACTCCGGCAGATTCGTTCGGTTCTTCTGATAGTATTTATAATAATTATATGGTCCTTCAATACCGTCTTCAAAGTCTTTAAGCTCCATAAAATCACTATAAAATGTATATGATCTCGAAGAATTAATCCTAGGGCTTAAAAAAACAGTTTTACCTGACACATCATAGTCAGCACCATCGTAAGAATCAATCATGCGGTCAACTCCGGTCTTAACAGCCTCCGATGAATATAGAATATTCATCCCTGCATATGGATATATTACGCGAACATCTTTATATGTCATTTGTGCCAGCTCACCGCTAACAAGCTGCAAGCCATTACTTTTACCGCTAAACTCACGCTTCTTTTTCTCAGGAAGATTACAATATATCGTAGTGTCACTGTCAATAATCACATGGAAAAGTGTTTCATTTAATTCATTATATGTAAAAATTCTATTATCATAATCATAAACCGACTGGTAGCCTGCTCTTGGATAATAGCAGAAATATCCAGGAAGATACACGTTATCGCCTGCAGAATAAAAGCCTGCAGCATCTCCACAGTAGGAAAAACTGATAGTTCGCATATCTCCGCTGCTTCTAACATCAATGTAATCTGAATCTCTGTCATATTCAAGCTTTTCACCATTAGCATTTGTAATACTTTTTATCTTGTATTGATGATATAATGTAAATCTATAATCAGAAAGTGAGTCGTCATCTATTGATACCGCAACATCTGCATACATCTTATCATTAAATCTCAACCTCATATCATACTCAGATATTTCATATCCTGCTGCTTCCTCTTTATTAGGATGCGTTTCATAGTACAAATAACAGTGTCCGGCTGCCGACCTGTTCACATCCCATGCATTTACAAAACCGTTGTTGTTATGGGAGCCAAAGAATCCGGCTACAGCTATAACAAGTATCAGTAAAGCAGTAGAAATGCTCTTTGTCAGACCGGGCTTAGATTTATTTAAAATCAAAATCAGAAGAAGTAAGCCGAGCCACATCATTTCAAGAAAGTAATCATACCAATCTACATAGTATTGACAATACGGATTTTGCCCCCACGTAATATTCTGCGGCAAGATATAAAACCACTTGGAAAATGCATACAGATCGAACTTTAATGTTGATACAGAATCAACTATCATAGTTAAAACAGGGGTTACCATTATCGCTGTAATTGCAATAATAACAAATGCTTTACCCCTCGTTTTAACTGTTGCTATTACCGTCCCTTCAAGAATCGCTATCATATCAGCAATAAGAAAATACAGTGTCACATATTTTACTGCATTTATATACACAGCAGCGTCTGCATTATCATATTTTGATAATGCAAACAGAACCCACAAAGCAATGGTAAAATAATACACAAGTGCGCAGATAAATAGTAATACGGTTATAATTATATCCTGTTTTCTGCGTAAATATAGAAGTGATATCTCATTTATTCCATCAATATTAAACATACTTAAAAGCTCATATGAAATAACGAGAAATAATAAAAATGCTATAATAGATAACCACTGACACGGCATAAGAATGTCATAACACGTATAATCAGGCTCTCTTGCAACAACATATTTCTTTATGTAAAAACCAAGATATACATTTGACATAATAAGCATCAGCAGATATGTGATGAAACATACTCTGTTTTTTGTAAATACTTTTATTATCTGTCCAAACATTTCAACACCTCTAAAACAATAGTTATTACAAGCAAGGCACAAAAAAGTGCCTTGCTTAGCCATATTAACTCGCTTTGATTTTCCCTGTTGCTATCGTTCCAGAATTAAAGAAACCGTTTGTATCATTGCCTGATACTATTCTCAAAATATAATGGGTATGCCCAGTTGTAGCCTGACTAGACGGGCAGCTTTTTCCGGGTTTTATTCCTTTTTGTGCTGTCGAGTAGTCATTATAATAAGATCCGTTCCTGTTATATCTGGCAACAAATGTGCCATTCTTTGTAGAGCTAGATAGGACTTTTCCATTAAATACAACTGACTCACCTGAACTTCTTGAAACCACGCCAGAATCAGCATAATTGTCACTGCTTGATAAACTAACGGTAGAAGATCCCGAAGCAGAAGCATTTATTATTGCACCGACAATTATAGTTAACGCCATTATAGATACAATTACATTTTTCTTTAATAATATTACTATTCTTTTCATTATCTTACCCCATTTCATTGAATAAATCAAATTAGTGTGTTACAATGAGTTTGATTACATTGCCAGCTTCAAACTCCGCGCTTGGCTGGTGATTTCTTTTTATTTGGTGCTCTAATCCGCATGGCACTGCCCTCCTCTCTCATAATTATCCTAACAAACACAAGCTTTAATCTTTGAACAACCGCATTCTGTTAAATAATCATATCATTCCCTTATAAATCTTTTATATATGCTTACCCCGGCACACGGCAGCTGTAATATGCTTGTAAGGATAACACCCATGCCAACATATATTGCTACAAAGTCAAGGTTTAGAAATGACAACATCACAACCATGCAGTCAAAAAATGCTACAAGTACTCTTACATATTCCTTATATAAGGTTACATCTTCCTCACTAAGTGATTTGTTATCTGATTCAATAGGACTCAGAAAACATAAGAGAACAGATGCAACTAAAAGAATAATCCAGAACACTTTTGATAAGCTTATTTGTGAGCACATCAGAATAAATGCAAGACATATAACAACTGAAGATATCATACATACACACCAGCTTCTACTGTGGTATCCTCCACTATACTTTCGTATCACCATGAACGGAATCACAAACGCCACTGCATATAATGGTGCATCTATAAATATACATACAATCACAGTCAACAAAAGTGGAGAAAAACTCATAAACCAACATTGCAAAGCATAATCGTACAGTTCTCTATCATCTTCATTTATTACATTAACATTAATAAGCCATTCTGTAACTTTATTTAACCCTAACATTTGATTGGCTCCTTCTATTATACATTTCTAACTTCTTAGGAGCTTTAGGCTGATAAACAAATGAGCAAGATGTAGAATTTGCTGATGAGCTTAAAGTTCTATCTAGCACAAGTTTTATCAACTCACCGGCTTTAAATTGTGTATTCATATTATCTCGGCCTCCTTTCTCTTAGCAATCACATATTACATCACCTTTGTATAAATTTCTATATGTTATGCACGAAACGACACAAAACACAACCGAATGGCATAAAAAAGCTCTTTTTATCATTTTATATTAACTGTCAGCTAATATTTAGCAGTGAGTCAATTCATATTTTAACAATATACTGTTATCATATCATCAGTTAGTCAATATATTGGGATTCTAATGAGGTAGATACAATGAAAACAGTGTTACATAGTGATGATGAATCTTCTATACTTAAAAATATGGGAGCTCGAATCAAAGCCAGACGTGAGGAAATGAATATGACTCAGTCAGACTTGGCAGGGTCTCTTGGAATATCCGAACCGTATTTATCACAAATTGAAAATGGTCACAACAGGCAGCCCAAAGTCAAAATTTACATGGATATATGCAAAATACTCAAGGTAAATATGGATTATATTTTTCAAGGTAACATATATCACAACAAATATGATGTCAACAACATAACACAGCTGCTTAATATGTGCACTAACAGAGATATAAAGATAGTATATGATTTAATTGAATCGTTACTAAGAAATAAATGAGATAAACACGTAGAAAAAAGGACCTGAACTATCATAGTATCAGATCCTTTTTTGTATTCATTATGGTATTACTTTAGTATGTCTTCAAAGCCGACATTATTGCAATTTTTCACTTTATGGCGATGTATTTTTGCAACCTGCTATTTGGCTTGTCGGGAATTGTCCGGGCAATTCTTCCTTGAGCAATCATAGGGTTGAGTATCTTTCTTACTGTACGCCTATCCTTAACTCCAAGGAATTCCATCAATTCAACCATACTCTTTGCTGTTTCACAAAATGACATTATTTTATCTTCATCATTTTCAAAATCGACTTGTGCATTGACTTGTGCATCGACTTGTGCATCGACTTGTGCATTGAC
This sequence comes from Lachnospiraceae bacterium NC2004, assembly GCA_000621905.1. Lineage (GTDB taxonomy): Bacteria > Bacillota > Clostridia > Lachnospirales > Lachnospiraceae > NC2004. The sequence continues at coordinate 25,690 of JHXB01000020.1, forward strand.
TTGTTTATCTATGATTCCATAAATATCACTTCCAAGTCTCTCGTATGGTATGGTCACCATAATACTGTTTTCATTAAATTTTATAGATTCACGACCATAAACATTAGTGATTCTTGGAATACCTCTTCCTGTATGCTCTGTAATATGTAGTTTGATGAATATGTCAGACAAGGCTTTGTTTACCGGTACTGATTCTCCCGCAAAAAAACCCTCAAAGGTTTGTTTTGGAGGCAAGTTTCCTCTTGATAAAATTTCTATTCTATCCCGAAACCCTGTAAACATAGGTGCGTTACCGTCTATCCAGCGATTATGAACAAATGCATTAATAACAGCTTCTTCAAATGCTTTCTCATTAAATAGAGGGACTTCATTCCTTACTGTCTTTCGATTTCTTTCATCAGCCTGCGGAATATTCATCATTTTTCCGTAATCTAAAACTTGATCAAGGGAATAGAGAATACATGTGTAGCCAAATTCCTTGACCGAATACATTGTTGATGTTTTGTCATTTCCTGCAAACAAGGCAAATCGTAAGGTAATATGGCTATCATCAGACAATAATTGTGCTAATACATTATATTTGCCATTATCAGTCAGCAATCCAAGATTATTTTTAAATGTCTTCCGATTTATTGGTACTCCCTTAGTTTCAAAATACAAAAACAACTTATTAAAAGTCAGATTTTGGAAATCAGATTCCGTATTAGCAACTGTCGGAATCCCATGTCTTAATACATCAAACAGTTTAGATTCAGTCTCAGGGAATTTCATCAATTTTTCCTTGCTTGAACCTATTCTAATATATCTGACCCCGTCATAAGCTGTGGGTGTATTTTTAGCTGCCGGAATGATCAATACCACAATTCGCTTTTTACGGATTTCAATATCACAAAAATCAAATCCTATGTCAGGGCTTGTCTGTCTTGCAAGATAATGCTTCAACGGCTCATTTTTCACATCTTGGTGATAATCAAAATCAGAACCAATGACCTTATGAGTATTGTTTTCTATTCCCCATATAAAATACCCGAATTCTTCCCCTAAAAGTGCAGCAACATTTGAAAGGGCAGAAATATACTCCCCCAAAGCGTGTGGTTCAAACCAATTTAATTTAAACTCGAACCATTCCTCTTCATGCTTATGTGCTATCAGATTTAAAATAATTGACTTCAAATTTTTCATTTTATTCTAACACCTATTTTCCGTTATTTTTTTCCAGTAAATTGTTAACAATGTAATGAGGCATCTATCACTTGGAACTGTCTTGCTCCTCAGAATCGTCCTCCATTATCTTCTCAACATTCTCCACACTACGCACACTAATCACTATTGTTCAACTTAAGGAGCTATCAACCTTATTTCATAGCCTTCTCTATTTTTTTGGCTGCTCTTTCCATTTTAGCTCTTTCAGATTTTTTCATTGGATTTTTGACTGTAGAGTGAGGAAAGTTCCACTCCCACATATGATATTCATGAATTATATCCTTCTTTTTTTCCTCTGACTCAGCGTTAATAACATCTTCTTCCATCTGCTTTCGGCGTTCATACCACATTTTAAGATTACTGTTCATTGAACTTATTCTTGCATCGAGCTGATTTTCACCAAAACAAATACACATTTGACCATCAACCTCTTTAATACGTAAATCAAACAACGTCTCCATCTCAAAAAAAGCGTACATAGCTCCAATATAGCTTGCCACTTGAGGATCAAGCAATGCGCTTGCTTCAACTTCCAATGCCTCAGCAATTTGCTTACACAAAGCAAATTTGGGGTTTCTTGCACCATTTTCATACTGTTGAATTCTATTTGCGTTAAGCCCTACTTTCTCGCCAAGCTCACCTTGCGACATATTTTGTTCTGTCCTTATAGCACGAATTCTTCTTCCTATTCGACTGCCAGTGTTTTCACGATCAAAATCTTCAAGAGACTCTCCAAACGGATTATATGCATACATAAATACCACTCCTTTAATCTTAAATACAAATTGTATATACACATATGAATTATAACACATAACAAAATATAAATAAACAATAAAATAACATATTTGTTGTTTGTAAAAACAAAAGTAACAAATTTGTTGTTGACAATCGTTCGTTCATGATTTAAAATAGCAGAGTAACATATTTGTTGTTTTAATTAACTTTAATAGAAAGAAGTTGCGATATGAACGATTTGCTAATTGGTTATCCACCGATTCTAAATGTTTCTGACGTAGCCAAAATACTTGGGGTTTCCCCAAATACCGTCAGAAAGCTCATAAAGAGCAATAGTCTTCACGCTGTGAAGATAGGGAAACGATACAAGATAACCAAAAACAAGCTCCTATACTACTTAGGAGAAACAAACGAACAGATAACAATCAATTAAGACAATAGAATGTCATATTTGATACTACGGGAATATTAAGATTACCAAATAGTGCTTAATTAAAAAGGAAAGGTGGTGAGACTCATGTATGCAGCGAAAAGTACTGTAAATGCACAAAACAACATTCAAGAGACATTTCGGTTTATTCAGAATACCTTAAACAGCTTGAATATATCATCCGATTCATATACAATAGGTGATATGGGCAGCACCTTGCAAGACATGAGTAATCAACTACTTTTCAAAGCAAAGGAAAAAGCTGTTATCAGTATGCATGGAGGTCCTTTCACCCCCCGAAATGTAATTAAGAATGGGAAAGAAGCGGTAGTTTACAGAGTCAGATATCAAGGCAAACAGATAGAGGCTATGAGCTACCACGACTTCATTAATAAGGTCGCTCTTGCTTACGGCATAACAGAAACCGGAGAAACCAAGAATTCTCTAACTGTCAACCATATCTTTGAGATGGCTCTTTCAGAGAAGAAAGATACCGAGAACAACAGCAGCAACACTTTAGTCCGCTTGCAGTATGATTTCGACAGATTCATTGATAGTAGCCTTCGCAAAAGAAGAATTACTGAAATCACAGAAATAGACTTAAAGGAGTACACGCAGGAGCTGACACATAGACTTGACATGAAGACAAAAGCTTTCTTAGCCTATAAATCTGTGTTGAATCTAATCTTTGGCTATGCTGTATATCACGATATTATCAGCGTAAATCCTGTAAGTAAGATTAAAAACAGGGTTTATCTTAAAAACTGTGATACATCAAAGCCTAAGTCTGACGAAAAGATTCTTTCAGAGGACGAGATTAACGTAATCAAGGCTGAAACAGGCAAAAGAAAAGCAATGTCACGATATGGCGGTTATTGCGTATATGCCTATGTGTGTGAGTTGGCGATTGAAACCGGTATGAGAGCTGCAGAGCTTTGTTCTCTTAAGGAAAGTGATATCGAAGATGATTTGATACACATCCATTCTCAGCAACTATACGAATTAAGGAAAGGCGGTAAACATTATTACCGAGTTCCTTATACCAAAGATGAGAAAGGAATTGAACAGGGCGGAAGATATTTTCCTATAACCCCTGCTATCCGAGAAATCCTAAAAGAGAACAGCGAAGCAAAATCAGCTCTTGGGCTAACATCTGAGTATGTCTTTTGTACAAGGGAGAATGAGTGGATCAAGACAGACGCATATGAAACATTCCTAAGGCGTATGCTAAAGTCTCTGGGAATGAGCGTGACCAACAACCACGCTTTCAGAATGAGCTTAAACTCCAATGTACTTGAGCCAAACGGTGTACCTCCGGCAGACAGAGCTTCACTTCTTGGTCATTCGGTTGAAACAAACTTAAAGCACTATACTTACAGTAGAAAGAATAATTTAGACTATCTCAGGGATGTATTAACCAAGGGATATGGTTCTGATGATGACTTAGTCATCTCCAGTCATCCCCACATAATACAATTCCCACAAAAAAAGAAAGCCCAGAATCCGCTAAATTCAAGGCTTTCAGTTAATAATTAGCTAATGCGGAAGATGGGACTTGAACCCACACGACATTGCTGCCACAAGATCCTTAGTCTTGCTCGTCTGCCAGTTCCGACACTTCCGCATGCGGTAAATAACCGACTTGACTATATTAGCACTTTGACATCCTATTGTCAAGAACTTTTTTTATTTTTTTTAAATAAAATGAAAAGTTTAATTCTACCCTACATTTCCAACAATATATGTAACTGTTAGAGATGCAAATGAGTTTCTCCACATATGCTTTATTATTCAATCCTCCCCCATCAATTTAACAGTCATATAATCATGTCCCGTAGAAGGCAAGAACCTGTTTATAATGTCTTCTGTCTTAAGTTTAAGACTCGATGTGCAAACGCACGGATGACATCCGATGTATTCTCCCTCCAGCACATCCTCATCAATCAAGAGCTTAACCTGATGCTCCGTATCATTCATCAGACCCATAATACTCACTGCCCCCGGTTCGATATCAAGATATTTAAGCATGTCCTCAGGATTGGCAAATGACAATCTCGCCGAGTTAATCTGCGATGACAGTTCTTTTGTTTTGAACTTCTTATCTCCCGGCATCATCAGCAGATAAAATGCTGTCTTTTGCCTATTACACAAGAAAAGATTCTTGCATATCAATACTCCAAGCACAGCGTCTATCTCATTGCACGCTTCCATATTGTCAGCAGGCTCATGGTCTGTTCTTTTATACTCAATACCTAGATTGTCAAGATAGTCATATGTTCTAACCTCTCTTGGTAATCTCCCTTCTATATTCTCCGGTCTACCATCGTATAGTTCCATTTTTACGTTTCCTCCTATATAGTTTCCATTATTCTCCCTTGTTTGATTCATTTGTTTGATTCATACAATAATTGTAACGAATAGTTGCGGGATTATCCACCATCCAAAATAGTTAATTCAGTCTTTATGCAACAGTAGCTATTTATTCATAGATTCTCTTATTAGATTAGCCATATTAAGAAAATCATTAGCCTTCATAATGGCAATCCCCTGTGATTCATCGCCTAAAACAACTAACTGATCTCCAGGTTTAATATCGAAAAGCTTTCTTGCCCGTGCCGGAATAACTATCTGGCCTTTATCTCCAACGTTAACCATTCCAAAGAGATGCTTTCCCTTTGGAGGAACGTCGATCCCCAGATTCTCCTCCGGCTCAAAGTTAGCAAGATCATCCAGAGATACCCCAAACAGTTCAGCCAGTATTCTGCATTTTTCAATATCCGGAATCGTTTCTCCACGCTCCCACTTAGCAACCGCCTGCCTGGATACGCCAACTGCCTCAGCTATATCCTCCTGAGTCATTTGTTTTATTTTTCTAAGTCTGATTAGATTATCATTAAACATACTACTCCTCCTATATACTCAACATATAATCTCATGTAAAGCTACTAAATCAATCCATTCAGAGACTCCAATTCGTTTCTTTAAGCCTTCTTCTTGCTGATTCCGAGAACTGCCCATCTAAAAAATGGAATCCTACTGATAATGGCATATAAGCCATATCCGAATAGGAAGCCTGCAATCAGACTGAGAAGGTAGCAAAGTGGCGCAGGAAGGATAGCATTTTGGGCAAATACAAGTGCAACCGTAGATATTCCAAGATAATGGAATACATAGAGCCCGAAGCTGTGAGAGCTCATCCACTCCGTTAAATCATTACTAAAATCTCCGAATCTTGCCATTCCCGCCAACATAGCCAGTGAACCAAAGTAAGCACATGCAGCATAAAGCGGTCCTCTGTTAACCGGTTTATCAGCAAAATTGGCTCCATCACGAATAATGAAGTTTAGTACTGCAAATGTAATAGAGAGCGCTACTCCTATCACTATTATAGCTATCGCGTACTTCTTCAGTTTATCCATAACTTCTTCATTTGAAAATACATAATATCCCAACATGAAGAAAACAAAGTAAAATCCAAATCTATATACTGATACGACCGGTGTATTAAGTATCTGTGCCGCTCCCCAGATTGGGAAGAAGAAAAGAGCTATCAGCAAAAGAGGAGTTTTAGAACCAACCTCCAGAAGCATTCCCTTCTCTATCTTTCTTACAAGCACCAGTATAACGCTATATATCCAAAGAAGATGAACAAACCACAGTACTCCGCTTCCTGTAGCAACCATTATAAGGAAGATAACGAACTTAGGAACGCCATTTGCAACAAGTTCTGAAGCTCCATCTGACAGACGCATACTTACATATCCCTGAATAAACTGGAATACAAAAAGTCCTATGGTTGAAGGAACAAGAAGCTTGGTAGTTCTGCTCTTTACAAATTCTTTATTCGTATGCCTATCCAGATACAACCTCGAGCTTATGCCTGCCACTATAAACAGCACCGGCATAAACCACGGATATACAAGATACTGGAAGATATCATAATACTGTGTTGAGAGATGTGTAATCTGGCCAACACCGCCCAAAACTCCCTCAGCATTGTACATATAAAATACATGATACAAAACAACAATTACAACAGTAATCCATCTAACATTGTCCAAGTAATACTTTCTCATATTTTTACCACCTTTGCAACAATTAATAACATCAAGTTGTACTAATTCTACTGGAAGCAAAGAAAAATGTCTACCAAACAAAGTAAACATTTTCTTGCGATGTATGTTATATTTAGTTGCATATACCAATTATCACTTACCACGACCTTTAGAAGCTTCCTTCCCTTTCTTTTTAGAGTCGGTCTTTTTAGCATTCTCACCGGTCTTGTTCTTGTCTGCCTCTTTTTTGGCTTCCTTATTTTTAATCTCCTCTCTTATCTTAATCCTCTTATCGTATCTCTTCTTAGCCACCTTATAATCATCAATCTTCTTCTTAGCCGCTACCTTTAATTCCTGATATTCCTCAAGGCCATTTTTGGCTATCTTATTTTCCTGGTCGAGGTACTTCTTAGACTTTAAGAGTTGTTTTAAATCATCCTGATTCTTCTCTAAACTACTCTCGTAATCATCAAGCAACTTGACATTGGCATTATATGCCTCTTCGGTGTTATCTTTAAGCTCCTTCAAAGCTTTTTCATCCCCTGAGGCAGCAAGCTTATAAAGCTTAATCTGACTCTTAAGAAACTCAATCTGCTTCTTATGTTCCTCTATATTCTCATTCTTATCCTTAATATTATTGAAAAGCTCTTTTTGCTCCGGAGTAACCTTCAAAGCATCCTTATAGTCCTTAATAAACTGATCATATTCCTTAATACTCTTCTGGGCTTCTTTGGCTGCTTCTTCCATCTTCTCAATGTGATTTAAGCGCTCAGGCCTCTTATTATAAGCTTCAGCCTGCTTCTTAATCGCGTCTTGCTTCTTGCTAAATGCCTTCTCCAACGAATTATACGCTGACTGATGAAGCTTGTCGTACTTAGACTGAAGCTTCTCAATAAGCTTAGGAAGCTTATTAATCGACTGACCCTTCATTGATTTCATAATCCCCGAACTATTAAGAAAACTGTTCATTCCATCCATTGCAGCAGAAGCAAAAGGCTTTCTATTTATTCCTACACATTCGGGTACAGTTATATCAGCTAGAAGCCCCTTACTTTTCGGATTAGCTGTAAGCACTAAAAATGCAACATTGCTGATAAATCTCTCATCAAGTGTTGCCTTGTTGTTAAGAAATTTTTTATCAGATTTTTTTAATTTATTTAAACGCTCCTCAGACTTTTTAATCTCTTTATCCGCACGCTCAAGAAGATCGTCATATTCTCTAAATCCGAATTTATCGTCAAGTGTTACAAGACGCTTAAATACCTTATCATTGGAGAGCTTCTTCATATCGGCGATAATATTGGCCTTGGTACACTTATTAACAAGCTCCTCTGTAGAAATCCCGTCTTCACTGCCTACTTTCTTAACCATATCCACATATTTAGCCGCAACATACGCCTCAATGCTCTCCTTCAAGGTGAGATTGTTGGCATCCTCCATGATAACAGCATTGGTCTCAAATTGAAGAGCACGATCAATAACATACACATTATCGCCATCCTCTATGGCAGGATGATCGGCATCACCCATAATGGCATTGTCACGTATCTGTTCTGCAAAATAAGCTTTATCAACCTCAATGAACACATTGTCCTTGGTTACCTCTTTAATAATGTTAAGAGATATCTTAATCCTCTCCTGATCAATATCCCCCTTCACGATATCATCAAGCTCCTGCTTATCCATATTATATATATCATCAAAATTAACCTTATGCTTATCCATTGCCTTAAGAAGCTGAGGTGAATTAAGCCCCTTGGCTGTGAGGTCAGACAACTTCATAGATAAGAGCCTCTTGCCTATAAGCTCAGTCTTTTTTAAATCGTCATTGAGCTCATTGCCGATTGAATTAACAGTTCTTATTATAGGTCTTGAACTATCCACAAGCTGCTTCATAAGCTCATAACGCTCTGCGCTCTCCTTAGTTCTGTGCCCTCTGAATCTTGGCTTATGCTCCTTAACATAAAGCTTAGCCATATCAAAAATCTTATCCATATCACGAGTGATTTCGGCGACAGTATATCCATTCTCCTGCCTATACTTCTTGCTAAATTCAAAGGCAGCCTTCATGAAGTTCTGGTAATCCTTAGGTCCCTTTGACAGCGCGTCGTTTATGTTGGCTATTTTACCGGTCTGGGCATCAATAAACTTGTCCCAATGCTCGACTATCATATCACCAAGGCTCGTAAAAGCATTGCTAAGCCTGATTCCATTCATTATAGCCTTTTTCTCAACCGAAAATTCAGAATCGGAGGGCGACAAATCATCAACGATTTCAAAACCGAACGCAGTCGCAGGCTTAACTCTCTTCCTTCCGTACAAAACATTCTTTCTGTTGACCGTTTCTTCATAATCATCATTGTAGTTTATGTTAAGCTCTCTTGCAATCCTACGCTCTTTCTGAATCTTCGCAATTGCCTGCGCATAATAAACACCCGGATGATGATTGGTGCCCGGACTTCTGAAACTGTTATTGCGCCTTAAAGGAGCAAAGGTATCAAACGCCTCTTCTTCATCCCTTCTTTTGGCATCCTGCTGCTCTCTACGTCTTCTCTCCTGATCAAAAATCTCTTCGTTTTCTTTCATAATCGATAACCTCCATAAAAGTTAAACAACCAACTTGATACCCGTATTGTATATTATATCATATAACAAAAACGTAACAAATGTTTTTTGATCATACATCCCCGGAGCGAAGAAAACGCAAAAAGAGGCTCAAACGAGCCCCTCAGTTATTCCTTCGATTCTTCCTTCATTGCGCCTCTGATCCTGCTAAGAGACTCCGGTGTGATACCAAGATAAGTTGCTATATGTCTTTGAGATACCCTCTCACTAAGATTAGGATATAGCTTTTTAAAATGTATGTATCTTTCAGTTGCATTTTCTACAAGGAAACCGTTCTCCCTATATATCTTATATCTCATAGCGCTTTCTAAAAGATAAATCCAAATATCTTTAAATGAATCATTTTCTTTTATCATCTTTTTTATAGCCGCTGTCTCGCATATCATGATTGTTGTTTCCTCAAGCGTTTCCCACATACAGATTCTTTCCGGATAGCCAAAGAATCCTTCATCCATAAACATTGTGCCTTCAGGAGCAAAACCTCTTGTGATGTCATTTCCGTCATTGTCTATATAATAAGCACGTGCCAGTCCTGACAGGATAAGTCCTGCATAGTTTGTGTCATCTCCGATAGAGGCAAGTATCTCACCTTTCTTTACCACTCTAAAACTGGCAAGACTCACGATATCTCCGACCAGTTCTTCACTTACTTCAATTTTGTATTCTTCTGCAAATGTCATCAGCTGTTTTACAAAATAATCTTTATTCATAGGAACGCCTCCTTAATGGCTACCCATAGCAATGATGTATATGATACTAATTAAATTCGTTCCACCATGTATGATCATCGGAACTATCAAGTGTTTTCTTTTCTGATAACCAAAGATACATACAAGTCCAAGCACAAAAGAATATCCAAAATTATACCAGTCAAGTAACCCAAAGAGCATATTGAATAGTAAAAGCGCCGTAATCTCTCCAAATACCTGCCCACAAAATTTCTTTGCAAAGCCTCTGAAATATATTTCCTTGCAAATTCCACTCACAAAGACTAGTGCGATTACATAAAGAATAGTTATTCCTACTCCCATCTTTTCATCTTCTACAAAAGCAAGTTCTGTGCAACCTTTATATATAGGCAAATAAAGAAGACTTAACAGGCTGGCTGCAATTGCGAGTATCATCCCCCAAAGAATATCACCGCCAAGAGTCTCTCTTTCGTATACTTCCTTTTTAAGACTGATTCCATTCGCCTTATAAAGAAGCAACGCACTTGGAAAAAGGACAAGATTTGCAAATATAAATACAAAAGCAAATATCCATCTATTAGCCTGTACATAACTAGCTATATCAAGCAGATTCATTCCCGGCTTATAGAACCTAAGCGCATTCACCATTTCAAAAGTGGCAATAAAAAGTGTCAACACAGTGGTAATTGTTAATGCCTTTCCGGCATTCTTGATATCATTTTCTTTCATGATGTCACCTCCTGAAAGAAACAATACCATTATTTTATATTATTCGCATTGACATATGTTAAGATTCAAACATTAATTTCATTTCATATTTTACATTCATTATTTTGTCCTCGCTCTTTCATGTATACCTTGCAAAAATGCCGCATATGCTTTTTGATGTATTCCATGCATAAATGAAACTATTACCTATTTATTAAACCGTGATTTCAATCTGATTCCCTTCAAAACCAACTATGCAGCTCTCATAATAGCCATCACCTGTAATTCGAGGTCCACTCAACACCTCAAACCCAGCTTCCCTAAACTCACCTGTCAAACGATCAACTTCTTCAACACTTCCTACAGAAAAGGCTATATGAATATATCCTGTACGATTGGCCGACTTTGCTATATTATCCATAGAAGGCTTATTCATTATCTCAAGTTTTGCTCCATCATCAAAACTAATAAAGTATGATTTAAACCCCGTAGTTTTATTGTGGTATCCATCATTAGGCACTCCTCCGAGATACTTCACAAAGAAGTCCCTTGCCGATTCCAGCTCATTCACATACATAGCAATATGTTCTATCTTCATCTTCAATCCTCAATTATCTTAGTATTTCTTACTTTTTTCTAATTACTGTATTCACTCTGTCATTAGTGAATCCAACACCAAGTGCAGTATATTTCGATCCTTCATTTGTTATAGCATGAGCCCATACAGGCTTCTTTCCCTGAGATATTATCTCTCGACAATTCAGTTAGATTTAAAGCTATCATTCCACCGATCATCGTGCGGCACAAGAAAGATGGGAAACAATACCCATAACTCTTCCAATGTCATTTTAGATAAATCTTTTCCCATGCCAAAGGCCTCCATAAATCCCGATTTGTCTTAGTCTATTATCCTGGAATTTAATCTTGCGACTATTTTAGTATAACACACAACCCTTACTTAGTTAAAGTTTTTTACTCACCCAAGCAATCCACGTAAAATGAAAAGTTAAATTCTACCCTTCATATTCAAAGTAGAATTTAACTTTTCATTTTACGCCTTGATTCAAAAAATTTTATTTCTATTGCTATTTCCCCAAAAAGATACTATAATAAAACCGAACTCTTGTTCTTGAAATCATTAAGGAGGCGCACATGTGTACGTATATAACAATAGATATGAAATCATTCTACGCCTCTGTTGAATGCGTGGAGAGAGGCATGAACCCGTTAAGAGCGAACCTACTTGTAGCAGACAGTTCTCGCTCCGATCAGACCATTTGCCTTGCGGTATCACCGGCACTTAAAGCAATCGGTGTACCATCAAGACCTCGACTATTTGAAGCCAAGCAAGCCATCAAAAAGTACGAAAGAATACATAACACACGCATCGAATATGTTATTTCCGTTCCCAGAATGGCATTATACGAGAACGTATCCGCAACTATATACTCTGTGTATCTTCGCTACGTATCACCCGAAGATATCCACGTATACAGCATAGACGAATGCTTTATAGACTGCACCCCTTATCTGCATTTGTACGCAGATGAGGCAAATGCAACCAACAAAACACCTGCACATGTTATGGCTATGACCATAATCCGTGACGTGCTCAAAACCACAGGAATAACAGCCACGGTAGGCATCGGCACCAACCTTTACCTCGCCAAAGTCGCAATGGATATCGTAGCCAAGAAAGCAGCACCCGATAAGGACGGAGTGCGCATTGCCGAACTGAATGAGGATTTGTATAAGCTCCTGCTTTGGACCCACCGCCCACTCACCGACTTTTGGCAGATTGGCTCCGGCAAGTCAAGACGACTAGAGAATAACCACATGTTTACCATGGGCGATATTGCATTAAGATCGCAGACAAATGAAGAATGGTTTTACAAAACATTTGGAATAGACGCCGAGATACTGATAGACCACGCTTGGGGCATCGAGCCCGTCAGAATGTGCGATATCAAGAATTATAAGAGTGACAGCAACTCACTGTCTCACGGACAGGTTCTGCCAAGACCATATAAGTACGACGAAGCACGCATTGTATTTCAGGAAATGATAGATGTACTCTGTACTGACATGTACAAAAAGAAACTGATCACCAAGCTATATACATGGTGGGTAAGCTACGATTACAAGAGCCTTGAATACTGCCCTTACTACGAAGGGCCTCTATCCATAGACTATTATGGCAGAGTGCATCCCACACACAGCAACGGCACGGCAAGAACGGATGT
>JHXB01000021.1 GCA_000621905.1 Lachnospiraceae bacterium NC2004
CAGTTCGGTCCCTATCCGGCGTGGGCGCAGGAGATCTGAGAAGAGCTGTCCTTAGTACGAGAGGACCGGGATGGACAGACCGCTGGTGTATCTGTTGTACTACCAAGTGCATGGCAGAGTAGCCAAGTCTGGCAGGGATAAACGCTGAAGGCATCTAAGCGTGAAGCCCCCTTCAAGATGAGATCTCCCATGACTATAAGTCAGTAAGACCCCTTGAAGACTACAAGGTTGATAGGTGATAGGTGGAAGTGTGGTAACATATGGAGCTGAATCATACTAATAGGTCGAGGGCTTGTCTTAATAAGATTTGAATCTTGTGTCTTTAGTTGTTGACTATATGTAGTTTTGAAGATATAATCATTATATCATAACTACCGCGATAAGCGGGAGATAATCCTCGATAGCTCAGTCGGTAGAGCGCACGGCTGTTAACCGTGTTGTCGTAGGTTCGAGCCCTACTCGGGGAGCTTACGAGCAGAGATTAAGAGGTTTCTGCTCGTTTTTGTAAAAAATATGGACGCATGGATTTCGGAATCTTAGCTCAGTTGGTTAGAGCATCCGGCTCATAACCGGACGGTCCAGGGTTCGAGTCCCTGAGATTCCATTAGATGGTTTCACATCTATGCCGGCGTGGCGGAACTGGCAGACGCCCGGGACTTAAAATCCCGTGGGTAGTGATACCCGTACCGGTTCGATTCCGGTCGCCGGCAGTAAGAAAGCATTTCCTTAATCGGAGATGCTTTTTTTATGCTTATTATATGTTATAATTATAAAAAACGTTTCTTAATAAAGCCTTAAGAATTTAGTGAGGCTTATCTTAACATTTGCGGTTTATTATTGGTATCGTAGTCAATAGGTATTGGCTACAGCGAATATTTGACTTAAGGTCAGAAAGGAAGGAACTATGGGAAGTATATTAGTATGTGATGACGATAAGGAGATTGTTGAGGCTATAAGCATTTACCTTACATCAGAAGGAATGGATGTTGTTAAAGCATATGACGGCGTTGAAGCCATTAATGTTTTTAAGGCAAATGACATCGACTTAATCTTAATTGATATTATGATGCCGAAGCTCGACGGCATTCATACTATCATGAAGTTAAGAGAAGAGCATAACGTCCCAATTATTGTTCTCTCTGCTAAATCAGAAGACGCCGATAAGATATTGGGATTAAATATCGGCGCTGATGATTACATTACCAAGCCATTTAATCCCTTAGAGCTTGTAGCAAGGGTTAAGTCACAGCTTAGGCGTTATATCACCTTTAACGATGCGCCTAAGGCCGACACAAGCGACGTATTGTCACACAACGGTTTGATGATAGATGATAAGCAGAAGCTTGTCACATTGTACGACGAAGAGATCAAACTCACTCCTATAGAATATTCCATCCTTAAGCTTTTTATGGAGCATCCGGGTATTGTGTTTACCAGTTCCCAGATATACGAGAATATCTGGGATGAGGATGCGGTCGGAACAGACAATATAGTCGCCGTTCATATCAGGCATATTCGTGAGAAGATAGAAGTTAACCCTAAGGAGCCTAGATTCATCAAAGTTGTTTGGGGACAGGGGTACAAATTAGAGGCTTAAGGAGGCTATTATGGATACCAATAATAACAAAAAGGAGATTATCACATCTCCTGTAAATGACAAAGACAATGTTAAGAACAAGAAGATTAATAATTTTACGTATCTTCTTCCTTTAAAAATTATAATGTTTTTAGCAGCTATTCCGATGGTATTGGGAATACTCGGAGTAGTTGGAAATATGTTTATTGACAGTAGAACAGCTAGTAATTATAAAACAATTACTGCTAAGGATAAGGAAGCTGATACTTACGAAGACAGTAATTTCTTTTTAAATGATATCAACAATTTAAGCAGATACTTGATATCTAACTATCAGTCAGAAGAAAAGCCAAAGCTTAGTATTGACGATAATAAAGATGTTTTTAAAACTATTGAGTACAAAGATGTTTTGGAAGAAGATCCTTCATCTTCTGATGCTTCCGGCAATCCACAGATTAAGCTAAAAAGTATAAATGATAAACTAAAGACATCATATACACTTAAAGATATTTATTCTAAGAATAACAACTTAAAGAATGCTGTTGAAGAGCATCATCTTACCGGTGAAAACTATGAATTATTTTATAGAGATTTATTAAAGTACTATTCTACATGCGTAGGAGATAATGTATTTAATCAGGCAGAGTATCTTCATTTGACTAGTGAAGAGTATGTAGAGATATTGGATAAGATGCTGACATCTAATTACTATAAGTATGAGAACATAGAAGAGTTCGAAAACTTAGACGATTACGGTGACGCCAAGGCATACTACAGTAAGGAGCTCAATAAAGGTGTATTAGTAATCCCTCATGAAAGTGTGTCAATAATAGATTTTAATTCCTATAAGAACGGAACTAGAGACAACGATATAGGTGATTCCGGTTACAAAGAAGCATATGTAAGTGAAGATAATTATTTGGAATTCTCGTATTCATTTGACGATATATATGTAAGTGCAACTGATATATATATTCCGATGAAAATGATTAATTTTGAATCGTATGATAGTTTTGTTGACAGTATTATTACTACACCGTTTGCAAGAAATACTGACGCATTAGCTTCATTTTACATTGATAACGATGAGACATATAGAGGATTTAATTCGCACGTATTCTATGATGAAAGCAGCCTTTCATACATTGTTTCTTATGATATAGATGAATCTACCTATAAGATGTCAGGAGGCTCATATGAAGCAGGTAATACTATAAAGTTTGATCCTAAGGCAGGTACATTTGATGTTGAAACATCTAAGAGATTAAGCAGCGATAGGTTAGGCGAGATTAAGGATGCTTTTTATAATGTTGATGAGTTTACGGACGCAGAAGTTAAGGAAGCATACAGTCATTTTAGCGAGATTTCATTTGCACCAAGCTCTGAGAACATAATGATGTTCACTTTCTGCAAATATGAAGATTTATTTGTTGTAATGATGTATGCAGGAATTATTGTATTCTTGTTATGCTTGATTATGATTACTGCAATGGAGAAAAGAGAAGTTCTTAAGATAGACAGGTGTTTCTTTGAAATAAAGTCATTTATTTTGATTGCTTTAGTAGCCGGCTTGGTTTTAATCGGAGAACTTAACGTAAAAGAATTATTGCATTATAACCAAAACGGACTAAGTATTATCATGGTACTTTTTATTCTGTCCGGTGTGTTATCTTACTCGGCTTGCCTAGTGTATTATCTTGGTTTGGTAAGATTGTTAAAGAATCGTCAGTTCTTAGATAATGTATTAATTGTAAGGATATGTAGATACATATTTAAAAAGATTAAGCAAGGCTTAGTTATATTAAAGGATTTGTTTATGAATCTCAGTCTTGGTACTAAGACTTTAGGTATAACGGTGGCTTATGGGTTTGTTAATTTCGTTGTAATGTTTATTGCTTCTTTAATAGCCGCTGATTATTCTACGATGGAGCCGATAGCATTTGCAACAATACTGTTATTTATATTCAACGTATGCTTTATTATCTATAAGTGGAAGGAGAAGAGAAGCTACGATAAGATAGGAGAGGGAATAGACAGAATACTTGACGGAGAGCTTGATTATCAGATTGATACTTCTGATATGACAGGAGTTGTAAAAGACCTCACCTTAAAGGTTAACAGAATCGGTGAGGGACTTGATAAGGCTGTTGCTGCATCGTTAAAGGATGAGAGAATGAAGGCTGAGCTTATTACTAATGTAAGCCATGACATAAAGACGCCTTTGACCTCTATTATCAACTATGTTGACCTTATTAAGAGAGAGGGTATAAAGGACGAGCCATTAAAGGGATACATTGATGTATTGGATATGAAGTCCATGAGACTTAAATCATTGATTGAGGACCTTCTAGAGGCCAGTAAAGCGTCTACAGGCAATATTGAGCTTAATCCTACCAATCTTAATCTTCATGAGCTTATTTCGCAAATAACAGCCGAATACGAGGATAAGTTTAGCGAGAAGAATCTTAATCTTATTGCAAATGAGGAAGATGACCTTACAATATATGCTGACGGAAGAAGAATCTACAGGGTTATCGATAACATTTTCCAAAATGCATATAAGTATGCGATGCCGAATACAAGGGTTTATCTTGATACCAAGATGGTTGATGACAAGGTTAACATTTGTTTAAAGAATGTGTCTGAACAGGAGCTTAACATAGAGGTTGAAGAGCTTTTAGAGAGGTTTACAAGAGGTGATGAGTCCAGAAATACTGAAGGTAACGGTCTTGGCCTTTCGATAGCAAGCAATCTGACAAAACTTCAGGACGGAGAATTTAATATCGGTCTCGATGGCGATTTGTTTAAGATTATGATTACAATGCCAAAGGGAAGATAAGCAGTGGTGCCAATAGGTTGATGAGCCTATTGGCACTTTACTATGCGCTGTTTTTAGTGTATAATAATCAGAGTTTTTGGGAACGGAGATTATATATGGGTTTTATTTATCATTTCAAATGTAGTAACGAAAAATGTGACTATCATATAAACATATTTCTTGGTAATGAGTCTTATGCCGATACTCCGGTGGATGTGACCCATATCAGGTCTGTTGCAACATACAAGTCATACTTTTCTAACAATGAGCTTTGCCCTAAGTGTGATTCAAGGCTTAAATTAGACTTGGAATATGAGATAAAAGATAAGCAGTAATAGAGGCGGTTTATGGAATATCCTTTGTATGATCAATCGGTTGTGATTGATGACGACGTAATTCAATATAGCAGGTTTTATATAGCTGCAGAGGAAGCTACAGATGCTATGCTTGAGCGTTTTACAAGGAAGTTGGAGGCTAGCAAGCGTGATATTACCAAGAGTAATTACGCCAATGTCCTTGGTATGATGGCAAGCGATTTTATGGCTATTTTTTCCGGAACTTTCGATGCTATATGGGGCTATCTTACTAAGCTTGATATTAAGCTTCCGAAGCGAGATGCTTTAAGAGAACGGATAGAAGCGGTTTGGATGGAAGATGTCAAGAGACTTTATGACAGGCAGATATATCCGGTACCTCATCTGGTTTTTCTGGGTTTTTCCGGTGAAGGTGGCGCTGAAAAGTATGTTGAGGAAGCGTTTGCATTTGTCAGAGCAATGGATACCGGCTCACTTTCCACAATCCCTAAAGAGGTTGGTAGAGTTGCCAAGGCTTTTCCTGCCAAGGCTGCAGAAGCTATCAATAAAGCAATCCCCAATATTTTAAAAAAGAATGATTATGATTTACTTGCGTATCATGGTGTGCTTAGAAGATATGGTTCTTTGGGCGTTAATGAGGACAATGTATCAGAGTATGTTAAAGCTATTGCTAAAGATGGCGCCTTTGACTATGATGCGTACGTTTTGTTATATGCAACAATGGGTGACCCTAAAGGTGAGATTACGTCAATAATGCAGGCGTTAGGATTTTCAGATAAGTTTGAGAAACTACAAAACGATCTTATTGATGATTATGTCAAGGGACTGAATCTCAATCTGAATTTCTTTGGGTATTCACTGGCTCAACTCATGGAATATCAGAGGATGATTCGAGAAAAGGCTGACAGCTTAGGATGTAAAGGATCGGTTAAGGTTATTAATGATCTTGAGAAGAGGATTAGTGATGTCAAAAAGGCAGAAGAGAGAGACAAGAAGCGCAGAGAAGAAGCTGCGATGCGAGAAGGAGGAGATGCTTCACAACGTACAGAGTTAGATAGGGCTGTTGAGAGGCTTGACATGGCAGCAGAGGCAGAAGCAGAGGCTTCAGCCAGAGAAGATGCATCAACAATCGCCAAAACTCCAACCAAGAACTATAATAAAAAGCTTGTAGAACTTACGGATTATGAAGTATCCGAGGAGATTAAGCTTATCAAAGACGGCATTAAGGGTAAGGATGTTGTTGGAAGATATCGCTTTTTCCTCGATGCTAAAACACATGATTGGAAGTCAGATGAAGCTATGAGGGCGTTAGCTAATCTTGAGAAGTCAGTAATGCGTGAAAAGGCTAATCTTGAGGGGCTTGTGTCAGGTAATGCTGCTTTAAATATCTTTAAGTATGTAGAGCTTGGTGTAGGTTCTGTTTTAAGTGTAATAGCAATTGTCAATGTGCCTGTATTAGGTGTTATTCTTTCGGTACTTACAATTGGGGGTTTTCTTGCTTTAGATGTCTTTTCAAGAGAGGGGAATCGTGCCAGCAGATTGTTGTCAGAGCTTAATATGCTAATGGGTACGGACGAAGATAAAAAAGAATAACATATTGTGGTAATTTCTTCTTGACATTACGATACCGTTTTGGTATACTATCGTTTGTTGGTTAATACCACAATATATGTGTGTGTAGCTCAGCTGGATAGAGCACTTGGCTACGGACCAAGGTGTCGGGGGTTCGAATCCTCTCACGCACGTGGTGAGTCGCGAAGTTTATATAACTTCGCGATTTTTTTACATAATGGTATTTATGATATATAAGGAGAGGGTGCTATGGAGAATCTTACTACAGAGGGCATGATGCTTTACGTCGTCGAGTCAATCGAGTCAAGTAATAAGCCAATTTTAGAGAAGATTGACAGGCTTGAGAAGGAACTTACCGAATTAAGAACTATTGCGCAGAAGAACCAGGGCTTATTAGAGGAGATGTACCAGGGGCTTAACATGCTTATGTCTAAGAACAGTTAAGAGGTGTAACTTATGAAGATGATTGTGGCTGTAGACTCTAATTGGGCCATCGGCTATGAGGGCAAGCTTCTTGCTCGCAATAAAGAGGATATGAAGTTCTTTAAGGAGACTACTATCAATAATATCGTTATTATGGGAAGGAAGACTTTAGAGAGTTTTCCGGGTGGTAATCCGTTAAAGGACAGAGACAATATCGTTATAACCAGAGATGATTCGTATACCAGAGAAGGCGTATATATCGCGCATTCCGTCAAGGAAGCAGTAGACGTCTCAGAAGAGATTAACTCTGACAACAGAGAAGTGTATGTAATAGGCGGTGCGAGTATTTATGAGCAAATGCTTGACTTATGCGACGAGATATTCGTAACGAAGATGGATTATGAATATACTGCAGATACGTACTTTCCTAATCTTGACGAGGATAGCAGGTTTACTGTGTCATATACATCAGAGGATAAAGAATACCCTGATGGCAAGTTTAGATTTATAACATACAGTAAAAAATAAAAACCTTTGGCATTAAGCCAAAGGTTTATTGTATTCTGTGATTAAAAATGATCAGCCACTTAACTGGGTACGCTTAACTCCTTTAAAAGTACGAGTGTAAAGACTCTTCTCATCTGTGTACAGCCAAATACCCAACACATCCTTAACAATGTATGCAACCTTGTTGGAAGATACATTCATATAAAGAACCTGGTCCACATTTAATTCTTTGCATTTAGCTGCTGCGGTAGCTGGATCCGGAGCAGTGAGTTTATGCTTCTTAACCGCCTGATCTACTGTCATAATAAGACCTCCTTTGCACTAGTAGAATTAACATCTATGTGTCAACAGATTACTTGTGCTTATGACACAATAATAATACACAAATCGGAAAATAACAAATAACTATATAAAAAGCGTATATCCCCCTAATATGCGTTTAAAGATATATTGATGTTAAATGCTTAATTATATTATACCTTAAATCGGATAAAAATCAAGATATTGTGACAAGATAATAAAAAAAACTTTAGTTTTTGTGAAAATGTGATGATTTTGACTAAAATCCTTAATCAAATATTAATCTTGGATTAAATTTATTGTGTTGTATTGCACAGTACTGAAAATAGTGGTATATTTATCAATGTTGTGTTAGAGACATTAAACACGAGTTTAGGAGGTTCCTATGTTTACAGTAAATGATAATTATTTAAAGTTACCAGGAAGTTACCTGTTTTCGACAATTGGCAAGAAAGTTGCGGCTTTCAAGGAAGCCAATCCTGACAAGACCGTTATAAGTCTTGGTATAGGAGATGTTACCCGTCCACTTACATCATCTGTGATTAAGGCTTTACATTCAGCAGTTGACGAGATGGCAAGCGCTGACACATTTAAGGGATATTCGCCTGATTTAGGATATCTGTTTTTAAGAGAAGCTATAAGAGACAATGATTACAAGTCAAGAGGCGTAGATATCGATGTAGATGAGATATTTGTAAGTGATGGTGCTAAGAGCGATTCAGGTAATATCCAAGAGATATTCGGAGCTGATAACAAGATTGCAGTTTGCGATCCTGTTTATCCTGTATATGTGGATTCTAATGTAATGTCAGGAAGAGCAGGCATTTATAATCCTGAAACCGAGCGTTTCAGCGATGTGATTTATATGCCATGTACTAAGGATACTAACTTCGCACCGGAGATACCGTCTGAGACACCTGACATCATTTATCTATGTTTCCCTAACAATCCAACAGGTTCAACAATCAAGAAGGATGAGCTTCAGAAGTGGGTTGATTATGCTAACAAAGTCGGAGCATGTATCATTTATGATGCGGCATATGAGGCATTTATCACTGAGGATGACGTTCCACACAGTATTTACGAGTGTGAGGGTGCTAAGACTTGCGCGATAGAGATTAGAAGTTTCTCTAAGAATGCCGGATTTACAGGTACAAGATTAGGATTTACCGTAGTTCCTAAGGAGCTTAAGAGTAAAGATACATCACTTAATCCGCTTTGGGCAAGAAGACATGGTACTAAGTTTAACGGAGCTCCATACATTATTCAGGCAGCAGGTGCTGCTATCTATTCAGATGAAGGAAAGGCTGAGATTAAGGAGCTTATCGGATATTATCAGGAGAATCAGAAGGTTATATTAGATGGCCTTAAATCAGCAGGATATGAGGTTAGCGGTGGTGTTAATGCACCTTATATCTGGCTTAAGACTCCTGATAATGTTAAGAGTTGGGATTTCTTTGATACGCTTCTTAATGAGGCTAACGTTGTTGGTACACCGGGTTCAGGTTTTGGACCAAGTGGTGAAGGATACTTCAGACTGACAGCATTTGGTACACATGAAGCAACCAAAGAAGCAATCGAGAGAATAAAGAGATTATAATTAATGATGCCTGCGGCTTTAGCCGCAGGCATTTTATCTAATCTAAGATTTTCTTAATTGCAGGGTGCATATTGGGTTTAGCCCTATATTTTAATATCAATTCATACTCGCTCTCTGTTATCTTAAATGCTGGATAATAATGTTTAACCCCTACCCATTGAAATGTATCAAGAAGGTTATCTATACTATATAAATTACACAACGCCAAGAATGTTACAGAATTAGGAACTGAACTACCGTTTTCCCACGAATAAAGCGTTGATGGAGAAATGCTTTGGATGTCATTCTCTTCAAGATAATCAACTACCTGCTCAGCAGATATACCGTTCTTATGTCTGATTGATTTGATTATCCTTCCAAAGCAACGTCTTCTTGATTTGATATCTAGTTTTTCATTATACAAAATATTTACACCTCTTTCAAAAATCATCGTCTTAACAATATGTACAAGAGGCTGGTAAACATTAACTTAATCAAGTCTTTGTCTTAAGATTTCGTATGATATAATTGTTGCTGCCATAGCGGCATTTAAAGACTCAACCTCTCCGTACATAGGTATTTTTATCTTAGAATCAGCTATGTCACTTATGGACTTACTGAGTCCATTTCCTTCGTTGCCGATTAGCACTACAACCCCCTTTCTAAAATCGCAACTGTATAAATTAACACCGTCTAGGTGCCCTGCACATATACTGTTCCCCGCTTCTTTTAATTTGATAACTTCTTCGCCCAGTGACTCGACATATGTAAATGGTACTCTAAATATAGACCCCATTGTAGATCTGACAACCTTAGGATTATATATATCAACAGTATCTTTGCTCATAATAACGCCGCTTAACCCTGCACCCTCAGCCATTCTTATGATAGTACCTAAGTTGCCGGGATCTTGGATATTCTCTAAAGCTAAAAGTGCAAGCGGTTTGTTATCATTTGCAAATGTAATATCGTCGACACTGAGTTTGTTCATCTTAACGGTTGCCAATATCCCTTGTGGAGTCTTGGTATCGGTAATATGCTTCATAACTTTATCGCTCACGATTTCAACATGCTCGCCTTTGATAACATCAGGATACTTATCCCTAAAGTCTTCAGTAACATAGGTGCAAATGATATCAGAGGCTTTACAATCCTTGTAAAGCCTTAACCCTTCAATAACATAGGTAGACTCTTGATTTCTGTATTTGGAGCCTTTTAGAAGCTTAACTATATTCTTAACTGTTTGATTATCTACGCTTGTAATCATAGTTTTTCCTCCGAAATAGGTCTTTAACGTTAGGGTATGTAGTTTTTACATTGTCCTCAGATAAGACCTTGTATAATTTGAACATTAATTCATCGTCAAGCTTTACGCGCATAGAGTTATCAAGCTTTTTGATGGATTTCTCTTCTTTGAGATAGAGTATAATTAGTGAGCCGTTAACAGGTGTTTTAGACTCGTTTATAATGGCATCGATTGCAGGTTTCTTACTATTGTAGTCATCCTTGTTGTCAAACTGAAGCCATATGTCCATAGGTATCTGATTAAACGGGAGAATGCTGTCTACAATGACTTTAATATCCTCGCCGTCAATGCTTACTCTACCCGAAATAAAGCATTTTTGATCTTCGTAAATGATATTGCTCTTCAACTCATAAATCTTAGGGAAGAAGATGAGGTTAATGCTTCCGTTTAAGTCGGTTAGTGAAGCTGTAGCCATATTGAGATTCTTCTTCGTAATTCTGACATTTACTGACTCTAAAAGCCCCGCGATAATTACATACTCACCGTCATTTACTTCATATCTTTCTTCGGATTCGTCATATATAAATGAACTTGAATCGTGTGTAATATTCTTAATAAGCCAATCATGGTACTTGTCAAGCGGATGGCTGCTAGCGTAAGTTCCAAGTACTTCTTTCTCATATTGTAACTTTAGATCGTCGTCAAATTCTCCACAATCAGGATATTTAGGGCGATACATTGATTCATCTATTCCGAGCGTAGCACCGTAATCAAACAGGGATTGCTGACCGGTTATCTGTTTCTTTTTATCTAAAGTTATCGTCTCTATTACATCCGGATAAATCTCCATAAGTTGACGCCTTGTAGCGCCTAAACCGTCAAGTGCGCCCGCTTTGATAAGACTTTCTACCACTCGTTTGTTGACCTCTTTGCTTGAGAGTCTCTCTGCAAAATCATATATATCGCTAAACTTGCCTCGCTTGTTGCGTTCTTTTATAATAGCTTCAACCACCGGATATCCGAGACTCTTTATTGCCGAGAGTCCGTAGCGGATGCCATCTTCATTTGCAGAAAATGTACTCATGGACTCGTTGATACTTGGCGGAAGAAGAGTGATGTTAGCCTTTTTAAGTGAACTTATGTAATGCCCTAATTTACCGGTGTTAAGGTTCACGGAAGACATCAAAGCTGCCATAAATTCTTTAGGATAGTGGCATTTTAAATAGGCTGTCTGATACGCGACAACTGCGTAAGCGGCAGCGTGTGATTTGTTAAATGCATACTTCGCAAAGTCGGTCATCTCGTCGAAAATCTTCATTGCGATTCTCTCGTCGATGCCGTTGTTAACACAGCCTTTAACGCCCAGTTCTTCATTTCCATATATGAAATTACTGCGTTCCTTCTCCATGACGTCAGCTTTCTTCTTGGACATCGCACGTCTTACAAGGTCACTTCTTCCAAGTGTATATCCCGCAAGCTTCATAACTATCTGCATAACCTGCTCTTGATATACTATACAGCCGTAAGTAGGAGAGAGAATCTCTTCAAGCTCTTTGCAATCGTAAGTTATCTGGTCTTGATTCTCCTTGCCCTTAATGTATTTAGGAATGAAGTCCATAGGCCCAGGTCTATATAAGGAAATGCCGGCTATTATGTCTTCTAGGCAGGTCGGCTTTAATTCCTTCATAAATGCTGACATTCCCCTGCTCTCAAGCTGGAATATACCCTCGGTGTTGCCTGAGGAAATGAGTTTATAGACATCAGGGTCGTTCATATCAATGTTGTTAATATCTAAGTCGTCACCTGTTCTTTTAATTGCCATAGATACGGCATCCTGGATGACAGTAAGATTTCTAAGTCCCAAAAAATCCATCTTTAAAAGACCCAGCTCTTCAATCTCAGTCATGGTAAACTGGGTGTTGATTGCATCCTCTTGACCAAGCGAGAGGGGAACAAATTCGTCGATAGACTGTGAGCCGATAACAACGCCTGCAGCGTGAGTAGATGTATGTCTTGGAAGACCTTCAAGCTGCTTGGCAATAGTTATAAGTTCGTTGACATTGTCATCATTTTCTTTAAGAGCACGTAGCTCTTTGACCTCAGACAGAGCCCTGTCTAAAGTCATGTTTGGAGCTTGTGGAATCAATTTGGCGACGCTGTCAATCAATTGATAAGGATAATCTAAAACCCTACCGACATCTCGTATGACCATCTTGGCAGCCATTGTACCAAATGTAACTATCTGAGTAACTTTGTCTTTGCCATATTTCTTCGTTACATAATCTATAACTTCTCCACGTCTGATATAACAGAAATCAACGTCTATATCGGGCATGGTTACACGCTCCGGATTTAAAAAACGCTCAAAGAGAAGATTAAATCTAATAGGATCTATGTCGGTGATCTCAAGACAATATGAAACCATACTTCCGGCAGCGGAACCACGTCCGGGACCAACAGCTATGCCTTGATCTTTGGCGTACCTTATGAAATCCCAAACGATTAGGAAGTAGTCGACATAGCCCATGCCTTTTATGGTTTCAAGTTCGTAATTGAGTCGTTCTTTTAAAGATGATTGGTCTGAATAAAGATTAGATGGGTATCTAAGTTTAAAACCTTCTTCACTTAGATGCCTAAGATATGAATAGGAATCATATCCCTCAGGGACCTCAAACTTAGGAAGTTTCTGCTCTCCAAATATAATCTCGAGATTACATTGATCTGCTATAATGGATGTATTGTCTATAGCTGATGGGGCGTAAGAGAAGAGTGAACGCATCTCTTCTTCTGATTTTAAGTAGAACTGTCCTCCCTCGTAGCGCATTCGATTCTCATCTTTCATGAGACTACCTGTCTGTACACAAAGTAAAACATCATGTGCGTAGGCATCCTCAGCTCTTGTATAGTGGGAATCGTTAGTGGCAACCAACGGAATGTTGGTCTCTTCACTTAAGCGCAATAAACCCTGATTAACTGTTGCCTGTTCTTTATATCCATGATCCTGAAGTTCAAGATAGTAGTTGCCTTCGCCAAATGTATTGTTGTACCAGAGAGCAACTTTTTTAGCTTCATCATAAAAGCCTGTCTTAAGATAACAGGCAACCTCGCCCTGGAGGCAGGCGGACAGACATATAAGTCCCTCACTGTACTGCGTAAGCAGTTCTTTATCAACTCTTGGTTTATAGTAAAATCCTTCTGTAAATCCTCTTGAAACTAACTTGATGAGATTGTGATATCCGGTATCATTTTTGGCTAAGAGAATCAGATGATAATATCTGTTATCGTGATTGGTCTTTTCAAATCTTGATGTAGGAGAGACATACACTTCACAACCGATAATAGGCTTAATACCTGCTGCTTTACATGCTTTGTAAAATGAAATAACACCATACATTACACCATGGTCGGTTATTGCAAGAGATTTCATGCCTAATTCCTTAGCTCGATTAACAAGGTCATTAATCTTGCTAAGGCCATCTAAAAGGCTGTATTCGGTATGAACATGAAGGTGTGTAAACATATATCTCACCTCGGTAACAATAATATTGTTCAGGCGTATTATCGCCATGGTTAAGGGAGAGCTAATCAGCTCTCCCTTGATTTCTTAGTACATGCTTTCATTGCTTCGAAAACAGCGCTTCGCATTCCTTTGGCTTCAAGAACTCTAACTGCTTCTATGGTTGTTCCTCCAGGGGAGCATACCATGTCTTTAAGCTCGCCCGGATGCTTGCCTGTCTCAATCACCATCTTGGCACTTCCTAAAACTGCCTGTGCTGCAAATGTATAAGCTTGAGCTCTAGGCATACCGTCGGCTACAGCCGCATCTGCCATTGCCTCAATAAACATGAATATGTATGCAGGTGAACTTCCGCTGACGCTTGTAACCACATCCATAAGCTTTTCTTCGACTTCTTCAGCTCGTCCGAAACTGCTTAAGATACTTAAGACGGTCTCTTTATCATCTTTGTCTAAATTCTTTCCGAATGATACTCCTGTAATTCCCTCACCAACAAGTGCAGGAGTGTTAGGCATGGTTCTTACTATCTTGATGCTCTCATTACCAAAGCATTGATCCAGCCACTTAAGTGTCTTGCCCGGTGCAATCGATATAAATATCAAATTATTGTAAGTTGCTTCGTCTTGAGCTGTCTTTCTGATATCGGTTATGACATCTTCGTAGTATGCCGGCTTGATTGCCAGAATGACTACATCAGCGTTCCAGCCTATATCGTTATCTCTTATAACTTTGCGATTGTCGCCGGTAGTCTTTATACCAAACTGTTTCTCGACATTCTCTCTGGCTGCTTCGCTTGTATCAGAAGCTACAATCTCTTCTTTGGTGGCAAGTCCCTTAGACAAAATCCCGCCCATTATAGCGCGACCCATGTTGCCACATCCAACAAAACCTATCTTCAATGTGATTCCTCCTTAATTTGGTTCATTAAAACTCGTCAATATTATTATAATAAAGTATCCTATGATAAATCAAGTGTTTGTTAGATAAATGTTGTAAAAAATGTGAATTATTAACCTTTATTTCGTTAAATTGCATATAATTCTTGTGAATAAGCTCTAAATGTAGTACAATATGTAGTGATGATTGTTTAACAGTCGTTATTATTCTATTATAAGGGAGGGATATTTATGGGAAGCCTTAGTTTATTTCAAATATGGCTTATTTTGGCAGTTGTATTTGTAATTATAGAGTGTATAACCATGGGACTTGCTACCGTTTGGTTTGCGATAGGTGCAGTTATCTCTGCGGTTGCTGCCGGACTTGGAGCACCATTGCCGATTCAATTGGCAATATTTTTAATTGTGTCTTTGTGCCTTCTTGCATTTACAAGACCATGGGCTAAGAAATACCTCAATAATCGTCTAACTGCAACCAATGCAGACAGACTTGTTGGACAGACGGGTATAGTTACTATTGCGATTGATAACCTTAGGGCCGAAGGTCAGGTGCAGGTTGGCGGAAGTTACTGGACAGCAAGGAATATTGTCGAAGGAGAGGTTATTGAGAAGGACACAACTGTCAAGGTTGTTGAACTAAAGGGTGCCAAGTGCATCGTAACTAAGTTATAATTTTAAGTAGAACTTTTATATTTTAAGGAGGATTATTATTATGGGACCATTTTTGGCTATTATGTTAATTGTTGTTATTCTTTGGATTGTAGTATCTTGTATCAAGATTGTACCTCAGGCCAATGCATATGTTATTGAGAGATTGGGTACTTATGCGAACACATGGGAGGTAGGACTTCATTTTAAGGCGCCTTTAATTGATAGAGTTGCCAAGAGAGTTAACCTTAAAGAGCAGGTGCTTGATTTCCCACCACAGCCTGTTATCACTAAGGATAACGTTACAATGAAGATTGATACTGTAGTGTTCTTCCAGATTATTGATCCAAAACAGTTTACCTACGGTGTTGACAATCCATTTGTTGCGGTTGAGAAACTTACAGCAACTACACTTCGTAATATAATCGGTGATCTTGAGCTTGATCAGACACTTACATCTCGTGAAACTATTAACACCAAGATGTGCTCTGTTCTTGATTTAGCTACAGATCCATGGGGTATCAAGATTAATCGTGTTGAGCTTAAGAATATTATGCCACCTGCTGAGATTCAGGACTCAATGGAGAAACAGATGAAGGCAGAGCGTGAGCGTCGTGAAGCTATCCTTCGTGCAGAAGGAGAGAAGAAGTCTGCAATTCTTACTGCAGAGGGTAGAAAAGAATCAGCGATTCTTGAAGCAGAGGCAGAGAAGGCAGCGGCTATTCTTAGAGCTGAAGCTAAGAAGGAAGCTACGATTCGTGAGGCAGAAGGTCAGGCAGAAGCTATTCTTGCTATTCAGAAAGCTAACGCAGATGGTCTTAATTTTATTAAGGAAGTCGGTGCAGACGAAGCAGTTATAAAGCTTAAGAGTTTAGAGGCGTTTATGAAGGCTGCGGACGGCAAGGCAACCAAGATTATTATCCCTTCAGAGATTCAGGGAGTTGCCGGTCTTGCTAAGTCAGTGGTTGAGGTCGCTAAGGACTGATATATATTATCTTAATTTAGGAGGCGGTTTAAATGGCTAAGAAGGATATATTAGAAGATTTATATATCTTTGAGATGGCTAACAGTCATCAGGGAAGTGTTGAGCATGGAATAGATATTATTCACGAGATGGGCAAGATTGCAAGAAAGCATAATGTTAAGGCGGCAGTTAAGCTCCAATACCGTAATCTCGACAATTTTATTCATCCTGATTATCGCGGAAGAGATGATGTTCCTCATGTTTCAAGGTTTGAGAGCACGAGGCTAACATTTGATCAGTTTTCTCAACTTATTGAGGCTATGAAGGAGGAAGGACTTGTTACTATGAGTACGCCGTTTGACGAAGATGGTGTTGATTGGTGTATGGAACAGGGACTTGATGTTATTAAGATAGCAAGTTGTTCATCGCTTGACTGGCCACTTCTTTCTAAGGCAGCCAACACAGGTAAACCGCTTATTATTTCTACCGGAGGTAAGACACTTTCAGATATTGACAAGTTATATAATTTCTTTACACATAGACATTGTCATTTTGCATTTTTACATTGTGTTGCAGAGTATCCAGCTCCGGAAGAGCATCTTCAGCTTGATTTTATCGATCGTATGAGAAAGAGATATCCGGATGTCCCTATCGGATATTCGGGTCATGAGGATCCTGATGATCACACCGTGCCAATGATGGCTATAGCCAAGGGAGCAACTATCTTAGAGAGACACGTTGGCCTTCCTACAGAGACTATTAAGCTTAACGCATACTCTATGAACCCTTCTCAAGCAGAGCAGTGGATTGCTGCTTCTGAGAGAGCTAAGAATATGTGTAGTCTTAAGAAAGATAATGAGAAATATGTATCTCAAGCAGAGATTGACTCACTTAATTCTCTTATGCGTGGTGTATACTTAACACATGATGTTAATGCCGGAGATGAGATTACCAGAGAAGATGTATTCTTCGCTATGCCATGCAATGACAAGCAGATGACCAGTGGCGAGTTCTATGATGGAATAATTGCAAGTAAAGATTACAAGGCTAATGATGAACTTCATGAGAAGAAGAAGGTTACAGACGTTAATCTCGCAAGAAGTGTTATACATGACGCCAAAGGTATGCTTTACGAGGCCGGCATTGCTCTAGGAGATGACTTTGAGGTTGAACTTTCTCATCATTACGGAATGCAGAATTTCAGAAATGTGGGAGCTGTCATTATCAATATTATCAACAGAGAGTATTGCAAGAAGCTTATTATAGTTTTAGCAGGGCAGAAGCATCCTATGCATTTGCACAAGGCTAAGGAAGAGACGTTCCAGCTTCTTTACGGTGATTTGGAGGTTGAGATTGACGGTGTTAAGCGTGAGATGAAGCCTGGAGATATTCAGACCGTATTAAGGGGACAGAATCACAAGTTCTCGTCTAAGAACGGAGCTATATTCGAAGAGGTTTCAACGACACATATTAAGAATGACTCGTTCTATGAGGATCCTGAGATTAGAGGTAAAGATCTCATGGAGAGAAAGACTATACTTAAGAAATGGTAACAGTATAAATTAAGAGGTGAATGTTTATGAAGAATCAAAAAGAATGTATCCTTGTTGTGGAAGATGAGGGAAGAATCCGACGAATGCTTGTTGATTACTTGGGGATTAGAGATTATCATGTGATTGAAGCGGCTGATGGTGAAGAGGCACTTAATGTGTTCTATGAGAACAATCAGTATATCGATCTCATTTTACTTGATATTATGCTTCCTAAGCTTGATGGATATCAGGTTCTTAAGGAGATTAGAGATATGTCTGATGTTCCTGTTATTATGCTCACGGCTAAAGATGGAGAGCACGATCAGTTAGAGGGATTCAGACTTGGAGTTGATGATTACATCCTTAAACCATTCTCAAATGCAGTTTTGTTGGGGCATGTTGAGGCTGTTTTAAAGAGAAGCAGCGTTGGAGTCGGACATGGAAAGCAGCGTGAGATAGGTGAGCTTGTTATTGACAGCGAGAGCAAGAGAGTGTTCCTTCACGATAAGGACATTGGATTGACAGCTAAGGAATACAGTCTTCTTACGTATTTCCTCGACAATATGAATGTAGTTGTCTTAAGAGAGAACATACTTAATCAGGTGTGGGGATACAATTATGTAGGTGACACAAGAACTGTTGATACACATATCAAGCAGCTTCGTGCCAAGCTTACGGCTGAGTGTCCATACATTAAGACAGTGCATGGATTTGGATATAGGTTTGAATTACCTGAATAATTAACGGAAAGGACGATTTCATGACCGAGTCTGGTATAGTTGAAAGCTATATTAAATTAAGAGAAGAAGTCAATGAAACAGCCATTAAGTTAAATGCAGAAACCAACCGTCTGAGTTTAGGGCGGTTGGTCTCTTTTGCTATTGGAGTAATTGCGGTAACTATAGGGTTGGTTGATTCTAAGACATTGGCGCTTATAATCGGAATTGTTGCACTGGTATGCTTTGTTGTAATGGTGATTGTAAGTTATAAGAAGAACGACATGCTGATGGAAGCTAAGGCATCTTGTGAGGTTTATGACAGGTATATTAAGAGGTTTAGTGATGAATGGAAGGAATTTGATGATGACGGAGTTGAGTTTTTGGATGCATCAGATTCTTATGTCAAAGAAGTTGCCATGGATCTTGATTTGTTGGGAGAAGAATCACTTTATCAATACATAAATGTATGTGGCTCTTATTCCGGCAAAGAGAAACTTTATAAGTATTTGACGCTTGCATTTTCTAACAGAGATGCGTTTTTGGATTCTGCTCGGAATCTTGAGAGCGTTTTTATGACTTCTAAGATTGCGATAGAAGAGAGACAGGCGGCTGTAAGAGCGCTTACCAAGCTTGATGAGTTAAGTTATAAACTCGAGACTTTGATTTTAAAGGCAAAGGCACGATCTAAGAAAGATCTTTTGCTTAATCCGGAGACGGCATTTAAGAGTGATGATGACGATAGGAAGTTTACCGCGATTGTATTAGCACTTACCATAATTCTTTTGGGAGCTTCATGGATTAGCGTTATATTGGCGGTGTTAAAGGTTATGTCGTTCTTGGTTCCGACAATACTCTTTGTTTTGACATTTGTTATCAGTCAGTTTATGGATGGAACATTTATGGGAGTCAGTTCGGAGGCGTTTTCATTTGTCAATTATTTAGCAGCATATGAAGAGTTTTTATCTGAGATTACAAGTCATGATTATGAATCTGATGCGCTAAAGAGGATTAAATCGGAGATAGCTAAGGATTCAGACAAGGCTATATTGGGGCTTAAAACTATCAGCAGCGCCATTAATCTAAGAGCCAATCCTCTTGTTTATGGGCTTTTGTGTACGGCTGTGTTTTACAATGCTTTAATATATCTAAGGTTTGCTTCGTGGAAGAAGAAGTATATTAAAAGAGTGCCTAAGTGGATAGATGCGGCCGGAGAGATGGAGGCTTTTCTTAGTCTTGCGGTTATTGGTAGAGTAAAGTCAGTGTCGGCATTTCCTAATATACTTGAAGATATTAAGCCGGTGATTGATTTTGAAGAACTTTATCACCCGCTTATTAAAGAGAGTACGGTTGTTTCTAATCCATGTCGTATTAAGGAAGGAATTCGTATTATAACCGGCTCTAATATGTCAGGTAAGACGACATATTTAAGGTCTTTGGGCGTTAATGTGTGTCTTGCTTATTCCGGTGCAATGGTATGCTCTAAAGAGGCGTCTTTAAGCATATTTAAGATGTTCACGTCAATGAGAGTTATGGATGATGTAGGTAGAGGAATTTCAAGTTTTTATGCCGAGGTGCTTAGGATTAAGGCAATGTCAGAGTTTGTGAAGAATAAGGTTTCTATGTTGGTTCTTATTGACGAGATATTTAAGGGGACTAATTCTGCAGACAGGATTATAGGCGCTAAGGGAGTTATAGGAACTCTAGCTAAACCTTGGGTGTGCGGAATGATTACCACTCATGACTTTGAACTATGCGATTTAGCTGAAGCACATAGCAATATTACCAACAATCATTTTGACGAGTATTTTGAAGAGGATGAGCTTAAGTTTGAATACAAGATTAAGGATGGACGATGTGTAACAACCAATGCTATTCATATTCTTAAGATGGCAGGTATCAATATTTAGTTAATGTGGAGGTGTTTATATGGATGACAAAATTGTTAAGCTTCAAGAGATTATCGATACCAATGACAATATCGTGTTCTTTGGAGGAGCGGGTGTATCAACGGAGAGTGGAATTCCTGATTTTAGAAGTCAGGACGGCTTATATCATATGAAATATAAGTATCCGCCTGAGACTATAGTCAGTCATACATTTTTTGTTAATAAGACAGAAGAATTTTATGAGTTCTATAAGGACAAGATGATAGCACTTGATGCTAAGCCTAATGCGGCACACATTGCTCTGGCTAAGTTAGAAGAGAAGGGCAAGCTTAAAGCTATAATCACTCAGAATATTGATGGACTTCATCAGTTGGCTGGAAGTAAAGAAGTTTATGATATTCATGGATGCGTTCACAGGAATTATTGTACTCATTGTCGTAAGCTTTTTACTGCTGAGGATATAATGAAGATGGATGGCGTGCCTAAGTGTGATGAGTGCGGAGGTCTTATCAAGCCTGACGTAGTGCTTTATGAAGAGGGATTAGACCAGAATCTGATTGCTAAGAGTATAAGCGCGATAAGTAAGGCTAATGTATTAATTATCGGCGGAACGTCTTTGGCAGTGTATCCGGCAGCAGGATTTATCGATTACTTTAACGGTGAGCATCTTGTTGTTATTAATAAGTCAGATACATCTAGGCATGTAAGAGCGACACTAACAATAACCGATCCTATCGGAGAAGTTTTTTCAAAACTTAAGATATAATAATAGAGCAGGCTTTTCGCCTGCTCTTGATTATTACTTCTTTAAGAGAACGTATACATCATCTTCACTAGATACTTCAACGTATCCGTTGCTTACATATAGTTGTTCTTCTGCTGTAACATTTTCATCTGCGTAACCCGGACGCAAATCAAATATTGCGTAGTCTGTGTCAAATATTTCGTTGCTATTAACGATTGCACCGTCTATCATGAATATTGTATCTCTTTTAGCAAGTTTAGGAACAAGGAATGTTGTTGATGACACGCTTGCGTCATCAGGAATCTCTTTAAATGCCTCTTCTAAAATCTCGATAGTATCAGAGCTGTTCTTGTAGTTGTCAATGTAATAAGTCTTTGTGGAAAGTTGACTTATAAATGCCACTATACCAACTAATGCGATAAGTAAAAGATAATGATGTCTCTTATTATATTCCTTAATGTCATAGATATTAAGAATTGCCACATATAATATAAACATATATGGCCCGAAAACATATTGATAGTATATGTTATGCTGATACACATAATCCGTCAAAAGATTGACAAATACGAACGGCACTAAGAGTACATACCTGCTTAAATATTTGGTTGTAAATGCCATAAAACCAATCGGAAGGATAACATTTATAAGGAATTTAATCTTGTCCTCTTGCATAATCTGATCAACAAGATATCCCGGGTTAGTGAGTAGGGTAGTTAATATTCCTAAAAGACCTTCGTTCTCAGGTGTTACCAGATTCGAATAGTGGTTGGTCATAAGTCCATCGCCATATTTGGCGATATAGGCAAATGCTATCGCCATAGCAATTAATCCTATCAGCGTGATTATGATTCCCCTTTTTATATTTCTTCTTGATATAATCGAGTATGCTCCAAGTATAATCACAAATAGTGTTGCGTCCTCTTTGACTGTACAGACTGCAACTGAGAGGATTAGCGTTGGAATAAGATACTCTGACTCGTAGCACCAAAACAGGAATAGGAGAAGCGGAATAAGGAAAACATTTTCATGGAAATCGTAAAATACTCCTCCAAATGCAGCCGGGGAGAGTGCATAAACAAGAACTATGATAACTCTTTCAGTGTTGTTAAAACCTATCCTCTTGGTTAAAAGGTAAAGTGGCAAGACCCCTACTCCCACTGATAAAGCCTGCAAAATAAGCAAGGTTTCGGTGTGAGGGAATATCATATATACCGGTAAAAACAAATAATATATAAGTGATGTGTGAACATGAAGATGAGAGAGAAGTGTCTGTCTCTCACAGGTTGTGTTAAGACTAAAGTTGTCCTTCATGTTATAAAACATTTGCGCATATATGCCCATGTCAAATGTTGAGGATGAATTATTCTCGAATCTGCATATGGTTATTACTGCGAGTATGGTTGCTAATAAAACTCCTATAACTGCAGTGATTATAATTGCAGTCTTTTCTTTCTTAATCTCAGGAATAAGTGTCAGATAGTAGTCCTTGTAATAGTATATACATAGTGCAAGTACAAAGAATACAGCTAACATTATATATGGACCTGAGTTGGCCATTGCTAATGCGGTGCCAAATGATACCAGTGAGATTAATAAAAATACGGCATCAAAGCCCTTGGCTCTTGCTGCGTAGTGAAGTATAGATACGATTCCAAAGCAAATGATATAATGAAGTGCGAACTTTGGAAGTGAGACTTCACTGAATGAGATGAGAGTGAAGTCATGGACTTTGCTCTCGATAAGTACCGTTACGCACCAGACAGCGATGAGTCTGGTAATTATGTTCTCATATGTTATGGTTATAGTTTCTTTTGGTGTATTGTGTGGAGCCTTCTTGGCTCGTGATTTCGTTGAACTCATGATATTACCTCTTGCTTTTTAGATACCTTAAAGTATATGTCAATCAAGAGGTTTTATCAATAGAAAACTTTCACTTTTCTTTGATTCTCAAATGTGGTATACTGTTGGAGTATATTATAAGTTATTTATGTGCTGGTGCGTGCGTACCTATAGAAAGGATGATAGAATGCAAGACATCAACAAGAATATTTGGAGTGATCAGATTATTAGAATGGCAGATAGGATTACTGCCAATCATCAGATTGATCCGGAACTTTATACCAAGTATGATGTTAAGCGAGGACTTAGAGATATAAATGGTAAGGGTGTTTTAGCGGGACTTACAGAGATATCAGAGATTCTTTCGTATACTGTTGTTGATATGGAGATGATACCATGTGAAGGTAAGTTATATTACCAGGGTATCAATGTTGAAGATTTGGTTACAGGTTTTATGAAGGAGAAGAGATTCGGTTTTGAAGAGACTGTTTTCTTGCTTCTTTTCGGTAGCCTTCCAACAGAGGAAGAACTTGTAGATTTTAAGAGAGTTTTGGTCGAGAAGAGAGAGCTCCCTAACGGATTTACCAGAGATATCATAATGAAGGCACCAAGTCCTGACATTATGAATGCGATGAGCAGATCGGTATTAGCTCTATATTCTTATGATAAGCGTGCAGGTGATACCACCATTCCTAACGTTCTTGATCAGTGTTTGGGACTTATTTCATTATTCCCAAGACTTGCTGTTTACGCATATGTTACTTACAATCATTTTTATAATGGTAAGAGTCTTATCATACATGCTCCGGATCCTTCTAAGTCATTGGCTGAGAACTTCCTTTACATGTTGAGACCTGACAACAGATATACTGAGCTTGAGGCAAGGATTCTTGATCTTGCTCTCGTTCTTCATGCAGAGCATGGTGGTGGTAACAATTCGACATTTGTCGATCATGTTATAACCTCTTCGGGAACTGACACATATTCGGCTATTTCGGCTTCTTTAGGTTCTTTAAAGGGACCTAAGCACGGTGGTGCCAACATTAAGGTTACTGAGATGTTTGATGATCTTAAGGCTTGTGTCAAGGATTGGAATGATGAGGAAGAGATAGCTAATTACCTTAAGAAGCTTCTTCACAAGGAAGCATTTGACAAGATGGGTCTTATCTATGGTATGGGACATGCAGTTTATTCTGTGTCTGATCCTCGTGCTAAGATGCTTAAGATGTTTGTTGAGGACCTCGCCAATGAGAAGGGACTTAATGACGAGCTTAAGCTTTATAAGACTGTTGAGAGACTTGCACCTGAGATTATCGCGAGAGAGCGTAAGATCTACAAGGGTGTATGTATCAATGTTGATTTCTATAGTGGTTTTATATATGATATGCTCAATATTCCTCATGAGCTTTACACTCCGATGTTTGCTATGGCGCGTATTGCCGGATGGAGTGCACACAGACTTGAGGAGATTATCAACGGAGGTAAGATTATAAGACCTGCTTATAAGGCTGTTAGTAAGCATAAGGATTATAGTTCGCTGGAGAGTAGAGAATATGATGATTGATGGGGGCGGATGTAATTAGAGCATAATATGTTATTTCTTCGGGACGCCTCTCGGCTTTGTGAAATTGACGATCCCGGCAACACAATGCTACGTCGGACGCGCTCTGTATTATTAAGTAACGAAACGCTTGGGCGCCCTGTGAAATAGCACATTATGCTCTTTTTAATCCTCAGGGTGGCGGAGCCACCGGGAAACGGATAATAAAGCGCCATATGGATTATACCATATGGCGCTCTTTGTTACTTTGATGATAATAATAAATTGATTCATAAATCCTTCGTTCTAGTTATTAATTGGGTTTGTTTTTGTTATTGTGCTTTAGCTAGTCGTAACTGTTCTTTTAAGGATTCAATCTCTGCATCCTTCTCAGATAACTGAGTATCCTTTTCGGTCAATTGAGATATCAGTGAATCCTTCTCGGCAAGAAGCTTCTTTGCTTCTTCATCCTTTTGCTTAGAAATCTCATTGATGATTTTCTCGTCTCTTAATCTTAATACCTCACACATCTGCCTCTTACCTCCTTTCGTTTCGTTAGCTAATGTGTATAACTTCTGATCGTTCGCAAGTATTCCGGCTAGCGCTACTGTAGAGTTCTTAACCTCATACTTGCTAACATCTGCAGTTCCATTGTATATGGAACTTAAAAATGCCCTTATCTCCTCAAGGTCTTCGTTTGAAAATGACAATTTATCATCATGTCCTAAATCGATTACATATAATGGATAATCCGGTACAAATGGTTTGATTTTATCATCTATATCCATCATATCGTGTAATGATTTAGGTCCGCTCCAAGTATTCTCACCAGTGTAAAACACCACCGTTATAACCGGAGTTATTTTAACATCTTTAGGAACACTAGATAATCTTTCATCTACGGTCCATTCTGTCTTATCGACGTCTTTACCGCCATAAATTCCTAACTCAGAGCTATAGGACAGAGCATCGTAAAGCATCTTTCTAACAGGCATTGCATAATGAATCTTATCCTGATTCTCTATACCCACTATCAAAAGATGCCCATATTTAGTTCTTCTAAGGCAATCTCTATATCTATATATCTTCTCAGGTTTTGCCCTAGCAATAACATTTTCTTGATATGCTGTGTCTATCGGTTCTAGTTCGTCAGGGTTGATTAATTCCTCCTTGAATAAGAAATCGTTAAACACAGATGCATATACATTGTTGTCACTGAAAAAGTCTTTTAAGGCTATATCAGTGCTTGGAATGTTAGATGACATTTATAAGCCTCCTTTGTTTTACTGAATTCCCAATTAACAATGAATCAATATTAACAAAGGCTCTCCAGGCGTATGTGCCATCAAAGTAATTTTATATTAGCATATGAGAGGGGAGTTATCAAGATGTTTGGGGCGGATTTAGTTAGAGCATAATATGTTATTTTTTCGTGGCGCCTCTCGGCTTTGTGAAATTGACGATCTCGGCAACACAATGCTACGTCGGACACGCTCTCGCTTCGGTAAAAACGTAACGGTACTAAATTCGTGCTGCGTATAACTTGCACTCATTAAGTACCGACGTTTTTATAGAGTCCGACTTAAGCATACGTGTAGCCGTGCTCTGTATTAAGTAACGAGACGCTTGGGCGCCCTGCGAAATAACACATTATGCTCTTTTTAATCCTCAGGGTGGCGGAGCCACCGTGGGGATTTTTTGGGCCGGGAGTTGTATTGGTTTCAGGGTGGCGGAGCCACCGGGTTGCGCTGTCATTCTGAGCGAAGCGAAGAATCTTTATCCCGAATGGAATGAGGGATAACTGACATGTGCTAACTACAATCTGTCAAGGTATAGATATACCTTGATGATATGTTTTAGGTTGATGTTGTTAGAATAACGTTATCTTAGTCATGTTTCATGACTATAGTTGACGTAAAAAGGAGGAACATCAAATGGCAGAGGTAGGATACGTAAGGGTTAGTAGTGTAGAGCAAAATGAGGATAGACAACTGATTGCGCTCAAGAAGCTTGGGATAAAAGATGAGAGGATTTATGTAGATAAGCAGTCAGGAAGCTGTTTTAACAGGCCACAGTATAAGAAAATGATATCTGAGCTTGCCGCAGGAGATGTCTTGTATGTGTTAAGTATAGACAGACTAGGAAGGAATTATGAAGAGATACAGAATCAGTGGCATTTATTGACTAAGGAAATGAATGTAGATATCTGTGTTATTGATATGCCATTGCTTGACACCAGAACGGGAAAAGATCTTATAGGTACATTTATTGCGGATCTTGTATTACAGATACTGTCTTTCTGTGCAGAGAGCGAGCGAAGAAATATACGCGAGAGACAAAAACAGGGAATAGCGGCAGCTAGGCAAAGAGGGGTGGTTTTTGGAAGGCCTAAGGCGGTGTTGCCTGATACGTTTATGGATATTGTTGCTAAATGGAGAAAGGGGCTTATAACTGCAGATGAGGCTGCGAGAATGTGTAATGTGAGTCGAAGTACTTTTTATCGAAGGGTTAAATGTGTGGAGAAATCGCAATAAGTGTACTTTCTGACACAGTATTATATTATATCACTACATTATCTTTAAATCAATCGGGTGAATCAAAACAGCGTATATGTGCTAGATATACCACATGATTGCTGAAGAGCTTTCGATCTATTTGGAGATTCTCAAAAAGTACACATTAAGATTCAATATGATTGCGATAATATAAAACTCAATAAATACAGGCTATTATAGTAGTTTTAGAAAAAAATAAAAAATTTTTTAAAAATATAAAACCAAATCTGTTTTTCATCCGTCTAATATACATAAGCAGTTAAAAAGAGGCTTATATTGTAGATTAGATGGGAGGGATCGTTATGCACGATACGAGTTAGTTTTACTTTTTTAGAAAAATAAGCAACTAAAACATTATTACTATATATAGAAAGAGGTATTTATTATGAAGAAAATTATATTATTTGCATTAACAGTTGTAACTATATTAACTATGAATGGATGTGGATCTACAGAAAATATTGAGCAGTTATCCACGAATACGTCGTCAATTGCAGAAAAACAAGAGTCTGTATCCGAAGAAACTGTCGAATCTAAGGAGGAACAGGCAGAAATAGAGGAAGAATGTTCATCCGAAGAAGCGTGCGAAACACATGTGTGTGATGTATGCGGTGGATCAGGAACTATTCATGTTGATAATACATGTCCTACATGTTTAGGCACAGGAATGGAAAATGTTTGGGTTAATGTATGTGACGGTATGGGTATGGTTGTTGGCCAGCGTATGGATACATATACCTGTAGCGGATGTAGTGGTTCAGGACAAATTGGTGCTAATGAGGTTACTTGCTCTGAATGTGCTGGTAATGGAGTTAAATAATTGACCAGATTGGTTAAAAGATGCATAACAGTTATATTTTAAGAAAGAGGTGTTTATTATGAAGAAATGTATGATGATCGGATTATTTATAATTATGGCTATAGGATTGAGTTTTAATACAATATGTCAGTCCAATGCCGCAACAAAAGTTAAATTAAACAAGAAAAGAATTACGTTACAGGTTGGAAAGAGTGCTACCTTAAAACTTAAGGGTACTAAAAAGAAGGTTAAATGGACTTCGAATAATAAGGCGGTTGCTACTGTGCATAAAGGTAAAGTTAAAGCGAAAAATATAGGTCAGGCTGTGATTACGGCTAAGGTAGGGAAAAAGAGTTATAAATGTATTGTATATGTTGGCTCAACCTCAACGTCAGTGTCGAACCATAGCACGGTATGCCCGTTTTGTAATGGAACCGGTCTGGAACTGATTACACAATTCGATCCTTTAACCGGAATTCCTTACAGTTATCAACAAACTTGTAGTGGTTGTGGAGGCGATGGGACTATATGAGTAACAGAGTGTACAAGTTTTGTTTGAAGAATAAATAGGTTCTAAATAATTGAGATTTTCAATTATAAAATAAAATTATATTAAGAAAGAGGTAATTATTATGAAGAAAGTATTATTATTTGCGTTAACAATTGTTGCTTTATTAACTGTTTATGGATGTGGTTCTTCAGGAAGTTCTATATCATTGGAGGATTATAATGCTGTTGTAGCTTCCAGGGATGCATTACAAACTGAATTAGCCAATGTAATGGCTGAGAGAGACGCACTTCAAGCTAAGGTGGATGAGTATGAGAGCGGTTCGCAACCTAATGCAGAATCAAATGAGACTGACACACAACCAACACAGGATAAAATGAAGGGTGTAGATGTTGTTTTAGGCGTTGGAGAATGGAAAGAACTTGATGCATCAGATTTTGTGAAATGTGGTTCATGTATAGCTGAATCAGAAGATTCTAAAATTGTTTCTGTGGATGAAGATGGAATAATAACAGCGAATAAGAAGGGAAAGACGAAGATAACATATTATCCCATTGATTCGAATGGAAAAACTTATGGAACTCCTTACGTTTATACGGTTTTGGTAAAATGAAACAATAGTTTAGTACTATATATTACAGATTATATGAAGGAGTATAGTTATGAGCAAGACGTTTGATGAGAAGAAATATCAGAAGAACAACCAAGAACTGGTTAAGTATGTAATCAAATATAAAGCCGGTGATAAGAGTGCTTTTGATTATGTATATAAGTATTCTGAGAAGTATGTATATTCAGTTATTAGCAAGATTGTTAAGAGTAAGTCTGATGTCGCTGATGTTATGCAGGAAACGTACATCAAGATATACGATCAGCTTGACAACCTTAAGACACCGGAGACGTTTTTGGTATGGGCAGGCAGAATAGCTAGCAATAATACCATTGACTATATGAGAAAGAATAATAAGGAAGTTTTGGCG
Organism: Lachnospiraceae bacterium NC2004; assembly: GCA_000621905.1. GTDB lineage: Bacteria > Bacillota > Clostridia > Lachnospirales > Lachnospiraceae > NC2004. The sequence goes on from JHXB01000021.1 coordinate 29,467, forward strand.
ACTGAGGAAAGTGAAGACTTTCTTTTTGAGAATGCATCAGAGGATACAGAGGAATTTATTCCTGAAAATGTATATCTTAGCAACGAGAAGCAGAGCGAGATAAGACAGATTCTTGACAAGCTTTCTGACGAGCAGAAGCTGACGATACAGTTATTCTACTTTGAAGAGTACTCTGTAAGTGAGATTGCAGAGTTGACCGGAGTTTCAACCGGAACAGTAAAATCAAGATTAAACTACGCGAGAAATAGTATTAAGGATTATGTAAAGGAAGTGGAAGAGAAGAAGAATATCAAACTCTACAGTCTTTCAGGATTGCCTTTATTACTGTTCTTCTATGGAGATATCAACAAAGTTGTTATTCCTAAGAGTATATCACTTGGTGTTCGTAAGGTGCTCGCAGCTAACAAGTCTGTGAGCGCCAAGATGGCAAGCAGTGTGGTAACGAAAGTTGTGTCCGGAACGGTTAAAGTGGCTGTGCTTGGTGGAGTGGCAGTAAGTGTTGTAACTCAACAGAATCTGAAGAAAGAATATGTAGCACATGAACTTAATCATATGGAAGTTGTAAAGACTTCGTATGTAGATTCGGGTGTTAAGCCAATTACGAAGCATGTTGTTGAGCCGGTTGAAATCGTTGAAAGTAGTGAGGAAGAGGTAGAACCAGAGGAAATTGGAGTTGTGGGAATACAACATCAATATCATTTAGATAAGTATCAGGGATGGTTCAGAGCATTACCTGACGAGTTGACCGAGGAAAACAAATTAGTAGTAGAGCCTGAATCAAGTGGGATGAGCATAGCAAGTATTAAGTACGATAAGAGTAATAATTGCTACGTTGTTACTTTTGATTTTGAGGAAGGCAGTTATGGAGATCACGAATTTAAGGTAACTATGGGGGACGTTAGCATCGAAGATAGCATCCGTGTTACCACTGGTAGTACGTCTACTGTCGAGAGTAATTACTCTGCATACTAGTAAGGAGATTGATATGAAAGTTAAGAAAATTATTATTATTATCTTTATAGCTATGATAAGTAGTTTTATAACTGAGTTACATGTTGGTGCTGTTAAACTTGATGATCTAAAAAAACACGCACAAAGAGATATAAAGGATGAAGAATATGATGAAGCTATTCCTATTCTGCAGGCGATTCTGAAGTATGATACATATAATGAGGAGTGTATTTGTTCTTTACTTTCGTGCTATAGTGAACTAGAATTTAACGAGAAAATAGTTTCGTTTGTAAAAATGAGGCAGGATGGTATCAAAAAACTTAGCGAGCGAGATAAAATATATGAATATTACTATAGAGCATTATATAATATGGCATTGTACTATGATATTATTAATTTTTACGAAGAATCAGGCGATGACTGTAATGTGTACGTAGGAGCAGCTTATATAAAGCTAGGTGAGTATGATAAAGCCGAGACGATTCTAAAAGATGGATTAGAGAAAGAAAAGTCTAAAAAGAAAGGCAAGAAAAGTGAAAAAAATATTATAGAATATGAAGCTTATGTTCTATGTTGTAATCTTTTGAAAAATCCACAAAATGCTGACACAATTGTAAAGAAATTTGAAAAGGAGTTTAAGAAGGTTTCTATTTGTTATGGATTATACTACTCGAAGATGTATGAAAAGTGTTATGAATATTCTGTTCCCAATATTGATATTTCAAGAGCGGGAAAGCAATGTGAATACTTGTCTTGCTGCACGTTAGTAGAATTAGGAAAGTATGACGAAGCGATTTCAGCATATGTTAAGTTTAGTAGAAAAAGACATGATGATGATGGTTTTGCAAGGCATGATTTCCATGAAGAAATGGCTGAGATATATGAAGTGTATTTAAATGATAAGGCTAATGCTAGTGATAAGTGGAATCATAGAGAAACATATGTAAAGAAGTGGGATGATTATGCACGTCGGACTAAGAAAAAAGGTTACGAAAATCTCGGCAAACTTAAAGAATCTGCTAAAGATTTTATAGGATTACCTGAAGATGATAAGAGCTTCCTTGTAATGCTATACAACTCGAAGTATCGTAATGCATATGCTAAAGATTTAATAAGTTACACTGATTATATAATATCTGATATAGGCAATGATATTGAGGTGCTTAGGATAAAGGCGAATCTTCTTATAGAGTTTGGTTATTACGAAGATGCAGTATCATGTATAAAATTAGCCAAGAGTAATATGAAATATGATTATCCGGAATTTGATAAATTGCTTATAAGGGCGTATGAGTATTCTGGGGACTATATTAAAACTCTTAAGTTGATGACTAAGTATTTAGATGAGTATCCATCCGATTATGATATATTGATTGAAAAGGCTGATGTGCTTATTGAATCCGATTCAAATTATGATGGCGCATTAGAACTGGTTGAATCTGTTGTTGAACGCTACGGATATAACCAGGAAGCGTATAGGATGATTATGTATTGTAATTATAAACTTGGTAAATATGGTGATGTTAAAGATATCTCATCTCAGTTGATTGAAAATAACAAAAAAGATCATGTTGCGACGATTTATAATGCATTGTCTCTTAAGAAACTAGGAGATAGTAGTTATCAGGAAATCATAGACAAGGTTAATGATGAGACTAAGATTAATGAATGGGATAGAGCGTATATTAACGCATTACTTGAAAAAAACGACGAATGTATTAAGAATATTTCAGAAGTACGTGATCTTAATTTCAAAAATGACGCATACATAAGAACTTACTACGTATTTGATGGTTTGCATAATAATAATGAGTTTAAAACGATGCTCAATGTGACGTATCCGGAGAGGTATCTTAAGAAGAAATATACTAAGTACATGTACATTGCAGTTATAGCAACCGGCTCTGCATTTGTTCTTGTTGTGATTATCGCGATTCTTAAGAAGTTATCTATAAGGCGTGCGAAGAAGAAGTATAATGCTAGGCACAAGGAAATGTGATTGTTGCGAATAGTATAACATTTTAGGCGTTTTCGGTATTGTATACGACAAGATAAGTACGAGGAATAATAAAGTGAGGTGATTGCCATGGGTGATATCACTTTCCAAGAACTGCTTCTTCTATTATATGGTGAAAAAGGCATATATCCAAAAGAGGAGTAATTCTAACTACAACTTAATAATAAAAAAACACAGGATAAGTATTTAGTGCTTATTCTGTGTTTTTTTATTTGTCAAACAAATCTGAATGTGTCCCTGTGTCAACCAAGGTTAGCGTTAATATCTCTCCATCTATATAGTAGATAAGAAGCCAATTAGGTTGGATATGACATTCTCTGAAAGCGGACATGTTCCCAGATAGAGGATGATCTTTATATTTTACATCCAGCTTCTTGCCTTGACGTAGTTGATCTACAATGCTGTTAAGAAGGGCCATATTGAGACCTCTTTTCTTCATGAGTTTGTAACTCTTCTTATATGCTGTGGTGAATTTTACTCTATACATTAGTCCTCCAATGCATTGATTAAGTCCTGCATATTATCGTAAGCAGGAACGCTAGTATCTTTAGAGATTCTTTGAGCCTCAGACATAGCGTCTAATACCTGTTGGTTGTAATTAGGAACTTCTACGGTAAATGGTAGTCCTCCGTTTAGTATACATTGGCGCAGAAAAATGTTAACGGCGCTAGACATATCAAGACCTAAAGATTTAAACAAAATATTAGCTTTAGTTTTAGTTTCTGAATCGATTCGAATCTGTGTTGGTGTATTTGCCATAGTATCACCCACCTTTCTAACTAGATTATAGACTGTTTGGTATACAATGTCAACCAAAAGAGAAACTATTTGCCGTGCTGATAAATGTATTTTTTTTCAAAATTATAAAACCATGAATATTCCGCGGTCGTAAGACCGCCTATCCGGACGAGCGGTACCGCGAGTCCATGACAATGATACCGCTAATCCGAAATAGCGTACCGGTACTATAGTGAGTGCTTAGATAGGAGCTCTCTCATATTTGCTGTACCAGAATTAATAGTTTCTGAATTATGTACGATTCGATCCATGATAGCATCAGCTATTACACCTCCACCTAAGCGAGGATGCCATTCAGTCTGTTTGTATTGAGTACAGAAGATTGTTGGCCATGTATCATATCGTTTTTCAAATATCTCCAACAGATATTTAACTTCTTTCTCTGAAGGGATATCCAACAG
>JHXB01000022.1 GCA_000621905.1 Lachnospiraceae bacterium NC2004
CATTCATGTCTTTGATGTCTTCATAATTAATGTTCTTTTCCTTGGCAATGTTCACTACAGAACTAATAGAACTGCGTGACATATGCCGTGATCTGGCAATCTCATTCTGGGACATACCGCCAGATTTTAGCTCGAGTATGAGCTTTACATTGATTCTATTGGCCATATCTTTGGCCTCCTTTCGTAGAATTAGGCTTATAAGCCTTAAACAATTCTACAATAGAATCAGTATCATTGTATGGATTAGTTGCATTATCGCGTGAATTGCAACATCAAAAACAAGGAGGTACGCTGTCGCGGACTAGCGGTACGCGATTGCGGATTGGTGGTACGTCCAGCGCGGAATATTCAATTCGAGAAGAATTCGCCGATATGGTTCATGACATAACACATGTAGAGACGCTAAAGAGGGTTAAGCTTAGTGATAAGCTTATTGAAGATGTGATTAATATGAATGAAGATGCTGTAGCAGACGCTATAGAGGAGATTCATAGGCGCGAATGCACTCCGTTACATTATAACAACGAGCAATCACTTAGGACAGTTATTAAATTAGGCTTCTTTGCATACCGTGATAAATACCTTCAATTTGAGGAGCTGCCAAGTGGGAATGGGTATGCGGACATTGTTTATATACCTATAAAGTATAGTAATTGTCCGGTTCTTGTAATTGAACTTAAATGGGATAAAACAGCCATATCTGCGCTTGATCAGATAAAAGACAGACACTATCCGGAAGTGTTAAAAGGTTTTGATGAAGAGATTCTGCTTGTAGGTATCAGTTATGACAAGGATGATGAGAGCAAGAAGCATTATTGCAAGATAGAGAGAATCTTACCGGAAATTATAGATAATTGAATATATGATAAGGGAGATTTTACCGCCGGTTTAATGCCGGCGGTATTTTTATGTCGGACTGAAAAAAATGATGACAAATTTTATAATACGTGTTATAATACATACTATATGATGATGATAAAGGAGAAAAGGGTATGAAAAACAATTATATATATCCGGCAAGGGTTACTAAAGAAAAAGAGGGTGTATTGCTTGAGTTTATTGATTTAGAAGGAGTGGTTGCTGATGGAGATACGATAGATCAGGCTATTATATCAGCTCAGGAAGTTTTGGCATTGTATATAATAGATACCCTTGATCAAGGAAAGAAATTACCAGAACCTACACAGGTTGAAGAAGGTGCTGTTTATGTGCATGTATGGTTGCCATACTACAGGAATATGACCAAAGAGATCTATATCAAAAAAACAGTTACTATACCACAGTGGCTTGATCTTTTGGCTAAGGAGAACAGTATTAACTTTTCTGCCTGTATGGTTAAGGGAATAAAGGAGGAACTTGGGATAGATTGATTAGATTTATAGCAAGTGAGTATTATTGTAAAAAAATAGGAAGGAGAATGGGTGTATTCGGTAGAGAATATATCTAGGGATGCTGATTATGGAGAAGAAAGGATATAGGGGATTATCAAAGGACGAGCAGTATAACTATTTAAAAGAAAAATTGAATTATGAAGATGGTAATTTTATACATGGGAAAGTGAAGAGTACCCCATATGGCCAATATTTTATTTGCTTTTATGGTGTAGATGGAAAAATAATTAATATAAAATCTTTACTAGGAGAGACTATACTTTCTTATGACGAAGATGAAGTTATTCCTGATAATGATGGAATATATTATGTTTGTGGTCAAGTTATTACTAGTTCCAAGCGTAATTTTCCGTATTTTAAACCATCACAAGTTTATGAGAATGAAGCAGCATTTAAACGGGAGCTTTTAGAAGAAAAATGGATTGAAGAAGATTTTGAGCATGAATTAGAAGCGTTTGTTTTTGATGGTCAACCATACTATGCTTCTTGGTGTGCAGAGAAGATTAAAGTTATAATTGAGAATAAGATTAAGGAATTAAAAGAAAAAGGAAAGGAGGAAGAAGAGAAACTCATCGAAGAAAAAAAGAATATAGAAATAGAAATCAATAATTTAAATGAAGAACTTGATAGAAAAAACAAGGAGATTCAAAATATAGACCAGACTTATAGGAAATATGAAATGTGGGGAATCATTAAGGAAGAAAAACCAAAAGGGAAAAAATATAGTTTTAAGGGTTTTACACCGTTGATTAATGATGTTAGGGGATTTCTGTGGAATGAAAAGGAACTTTACTATGAATACGAGACCATACGTTGCTTTCTTTCGGCAATGAGGACTCAGCAATTAATCATTCTTTGGGGTAGACCGGGAACCGGAAAAACGAGTCTTCCTAAAGCTATTGCAGATGCAATTGGAGCTGAGTATACCCCAATTCGAGTTCAATCGAATTGGACTGATAATCAGGACCTTCTTGGTTATTACAATCCTGTAGATAAAATCTATGTAGCTACTGAGTTTCTTGATGCGATAGTAGCCGCAAAACAGAATCCTAAAGTATTACATTTCATTACATTGGATGAAATGAATCTATCATGTGTAGAGTATTATTTTTCGGAAATGTTGAATTATTTTACACGCGGAGATGAGCCATATAAAATTAGGCTCTATTCGGAACGTATAAAGGAGTATATCGAATCGGAGTTAAAGGATGCTGAAGAAGCAGATAAACGCAAATTAGAGAGAGTAGAAGAAAATATGGCAGTTTATTCACCGTTATTCGTGATACCTGATAACGTTATTATTGTAGGTACTTTGAACTCTGATGAAACTACAAAGTCCATCAGTCCTAAAGTAATTGATAGAAGTTGTTTAATAGAACTGAGAGACTTTAAGCCGTCTGACGATGATAAAAAACTTAAAAGTTCACTTAAAGGTAAGTATGTTGATCCATCGGTGTTTGGTAAGGATAAAGAGATAATTAGTGGCAGTGAATCAAATGAAGACATCGTTGAATTTGAGAAGTTCATTGAGAATCTTAAAGAAATACTTGGTAAAGATATATCATTGTCACATCGTTTATCTTCATACGTGAGACAATGGATGGCAGGAGATACCAATTCACATTGTGAGTTTAAAGAGTGTAAAGATGATATTGTGTTAACAAAGATTCTACCGTTATTGGAAAGTGTCTCGTTTACAGATGAGAACAATGATAACCTGAATAACTTTAATGAAGCAATCAAAGAATTACCACAATCAAAAGCTAAATTTGAACGTATGCAAGAATCTGCAGAAGTAGGAAAACTTAAGTATTGGGAGAAGTAATAAATGTCTGCAAGTATTGAGGTTGTATTAGTTTACACAGGTAATAATAAAAATATAAAAGAGCTAATCGAGATTGATAAGGGGGATTATCCTCGTGGAGTCGTTTTAGGAGAATGGAATGATGACGGGAATTTGTATATTCGTCCATATTGTCAAGTGAAGTTTGACGAAGGGGATAAAAATGTTGATATCGCAATAAAAACTCAAAATAAAAGCAACATAAAGAGTGTTGTACTGAATAATGGTGACAATAAGTATGACTTTCAGAAACACGAAGAAGATGTATTTACGTATTACTTGACGCCTAAATTGTGGAAGGGGAGTAAAGAACCAATAGTAGGGCATTATACTTCACTTGGATATGAAACCATTGTCATTGAATACGAAGATGGTAGCTCTGAAAAAATGCGTTTGAAATCTGATTATTATTTGAAGGAGGATGAGGATTTCTGGAAAGATCTTATATTGGATCTTATATCAATTCAACAGAAGTTGTGCATCAATGATAAGAGTGCGATTTCAGTAGGCATTGATTGGGCTACTAGGCAGTATAAGAGAACAGAAAAGCTTGTAGATGAGTTTTATAAGGCTTTTAATCGTATAGAAGGATCACCAGTTCCAGTACTAATTGGAGAAAAAGAAAAGATTGATTTTAACAAGTTAAAGAGGATTACTCCAAGAGCACTTATTGAGCATGATATACAGCACAAGGATAAAGTGTCGGAATTAGTTTATAGAGAATCATATGATACCTTTGAACACAGAGTGATAAAAACATATCTTGGTTCATTGAAGAATTTTATAGAGCTTCGAATATGGTCAGAGAAAAGCACTTTGGAAGCTAGTAAAAGCAGATATATGGAAAATATATTAGGAGATGATAAAGAATTTTTCAACCAAGAAATAGAAGATAGTAAGTTTAAAAACACTAACGCAGAAGAGAATAGTGGTTTCTTCAAAAGTAAAAAAAGAGCGATGGAACAAGTAGGAAAGATAAAAAAATATCTTGATGATAATAATTGTTCTTACAAATGGGAAGAGTTATCAAGTAAACTTAAGCATGTCGAAGATAGCTCTCTTATGAAATTAACAGCAGATATACAAACGGAACCGTGTAGAACAAACCTTTTTGCATATAATGAGGCGTATAAAAGCATTTTCTCTGTTATAGAGCGAGAACAAAAGGAAATCATCGGAGTGGAATTTATGCCAAGACAATCTAGTTTTCCAGTAGATAAGCTCGCGCAGCTTTATGAAAAGTGGTGCTGTATTAGGATAGTATTGCTTTTTGTTCAAACCTATGGATTTAATTTAATAGAAGTTAATTCTATAGCTAATAAAAGTAACAAGCAAGGAAAGGAGGCACTTCAGTGGTTTGTAAATGAAGTACTATTACAACGTTCTAATCTATCTGGTTCAAAGTTTGTGATGGAAAATAAAGATTTAATAGTTACTCTTTGGTATGATAAAAAAATTATTTTAGAAAAAACAAATAAAAAATCACTGCGGCCAGATTATATTATGCGTATTAAGGAAAAAAGAGGTGATGGTCGAGATAAATTGTTTGTTCTTGATGCGAAATGCAAAGGTGATAAATACAAAAGTGCATCTGACTTGTGTAAGGTTGCATACCAAAAATATACTTACGAGCTTAACGAATATGGGCGTATAAAAGAGTCACTTGAGTTGGAAAAAGACATGAAAGTTTCTGGCTCCTTTATAATTTATTGCGGTGAGGCGAGCGATTCTAGAGCTGGATATAACCCCAAGAATTACTTGGGTACACATCCTGATGAACATATTGATAATTGGCTTAGAAATATCGATAGATTATCATCTAATAATCATGATGATGAAGATAAAAATAAAGAATATGAGAGTAAGTTCAGAGAATGGTGTGCTTGGAAAGCGGGACAAGAGAATAATGAAAATAGATTAGGTATAGTTTTATCTCACCCCAAACAAGATAATTTACCATATCTGATTCAGATGATAATGGAGCATTTTTTTGAACGGTATCAAGATTACTGTTGGCTTTGTGGAAAAAAATTAAGCGATTCAGATATACAAGTAAGATCTACATATAGTAATTATAAAAAGTATCATATAACATGCCCAGAGTGTGGACAGTTTTGGGTGCAGACGCATTGTAGAGCGCATGGACATAGGGAATTAGGTAAGCATATTGTAAACTATTATGCACCTCTTAAAAAAGGTAACAAAACGGAAGCGTGGAATGTTTCATGTCCGTGGTGCAGAGAGCATGCAGGTAATTCAGATAATTCCAAAGATGAAAGGAATTATATAGTTAATGATAATATGTTTAGGAAGCAACCTAATATTTTCCCGATGCCCGTTGTGGACGTTGACGACCTTCCATTCTAACAACATAACATGGATATAAACATCCAAAAACAAAGTAACCGAACTATCTAAATGATAGTCCGGTTATTTTTTCGAGATTTTTGATCACGCCGATTGAGATATCACGGCTACCATGACTAGGTATTACCACAAGACTGGTACATCCGATCTTTTTGTACTGGTGATGAGAGCCATTGACTCTAACCTCCACCCAACCGTCTTTTTTGATGATCCGCTCGATTTGTTTAAAACTCATAGGCTACCTCCTTTTGTGTGTTGTTAACAGTAATAAAATAGGTCTGTTCCTCCACACATCCGGAATTCCATATGAGCACTTATATTATATAATTTTTTGAAAAAATAATCAATATGGCTTGACAAATATACAATACGTGCTATAATACGTATTACAACACGTATTCCGATACGGCATGAATCATAATAAACTGATTAGTCATTTATAGGGGGTGTACTAATGGTAAATAAGCAGCCAATCATAGTTAAGGCACCATTTGAAACAAGATATCTTGAAAACAGCACAAAGGAAAAAGTGGAATTCTTAAATCTTGATAACGATGCAGATTATTCAATTGATGAAGATATCAAAGGAGGCGCCACGCAGTTTGTTGATTTGAAAAAGCTTATGGAGAAACCAAAGGTCTCTCGCGTGGTAGCTGTATCTGCTGATAACAAAGAATCAGGTTTGATAGCAGTATCATATCTTGCTATGGCAGAGAATAAGAGAATAAATCTCGCGGATAATAAATCTTCTGAGTTTACGGATGAGCCTGTTATATGTACGCTTGTTTCCGATGGAAAAGAGTACAAATGTTACAGTTCTGACTTGGATGGCGTATTAGATGATTATAGTCCTTTTCCATTTAATTCGGATAATATGGCATTTTCATGTTGGGACGGTATTCCTATTATATCAGTTAACAGTCAGTGGGTGGAAACTTCGTTTCTATTACCGGTTGTAAGTATTGAAGACTTGATTGAATATTACTATATGTATAATATTCCTGATGAAGCTGGCGGTTTATTATTTGAGCAGAAGAGCAAGAAAACACAGAATACCCCTTACTGGCTTTCTTGTCAGAGAGAACCGGTTTGCATAGTCGTTGAAAGAGAAATGGCTACTGATAATTGTCTGGATTTGCTTAGTGTGTTCTCAAAAAATCGACATGTTTACGTACTCTTTATTGATGACAAAGTTTCTATATCTATGAAAGAAAGCTTCATTCCGTTTGCGATGGATGCTAATCATTTTAATGCATTAAAGAATAATTTTATATTGTCAAATGCAGCAGATGCAGTAAGCGTCTTCTTTGATAAGATGGCTAGACGAACTTACTACAAAAATATATTTAAGCAGAATCTTAAACAGCGTGGCATCAGGACAAAGAGTGGTTTTTCATATGAGAAAGCTTTGAAATTGGCAGAGTCTGTGGACAAAATAAAACTTTGTGAAATGATTGATAAGATTATTAATTATGCGTTGAAAGACGAGACAGATACGGAATCATTGGTTTTTGATAACAATACATTTAATTTTATGGTAGAATTTGGCGGTAGCGGCATTACTTCAAAAGAACGAGCAAGTGGAAGAGAATTACTCGAGAAAAATCTTGTTGGAATGGAAGAGGTTAAAAAACAGGTATTGGATGTTGTGAATGTTATGAAGTACAACCGTATTCGCTCAGAAATGGATATAAGCAGAAGTGATTATCATAATGTGCATCTCATGCTAGGAGCTCCGGGAACAGCTAAAACCACTGTTGCAAAGTACATGGGACAGATTATGGTAGAAGAGAAACTTCTCCCTGATAACAGAGTAATCTGTATAAACGGCGCGCAGCTTAAAGGTATGTATGTGGGACATTCTGCCCCTAAGACTAGGGAATTATTTGACAAATACGATGTAATAATAATTGATGAGGCATATTCATTGGTGAGTGAAGGAGGTAAAACGGATAGTTTTGGAAATGAAGCAATAGCGCAGATGATTATTGAAATAGAGAATCATTCTACGGACAAATTGGTGGTATTTGCAGGTTATGGCGGACGTGATGTAAATGACAGAGACAATCGAATGAAAGACTTTCTTGATGCCAATCCGGGTATAAAGAGTAGGATAACATCTACCTTTTATTTTAAGTCTTATACGGCTGAAGATATGGGAGTAATCTTTCAAAGACTCGCCAAACTGGGAGAATTTAAGTTGCAGAAGGGGGCTTGTGAACTTGTTGTAGAGTATTTTCGTGATCGTATTACTGCAGATGACTTCGGAAATGGTCGAGAAGCAAGATCATTGCTTGAAAATGTTTCATTATTTGCAGCCAGGAGGTTGATGGAATCAGGAAGAACAGAGTTTAGTCGACGTGAGATGTGTTTGCTTACTTTAGATGACGTGAAAAATGCGATTGACAAGGCAAAAGATGACAATAAAGTATCTGAATTTAGAGCAGCGAAGATAGGGTTTGCGGTGTGACATTACAACCAAGTAAAGAAGGAGGGTAACAGTATGGAGAGAGATTTTAAGGATTATAATGAAAGAGTAGCTAACAATACTTCTATTTGTTCCGAAGACGTAAAAGGGATTATCGATTTCGAGACAGTTAAAGACAGAATATATGCTTGTATTATTAATTATGAGAAAAATGTCGATATTGATGCTCCATATGTTAAGATCGGAAACTTAATGATTTGTTACAGAGTTCTTGTAAAAAAGGACGAAAAATGTATATATAGCCTTCTTGTAATGAATGAGCTTTATAATAAATGGAATGTCAATATTTCGGCAGAAGAGTTTTTAAAGTTAGCATATAAAAACACAAAAAGACTGTTTCCTCCTAAATATGAATTAGAAAGATTTTGTACAATGTACAGAATTAGTAATTCTGCTTATGATAGAGGTGCTGTATACATGTTGGATAAAAAGATTCTATCTGATATAAGTAATGAACTATGTGCCGACAAACTTATTATTCTTCCATCATCGATAAATGAGGTATTTGTTACAAAATATTGTGATGAGGAGTTTTTTGAAGATATGAAAGAGTCAGTAAAAGAAATCAATTCAACAGCAGTCTCAGAAGAAGAGTTTCTTTCAGATACTCCTTATATTTATGATAATATCAATAAAGAGATAACGTATGATGATGATAGTATAGCACCTTACGTTGTCATATCTTGATTGAGATTCTCCTCATTGCTACTTTACCTATCAAGTGATATAATATCTTATAACATTTCAATGAGTGGCATGTGGTGAAATGGGGGAGACTTCATGGGATTTATGAAATACAATATAGATTTTGAAATACTCGGCTCTATTATAATGTTGGTTATTATAGTCTTCTTTAATCTTAAGTTTAACCGACAGACTGAGAAAGAAAAGAGCTTTGTTAAGCTTGCCTATGCTGTGCTTATCGCACAGGTGATGGATATGGCAACGGCCGTAACTATCAGTATAGGTGGGCCTAAGATGAGCGTATTTAATCTCGTATTTAACACCTGTTATTTTGTTGTTCAATTCTATATGGGTATACTTTTTACCCAGTATGTCTTGGTTTCTGCTTATGGTAAGCCGGTACGCAAATTCTGGATAATCTTAAGGACAATAAATGCAATATATGTTTCATTGCTGATTCTCAATATGTTTTTGGGTTTTTATTTCCGATTTGATTACACAACAGGCGACTATATTCATACTGCATATTACTATGTTTTATATATTGTGCCGGGATTGTTTACACTTAATGCGGCATTTCTTATTTGTTATCACCGTAAAGGGTTCAATTTTAAGCAGTGGCTGTCGGTATTCAGTTTCATCGTCTTATCGGTTGTAGGACTGTTACTTCAGGCGCTTGTAATTCCTGATATTTATATAACATTTGGTCTTGTTACTGTTTCCTTTCTGATGATTGTATTTACGCTTGAAACGCCGGATTACAGGAAGCTTATGGAGACGATGGAGGAGCTTGAGATTGCCAAAAAAGACGCAGAGGAAGCAAGAATGGAAGCTGAGCGTGCCAATCAGGTCAAGGGCGATTTTCTTGCCAATATGTCGCATGAGATTAGAACTCCGATGAATTCGATACTAGGATTTGATGAGATTATACTTAGGGAGAGCGACAACGACGATATTATCCAGTACGCCGCCAACATTAAGAGAAGCGGGCAGACGCTGTTGTCTTTGATAAATGATATCCTGGATTTTTCCAAGATTGAATCCGGTAAAATGGAGATAATACCGGTTGAATACGATGTTCGTGATATGATATCAGACCTTGTACTTATGATTACGCCAAGGGCAGAGGAGAAGGGGCTTGAGCTAAGATGCGTGGTTGATAAGAATCTTCCCAGGGTTCTTTGTGGTGATGACGTCAGAATACGCCAGGTTATCACGAATATTTTGACAAATGCAGTCAAGTATACGAAAGAGGGGTACGTCGAGCTTAGGGTAGAACTGGCTGATTCCGCCAATCCGTCAGTCATTAAGGTGTCCGTTATCGATACGGGTATAGGCATTAAGGAAGAAGATAAAGATAAACTGTTTAATGCATTTACCAGAGTGGATGAGGAGAAGAATAGAAACATCGAAGGAACAGGACTTGGACTTGCAATTACAATCAAGACGCTTGAGCTTATGAACAGCAATCTGGTAGTTGAAAGTGAGTATGGTAAAGGCTCGACATTTAGCTTTGTCTTAGAGCAAGATGTAATCGATGAAACGGTTATCGGTGACATCGATATCTTAAGCAACAGAAGAAGCGTAGAAATTACTCAGGAGGGCTTTACAGCGCCTGATGCGAGAGTTCTTGTTGTTGATGATATTGAGATGAATCTGATGGTATTTAAAAAGCTTCTTAAGAAGACTGAAATGCAGATAGATACCGCACTTAGCGGAATTCAGTCGCTAGATATGATGAAGAGATACGATTACGATATCATTTTCATGGATCACTTAATGCCTGCGGTAAGCGGAATCGAAACGCTTAGAATGGGAATAGAAAAGGGAATAATTGATCCTAAGAAGCTACCTGTTATTGCGCTTACGGCCAATGCGATATCGGGTGCCAAGGAAATGTATATATCGGAGGGCTTTACAGACTACTTAACGAAGCCAATTAAGAGCGTAGCACTAGAAGAAATGATAATAAAATACCTTCCGGAAGAGAAGGTTAAGATAAACTAAATAATATTAAGAAAGGAGAGTATGTTTAACATACGAGAATGATTATGAGGAAGAAATATTTGGCATTAGTGCTAGTGTTGGCGCTGGCGTTTGCATTTTTAGCAGGATGCGGAAAGAAAGAGGATACTTCGGCCGGCGATACCGCAACCGAAGAGCAGATTGAAGAGACAACTGAAGGAGAAGAGGAAGCTTCAAGCACTACCGAGGAGGAGGCTCCGAAGGAAGAGATTCAGCTTAAGATTGGATATCATTATTATGGGGAGGACGACAATGCTCCGGAAGGAAGCTATCAGTATTTTGCAGGAAGTACAAGTACCGTTGAGATGAAGGAGAATCAAGCATATAAGACTTTGGGTGATTCTATCAAGTCGTTTAACGACAATCTTTTAGCTAGTTTTAAAGAGGAGTGCAACAATCTTGCAAACTCTGCCAAAGAGTATTATGACCCGGATGATTCCACCAGCACAAGTTCAAGCTTTTACAATACTATTACACCGGCGAGAGTTGACAGTCATGTAGTGTCATTGAGTATCGAGAATTCGTTTTACGGCGGTGGTGCGCATGGTTATTATTCGGTGGTCGGAGCAACATTTGACAGCGAGACGGGTAAAGAGCTTGCTCTTAAGGACCTCGGCATTGATACTGATGAATTAGAGGAATATATTGTTAATTTCATTAAGAAGAGCGACTATAAAGACGCTGTATTTGATGAGTATAGGACCACGATTCATGATGATCTTAACGGTGATTTTCAGACCTGGTACTTGACCGGAGATAAGCTCATGATAATATTTAACCCTTATGAGATAACTCCTTACGCGGCAGGACAGGTAGCGGTTGCAGTTCCTTTGGCAGACCTTAAGAATATTGATTCTAAGTACATGCCTGTCGGCAAGGAGTTGTATGAGGCGACAGGCAGCACCGAATTTGATATAGACGGCCATAAGGTTGGACTTGAGATTAACTATAACGATGACGGTTACTCGATGACGGGTTCAATGACCGTTAATGGCAAGAAGATATGCAAGGCTTTAAACGGAGATTATTTCTACAGTTACAAGGTTATTCATTATAGAAGTGAAAATGGTGACGACTATATCATAGTTACGGTGACAAGCGACAACGACTATAGCATTACCGAGCTTTACAAGGTTGACGATGAGAAGGTAGTCTTGGCTGACACGATGAACGGCAGCTCATTTAAGAATATCAACGAGCATTCATTTGCAGCAGTAGACAGAGTTGATGTTTTGGGAACGTATAGCTGTGACAGAAGATATGCTATTGAAAATGATAAATTTGAGCCGGTAGACGAGATGTATGTTATTGAAGATTCTGATCCTAAGTACAAAGAGTACAGAAAGATTACAGTCCTAAAGGATATAAAGGTAAGACTTGGCGAGGAAGACAACTTTACGGATTCAACTCTCAAGAAGGGAACCAATCTTTATATAACATATACTGACGGTAAGTCGATTGTAGGATTTGAGACTGAAGAAGGAGAGAAGGGTAATTTTGATATAACTAAAGAAAAGGACGGATACGGAATCAAGATTGATGGCATAGACCAGAATGAGGTCTTTGATAATCTTCCATATGCGGGTTAATTAGAACGATAAGTACCCAAAGGGGACAGTCCCCACTGGGTACTTAGCATGATATGATGATAACTACCCAATAGGGACAGTCCCCTTTGGGTAGTTAATTTATATGAAGGATATGCCGATATATTATCTGAGGTATATTATTTTTTAGGTAAGGAGGTATTATATGCGATTAAGTAAGTGTTTAATTGTGTGGGGATTGGTTCTAACTTGTACTCTATCTTCAACATCAAACGGCCTTTTTACGATTAAGACTAGGACATACGCCGCTAAGGATACGGATATAGTTAAAGAGGAAGATACAAGCATAGAGGATCAGGCAGGAGACCTGATGCTTGAGGATATTCCATATACCAAAGAGAGCAAAGAGGCAGCTAAAGAAGTTCTTATAAGCGATATTGCCGAGGAAGAGGTTAAGACTAGAAGTACAACAATCAATTCGAGCGGAATCGGAGACAATGACTACGATAAGTATGGATATTCAGAGCTTTCTGATGGTCAGAAGGCGATGTATGACGACTTTGATGCAGCATTTGCAGCATACGTCAATAGCGCGACTTATAAGACAACCGATTATAATTCAAGCTCACCGGGATATGATTCGTCTGCTAAGGTGTATGATGCATTTTCACTTGATAAGAAGATATCAGAATATGGAATTACTGCTGATGAAGCAATGCAGGTATATTTCACATACAGGGACAACAATCCTGAGTATTTCTGGATATCAACGAGGTTTTATCAGTATGGCTCGGCCAACTATTACTACACGGTAATAATAGACGGCTATTACGCCGAGAGCGCGTCGCTAAGAAGCGAGACGGAAGCGGCCATTGTATCGGGAATTAATAGCATCAAAACTGCGGCTAACAAAGAAAGCGGCACCTATAACAAGGTAAAAGTAGTTCACGACATGATCATCGATCAGGTGGATTATGCATATATTAAGTCCGGAGTTTCGGCAAGTGGCGCTTCTGATGCTATTTGGGCGCATTCGGTTGGGGGTACATTTGTCTCACGTCCTGACTGCGCTGATTCATGCGAGATTGTTTGTGAAGGATATGCCAAGACATTTCAGCTTGTTCTTCAGGAACTTGGAATCGACAACATTTACATAGTAGGAAATGCAGGTGGCGCCCATGCATGGAACGCAGTTAAGTTAGAAGACAAAGAGTATCACTGTTTTGATGTGACATGGGACGACGCGGGCAAGAGTACCAATGACGGCCGAAAGTATATGTATTTCTCGGCGCCTAAGTCATTTTTTGGCACTAAACATACGGCTTATAAGAAGACGGGAGTGGTGACTTCCGGAATGTGGCTTTATGATTTGCCGGAATTGTCGGATGATTTCAATTATACATATTACGCGAAGTACAGCTCATATTTTGCAAATGTTGCCGACAAGGCAGCGGCAACAACCTTGCTAAATGCGGCTGCAAGCTTAGCTATACCGTCTAACAGCAGGTATTTTCATATACTTTGTAAGACGAAGAGTGATATAACTGTTGTTTGTCAGACTTTGGGAGTTAACTCATATACACCGGTTTCCGGTTATACCGACGGATACGGCATAGTAACTGCATTTATGGGAAGCTACGGCGTGACCGTAAAGGCAACGGAAGTGAAGTTAGACAAGAACGAGGCGGAGATAGACAGAGCTAAAGAAAAGCTTACGCTTACGGCGACAATAACACCTGATAATAGTGACGATAGTATCACTTGGTCTGTAAGTGGCGGACAGTGTACATTTTCAAATAAAATCGGAGAATCTACAACCATAACATTTAAGAGAGCCGGCGAGTACGTTATAACCGCCACAGCTGCTGCAGGAGGGGTAAGTGATACATGTGCCGTTACGGTTACGGATTCCGGCGGAGCGACACACATATATGTAGACAGCGGATTTAATAATCTTGTGACGGACAGCGAGGCCGTTCTTTACGCGGGCGGAGCTAACAAGAAGAATAAAGAGACCGGTGTGACGGAGTGTTATAAGAGCGTGACGTATTACAGCGATCTTATGCCGGTCAGTTATAAGAATTCTAAGGGCAAGGCTCAGACGGGTAAGGTTATTGTCGGGGTGACTTCAACTCCTGATGAGCCGGCGGTAGTTAAGAACAAGATACCTAAAGATCCGACGGCGAAGAATATACTTTCTGCGGCAAGGAAGAAGAACGGAGCACTAAAGCTTGTTACCAAGAAGCAATCAGGAACAGTGTATGTATGGGTTCTTTCGCTTGCAGGGGAGGTAGTCGTTGATGTTGGATGTGTTAAGATGACGGTTCTTAGGGCGCCATATAAGATTAAGTTATCTGACTCTTTCACCGATCCGGTGGCGAGCTCGGCAGTATATAAAAAGAGCGGACTTACGCTAGGAGCAAGCACAACTTTTTATGTGAGGTCGACATTTAAAGGCGGAGACGAGATTACCGAGGGCGTTGATTTTACAGCGACGCCTGCAAAGGGGCAGGAGAATTACATTTCCGTAACTCCGATTGATAATGACGGATTTAAGGTTACGGCAACCGGGCTTAAAAATCACAAGAAGACGAAGGCGAAGGTTTCTATACAATGCGTGCAGAATAAGCGCAAAGCAACATTTTCCGTGGATCTCATGAACTGCGTTACGGGAGCGCCGGATATTAAAGAAGGTGACGACAAGGTCGAGGTTGTCGGGGTAAATGAAATCGTCGAGGGAGCTACTGAGATAGGCAAGTACTTATCATATCCGATTATAGTGTATGCGAGTGGAAATGCAACCAAGACGGTTACCACTTCTGTCGATATCACTCCATCGCTTTCAAGCGCGACAGAATCTATGACGGACAAGCCTAAAGTCTATATGATGGCGGCACCTGACGGATTTACTATTAACAACAAGGGAGTCGTTAAAGTTATCAATAAGCCGGTGGGCACAGTTGCCAAGATTAAGGCAAGCATCAAGACCACCGACGGCAAGAGCAAGATAACAATTAAGACGCCGATAATTACTGATGTAACTACCTATGTTTTGGTTGTGTATAACACATATAAGACAACAGGAAAAGACAATAATTACGGGTATTTCGTAATACCGGTAAATGTGCAATAAATGCTAAGTGATCAGAGGGGACAGGTCTTAACTACCCAATGGGGACAGTCCCCACTGGATACTTAGCTCATAACTACCCAATGGGGACAGTCCCCATTGGGTAGTTAGCGTTTATATGTATTTAATAAAATACTTGCTAAAGCCCTACCCGTATGCTATATTCACCATGGATGGTATTCGAGCAATCGAAACTGTACCTGGGAATTGCTTTCTTTATCCCCATACACCTTTTAGGAGGTGCATGCAATGAAAGAAGACACATATTCAAGCGGGTTGGGAGCTATCGGCTTCATAGGCGCCGGCAAGGTAGGCTTTTCAATGGGCAAGTACCTAAGTGACAGCGGCGAGCACCTATCAGGCTATTATAGCAAGACTCAAGAATCCGCAGAACAAGCAGCAATATTTACAGGCGCGAAAGCATTTGACAATATACGCGACCTTGTAAACAGCAGCGATACCCTATTTATAACCGTTCCCGATAAAGAGATTAGCGGTGTGTGGGATTGCATGAGGAAAGCTTGTGATCTTAAGGGCAAGACAGTTCTCCATATGAGCGGAGCATCAACTTGCGCCCTATTTTCAGGTATAATCGATACAGGAGCCTACGGCTTCTCGCTTCATCCACTGTGCGCGGTAAGCGACCGCTACCAATCGCACAAAACATTATCCACAGCAGTATTTACAATTGAAGTAAGTGATAGTTCAGACGAGACTTATAATCTTAAGGCAAATGCTATCAGGACTGCAATGATTCACGCAGGCAACATGATAGTAGACATCCGCCCCGAAGACAAGGTTCTCTACCATGCAGCCGCAGTCGTGGCAAGCAACATGACGGTAGGGCTGGTCTTTATGGCTGAGCAAATGCTAAAGCGAACCGGATTTACTGACGAAGAGGCATCTAAAGCGCTGTCGCCTCTGATTAAAGGGACGATGGACAACATTTTACGGCAGGGAAGCGTTAATGCGCTTACGGGGCCTGTCGAGAGAAATGACGTTGAGACGGTGAGCAAGCATTTGACAAAACTGACCGAGCAGGAAAGCGAAGTTTATAAGGCTTTGACGAAGGCACTTATAGAGATTGGTAAAATCAGGCACGAGGATGCTGATTACAGTGGAATGGAGGAATTATTATGAAAAACACAGTAGCTACATTTAAGCAAATGAAACAGACCGGTGAGAAGATCACCATGCTCACTGCATATGATTATTCGACTGCGAAGCTCATGGATGAAGCGGGGATTAACGCAATACTCGTTGGAGACAGCCTTGGAATGGTGATGATGGGTTACGAGGATACGATTCCTGTGACCATGGAGGACATGATTCATCATACGGCATGCGTGGCAAGAGGTGCCAAGAATGCGCTTGTTGTAGGAGATATGCCGTTTATGTCTTATCATGAAAATGCAGCTCAGGCGGTACATAACGCCGGCCGCCTTATCAAAGAGGGACATGCTCAGGCGGTTAAGTTAGAGGGTGGCGCAACGGTTAAAGACCAGATAAAGGCGATAACTACTGCGCAGATACCGGTTGTGGCACATATCGGAATGACACCACAGAGCGTTAATGCATTTGGCGGGTTCAAAGTTCAGGGAAAGGGCCTAGATCAGGCGAAACAGATAGTTGAGGATGCGTATATTGTTCAGGAAGCGGGAGCATTTGCAGTGACTCTTGAATGTGTACCGGAGGCGCTTGCGACTTACATTACAGAGCATCTTGACATCCCGACAATCGGAATCGGAGCAGGAGCGGGCTGCGACGGACAGGTTCTTGTTTATCAGGACGCGCTTGCGATTTATAGCGATTTTAAGCCTAAATTTGTCAAGCAATTCGCCCAGGTCGGAGAGCTTATGAGACAGGGAGTTGCTGATTATATAAATGAAACCAAGGCGGGAACATTTCCTGCTAAGGAGCACACTTTTAAGATTGATGATGAAGTTATGGCGAAGTTAGAGGAGAGATAAGTACTCAATGGGGACAGTCCCCACTGGGTAGTTAAGAGCATTTCGTAGCGGCGAACATCGTTCGCCATGTGGAGCACAATGTGCTCCGCTACGATTACAATATGTCATCCTGAGGAGCGAAGCGACGAAGGATCTTAAAAAGATATATATTTAGAAAGGACAATAATCATGAAAATTGTATCAACAGTAGCAGAAGTTAGAAAGTACGTTAAAGAAGCCAAGAAACAGGACAAGACAGTAGGTTTGGTTCCTACAATGGGATACCTCCACGAGGGACACGGAAGCCTTATCACCAAGGCAAGAGAGACTACCGATTTCGTAGTGGTATCAATATTCGTAAATCCAATGCAGTTCGGTCCAACCGAGGATTTAGAGAGCTATCCAAGAGATTTGGACAAGGATGCAGCATTTTGCGAGTCTTTGGGTGCTGATTTAATCTTTCATCCGGAGCCTAGTGAAATGTATCACGAGGGATTTTCTTCATTTGTCGATATGACCGTGTTGACAGAGGAGCTTTGCGGATTATCGCGTCCGGTACATTTTAGAGGCGTTTGCACCGTTGTTAACAAGCTTTTCAACATTGTGACGCCTGATTATGCATTTTTCGGACAAAAAGATGCGCAGCAGCTGGCAGTTATTAAGCACATGGTTGATGACCTTAACATGGACATCAAGATTGTAGGATGCCCAATCGTAAGAGAGGAAGACGGACTTGCCAAGAGTTCAAGAAATACCTACCTTTCAGCCGACGAGAGAAAGGCTGCGTTAATCCTTTCTAAGTCAATTAAGCTTGGAAATGAAACATTTGCCGCAGGTGAGAAAAATGCCAAAGTTATAATCGATAAAATGACTGAGTTGATAAATAGCGAGCCACTTGCTAAAATAGACTATGTGAAGATTGTAGACCGCCTTACAATGCAGCAGATTGAGACAGTTGATCGACCTGCTTTGCTCGCAATCGCAGTCTACATCGGAAAAACACGTCTTATTGAC
The DNA here is from genome assembly GCA_000621905.1 of Lachnospiraceae bacterium NC2004. Classification (GTDB taxonomy): domain Bacteria; phylum Bacillota; class Clostridia; order Lachnospirales; family Lachnospiraceae; genus NC2004. The sequence goes on from JHXB01000022.1 coordinate 18,439, forward strand.
AACTGTTATTTAGACTAACTACCCAAAGGGGACAGTCCCTACTGAGTACTTAGCACGTAACTACCCAGAGGGGACAGTCCCCATTGAGAACTTAGGAGGTACAAATGAACAAGATTACCAATTTTTTAGACAGCTTAGATTACGAAGTGACAACCAACAAGAAGACATTATTTTTTGAGATCCTTGCAGCTGTAGGGCTTGGAGTGATTATTGGTGCGATTTTCGCCCCAAAGATTAGTGTCAAAGTATTAAGTGACAACGAAGCTAAGCTTGATAATGTTGATGTGCAGCTTGAAGACTGCCCATTAGGAGTTATAGGAGATGAAAAGAAATGATTAGAAAAATGTTACACGCCAAAATCCACCGCGCTACAGTTACAGAAGCGAGGCTCGACTATGTAGGAAGCATAACAGTCGATGAGGACCTTCTTGAAGCAGCCGGTATAGCGGAATACGAGTATGTGCAGATTGCAAATGTCACCAACGGCAAAAGGCTTACCACATATACGATTGCGGGAGAGCGAGGCAGCGGTATCATTTGCCTAAACGGCGCAGCCGCACACAAAGCCCAGCTTGGAGACAAGGTGATAATAATGGCGTATGCGGATTATACCGAGGAAGAGCTTAAGGACCATAAGCCAAATGTCGTATTTGTAAATGATGACAACTCGATTAAGCGCGTGACACATTACGAGAAGCACGGTCAGTTGATAGATGAATAAATCGCTAAGAACATTTGACACTATAACATGTCATTCTGAGCGTTAGCAAAGAATCTTTAGTAAATATGTTACCCTGAAGGAGATGGATATATGCTAGAATCCAAAACCATAGTACTGGGCGTCACCGGCTCTATCGCGGCGTACAAGATTGCGAATCTTGCATCAGCACTTGTTAAGCTGCACGCCGATGTACACGTGATTATGACCGCAAATGCAACCAACTTCATAACCCCGTACACTTTCGAGACCTTGACTCACAATAAATGCGTCGTGGATACATTTGACAGGAATTTCGAGTACAAGGTCGGTCACATTTCTCTGGCCGAGAAGGCAGATATGATGCTTATAGCGCCTGCTACGGCAAATGTTATCGCTAAGCTAGCACACGGAATTGCCGACGATATGCTGACAACTGTGGCGCTCGCGTGCAAAGCGCCAATCTACATTTCACCTGCGATGAATACCGTAATGTACGAGAATCCGATAACACAGGACAATATAAAGATTTGCGAGAATTATGGCATGCACATAATCAATCCTGCAACCGGGCATTTGGCGTGCGGAACAAGCGGAATCGGCAAGATGCCGGAGCCTGAGCAGCTTTTGGATGTTGTAAAGCAGGCGGTAGCATTTGACAAAGATTTAGAGGGCAAGAATATTCTTGTAAATGCCGGTCCGACAGCGGAGGCAATCGACCCTGTGCGCTATATAACCAACCATTCGACGGGCAAGATGGGGTACGAGATTGCTAGAGCGGCGGCATATCGCGGAGCCAATGTCACACTGGTGACAGGCCCGACTTCACTTCCTATTCCGGCAAATGTCAACGCAATCAAGGTGACTTCAGCCGCCGATATGTACGACGCTGTTACGAAAAACGCGCCTAATCAGGATGCGATTATACTTTCGGCTGCTGTGGCAGATTACACTCCGAGCGAGGTAGCGGATCACAAGATAAAGAAAAAAGATGGAGACATGTCAATTTCTTTGTCAAGAACCAAGGACATCCTTGGAACTTTAGGCGAGGCGAAGCTAAAGGCGGGTTCGAAGAAACCATATCTATGCGGATTTTCGATGGAGACGGAGAATCTTGTTGAGAATTCAAGAAAGAAGTTAGAGAAAAAGCATGTTGATATGATTGTGGCGAACAGCCTCAATGTAGAGGGCGCGGGATTTGGCGTTGATACCAATGTGGTAACTTTGATAACCAATGATGACGACAAGCAGTTACCACTCTTAACCAAAGAAGAAGTAGCGCACGAGATACTAAACTATATACCATAAGTACCCAAAGGGGACAGTCCCCATTGAGTACTTAGCACGTAACTACCCAAAGGGGACTGTCCCCTTTGGGTAGTTAGCTTCTCAACTTAATATCTTTTGAACTGTTTTTCGTGATAATCCGGTTACTCTGGAAATCTGACTTATGCTACAACAAGGTTTAAACATTTCCTTAAAGTCGTTGTCGAACTCAAGAACATTGCGCTTTTTTGCTCTATCAAATCCATATTTTTCGCATAATCCCTTATACATTTCTAAACACTCGTCATCTGAAATACCGTTTTTCCACGAGTGCATACAACTAAATTCGTTCTTTTCATTTATGAATTCGATTATATTTTTCTTAGGGAGCTCGCCATAAACGGCATTCAATTGTGAAATACCATATCCCCTCTTAATCTCGTAGGCTGTACTGAACCTATAGTCTTCAGCTTTTTCAACCATTCCCGCTTTAATTGGATTTTGACAAATGTATCTAAACACATTTAGAAAATACTTCCGATCAGTGATACATTCACTTTTGTAACGACCTTCAAATAAAGAGCCTGTTCTATCGTATTTGTCATTGAAATAACCGACATAACGAACGCCTAACATTTTCATAAATTCAGCTGGAGATTCTCCTTCTTTAAACCACATAAGCAAATGATAGTGGTTGTCCATAAGACAATAGCAGTATAAGGTGGCATTCGCCTCACTACTATAACTGTGTAGCCATTTAACAAAATATTTCTTATCAATATCATCATAGAAAATGTCTTGTTTATCAATTCCGCGATTAATGAGGTGATATACGCCTGTTTCAGCGAGTTCTCTCTTGTGTCTTGGCATATTGAAGACTCCTTTCGTAATTATTTTGAATATAATAACACATTAGAGTCTTCATGTCTAAAAATTGTTGGTTGTATTTTGTATTCTTTTACATAACTACCCAAAGGGGACAGTCCCTACTGAGTACTTAGCGCATAAGTACCCAAAGGGGACAGTCCCCATTGAGTACTTAGCATAAACTTTCATTTGACAAACTATCTTCTATAAGAGATAATATAAGAAGAATAGCCTCTACAGGCAGAACGGACTATATTATAAGGAGGATTACGATATGATTTTAGGAGAGAAGAACTTTTTTGAAGATGGTGATTTAACAGATGTATTTGCAGATCTTGATGCACTTAATGAGGAGCTTGGAGACATTGAAGAAGATGAGGAGATGATTGCATCTCAGCGTCGTTATGATGAGATAATCAAGAAGCATCGTGGAGAAGGCAAAGGTAATCAGTAACATCCACCCGACCGAAAGGTCGGGTTTTTTTATTAAGTACCCAGAGGGGACTGTCCCCACTGAGTACTTAGCCCATAAGTACCCAAAGGGGACTGTCCCCATTGAGTACTTATTTCTGAAATTTTCGTGATATTCCCCATCCCGCCCCTAAAATATGCTAAAGTACAAGCTAGAATGTTAAAAAAGGGGCAAGAATCATGTCATCACGCCGTATAATCAATCGAATAACGGCAGTAATAGTGGCTATAATCATGACCGCTTCTATTATTATGCCCCAAAATACCAAAACAACCACCAAAGCGGCTAACACTAACACTACCAATTCAACCCAAACTCTAACTCTCGCTCTTTCAACCCCCAAGACCCTAACCCAGGAGGTAAGTAGCGATCTCACATACACCCCGCTTTCCACCTCACGTCGCGCCCCACAGGGCTACCTGAAAAAAGGCGAGGACGAGGCCAAAGACTCAGATTACATAGTATCCGGTGGTGCCTTAATCGCCAATCCCTACATAGAATACGAAATTAATCAGGCAAATGCAGATGCCCTAACAATATACCCTAAAGACGACGTAACAACCCGCGCAAGCGTAGGCTACACTCACATAAATCACGTGGACGTTGTGGCAATTGCCACGATAGCAACCAAGCCGGCGACAATCACAATCGAGCGCATCAACCATCGTTACGATCCGGCCACCAAGACCACGACCACATTTAACATTTACGCCCAGACTGCAAATGTTACCGAAGACGCAATAACAATCCTTAAAGATTCATCAATAAAGAGCCTCCCGGTTACAATAGAGGCCAATCCCCAAACTACAACCGAGCAGTATCTGCTCTCGGACGGCCGAACAGGCACATTTACATGTAACGGCTCGATATCATTTTACAATCAGGACACCGACAAGACTGACCGTCTCTACTACGGCGCGCGTCACATGATAGAGTCAGATAACACCGACGTTGCCGACCCGATAGTTAAGACATTTACTGAGGGCGAGACGGCATATGACTATCGAACCAAAGCGCCCGGCACCGCCAACATAACGCTGAAGCACCAGACGGCAACCCTAAGCAAGCAGGCGCAGCCAAACGGCGGATTTATATACGATTTATTTGAAGATGAGCCAATCACAATCGATAAAGTCAGGGCAAATGTTGTCGAGAGCGACATGCATCTTGACACCCCTTCAAAACTCACTCTTGCAGTAGGAGAGCAGACGCCGCTGACCATAAGAGCCACCAATCGACAATTGACCGCTTATACATTTAAGTCGTCCAACACCAAGGTGGTCAAAGTATCCCAAACCGGCGTAATCACAGCCGTTAAGTCAGGTTCTGCAAATGTCACCGTCACCGACCAAACCGCGACCGCCAAAGTCAAAGTAACCGTAAAGGCCGCGGCAATCAAGACATCAGCCAAGACGATAACTATGACTGTCGGCACCAAGACATATAAGGACATAATTAACTACCGTGCGCCCAACGCTACTTATACATATAAAGTAGCCAATTCTAAAATCGCGACCGTATCTAAAACCGGTGCGATAACCGCGCTCAAAAAAGGTACAACCAAGATGAAGGTCTACGAGCAAGGCAAACGCCTTATCGGCACTGTGACACTAAAAGTCAGATCACGAACCAATCAAGACATCGACGCTGCACCTGCGCTGTACAAGAATCAGGACGCACCGACCTTGACGGTTGTCCAAAACACGAAGTTTGACATCAAGGACTACATCGTTGCGGATGACGCTGAGACCGCCAACCTAAGCTACAAGGCAAGTAATAATACAGTAAGCATCAATAAAAACGGTCTTATCACTACCAACAAAGAAGGCACGGCAAATGTCACAATAAAGAGCGGAGCAAGAAGCACCTCAATAAAGATAAACATCATTTCCGTAAATGAATCGAGCGACACAGATTTAAAGCGTGTGAAGGCAGCGGAGGACTTAGGCAAGCTTGCTTATCTTGTAAATGAAGACAAGTACAACGCACCGACAACATTTGACGAGGTGAAAACCCTCACGAATCGATACATTGAAGCGTATAATTCGGTTAATGCCTGTGACAGCGAAATCATTGCAGGTCTTGACAACTTTGCGCCGGTGCCTAATGCGTCATTATTAAAGAGAGCCAAGAAGGTATTAGACTACACCTTCAAAGTCATGGGTGCGAATGAGTCTTTGAATATCGAGCCTGAATCAGTAGAAAACGGTGTAGTTACGCTAAAGGACACAATTTCGGAATTAGATATTTTATACTATTGCTATATTAATAAGAAGGAATATACTGAAGGATCGGAGATAGAGTATGCGGGAGGCTGCGACGCGACTGCATTTGTCAAAGAATACGAGGCAGCGGAATCAAGCGATCCGTATATTGCGGCAGTATCCATGGATGGCAGGACCGCGTATGTCGGTAGGATAGACGCTAATCCGACAAATGCAGCCGGCAACCCGGTAACCCGCCACGTGAAGCAGACTATAACGCTTCTATATAAAGAGAGCGTGACCAAGGAAATGGCGGAAGGCTATGAGCCATCGACCATCGAGAAGACTTATCTTATCGACACGGCGTACTACGGGGAGTCGATTGTGGACCCGACCAACAATTACAACGTGGTCGGCAATATAACACCCAATAGCGAGATTTACGTACAGGATGAGGTTTATTCGGACTTTGGAACCCCGGCTCAGAAGAATTATTTTACATATGATATAGTAGGTTTGAGTGAGCCTGAATTTACCGACACGGAAAGCTACATATATAAGTCGGTCGGAGAAGAGCAGATTACTCCTATAACCGCAGTTGGAAGGGGCAAGACCTTAACCATAACCCCTGCCCCAACCACCACACCAGCAACAATAACAATTTCGGGATATCAAATTATAGTATAGCTAACGTTAAGTAATCAAAGGGGACAGGTCCCACTGGTAAATTAGTTACTAATTTACCAGTGGGGTCTGTCCCCTTTGATTACTTAACTAGACATTTTGGGTGATGGAATATTGACAAAAATCAATCATAGGGTTATATTAATGATAGAAAAAACATAAAAATCAATCATGCACTCTATGGAGGATAATGTTTTGGATATAAATCAGAAAGACATAGAGCAGTACCTTTCTGAGGTGAAGCAAGCTGTTGAAGAGGGCCGATATCGTATTGATCGGAATGCAAGAAGACAGGACAATATCGGTCTTTTTTTGAATTATGTTATTGAGGTGGATATTATGGTAGAGAGGGAAAGAAGAGATTTCTGCATAGAGTGTAGGAAAGAGACCGAGTATATTTTACAGAAGAAGGATCTTGTAAAGAATATAAGGGATAAAGAATATACATTTGCAATTACTGTGGCGCTATGTACGGAATGTGGAGAGGAGATGAGTATTCCAGGTCTAATTGACAAGAATATTCATGAGATAGACGAGCAGTATAGAGCAGCGGAAGGGATTGTATCGATTGATGATATCGAAAGATTGATGAAGATATATAAGATAGGAAAGGCACCTTTGTCCTTGGCGCTTGGATTCGGAGAAGTGACGATTACCAGATACTTGGAAGGGCAGGTACCGTCCAAAGAGTATTCTGATATCATTAAAACAGTACTTTCTAATCCGGGTTGTATGAAGCAGAAGCTTACAGAGAATCGTGGAAAGTTGACTGATGCAGCATATAGGAAAGCTTATGCTGCAGCCGAGAGTATAGAGAGCTTGTTTTCTGTTTCGGATAAGATGCTTCGGGTAATAGCGTATATATTTGAAAAGTTAGAAGAAGTAACACCACTTATGTTGCAGAAGTTACTTTATTTTATTCAGGGTGTGCATTCTGCATTATATGGGAAGCCAATCTTTGAAGAAGATTGTAGAGCATGGATGCGTGGGCCGGTTTATCCGGAGGTATATGAATTGTTCAGGGATTTTAAATACAATCCAGCTGATGACGCGAGGTTTGCACTTCTTAAAGGATCTGAGGGTGCCCTGACGGATGATGAGAAAAGGGTGATAGACCTTGTCGTGAATACATTTGGTATGTATGGAGGAAAAGTATTAGAGAAGATTACGCATAATGAGGATCCATGGGCGGAAGCACGTAAAGGGTACAGCGACAGTATTCCTTCAAGCGAGCTTTTGTCAAAAGAGAGAATCATGAAGTATTATATTATGATAAATCAGAAGTATGGTATAGATTTGGAGGCTGGATTGCAGACATACATTCACGATATGCTTGATAAAGTGTCGTGATATTACCCCGTCGTTTTTGTCATTCTGAGCGAAGCGAAGGATCTTTCCGCCTCTTAGGCGGAACTACTATAAGGAAGACCAAAAGGGAGTGGAATCTATGAGTAAAATTATAGAAGATATGAAAGAAGAAGTAGCAAGAGAAACAACAAAGAAGGTCAGATATGAAAATGCGACTAATATGTTAAGGGACAGCGATTTAACTCTAGAGCAGATAGCAGCATATTCTAACCTCTCCTTCGAAGAGGTATTAGCTCTTGCAGAATCACTATCGTAATGTATGATTTATTATAGAGCGCCGAAGTTCGGCGCTCTTTTTTGTACCAGATTATATTTACATATCTTGACAAACTATCAATTAATATATATACTATCAATTGATAGTATATGTCACAAGGGTGGTGATTGACATTTTTCTTAGTACACAATCGAAAAAAAGAGAAGTCATCGCATTCTTAGAAGAATTGAAAGGACTTCTGAACCAAGAAGGTTTCAACATAGACTCAGATCTCACTATAATAAGCAAGAAAAAACCAGACGATGAAGAGCATTCTACACCATATACTTTATTAGACTTAGATTATGACGCATGGGATATTGTAGAACGTTTGAAAGAGCTGACAGTTTCCGAATACTCTGAGACCAAGATAGATAAGGATGATTTTAACCCGCCTTTGTTATTTGTATTCGGCAAAGACATTAATAGGAGACTTGTTTATATCAAGCTAAAGATTAAAGGCGAACAAAGGAGACGCGTATTATGCGTATCATTTCATTATGCAAGGGAACCCATGACATTTCCGTATGCGTAAATGATAAGGAAAGGAGGTATATTATGGAGAATAGCACATTGATTAGGAAGATTCATATGGATTGCCCATTATGTGACAAAACACATGAGGTTGAAGAAAGAAAGCGTCTTGCTACAATAACTCTGAAAGGAGATAAAGTATCTTATGAGGAGAGGTTTTATTTTTGTGCCAAAGCTGATGATACTGAAAATGAATTCGAATCTGGATCAATGTCCAATTCGAATCTTTTAAATGCCCGAAACGCATATCGAGTAAAGCATGGATTGCTTACTTCTGACGAAATTGTTGCGATAAGAGACAGTTATGGGTTATCTCAAGTCGATTTAGCAAGATTGCTTGGTTGGGGAGAAGCTACAATTTCTAGATATGAGAGTAAGGCGATTCAAGATGAAGCGTACGATACAATGTTACGATTAATAAAAGATAATCCACTGCAAGCTTTAGAATTTCTGAAGAAAAATAACAATAAGTTTCCTAGTGCTAAGAGGTTCGAAGTACGAGCCAAAATTGTAGAGAAGCTAGATTCGTATGGAAAGGAATACTTAACTCGTCAAGCTTTTGAAGGTGAATATGCCAATTTTGAAGAGCCATCTGATTCTAATGGATTCGTTTTGTTGAACATAGATAAGATAGAAGCTGCTATATCTTATATAGCGGAGAATGTAGCGAATCTATTTAAAGTAAAACTTATGAAAATGCTATGGTACGCCGATGCATTATCTTACAAAGTGAATGGATACGCAATTACAGGATTGGTTTATCGTCATAATGAAATGGGAGCGCTTCCAATTGGACATTATAGCCTTATGAATCTAGAGAATCTGAATATTCACGAGGAAGTAAGCATTAATTATGATTCGATGCTTCATATTTATCCTAGCAACGATATGGATTATAGTGTGTTAAGTGATGGTGATAAAAACATTTTGGATGCTGTAATAAGGAAGTTTAAGAATTATAAGGCTAAGGAGATAGTTGATTATATGCACGATGAAAGGGCATATCGAGAAACTAATCCTGGAGATATTATTCCATTCTCAATAGCAAAAGAGATAAAGGATTTTAACTGATCTCTCACAATCGTTTCAATAATTTTCATCGAATTCTAATAAAAATATACAACACACCCCCGTTTTCGGGGGTTTTTTATGTCAAAACGCCTAAATAGTAAATTCTCACAAACATATCACTAAAAAATTGTTTACATTTCGTAAATTAGGTGCTACAATTCAAAATGTCTAATAGACTAGGTGGGTAAACTGACTCTTGATGAAGGTCGTAAGAGATCCTTTTTACTTACTTCCCTTACTCTTATTGCTGGATTTGGGATTCATTTTAAACGCTTAAGACATTGGACGGTAACTATTAATACACTAATATGAAATTTTTCAATTAAAAGGAGGAAATTTATAATGAAGTATTCTCTTCAAAAACGTATTTCCGCATTCGTATTAGCTTTTGCACTTGTAATGACTACAGCTTTCAACAGCATCGGTGCTACTACTAAGGCTGACGCTGCTGCTAAAGTTAAGACATTATACCTCACTAAGAAGACCACTAGCCTTGTTGAGGGCGAGACTGGTACTGCTCAGTGGGCTGTAAAAGCTACGAAGGCAACTAAGGCACTTGCTGCTGTTAAGGTTACAACTAGTGACTCTTCAGTAGTAAAAATTACAAAGACAACTCAGTCTAAGAAGGCTGGTAAGACTGCTAAGGCAGCTAAGAAGAACAAGGGTACTGTTAAGTTCACAGCTGTTTCTGCAGGTACTGCAACTATTACAATTGTAACTAAGAAGAAAACTAAGAAGACTAAGAGCTTCAAAGTAACTGTTACGGCGAAGTCAACTGAGGCACCTGCTACTACAGCTACTACTCAGGCTTCTGCTGATGCAGCAACTACTACTCAGGCACCTGCTACTACTGAGGCTCCTTCAAGTGCTGATGCTTCAGGCGTAGCGCTTAAGGCAGTAAAGCTTTCTAACAAGACCCCTAAAGTAGGTGATACTATAACTGCAGTTCTCGATCCTGTGAACGCATTTGATGTAAGCACTTACACATGGTATGAGGATGCAAAGGAAGTTTCTGGTAATGCGACCAATACTTATACAGTAAGTAGTGATGCTGTTGGTAAAGTTATCAAGGTTATTGTTACAACTAAGGATGGAACTAAGTTTGAGTCAGATACTTCTGCTGCTGTTATTGTCGATAATTCAACGAAGGTAGAAATTACTGATGAGAGCGGATTTCAAGCGAACGGAACTGTACTCCTTGGGGATTTGCTTGGTCTTACTTTCGGAGATGGTCTTGGCGTTCCAGAACAGGTTACATGGTATGTTAACAACAAGTTAATCAGTACTAGTAACTCTAAAAATGGTAGCCTTAGAGCTTTCACCGCAACAACTGGAGCAGTAGGATCGGGTAGTGATATCGAAACAACTGGACAGTGCTACGCAATTGTTAAAAACGAGGAAGGTAAAACGTTTAAATCGAACGTAGTAGAAATCGTAGAAATCCCTGCAAAGGCAAAAATGTCTAACATTAGCATTTCTGAGGATTATTCTTCTGCGGCAAATATAGCGGTTGATCAGGATGTTGCTAGCTATGTAATTTCAGTTACATTAAATAAAAACTATGCTGGAACGTTTTACGTAATCCCTGAATCTGCTGAGGAGGTTAAGACTGGTACTGGTTTTGCTGTGGCTCATTGTAATGTTTCTACTCCTACAGCTAACGCTCCTCTGGCTACTAACGTGACTGGAACTATTCCTAATACAGCTTTAAGTGGCGATTACGATATTTCGGTTATAAAGTCTGCTGACGATATGACTGTAGCAAAAGCTGCTGGTCTTACTAGCAACAAAGTAAGAAAGAGAGTTCTTCCAACAGGTGGAGTACAGTATATGTTTAGCTCTGCTACTAGCGCCTTAAAACGTGGAACAAAATACAAAATCGTATTTGACCAAGTGGGCATTGATTCTGATGATATTACTACAAATAATAACAAAAGCGCAAACGTATCGGACGCTGTTCTTGCGCCGTATATAAAAGCTCCGACGAGAATCGATGTGACAGATGTTCAAGTTAGGACGACTGACCGTGGATGGACTGCTACTCTTTATAACGGTAACGACAAGTGTACTTGGCTAACTTATTCTACTGTTGTAGATAAAAATTCAAAGGTTAACCTTTTTGAGGACACTGATAACGATACTAAAGATGGTACTCCATTTGGTGTTGCTGATGTTGATACATTTGACGGTGGTGTTGCTAAACTTGCGGCGGGCGCTAAGGCTGCAGGTGGTACTGGTACGTTCGTTTATGCTACATTTACTGGTGATGCCGGTCTATTTGGTAAAGATAAATTAACACTTACTTCATCGGCAACATCGACTGCTCGCGAGGTTGTTTCGTCAGTATCTCTTGCTGAGGGTACTGGAGATAAAGCTGCAGACGTAGATGTTAAATTCACAAACTTAGCTGCTGACTCGGATGTATACCTAATTAAGGCTAGCAAAACTAGTGCTACTTTGACTGACAATAAACTTCGTTTAGAGAATGCTATAGAAAAGTTTAAATCAAATGATTCTGGTACATATGCTAAAGTGGCGTCTGCTAATGCAGGTTCTGCGTCGATTACAATTAAAAATGCCATGAGCGAAATCACTGACACCGCAAAAGGTGACGTATACGCAGTTGTCATTATTCCAAAAACAACTGGTTTTGCGACCTTCAAAGGTTCGGCAACTTTCAAGGCAGGTAATAATGAACTTAACACCACTAACGGAGTTAATATTTTCAATCAGATTGCAACCACGTATGTTATGAGTGCAAAAACGTTTGAGAATGCTGCCCAGAATACTACAGACCTTCTTGTTCTTAATGATCAATTTGGAAAATCTATGAAGGGCTATATACCAGCAAAGAGCAAAAATATGACTCCAAATGATGGTAACTCTACTACAACTAATCAGACAGTTTCTCTTGATATTACCGCCGATGGTGAGTTAACTGTTACTATGACGGAGGGCGCCGCTGACGCAGTTGTTGGAGACCAGTGGAGCCTTACACTGAAGGACTCACAGAAGATCTATGCAACTGTTAAGTCCGTTACAGCTGGCTCTTCTAAAAAAGTTGCTGCGACTTGGACTGTAGAAGTTAAATAATTTCAATCATGGTGCCTGTCACCGTGAAGAGAATAGGAAATTAAAGGGACGGTTCTCGTGGTCTTTCTTTAAAAGAATATCACATAGAACAATCCACTTAATTTAACCAAAAAATTAACCCGATCTCAATCAACTTTGGTTGGTTGAGGTCGGGTTTTTCTTATGCCTTTGTTCCCCTGTCCCCACTGATCATTTAGCATTTTATTTCATTTGTCTTGCATTTGTTATTTGAAAAATATATAATTAATAACAAAGGAGGCGACGCTTATGACTGAAGTTAAACAGACACTGGTTGATTTGATACCGGACATGCCAGAGCTAATTCGAACTATGCAAGATGAAGAAGCGCAAAAGATGTACAATATCATAATAAGAGTTATTAATAAGCCAGAGAATAATAGCGTTTCCAAACGTATAGGGGTAGGAAAAGGCAAGATAGTTGCGCCAGATGATTTTGATGCAGGAAATGAAGAGATTGCAGCTTATTTGATGGAGAATGCTTTATGAATATTTT
>JHXB01000023.1 GCA_000621905.1 Lachnospiraceae bacterium NC2004
GTCTTGACAAACGTACCAGGATATACTTTTTCTATTTTACTGCTCTCAATCGTTACCTTCTTTAATGCTTTACAATTACTAAATATTCCATAATCAGTACCATAACCATGATCATAATTACCTAAAATGCGTACATTAGAAGGTATGGTTATATTCTTTATCCCTGAATCAGCAAATGCACACCATCCAATCTGAACTACCGAATCAGGTATATCAACAGTTTCAAGATTCTTATCACAGTAAAACATGTCTTCCTCTATTCGTTCAAGTCCTTTAGGCAATTTCACCTTCTTAAGTCTTTTATTTTCTGAAAGAGCACCTTTCCCTATTGTTTTGACCGTATCAGGAATATCAACACATTCAAATGAACATCCGCAAAAGGCATACGCCCCGATATATTCAAGCCCCTTTTGTAGATATAGCTTTTCTTCCTTTTCTAGTTTTATACTATACCGGAAGCAGCTTTTATCTATGCGTTTACATTTGAACAATTTATATCCGCCTTTAACATTTTCTGTCAAAGACATATTTCTAAAGGCTTCCTCGCCTACATATTCCACAAAAGGAATATCAATACTCTTTATCCCCTTCTCCCAGGAATAAGACATAGGCGGTACAACCTTTATATCTTTTGATATTTTGATGTTTGAAATATTACCATACACTATTTTACCGTTATACCTGTAATCTCTGTCAAATGAATATGGTGTAGCAAGACGGCTTACACCTTTTTTATATATGTGCTTTTTAGATCTTTGAAACCAGTATTTGTAATCTTTCTTGTTTATATTAAGCTTCTTGCTTTTAGTTGACTTGACAGAACCAATTATCATAGTATTAGCGTTTTTGTTATAGCTCCATAAAATCTTACTGTCAAGTCTGCCGTTAGTTTTTCTTGATGCATATATATGTGTATTTGTTATACTTATGGCTATAAATGCCATAAGTATAACAAAAAAAGATATCATTACTCTCTTCATAGCTGTCACCTCGCAATCAAGTGTTGAGTTGGGGACGGTTCTTGTGGTTCTGTAAACCCCTCGTAGCGGAGCACATTGTGCTCCACATATACCGAACACTGTTCACCGCTATAGAGACCGCATACGGGTTTATACCTCTAGAACTGTCCTCGATCATCTACACTAATCTCCATCATATTCACGATTTGTATCCCATCGCTTAACGCAGACGTCCTTTGCGTTTTCTATATGTAAATTTATATCAACCAAATCCCAACCATTTATATCCAATGATTTTAAATGAACAAGATCATCTCCTTCCAATTTCCATATAGATACATAATCACCACAAGCAGTAAAACTTTCAAGATAAGTAAATGAATTCAGGTCTATCTCTCCATTGGCATCCGTAAAATCCCAATTTATCTCCTTTAGCCTTCCATTTTCCCATTTATATTGATTACTGTATATATTAGTACTTACATCTTTCGCTCCATATTCTTTTTGCTTTTTTATGAGCTTCTTTAATTCATTAACATCATCATTCGCATCTGATTCTATAACAGTGGCTTGACATGTAAACTCCATCCCTTTATAGGTTGCTTTTATTGTTGCGTTACCAACTCCATTTGCACTTGCATTACCGCTCGAATCAATTGTTATTACTTCACTATCAGATGACTCCCATACTACACTATCCGGATCATCTGCATATAACAACTCCATTTTGCGTTTTGTTCCTGCTTTAGCTTTGAATTCAGTTCGATTCAAACGCACAGAATCAACATCGGTATCATTTACTTCTACTTCGACAATACTAACATTAGGATTTAAACCACCGTCAGCAAACAACTGTTGATACTTATCCTTATATCCTACAGGCACCTCAATTACAACATTATCACCAATTCCCTCCATCGCCCTCGGATACACCTTTTTTAACTTCTTTGTGTTAAGTCTCAACCTTTTCAGATTATTACACCCACTAAAAATTCCGAACTCATCCCATATGCCATCGTACTCTTCACTCCAATGATAAACAATTTTATCATCATTCACAAAATAAATTCTATCTTTAACTCTAACATCAGTCCCTAACAATTCGACATTTCGTGGAATAACTATATCAGAAACATTAGTATGCGCAAAGGAAAGACTTCTAATTGCAGTAATTGATTCTGGAAGAGTACACTTTGATAAAGTTGAGCAATCGCAAAAGAGTTCTTCTGAAACCTCAGATAGATTTTTAGGTAAAATAACACTCTCCAGCTTTGCATTACTCCTAAAAGCTTGCGGACCTATATATGATATACTATCCGGCAAATCAGGTATAAGACAACACCTTTCCCTAAATGCTCCTTTCCCAACAAACTGAATTCCATAGTTTAAGTAAATATCGCTAGTCGTAGCGTCAGCAAATGCATCCTCACATATACTCTTAATCGTAGCCGGAAGCGTAACGTGATTTAAATAGGTACTCTTAAAAGAGTTGACACCAATTGACTCAATCCCATTTTTTAGTACAACTTTTCTTAACCTGTAGTTTTCATAAAAAGAATCAACTGTAATAGTTTTAACAGAGCCCGGTATAACAACACTTTTAAATCCCTGGTAACGACAACAATATCCAAATTCACCAATTCTTGTCATTCCTTCCTTATAAACAACCTTGCTAGCGTGCTTACTTCTATATTCAAAGCTGTCATAATGTGCTTTTCGCTTGCTATTGTTCTTGTTTGGCTTAATTGTGAGCGTTTTGTTTTTCTTGTTATAACTCCATAATGCGTTTGACTTTGGAGCACGCCCACTTGTATAGTACTTCTTTTTGGCATCTACTTTAGTAAACCATACGGTGGTGGCTAAAATAGCCACCAATAACCCGCATGATATAACAATCATAAACCTTTTTATCATATACATTCCTCACTCTCAATGTATCTTGTCTATCTTAACAATGTTACAGCTACTTCCATCGTACTCAAACACATCCCAATAGTAACCACCAAACCTGTCCCCGTGGTTCTACCTTTCTTACATTCGTTTTAAACAAAACGCTCAATCTCTTGTAGTACCTGGGATTGAGTAATCTTTATTTACGATGCAAATGTGAGAGAATACCGGGAGAACCGTCCCTTATTTTTCCATTCCAAGAGATTAGCTGTTTTCAGGACAAACGTGAGAGAAAAGTGATGTCAGACCACGAGAACCGTCCCCTATCCACATGTGACGCATCACCTGTCAATCCCAATCATCTTCATGAACTGTCTCAATAATCAACTCCTTTGCGTTTTCCGCATGAACTTCACAATCAAACTCCGGGTTACTTTTCCAAGGATTCTTTGTTACCTTTTTCAAATACAACAAATCATCAGCATCTATGCTCCAACCTCCGCCGAAGCCTTCTCCATTATAGAAATATTCCAGATATGTAAATGCGTTTAAATTAACCAAACCTCTAATGTTTATATAGTTCCAATTAATACCTATAAGTCTGCCCTCTCTCCAATTATACTGACTATCATCATGTATGTCAGTGCTTATCCCTGTCACACCACAATCAAGCTGTTGATCAATAAGCTTCTTAAGCTCTTCTTCATCGTTATTGGCATCTGCCTCCGTTACATTCACATCACATGTATATTCTCTGCCTCTATACTCAGCTGTAATTTTTGCTTCACCTTCACCGACAGCGAAAGCATTTCCGCTAGAATCAACGCTAATTATTCTATCATCCGACGATTTCCAGACAACTTCCTCAGGGGCATCCGCATATTTTAACTCCATTTTTCTTGTCAATCCCAGTTTCATCTGAATATCTGAGTGATTTAACTTAACATAATCAACATCAGGAACATCATAATAATACTTTAACCATATATCATACTCTTTTCCTGACAGGCACGAGAAAGGCGACACAATATACTCTTCATCTTCCCACATATCATTCAAAATATCATACGCTCCGTTAAACGCCGATCTATATGAACGATGACAATATTCATCCGCGGTATAATCTATATCTTTATAAATAAAACGCGTGTCGGTATTACAAGTCAAATGCTCAAATCCCTTTTCTATTGTATATACTTTTTTTATACCACTCGCATATAAATAAAGATTCATAGCATTAGGAGAATGAGTAATATCAAGCTTCTTTAAACTACTACAGTTCTCAACCATAACAGTTTTAAGAGCATCACTCGAGGGTAATAAAAGCTTTTTTAGCTTTCTATTGTTAGGGGCATTAAAATTTTCTAAGGAAGTACAACCTCTCACATCAATAGCTTTTAATTTCTTTCCGCCTTCTTCAATATTGAGTTCTTTTAGTTTTGTACACTTTGGGGCTTTAAAATCACGTAACTTGTTATAAGATAGATTCAACTCTTTCAGTTGCTTGGTTTTTGATAAAACAATATTCTTTATGTGATTGTATTCAAGATTTGCATAGTAGACATTTTTATTATGTGAAATATCTACTTTACTCAGAGAATTATTAAACACATCCAAATAACATAATTCTTTGCATCCACTTAAATCAATGCTATGAAGATCTGTAGCATTGATTCTCAATACACGCAAATGCTTGAATTTATTAAGTGAAAGTGAACCTATACGACAGTATTCTAATGCCAATTCAACAAGATGACCATTCACATCCCATTCGCAATAGTTTTCGTCGTTATTACGCCAATCATAATCTAAATCAATGTCATCGTCATGATACTCCCCATAATCCATATATCTGTAATTAGAAAGAATCCTTTTCTTTATCTTTTTTCTTAAGTTAGTTGAATTAATAATCCTTTT
Organism: Lachnospiraceae bacterium NC2004; assembly: GCA_000621905.1. GTDB lineage: Bacteria > Bacillota > Clostridia > Lachnospirales > Lachnospiraceae > NC2004. The sequence goes on from JHXB01000023.1 coordinate 4,767, forward strand.
AAGTTCTTCATATTCAGATTGGTTTCTTTTGGCATAAACATCTATATCCTTAATAACTCTTTCATCACCGATCGTTGCACAAATTGTCACAGAATTAGGGTTTTCTTTTCCAACACTGTCAGCTATAAACACACCCTTTTTCGATATATTCATACCTTGCGCCTTTATTGTACAACTATCATCTTCGTAGACTTCCCACTTAATTTTATCATTTTTTAAGCCTTTCACACTCAGTTGCACAGCTTCCCCTACTGTTACATTGTCTTTTCCCTTAGGAACAATAATCTTATATTCATTTTCGGCGCTAACAGACAAAACACAATGTACACAAACAAATATCATAACTAAAACTACACTTAGCTTGAAAATTAGTTTACTCATACTCTCTCCCTCTCTCTCAAATCCCAAATAGCATCGCCATCTATGTCAATCTTTCCGGCAGACTCCATAAATTGCTTTTTCTTTTCTTCTTTCGACAATTCTATTGAGCTATCCTCTATATCTAACTTACTGCTATCAGTCTTAAAACCAACAACAGATACTACTCTCATCTTATCTATAATATCAATCAGCATTCTTACTCCGTCCTCAGTCATCTCATCAATCCTTTTATATGCCTCCTGCTGTAACCACCAAACCTGTCCCCGTGGTTCATTCAATATAAGAAACACTATCAGGAATGATTATCGATTGAAATCTAGAATGATCAAAAACACCATGATTAAAATATTGTAATCTGTTTTCTTTTTTATTATATCATATTTTTTTATATAATTAATACTTTTTACATGAACGGTCGTAAATATGACATGAACGGTCAACGATGTGAGATGGGGACGGTTCTTGTGGTTCTGCATCACTTAGCGGAATTAACTATTTCTCAAGCAATTTGTATAAAAGTTTATATAATACCTTAGCTTCTTCCTGGGTTAAATTAACGCACTCTGCCATAGACTCAGGAATCTTAAGCACCTTGTAATCGTAAAAACCCATAGTGATTCCTCCTTTATTGTTAATTGATTTTGTATGATAAGATTGCACACAATTTACATACGAATGTCAAAGGGCCTTATTCTTGACATATACCTGTTTAACAGGTATAATGTGAATATGATTAAGACATTTGCTGATAAAGAAACAAATAGAATATATAACCAAAAGTTTTCTAAAGTTTTACCGAGAGATATTCAAAGAATTGCATTAAGAAAGCTTATTATGATTGACAATGCAAGCGATATTAACGACTTACGAGTTCCACCATCCAATCATTTGGAAAAATTAAGAGGAGACAGAGAAGGACAGTATAGTATTAGGATTAACGACAAATATCGCATTTGTTTTGTTGAAAGATCCGGAGATTTTTATGATATTGAAGTTATTGATTATCATTAGTGAGGTGATTGTATGAGTGATTATATTGAACTCCCTTCTGTTGGGGAGATATTAAGAGAAGAATTTATGGAACCGTTAGGAATATCAGCATACAGGCTTGCAAAAGATATTGGTGTTTCCGTGTCAAGAATACAGGATATTTTGAATGGAACCAGGAAAGTTACGGTTGATACGTCCTTAAGACTTGCTAAATATTTCGGAGTATCAGACAGATATTTCTTAAACATACAAAATGATATAGATATACGCAAGCTGAAACACAAGAATGAGAAAGACCTTAACGATATTAAACCGTTTAAGATTGCAATACTGTAATTCTAAACTAAAGCTTATAAATAACACGAAACTGAATATTATCAAATAACAAACAGTCGACTACTATAGCCGGCTGTTATGTTTATTAATAATCAACTGCTCGTAGATCTATAAAGCACATATTGCCCGTTCATCGTTATATAACTATCAGATCCCTTATCGTATAATTCAAATGATTTAAAATCTTCAGAAGTAAACGGCTCAGTGTAAGTATAGTTTAACCCATCCTTTAAAACCTTACCCGTATCGTACTCAAAATCATTGCATTCAAATGAATAGGAAGTATATACTTTCGACAATTTTTCATTTGAAAATGTTCCCGAAAATGATGCGTGTTCCACATTATCACTATCCTTATCGGAACATTTATATACACCTTCAAATGTACCATCCTCCTTAACGTTTATTGTAAGGCTTGAATATCCATCTTTAGACGCTGTGGTATATACTCCCGCATAATTCCTCCACATATCTTTACGGCTTTTAAAATCTCTCTCTTTTATCATCGACTCAACTTCTTCTCTTAATTGTTTGGAGCCATCATATTCTATTCCGTAAAAATCACAATATTCTTTTATGACATCCATAGTAACATTGTCGGATTCCTGTTTATTAGGCACGCCTCCTGCTCGCTCACCATGGGAGTCACAGTATCTAACAATAAACATACAATTGATAACAAATAGGATAACCAACAATATAGTCACTATCATCATTCTCTTAACATTCATTATAATCACTTCCTAGCTTTAGTTAAAAAAATTCTATTTATACATTGCTATTCCAATTATCGCAATTTCATTTTAACTAAAAAGATATATACTTGTATAGTTACAAATGTAACTAAATATAAGGGGCTGTAAAAAAGTCTCTAAATAACACACCTGTATTGGCCATTGCCAATGCAGGTGTGTTATTTAGAGACTTTTTTTACAGCCCCATAAAGATTCTTCGCTACGCTCAGAATGACAAGGTTTCTCCGGTGGCCTCGCCACCCTGAGGATTATAAGAGTATAATGTGTTATTTCGTAGGACGTCCCGAAGAAATAACATATTATACTCTGTAAAATTCGCTAACCTTATCTATCCTGCTGCTCATATTCATAAGAAGCATATCAAATATCGTAACCGCCGTCATCGCCTCTACTACCACAACAGCTCTTGGCACAATAAGCGGGTCATGCCTTCCCTTAATAGAGATCTCAATCTCCTCACCCGACTTGTTAACAGTCTTCTGCTGCTTTGCAATTGAAGGCGTCGCCTTAAAGGTTGCCCTTAAGAAGATGTCCTCTCCGTCAGAGATGCCACCTAATATTCCACCACCGTTGTTGGAGGTTAAAGCTACCTTACCATCCTTAATCGTAAACGAATCGTTATCAACGCTTCCTGGCATTGAAGCTGCATTTACACCGGCACCTATCTCCACCGCCTTGACAGCCCCTATTGAGAAAATCGCTTTACCCAGATTGGCGTCAAGCTTATCAAACACAGGCTCTCCAACGCCTGCAGGCATGCCCTTGACAACACAAACAACAACACCGCCTGCTGAATCACAATCCGACATAAGCTTAGACACATATTCGTCCGCCTTCTTATATGCAGCTTCGTCCGGCATATATAAAGGATTGTTGTCTCTTAGGGAAATGTCAACATTGGCCGTATCTATCTTAATATCCGCTATGCTCTCTGTGTAGGCAGAAACCGTAATACCAAGCTCTTTAAGTGCCTTGGCTGCAATCGCACCTGCGGCAACTCTGGCCGCCGTCTCTCTTCCGGATGAGCGTCCGCCACCTCTATAATCCCTAAAACCGTACTTCATGTCAAATGTATAATCTGCATGCCCGGGTCTGTAATATGTCGCTATGTCCCCGTAATCCTTAGAGTGCTGGTCCTCATTCCATATAACCATGGATATCGGAGTTCCTGTAGTCTTGCCCTCAAAAATACCGGATAATATCTCCACCTTATCAGACTCTGCTCTCTTGGTTGTGAATTTGCTCTGACCAGGCTTCCTTCTGTCAAGGTAGACTTGAATATCCTCCTCATTAAGCTCAATCCCTGCGGGACATCCATCAACCACAACTCCCAATCCTCTTCCGTGGGACTCACCCCATGTAGTAATCTTAAAAATATTGCCAAAGCTTGAACCTGCCATATTAACCTCCCGTAAAAAATCAAATCTTCTTAATTATGCCACATATGCCAAACAATTTAAAGTCCTAATTATATTGACCTTCTAACGAAGGTCAAAGATCCTTCGTCACTTCGTTCCTCAGGATGACATACCCGACAAAAAAACAGCCATGTCATCCTGATGAATCAAACAACAAAAGAATGACATGGCATATTGCATTTATTATATCATTACAGATAATTATTTATTCTTTCTAACAATAATCACTGCTACACCAAGAAGGATTAAGAACAACGGAAGTCCGATGATTCCGACTGCTATAACCATCTTAGATGCACGGGCTGTAAATACAGCCATATCGTTAGATACCGTAGTAGGCTTAACAGAAATCATATTGCTCTGTCCTACAAGGTAGTTAACAGCATTTGCATAGAAGTTAACATTGGCACCCGCAACATAACCGTCTATCTCATCTACACCCATTGAAGAACATCCTGATACAAACATAACTCCATCGCCTGATGCGTTATTAACTACATCTGCAGCAGATAAAGGACCTGCTATATCTTTGTCTTCTTTCTCAATCTTACCGGACTTGGTATCTATCTTAGAGTATGACTGTGAAGATGTTACCAAAAGTTCAGTTACATCATATCCGTCAGCTTTCTCGGTACTAAGACCCTTAACAATAGGACAAAGTATCTTATATCCCGCCTTGCTTATAGGAGCCGTAATCTCGTGATCATTCAAAGTAGGCAAGAGATATGTAGGGTAGTTACCCATAAAATATCCTGATCCCATCTCAAGCATAACACCTTCATTTACCTTAACACCGTACTCTAAAAGGAACTTGTTAAGGTTCTTATACATCTCGTTAGGATCAACTACAACGAAGAGCTTACCATCCTTAGACATGTATTCTCTTAAGATATCAAGTACCGCCTCAGGCAAATCTGCTGAAGGAGCATTGATAATAAGGAGCGAACAATCATCAGGAATGCCCGGACTTGAAAGCAAGTCAAGGTTCTCGATTTTGTAATTATCCATCTCTAAAGCTGACTTAAATCCGTTGCCAAGTTCCTGCTCACCCTGACCGGTAAGTGTATATACAGAAGGCGTCTCACCTGATACACAGTAGCTTATCGCTGCCGTAACTTTAGGCTCAATATTGACTGTGGTAGAGTAATTACCCGACTCGTCATATCCGTAGTTAAGATAATCTGTACTTGCAAGATATCTGTGTCTGTCACCACACACGATAATCATATCGTCATCTGCGGCCTCGGCTCCCTCGTCAAGATATTCATTGGCGAACTGTGGGAACTTCTTACGATCTTTATACTGAACATCAACCTTGCTTGACTTAGCGTACTGGCTTAAGATGTTCTTATATACCGTGTTAGCTTTAGATTCAGAGTTAAGGAAGTAAATGTTAACATCCTTATCCAAATCCTTCAAAATACCCTTAGACTCCTCAGAGAGTGTATATAGATCATCCTTAGAGCAGTCGTAATTCCACTCTTTTGATGACAAGAATACGTTTAAAAGTATTACCAATGCAATAACTACAACAACTGATGTAGTGGCAAGTATTCCATGTCTGACTTTTCTCTCTGCAATTGTAACAGGCTTTTTAGGAGCCTTCTCTTTCTTGGACTCTTTAGCCTCAACTTCTGAAGCGGTATCGACTGCCTCTTTAACCTCAGCAGTGGTCTCTTCTACTACCTCTTCAACTGTCTCCTCGACATTAGTCTCCGGCTTAGTATTTGGTTTATTATTCTTATTATTCTTCTTAGACATCCTAATCCCTCCTTCCTAATTCCATCTCTTCTTCTCGATGGAACGAACTGTAAGGAACAAGAACACTCCAATGAAAGAAAGGTAATAAACAATAGATGTTACGTCAAGTAATCCATCTGAAAATGTATAGAAACGGTCAAGTACCGAGAACCAGTTAACGAACTTGGCTGCACCGTCTTCATACATTGAAGGACTAACAAAATATCCAATCGCAATTGCACCTGAGCCTATCACTCCGGCAATAAGCGATGGCATATATTTCTTGGTTGAGAGATAGAATAATATCATCACACCAATAACAACAACAGCAAGCATCATAATGCTGTATCTTGCTCTTCCAGGAAATGAATCCGCAAGGTTATTCAAGAAGAAGAACATCAATACAAGCACTGCAGATATAACAGCTGATACAATCTGATTCTCTGTAAGTGTTGAAATAAAGAATCCGATTGCCATAAGTGAACATCCGAGTAAGAAATATCCCAAAAATCCGGTTCCAACAGTAGGCCAGTTAACCTTACCATAGAAATGAAGAATGAATGGGAACAATGTAAGTACACAAAGCGTAATTACGAAAAGGCAGGTAACTGCCAAGTACTTACCAAGCACTATCTTGGTAACACTGATAGGTGATGTTAAGAGAAGCTGATCTGTCTTCTGCTTCCTCTCTTCAGCCCACAGTCTCATTGTAATGATAGGAATAAGCAAACTAAACCATATACATGTACTTGGAAGAACAGCGCCCGCAAAGTCAGTATATGAGTTAATTACGCAATAAAACATGAAGTATATTCCGACAACAACCACAAATCCTGCCATAAACAGGTAAGCAATCATGGAAGTGAAATATCCTGACATTTCTCTCTTAAAAATAGCTAACATTACTCTTCCACCTCGCTTTCGTCGTTATCTTCTACAATCTCTTCGGCATCAGAAGAAGCCTCGGCACCATCTACAGGTGTGTCATCAACAACATCTGCCGCCTCACTCTCGGTGAGCTTAAGGAATACTTCCTCAAGGCTAAGGTTCTCTCTTGAAACCTTATGTACAGGCATTCTCTTGTCTGCAAACACATAGAAAAGATCGTCATTCTTGTCTTCGTCAGTATTGAGTTTCAAAGCAACTGTAACGATTCCTTCACTCTCTGACTTAAAGTCAAATGAATCAACATAGTCAACTTCCTTAAGAACTGAAGCAATTGAATCCTTGTCGCCCTTAATCTCCATAATAACGTGAGACTGGTTAGAATATGTATCCGAAAGATTCTCAGGTGTATCCTCTGCAACAACTACACCATCATTGATAATGATAATGTGATCGCAGATCTCACTAACCTCTGAAAGAATATGTGAGCTCAAGATAACAGTATGCTCATCCTTAAGACTCTTGATGAGCTCTCTTATCTCCACTACCTGACTTGGATCAAGTCCAACGGTAGGCTCATCTAAGATAAGAATAGGCGGATTGCCGATAAGTGCAGCAGCAAGACCAACTCTCTGCTTATAACCTTTAGAAAGCTTAGATATAATTCTGCCTGCTCTGTCTGAAATGCTGACAACCTGCATAGCGCGTTTAACCTCTGATGGTCTGTCCTTAGACGGAACGCCTTTAAGTTCAGCCACAAACTTGAGATATGATACAACTGTCATATCCATGTAAAGTGGTGGAATCTCCGGCAAATAACCAATGGCTTTCTTAGCTGCCATAGGCTCAGCCATAATGTCATGCCCATCGACCATAACAGAACCGCTGGTTGCTGATATGTAACCGGTGATAATATTCATGGTTGTGGACTTACCGGCACCGTTAGGGCCTAAGAGACCAACTATCTGTCCCTTCTCCACGTTCATGTTAAGACCTTTGACAGCTTCAAAGTTGCCATAGTTCTTAACAAGGTCTTTCACCTTAATCATAATGTCCTCCTTATTAGTGTGCAAATGTTGATTGCATTTGCAAATAATCTTATTTACCAAGAAACGATATTAAAACAAATATGTTTCCATTTTGTGAACAAAGTGTATATTTATTGTGCCTCAATCTTAGGAACCGCTGCAGTTCTTAATTCGATGGCAGGAACACCTTTGCCCTCTATATAATCCCTGTTGATGGTAACGCGTCCGATGTTGTCATCCCTAGGAATCTGATACATTATATCAAGCATAAACTTCTCAATAATTGCTCTAAGCGCTCTTGCCCCGGTCTTCTTCTCCATTGCCTGCTCAGCTATTGCGTCTAGAGCCGAGTCGTCAAATGATAAATCAACCTCATCAAGCGCTAAGAGTTTCTGATACTGCTTAAGTATTGCATTCTTAGGCTCTTTTAAAATGCGGATAAACGCTTCTTTATCAAGATGTGAAAGAGTACAGGTGATAGGCAATCTTCCGATAAACTCAGGAATCATACCGAACTCTCTTAAGTCTTCTAACGAAACCTCTTTAAGAACATCTTCCTGGTCATAATGGTCTTTCAAATCAGAACCAAATCCCATTGTAGAAGACTTAAGAAGTCTCTTCTTAATGATGTCCTCAAGGTCAGGGAAAGCACCGCCACAAATAAACAAGATATTGGTGGTATCAATGTTGGCAAGCGGAACCATTGCATTCTTAGAAGATGCACCGACAGGGACCTCAACCTCGCTGCCCTCTAAGAGTTTTAAGAGTCCCTGCTGAACAGCCTCGCCGCTCACATCCCTGCTCTTGGAATTGCTCTTCTTGGCAATCTTATCTATCTCGTCGATGAATACGATACCGCGCTCAGCTTTCTCTACGTCATTGTCAGCATTTGCCAAAAGTTTAGAAATAACACTCTCAACATCATCTCCGATGTAGCCGGCCTCAGTAAGGGTAGTTGCATCAGTGATGGCAAGCGGAACATCTAAAAGTCTCGCTAAAGTCTTAACAAGATAAGTCTTACCGCACCCGGTAGGTCCAATCATAAGAATGTTGGACTTATCTATCTCTATGTCATCCATAGTGTTGGTAATAACTCTCTTATAATGGTTGTAAACAGCCACAGACAGCACTTTCTTGGCGTAATCCTGACCGATTACATACTCGTCAAGAAGCGCCTTAATCTTGTGTGGCGCAGGAAGATGCTCTAAATCAAGCTTGTCCTTGTCTTCCTTACCCTCTTTCTTGGCTTCTTTCTCTTTCTTCTTTTTAGGCTTAACCTCTTGGAAGCGAGGCATACCAAGGCCTGAAAGCTTAGAAAGATCAAAGTTATTCATATCAAATATCTGAAGTCTGTCTCCTAAACCATCAAAAGTCTTCTGCATACAATCCTGACAGATATTTATTTCGTTAGGCATATGAATCAAATTACCGCACTCACTCTCAGGTCTTCTGCAGAGGTAGCAGTAACGCTCATACCCATCTCTCTTATCATCTTTGTTACTATCATCAGTTGGAGTCGAACCGGCATCCTCAATCAGGTTACCGTCCTCATCAACCTCTTTAAAATCCAAATCATCGTTATTAGGCATATAATTCCTCCCATCAAAAAATACAACTAATAGTATACATATTTAGTGAATACCTTGTCAAATGTTATCGCCATTTCTCACCTAAAATCGAAACCGCCTCACATATCGCTTCTTCATTTAAACTCGAAAATCCCATGACAAATGTAGGATACATGATAAGATACGAGCCTATCAGGTATGAGCTTAGCGGATACATTTTAACGCCTGCCTCACCAGCAGCTTTAACAAGTTCCTCCTCGCTCATCTCTCCTCTCCATTCAAGAAGAAGTGACGAGCCTGCGTTGCTTCCTTTGATAACAACCTTGTCGCCAAGTTTTTTGAGCTCACTTATCATTCTATTATGTCTGAGATTGTATTTATTTCTTATTCTGTTAATGTGCCTCTCCAAATATCCACCACTCATAAACTCAGTCATGATTGCCATATCAAGCTTAGATACTGTTGAACCGATGTTACTGAAACTCTCGGTGTATTTGTTCATGAGTTCGTCGGGAAGCACCATATAACTCATTCTTATCGCAGAGGAAATCACTTTTGAAAATGTACCCATATAGATAACTCTGCTTGATTTGTCCATACTTAAAAGCGACGGAATCGGTCGCCCTTTGTATCTGAACTCGCTGTCATAATCATCTTCTATTATGTATCTTCCAGGCTGGTAATTAGCCCAGTTAAGAAGTTTCGCTCTGTTGGCAACCGGCATGATACTACCGGTTGGGAACTGATGAGATGGTGTCACATAGGCAATGCTCACATCCGAGTCAAACAGCTCTTCAACGTTTATTCCGTTGCCATCGACATTGGTCGGAACAACTTCTATGTTGATGGTCTTAAGTGTCTTATACGCCGGAATGTAGGCAGGATTCTCCATCGCAACTCTAAGAGGTTTATTGATAATCTTAAAAAGTAGCATCATAAGGTACTGGCTACCTGCCCCTAATATAATGTGATCCTCATCGGTAAGTATCCCCCTGCTCTCTCTTAGGTATCTTACAAGCTCTCTTCTAAGTTTATAAGAACCCTTAGGATCACTATCCTTAAAGATTAGACCTTCATCATAACTTAATATTTCTCTTGATAATCTTCGCCAAATGTTAGCAGGGAAGTTATCAAGCTCGTGACCGACAGGAGTAAAATCGTACTTATAGTCAGGCTTTTCTCCAATCTCTTCCATCATTATAGGAGGATGAGCTATAGGCGCCATATTAAGAAGCTTATCAATCTCTGCGACAAAATATCCTCTCTTAGGATATGACAAAACATAGCCTTCTGACACAAGCTGAGAATATGCCGCATCAACTGTGATTCTACTTATGTCTAGATTCGCTGCGAGTTTCCTGGCAGAAGGGAGCTTGTCATCAGCTTTAAGATTGCCTCTTTTGATCTCATTCTTTATGTACTCATATATCTGAACATACATGGGCTTTTTGGAATTGGGATTTAGATAGATAGTAAGCATATTTTATCCTCTTAATCATGTAAATAGGGGGGCTTTTCGTTGCCCCCCTATTTACGATATAAGATCCTTCGTCACTTCGTTCCTCAGGATGACATAAATAATATGTCATTCTGAGCGTAGCGAAGAATCTTTTATTTAAACTCAGAAACAGTAACTTTGTTAATAATAACATCCTCTACAGGCTTGTCAGAATCGTCTGTCTGAACCTTGGAAATGTCATCAACAATATCCATACCCTCGTAAACCTGTCCGAACACGGTGTATCCACCCTGAAGCCATGCAGCTCCACCGTTCTTCTTGTATATCTCTTTCTGCTCATCAGTAAGCTGTAAGCCCTTATCCTCATACATCTTGATGTCTTCATCAGTACACTTGTCAATCTGTGTGATGAAGAACTGGCTTCCGTTACTTGGGTCATAGCCTGCATTTGCATAGCAAAGCGAACCTCTTATTACACAAGCCTGTGGGGCTGTCTCGTTGAAAAATGGAGTCTTCCAAATACTCTCTCCTCCGGTACCGTTACCGTCAGGATCTCCACCCTGAATCATAAAGTCAGAGATAATTCTGTGGAAAGTAAGTCCGTCGTAATATCCCTCTTTAGCATGAAGAGTGAAATTCTTAACACCGTAAGGAGCAACCTCCGGGAAAAGAAGCGCCTTAATCTCACCGAAATCTTTAACATCAAATGTAACGATTGTATCGCCTGCCTTAGGCTCTCTTGTCTGATCAAAATCAGGAAAATCTCCCGTGGCAACGCCTGTCATATCCATTGTAGAACCGTCAGAAGCAGCCTCACCTTGAGGAGCCTGCTCTTCTTCTCCACCTTCAGTATCTTCTACCTCTGCAGAATCTTGAACCTCTGAATCAGATGTATCCACCGACGAGGTCTTCTTATCGCCACATCCTGTAAAGGCAAATGAAACAACAGCTGCCATCATTAGCATCATTAAAAACTTCTTAAACATAATAACATCCTTTCTTTAATTAACTTCTATAGTCACCGTTGATTTTAACATAATCATAGGTCAAATCACAACCCCAAGCTTTAGCGTCATATTCACCCTGGTTCATTGTGATGATAACCTTGATTTCATCTTCCTTAAGAACCTTAGCTGCCTCTTCCTCGCTAAACGGAACCCCGAAACCGTCACGACACACAGGAACAACTCCCGCATCGGACGCCAAATCACAGTCAATAACATCTATACTAAAGTCTGCATCAGTGTAACCGATAGCGCAAGCAATTCTTCCCCAGTTGGCATCTTCGCCGAATATAGCACATTTAAAAAGGCTTGAACCAACTACACTCTTCGCAATCTTGATAGCAGTATCAAGTGAAGGCGCTTTCTTAACCTCGCACTCTATGAGTTTGGTAGCTCCCTCTCCGTCCTTGGCGAGCATCCTGGTCATCTGGCTCATTACAATGTATAAAGCCTGCTTAAATGTCTCATAGTCTTCATCGGCTGATGTAATCTCATCATTACCTGCCAAACCGTTAGCCATAACGCTGACCATATCGTTGGTTGAGGTATCTCCGTCAATAGTTAAGCAATTATATGTAACCTTAACGATATCGCTAAGCGCCTTAGCAATCATCTCTGAGCTTATGGCAACATCTGATGTGATGAAGTTCAATGTGGTAGCCATGTTAGGGTTAATCATACCGCTACCCTTTGCCATGCCACCAAGGTGACAGGTCTTGCCACCTAAAGTGAACTCAACCGCAACTTCCTTAGGTACGGTGTCTGTCGTCATAATTGCGTTGGTTACGCGTGTGTGTCCGTCAACACTTAAGCCCTTAATAAGCTCATCTATTGAATTCTTGAATGGGTCAATAGACATAACCTCACCGATAACACCGGTAGAAGCAACAATAACTTCGTCCTCAGGGATGTTCATTCCATCTGCTACAAGCTTGCACATTCCGTCTGCAATCTCGATACCATTTGCATTCATTGTATTGGCATTCTTGGAATTAACAATTATCGCTCTCGCCTTACCGCCGTTGGCGTCTAAATGTTTCTTGGTGACGATGATAGGCGCGCCTTTTACTTTATTGGTTGTGTAGACTGCAGCTGCGTTACAGGTCTTCTCGCAGTACACAAGGCCCAAATCGTTCTTGTTCTTGTCAGGGTTAAGGCCGCAGTTAAGGCCGTTGGCTGTGTAGCCGGCTGACGCTGTCACACCGCCGTCAATGTATTTGTATCCATCGAATTGATCTAGTTTCATAGTATACCTCCTACTCTTTCACATCCATCCATATAAAGTTCGCATCACTTGTAAGGAAATCAAGGTTATATATCATAAAGACCTGATCGTAGTCGCCTTCCTCGGTCAAAGCCTTGACATCCTCATGATAGTATCTTAAATCAACAACGTCAATCTCATCATAATGATTGGCAAGAAAAGGCAGAAGTGAGTGCGAATAAGAATCCTTAAACACAAGCGCTTTCTTGCCGGTACCTGCCAAGCTCTCAATCTTCACATACTGATGATTACCGTCAAGGAAGTAGGTGTACTGATCCTTAACAGAAAGTTTAGAGCTTGCAAAGAGATTATGCATTACCTCGCTGTCTTCAAATGTTACTCTGTATGTGCCCTTCTTGTAATCATATACCTCAATCTTATCAGGCTTAACAAAACTTAGCGGCGCCTTAGAATAAAGCGAACCGTAAAAGCTGTCTGACACCGTCTTGACCTCGTAATCATCCACATCATGAGGCGTCTCACCAAGCTCGTTCATAAGCTTAGTATAAGCATAATACGCGCCTCTCATTGTCCAGTGGTGGTCGGTTCTAAAGTATATGTCCTCGCCCTTATGCTCTTTAAGTATGTCTGTAGGATTGACAAATGTTATATCTTTAAAGACGTCATTGGCACGCTTAAAATCAGCCTCTGCGTCACCCATATATACATTGGCCGGAAGGCAGTCCTCATATACACTCTGCACATTAGGTGCTAAAAGAAATGCAATAGGCACCTTGTCCTTAAAGAAATCCACATAATCATCTATAAACTGCAGATTCTCATCATACTGTCTTAAGTTCGGATCGTATACCTTGACATATCTTTCACCTTTGCCAAAATATACTCCGTTAAGTCCCTGCTTGTGTGCTAAGAACTCCACATCTGACTTAATCGATACAAATGTATCCTTTAACACAACCTGGTCCGCTGCATACTTCTCAAATTGCTCCTCAAAACTTCCATCAAGTACCGACTTAACATCCGCCTTAGGTCTACTCTCTAAGTACCTGTTTTCAACAACAGAAAAAGTCTTATCAGGCAGTAAGAAGGTTGCAATAGAGAAAAATGAAAGCACCATAACAAACATAAATACTAAGATTTTATTTTTCATCTAAATCCACCTCCTAAAACCTAAAATACAAGAACGGATTGAAGGAAGCACTTACTAGATATGCAATTGCAACTATGAATATAATCATGATGTAAGCACAATCAGCAACCTTATTCATAATACTTGGGTTCTCATCGTTGTTGATAAACTTCTCATATATCTTCTTAGGATATGGAGTTGCACCTAACGCTGCAATCACAAACAGGAGCGCATAAGCTCCTAAAAATGAAGCAGTCCTATCGTTAAACAACGAAATATCTCCTACTCCGAACATTCCCTTTAGTGTTACCAAAAATTCTGAGAAGTCGGATGCCGCAAATATCGTCCAGCTTATAACAACAAGCACCATTGTATAGATATGTCTTAACGCCCTAGGCAACTTCTTTAAGATCTCTAAAAGCTTAACCTTCTCAATAACCAGGAACACACAGAAATATAGTCCCCAGATAATAAATGTCCACTCAGCCCCATGCCACATACCTGTAAGAAGCCATACAATAAAGATATTTCTATACTGCTTAAGCGCTCCAACTCTGTTACCACCAAGTGGAATATAAATGTAATCCTTAAACCAAGAGCTAAGCGACATGTGCCATCTTCTCCAGAACTCCGTAATACTGTCTGAGATGTAAGGATAGTTAAAGTTCTCAAGGAAATTAAAACCAAACATCTTACCAAGACCTATAGCCATATCCGAATATCCCGAGAAATCATAATAAATCTGGAAAGTGTAAGCTATCGATGCAAGCCAAAGCATAGTAACGCTCTGCTCCGACGAAGGCAGATTGTGAACTAAAGTGTACAACTCTCCAACTGTATTGGCAATCAATACTTTCTTTGAAAGTCCGATTATAAATCTTCTGACTCCAATAGAGAAGCCGTCTATCGTCTCTGTTCTTAAGGTCAACTCTTCTTCAACCGTCTCATATCTTACGATCGGTCCGGCGATAAGCTGTGGAAACAAAGCCACATAAGTAGCAAGCTTAAGCCAATTCTTCTGAATTGCAACCTTGCCCATATATGCATCAATCAGATACGAAAGAATCTGGAAGGTATAAAAAGATATACCGATTGGAAGCGCGAGCTCCGTCATTTTAAATGATGTATGGCAAATGTTGTTGACATTTGTCAAAATAAAATCCGTATATTTAAACACTACAAAGGCGCCTACATGAATAAAAATCGCACCAATTAAGGCAGCCCTACTCTTCTTAATCTCGCCTCTGTCCTTAAACCTACCAATCAAAAGTCCCGCCACATATGCCACAACGGTTGAAAGCACCATCAGGATAACATAAATCGGCTCTCCCCAGGCATAGAATATAAGGCTCGCTATAAGAAGCCACGCATTGGTAAATGCCCTGGGCGCTTTAAAATTAATCAATATATAATAAACTGTAAGTACAATAGGCAGAAACGCCATCAAAAATACTACACTACTAAAAACCATATTATAACCTCCAACAACCTACTACTTTACTACAATCAAAGGTAATAAATCAAGGTTTTTAGACAAATTCTAGTCAAAGAATTACATATTATAAGTAATCATGCATCTGTTCTTACTGTTAAGTATCCATTGCCAATAGCATAATCTATCTTAAATGTCCTGCTCTCGTCATCCCTCTCAAAGTGAATGCTCACCTTGTCAGAATCTGCAAATGTTACCACCCCCTTGCCAAACTTCTTATGTTGCACCAGAACCCCCGGTGCAAGCTGTCTTCTGTCAAATGTAAGCTCGTTGACAAATCTCGAAGCTGTAGCTTTTTTACTGAAGAACTCGTCTAGCGAGTAGATATAAAGATGCCTCTTCGCCCTTGTCATCGCAACATAAAACATCCTTCGCTCTTCCTCAATGTCAGATTCCTTCATAGCCTTCTTATGAGGGGTGTGGTCCTCTATTGCATTTACGATAAATACCACCTCAAACTCTAACCCTTTGCTTTTATGCATCGTGGTAAGCAAGACCGCATCCTTATCCTCATTGTCCTTGCGGCTCTTTATAAGACTCTCCTTGTACTCTCTGATATAAGCAAACCACTCGTTATATGTCTTATAATCTTTGGACTTATCCTGGACAATATCCAAAACTCCTAGCATATCGTCAGAATCTATACCCTTATCAAGACAATGCTCCAATATATATGAGTCATATCCTATCTTTCTTCTTATGTAGTTGATTCCTGCAAATGGTGTCGATTCCCTTATAAACTCCAAGTCTTCAATAAGTTCATCAACCCTTTCCACCATCCACGGCTTATCGGAAAGCTTATCCTTCATCGCATCAAAGTCAACATTTGCACCTTCTAAGAGATTACGGCTTAAGTACCTGTTAGGCTTATTCATAATAAGCAGGAAGTTAGCCCTGCTCATGTCACCTAAAGCCGCTCTTATATAAGCAATCACGCTTCTTACCGCCCAGTGCTCATAAACACTGTTAATCGAATCCCTCGTCTTAAACGGGATGTTATACTGCATGAGGCGCTCTGTCATTATGTTGCTCTCGATATTAGCCCTATAAATAACCGCCATGTCTTGGTAAGAAATCCCTTTGGAATTGTAATCCCTCACCCTCTCGATGATATCTAAAACCTGCTCCATTTCATTTTCTTTTTTGAGCAAATGAATAGGCTCGACTCCACCCATATTAGATTCGATTTCTTTAGGATATCTTACTTTGTTATTGGATATAAGTTGTTTTGAAGCCTCAACAATCTCGCTTGATGAACGGTAATTAACTCCTAAGAGAACCTTCTTGGCATCAGGATAATCGTTAGTAAAATTAAGCATTATCTCAGGCTTCGCCCCCCTAAAATGATATATCGACTGATCGTCGTCCCCGACAATAAAGAGATTGTTCTCGGGTAACGCAAGCATTTTCACAATGTTATATTGAAGACGGTTGATGTCCTGAAACTCGTCGATTAATATGTATTTGTATCTGTTTTGGTATGCCTTTAGGACGTCTGGACGATTGTTCAAAAGATCATAACAGTCCTTTTGCATATCGTCAAAATCAATTAGCCTGAGGCTCTTTCTCGCCGCCTCATATCCGTTATAAATACGCTCAAATACTTCTTTGGAGCATGTCGAACTGTAGTAAGCGCTAAGATCCATCATTTCCCCTTTGACATAGGATATCTCCGAAAGAATCTCGTTAAGATAGTCGATGTCGGTAGTCAACTCCATGCCTTCTTTTTCGCAGAGTTCCCTGACAATCCTTAGCTTCTGCTCATCTTTTATGATGTTGCCGACAGTGTAATGATAGACACTTCTTAAGATACTAAAAAAGACAGCATGAAATGTGCCAAATGTTACATGAACATCGGCATCATTAATCATGCTGTCAAATCTCTCTTTCATAGTAACTGCGGCTGCTTTGGTAAACGTTATAACAAGTATGTCTCTTGGAGAAACTCCAAGTTTCTCAATCAAATACCTTGTGTGCTCTGTAATAACCGCAGTCTTGCCTGAACCCGGAGACGCCAAAACCATAAACGGACCTTTATTATGCTCTATTGCTGTCATCTGCTCCTTGGTATAGTTCATCAAATTCGTCTCCAAAATTCCTTATATTATGGCAAAAGATTAAGTATAGCTTCCTTAGGTACACCGCCAACCTGCTTGTTAACGACCTCTCCGTTATTGAATACAAACAAAGTAGGGATTGACATAATGTTGAAGCTCTCTGCCAACTCCTGATTGGCGTCAACGTCAACCTTAACAACTTTGATATCGTCTCTCTCCTCTGAAATCTCGTCGATCACAGGGCCCAACTGCTTACATGGTCCGCACCATGTTGCCCAGAAATCAACTAAGACAGGCTTGTCTGCCTTAAGCACCTCATTTTCAAAATCTGCTTCGTTAATATGTAATGCTGCCATATTAATACCTCCTTAAGATAATCATATATATTAATATTCAACCGGATTAGATGCCTTAATACGCTCTTTATCATCATACATCATGTAATCTGCACGCCTAAATACATCGGTAAATGAAGAATCTATCTCCGGATCAAATATTGCATATCCACAAGCTACATTGTAATGGAACTTAAATTCGTCGTAATCGTGCTCACTCTTCTCCATAACACTGGTCTGAAACTCCGTAATCTTGTCAGAAATATCTTCAACAATGCCGGGATACAGTGCGACGAACTCGTCACCACCGATTCTGTAGCATCTATCCTTGCCAAACTCATCTCGAATCAACGACGCAATCCTCATAAGCATTCTGTCGCCCATCTCATGTCCTGAGTAATCATTAACCCACTTGAGATTGTTGACGTCCATTACCACTACTGTGAAGCTCGCCTTACCGTCAATAACCTGATTCTCGAACTCATCTTCCTTCTCCATATAAGCGTTACGATTACCGAGTCCGGTAAGCTCGTCAAGATACGCAACGTTATTCATATACTCGAAATGCGCCTTCATTGAATTGGACATTGAATCAAAGCTTCTAGCTAAGACTCCCACTTCGTCATTTCTGTCCATCCTAAAATCAAATTCGCTGTCAAAGTTGCCTTGCTCAATATTAGAAGATATCCTCGCAAGCTTTCTTAAAGGATTGACAATTCTATATAGCATAATGATGATCATCAAAATACCTATAAAAGCAACCGGGAGTGCCAGTTTAGCAGCGTCAGTAACAATCTCATCAAGCTCCCTCGTGAATTCCGACTCAGGAACCACAATACATAAAATCATATCATTGGCAAGTCTGTCAGCTACAAGCCTTACCCGTTCTCCCTTAAATGTAGCATCTACAACCTTAGCGAGATTCTCCTCACTCTCGATACCGGCAATAAGCTTAACAAAATCTTCCGAAAGCTCCTTACGTCTCACTCCGCTCGGATACTTAGGGTGATATAAAATGTCATCGTTAACCTGCACCAAAAATGCATATCCCGTGTTATATAACTCGACCTCTGATACTTCATCTCTCAAGTATTGAACATCAATGTCCATTCCCAATATGCCTATGGTTCTGTCTTTATAGTACACAGGAATGACATAAGAAATCATCTCTTTGCCAATGTTCTCATTGGTGTATGTGTCCATCCATATAGGGTGTTTCGCCTTAAGTGGCTCATAATACCAACCTACATGTGCGATATCGTCTTTATCATACTTATTGATATCTGTAGGAGTAATTGATTCATATATCCCATTCTCTTCATCATAGTTCAAGAAAAAGCCTTCTGTTGATCCGGCGTATTCAGGAGAAAACCTGTAATACGCACAAAGAATACCCTTAGTGTTGACAACCGCACTGTTCATGAGTCTCTCTATCTTATATGAATAATCGGATCTTATATCCCTGTCTTCTAAAAACTGAGGATAAATACTTTCTAACTCCTGACTGGCATAATAGTATGTCTCATCCGCAATAAGCTGAATCTCGGTAAGCTTCTCATCTATCTCTCTAACCTTAGCTTCACTTGCGTACTGCATCGCTGTCTCAGAATCGATCTTCTCGAGTGACTCTATATGACTTAAACTCACAAACATTATCCATCCTACAAGGACGACAACTATAACTAATACAACAGAAAGTACTTTGGTAAATATTGACTTCATGTATAAGTTGCCTCCCTTCAAATAGAATGATTATAATACATTTATTTCTTAATCTTAAATGTTATCTTGGTAACATTTCCTGCGTTATCCATAACCTTGATTGTGTTCTTGCCCTTCTTGGTAGCCTTGATAGAGTACTTGTTGCCTGACTTCTTAAGGTTATCTAGGTTCTTAACCTTACCGTTAACAGCAATCTTCTTGACTCCCTGAGCGTCATAAACCTTAACGGTTCTTGATTTCTTATATGTCTTGCCGTTCTTGGCACCTGAGATAACCGGTGAAGTGATATCATAGTTAAATGTAATAGCAGTCTTATTGCCCTTAACATCAGTTACTGTAAGGGTATTCTCGCCTTCCTTAAGACCTTCTTTACTCTCAGCACCCGGAGCTTTAACAGGTGTATATATATAAGTGTCACCGGACTGTCCAATCTGATATTCTACTCCGTTAATATCATAAGAGAGAACCGCTACATTGTCTTCGGCAAATACAGTGTTAAGATTAGGTAAATAATCTCCTGAGGCAACTCCCTGCACAGAAGGTGCAACACTATCGTTGTTGTAAATCTCGTATCCGGCAGCTGTCATTGCGTACCATCCGCCTGATGCAATTATTTCATTAATTGTTCCCTTAAAAGTAGCAGACTTTTTATCTAATGAAAGCTCGCCATTGGTATATACAATCTCATTAGGAAGGGTAATAGTTCTTACAACCATAATATTGTATAAAGATGCAGTCAGATCATCAATCTTCTTCATAGCTTCGTCAAGATCTGCATCACCGCCTGTATTTAACAAATTGTTAGAATCGTCCATAATCTTGTATGCGTTGGTAATTGGCATATAGAATATATCCTTATTGATGGTCATTCCTGCATAATGATCTTTCTCAACCTTCACATTGATCATTGTATCGTCATATACGTATTCTTTACCATCGATAATAGTTGACTTGGCATCCTTGAACGCCTTCTCAATCTCCTGATCAATCTCTGCCTCTGTCTTGTCATCGGACAATGAAACAATCATATCTCTATATTCCTGCTTATCTATATACATGCTCTCTGTGATAGTCAGATTGTTCTGTTCATCAACAACTATCGTGCTCTCATCCCTCATACATCCAAAAAGTGCCATGCTCATAACCATAACAAGTGACAGAGCAATAAGTTTCTTAACATTCTTCATATCCGTATAACCTCCTTAAATAAGTAACAGCGCACAACTACTACAATTATATTATGAAATGAGGTATTTATCAAGATTTTTCCTTGCTCTCAGCCAATTTATCAAGCCTTATATTTCTTGCGTATAGAAGCATATCAATAGAAATCTCCAATATATTTAAGATATAGAATATAAAGCCCATATAGAAAAGCCATCCCTCGGCTTGTCCATTAGTAATCTGTATAATCTTTCTTGTAATGCCGAATACGTATCCAATCCAGATAAACACCTCAAAGAACAGGCTCTTGCCCTTTGCGGTTCTTGAAATGTAGGATTTCCTGATTGATACAGGCCATGAAAGTCCGAAACATATAATCATTAAAGCTTCTAATAAATCTGTCATTTTACTAATCCTCCAGAGTGTGTTTTTGCCTAATGCATTATAAGACAGAGGAGGGGGTCCGTCAAGGATGATCGCTAACTGTTCAATGGGGACAGACCCCTCTGGTAAATTAGGGCCTAATTTACCAGAGGGGTCTGTCCCCATTGAATAGTTAGCAAAAAATTAAAAAAGGTATTGACATCCTACGACTGTCGTAGTATAGTTACTACAACAGACATAGTACGACTGTCGTAGTACGGCAGACATAGTACGATTGTCATAGTACGTCAGACGTTGTAACTATTACATTTGCATAATATCAAGGAGGGATTGAATGGTATCAATCAGTAGCGACGTAATACGCGGCTACAACGATACAATGATCTTGAGTATTCTTATGAATGAGCCTTCTTACGGATATAACATCTCTAAGCAGATCAAGTCAATATCCGATGAGAAATACACAATCAAAGAAACTACACTCTATTCTGCTTTCAACAGAATGGAGAAGAACGAGTACATTGAATCTTATGTAGCTGAAGCAGACCCTGAGGCAGGCTCTAAGAAGCGCACCTACTACCGCATAACGGACAAGGGCATTGAGTATTACAGGAATAAATGTGACGAGTGGGATTTAACCAAAGATGTAGTTGAAAGATTTATAGAACATAAAGGAGAGTAGGATATGGAGACAATAAAGAATTATCTTGAGACAATGTTCGCCAACATGCCTAACACAGCAGAGGTTATAAAGGCCAAATCAGAGCTTTTGCAAATGATGGAGGACAAGTATAACGAGTTAATCAGTGAAGGGGTCAACAAGAACACCGCAGTGGGAACTGTCATCTCGGAATTCGGTAACTTAGATGAGCTCGCTGACGATCTTGGACTCACCAAAGAAGTTGAGCAATCTAAGGCAAATGATGACGGTGATAAAAGACATCTCACTGTTGAAGAAGCTAAAGATTTCTTAAGTGCAAGAACCAAGAAAGCTTCTCTTCTCTCTTTAGGCATCATGTTATGTGTAAGTTGCGTGGCATGGCCAATTCTTGTACAATCAGCAACCGGAGCATTTTTAATGTTCTTGGCAATTGCAATCGGAGTTGGATTAATAGTATATAGCAACTTATCAATGTCACTTTTTAACTATCTTAAAGAAGATCCTTTGGCAGTTGATATGAGCACAGCTTCTTATATTAAGGAACAAAAAAGAAGCTTCCAGAATGTTAAGGCACTTACAATTACAGTAGGTATCATCCTCTGTATCATTTGCTGGGTTCCTAACATCGTATTATATAAATACATGGTTAATTTGGGACCTGCCGTAATGTTCTTCTTAGTTGGAATCGGTGTCCTTTTGATAGTATACGGTAACTCCGTAAACAATGGCTATGATTTTCTGTTAAAGCTCGGTAACATATCAGCAGTCGACGCTTACGGCAATATCAAGGTTGATAGACCTGTTAAATACAAGAGCAAAACAGCAGAAACTATCGTTGCTGTATACTGGCCAACAGTTACTGCCCTCTATCTTATAGTAAGCTTTTTAACATTTGCATGGGGAGCAACCTGGATAATCTGGCCAATCGCCGCTGTAGCTCATAACGCAGTAGTAATCAACTGCCAGGAAGACGAGGAATAGGAGGATAACATGAATAAAACAGCTAAGTTATATATAACAATAATAACACTTATAACCATCGCTGCAATCGCAATAGGATTGTACATCCATGTATGGGACGGCGGAATAGGCTTTTCGGCTAAACAGATCAGCGACACAGTTGATGTTTCAAATAATATAACCAACGTTGATATAGACGCAGATTTTTCAGACATCACAATCGAATACGGAAGCGCTGCTTCAGTTAGTTACTCTATATACACTACCAAGGCGCCTACTATCGAAGAGAACAACGGAGACCTCTCTATAAAGGTTAAGCAAAACAACACATTCTTTCTTCCAATGGGCAATCACGAAAACAACCTAACCGTAACAATCCCTAACGGAACCAACCTTTCTAACGTTCGTATCATCGGCGACGCAGGTAGTGTTAAGTTAAATGATATAATCGGCAATTCTGTTAACTTAGAGGCTGATGCCGGAGATATTAAATGTAACAATGTAACATTTAATAATTTTGTAGTTGAAGCTGACGCAGGAAATGTTGAATTTACGGATTGCAAAACAGATACATTAAATGTTAAACTTGACGCAGGTAACTTAAATCTTAAGAATTCCGAGATTGAAACTATAACTGCAGAAGCTGACGCAGGTAATATCGAGTCGACCGATTGTACAATCAAGGGCGGTAGCGTAGAAACCGATATGGGTAATATCGAGCTTAACGGTGACATCGGCCAGGTATCTACTAAGACAGATTTAGGAAATGTTAAGGTGAACGGTTCCAAAAAGTAACTATCGGCAATTGGAGGCATTAATATGAATTCAGTTGAATTATTCTATACAATATTATTTTGTGCATCCGTCGTTCTTTCGTTAATATATGCGCGTATGTGGCATAGGCACTTCAGTGTGAATTTCACTATTATATTTACTCTGATTCCTATTGTAGAATTAGGATACATGCTCTCTGCATACGCAAGAAATCTTGCTGAATATGTTGTATCACTCAAGATTATATATATAGGTGGTTGTTATCTGATACTATTCTTGACATTTTATATATTTAATATGTGTCAGATAGAATTAAAGAAATCAATAACTACGGCTATGATTTTCATTAGTTCGGTAATATATATGTTTGTGTTAACAATAGGTTATAAACCATATTACTATGAATCGATTACACCTTTAGTCGAGAACGGTATAGTCTCTTACAATAAAGTGTACGGTCCTATGCACACAGTATTTTATATCGCTTTGATTACGTATTTCTTGATGGGATTTACAGCTATCAATTACAGTTGGATCAACAAGAGACACGTTTCAAGACGAATCATAATTTTGCTCTATATTCCTGAGATTTTCGCCTTCTTCTCTTACTTTGGAGCCAAATTAGTTTCTGCAAGAATCGAGCTTCTTGCTGTTGCTTATGTTTTCAGTCAGGTTATGTATCTGTTCATTGCGCATTACATTTGTATATACAATACGGAAGACACAGCAACTGACATCATTACGAAGAGAGGTAGAACAGGATTTATATCATTTGACTTCAATGTCAACTATCTTGGAAGCAACTTAACGGCGAGAGATATTTTCCCGGAGCTTGAAGAACTAACTGTTGACAGACCTCTTACCAACAGCCAAAAATTGAGTGAATTGTTCTTCCCTTGGATTAAAGAGTTCAACAGCGACAACACTCACGACAAGTTCTACTACAATTATGGAGACAGAATTTATCTTGTTGATATCAACTTTATGTATCACGACGGTGTCGCTCATGGATTTCAATTCATTATCACCGACGACACCAAGAACCAGAAGTATATCGAGCTGATTGACAATTACAACTCCGATCTTGAGAAAGAGGTCAAGAAGAAGACTGAAGACATCATCAGCATGCATAACAACCTGATTAAGAGTATGGCTAAGCTCGTCGAGAGTAGAGACAACTCAACAGGTGGACATATCGTCAGAACGAGTGATGTTGTTGAGATTCTCATGAACGAGATTATGAAAGACAAAGAGTTTGTCAAGTCTCATAATATTACGGAAGAGTTCAGGCGTAACATTATAAAGGCTGCTCCGCTTCACGATATCGGTAAGATTGCGGTCGATGACGCTATACTTAAGAAACCGGGAAGATTTACGGATGAAGAGTTCAATCAGATGAAGTCACACGCTCCTGAGGGTGCTAAAGTGCTTCACTCCATCTTAGAGAGCACTGAAGACGAGGAATTTAAGATTGTTGCAGAAAATGTAGCTCATTACCATCACGAGCGAATGGACGGCTCCGGCTATCCCGAAGGGCTTGTCGGCAATGCGATTCCTTTAGAAGCTCGTATCATGGCAATTGCGGATGTTTACGACGCATTGGTAAGTAAGCGAGTATACAAGGACAGCATGTCATTTGAACAGGCTGACAAGATTATGATGGAGAGCATGGGCAAACACTTTGATATAGAACTTCAGAAGTTCTACTTAGCAGCTAAGAGAGACATCGAAAGATATTATAAAAGAGCATGAATGTACCAAGGGGACGGTTCTTGTGGTCCCGTGTGAATTCACACGGGACCACAAGAACCGTCCCCTTGGTATTATTTTTATTTACCCATTCCAGCCTGTGGCTTAGATTTCTTATTCTTTGTCGCGTTTTTCTTGGCAACCTTCCTAGCCTCAGCGTTAGCTTTAAAGAGCATAAATAAAATGGAGGATAATCACTATCCTCCACTTTTATTTTACTGAATATTCCGCGGTCGTAAGACCGCCTATCCGGACGAGCGGTACCGCGAGTCCATGACAATGATACCGCTAATCCGAAATAGCGTACCGGTACTATAGTGAGTGCTTAGATAGGAGCTCTCTCATATTTGCTGTACCAGAATTAATAGTTTCTGAATTATGTACGATTCGATCCATGATAGCATCAGCTATTACACCTCCACCTAAGCGAGGATGCCATTCAGTCTGTTTGTATTGAGTACAGAAGATTGTTGGCCATGTATCATATCGTTTTTCAAATATCTCCAACAGATATTTAACTTCTTTCTCTGAAGGGATATCCAACAGCCACTCATCTATGATGAGT
>JHXB01000024.1 GCA_000621905.1 Lachnospiraceae bacterium NC2004
CAGAAATCATCAAGCTTCCCTACATCCGCATTAATATCATCAAGTTGCTTCTCGAGATTGTGTCAATATAAAAATGACACAATCTCAAAACCAAGAATGTGCCAATGAAAATGTTGTCAGACAGGCTGCTGCATGATAGACAATTTCTTGCTGAACCATTAAATTGATCCCTATAGTTCTGAAGCCCACTTGTAAAAAATGCCAGGGATTAAATTCCTTGGCATTTTGAACTTAAAAGTAAATTCATTTTTTTGATTTCTTGTTAGCGTTTTTTACTGATTCTGGAACATATCTTCTCATTTTCACCGCCGCGTTATTTAATGAATTGACTTTTATATAATTATGTAGTATATTGTCATTAATGGAAGCGAAGTTTTCTACCGTACAGTATATTACTCAAGCGGCGTGCTCGTTTCCTTTTTTATTTGTACGATATCATATAGATACAATTTGTTTTTTTCATCGCACCGAATAAGCATTCTTGCTCTAAAAATATTATATCTCTCAATTTCACCTAATTCACTATAAACCGGTATCCCAAATCGCGTATCATATCGATACCATCCATTTTTAGCTTTATTTCCGTGTTTTCCATTATAGTCTGGAAGTTCTGCTTTATTATCTGCAATTTGAATTAATTCCCCTATTGCGGTTATCGTATTCGCTTTCGCTTTTTTATTGGCACCCCTTATAACTTTTGTATATTTTGAGTGCGTAAATTCATCTGGAAAATCTGATCCAATATAAACCTTTTCTGCAGTTTCTGCAATCTCATAGTATTCCCCTATATATTTCTTTAGTATCTTTTCAATCTCATCCCACTCATCAGTCGCAAACACCCAAAGCCTTACGAACCATCTTCTCAAGACTCTCCTTAAAGAGCATGTCATCAGCCACTGTACGCTTCTTCGGTCCTTTCAAATGATTCTTAGACTTACCTCTTCTTGCTTTTTTAGCCAAATGGCGCTCCATCAACATCTGGTCAATGTTTTCGTTAGTATACCACTTCCCGGATTGATGTATTGCAAATGCATTCATCCCGAGAGCCATCGCAGCCACGCCGTAATCCTGAGTAACCACGATGTCATTTGCATCCTTATCTAACATACTGATTAAAGCAAAATCAACCGCATCCGCGCCTGCTCCGATAACCTTTACCTCACTGTAATCGGAACTCATCACATGATTAGTGTCGCACAGAAACGTCACAGGAATATTATATTGTCTTGCAACCTGCTCCACGATAGAAACTACTGGGCAGGCATCGGCATCAACGTATATCTTCACACAAACCTCCAGTTGTTACTTCCAACATTATTCTAAATATAAGAGCTTACCTCCTGCGCCTAATCACGCAAAAGTTAAGCTCTCTAAGAAAATCATATTAATTTAGATACAATGTGTTGTATCTTACTTATCTTTTGTCAATCGACTCTTAAACTCCTCTACAGTCATACTTGCCTTACTAGCTGCCTCTTCTACAGTAATAACCTTATCGTTGGCAAGATCCACAAGAAGCTCAATGCGTCCCTCTTCAATTCCTGATAATCTACCTTCTTCACGCCCCTGCTCAATTCCCTCTGCAATTCCATTTCTATGCGCAACAACAACATCAAGATCTAACACTCTTCCTCCCATAATATCACCAACCTTTCGCTGTACATTCTCACGCTTCATATTAAGCTTATACGCAACCTTATTAATTAACCTAATTATAACACCATACGAATATGCCGACAAGTTATATCTGTCAACTTCTTTACGCAATCTATCCGTAACATCAGAAAACATTCCACAGAAATCATCAAGCTTCCCTACATCCGCATTAATATCATCAAGTTGCTTCTCGAAATTGAAAATGTAAAAAGGCAACAAAAAATATAACTTCCTGGCAAATATCTCCTCAAGATCAATATCCGACATCCTTCTAATCTCAACAGGATAGCACAATTCACCACCGGGAGTTATAATCTCCACCTCCGATGAACTAAACTCTCCATCCCCTCGCAACAAGAATATCCCGCTATACGGAAACTCCACTCGTATACGCTGTTTATCAACAAATGCATTATCAAGCGCTATCTGAGCATCATACTCAAACATACGAATCAACAAAGAATCATCATACTTACTGCTCTCACACTCATAATGATATCTTCGACTAAAATCCCCCTCCTCAATAATAAAAGAAGAATCTGTTATCCTCTTAGAATCAGAACCATCCTCATGGCCAAGAAAATGCTCATTCCTCCCTCGAATAACCTTAGCCTTAGAGCTATAATCCTCATTATGAAAATAATTAACCAGAGAAATCAAAATATCATCGCATTCACTCTCCATAGTACGAAAAGCATCATCATACGCAAAACTAGTATTATCCATAATCATCAGCTCCTTTTCTAAACATCACAAACAAACTATAGTTCGACTACAGCTAATATAACACATCCGTTCGGTTGTGTCAATATAAAAATGACACATTCTTAAATCCAAGAATGTGCCAATGAAAATGCTGAAAAATATAAAACAACCTATCCTTAATCGTCACCAGAGCTATCATAACTATAACTATAGCTATCACCAGAATCATAGTCCCCACTATCAGAATCGCTGTCTGGATTATCCTCAGTAAAAAACGGATCAATCGCATAATCAAAACTATCACGATCTCCATCGTTATCCCAATCTCCAAATATCATAATAATAACCTCCTTCACACCTAAGCAACATTGTAACTATATATACAACACCTTCCGCATCATTAAAGCACATCTCAATTAAGTATCATCCCCCTCATCATTAAGATTTTCATTGCAAATGAATTCGCCATTTGCGTCAGCCCACTCTTTAATCTCAGACACCATCTGCTGATAAAACAATCCTGCCTCCTCTAAGCTTAGCTGACTCTCACCTTCCTCATAATCTACCACTTCATCATCAACGCCTTCATCAGCGTAATCATCATATTCATCATCGTCATCACTACACAAATCATCAAGTTCTTCATCATCCCAGTATTCATCAGCATCATCGGCATTATAACGATCTTCCTCTTCATTCATCGCCTCCAAAAATGCAACTTCTACCATCCTGTCAAACATATCGCGTTTGCCATTTCTGTTCCAATCCCCAAATGCCATAATATCAGCTCCTTGATAATGAAAATGTTATCAGGTAGGATACTGTACGAAAAGAAGATCAACTTTTAATTGTGGCGAATTCGACATAATCAAAACCAAGATTAAAAATCCTTTTCATACATTCCAACATATTCATGATTATTTTGATTTCTCAGCCAGTCAAACGTTCCATTAGATTCATTCCTATAGTATTGATCCTAAAAAACATCAGTATACTCTCTCACCAATTCCAAAATCATCACTTAACCCTTTTATATGCAATTCAACATCCTCATCAAACACGATGCGCACCTCCTTAACAAACAACCAAATGGTCTAACCCGATAAATATATGTCATATAAGCTCATCTTTAGCTTTACATTCATCAAATAGCAGCAAATAATCAAGCCCAAGCGTTTCCCTTATCAAATCAGATAAATCTGCACCATCTGTCATAACATCACCTCTTGACGCAATACCAATATATCGAAACACTTCCCCATCTTCATTAACAAGAAAAGCATTCCATTCACCTGAATCAGTTGCAAAATCAAATCTGCTTTTTTGAGAAAACACCTTAGTTATACTGTTAAAAACTCTCTCCATACCATCTTCAATATAAAGAGTCTCAATTGAAAATGGAGTATCACTACTCGAATACCCTTTTTCACTCCGCCCATACCTCTTAATATCAATATGTCCATCACGATAAAAGGTAATAACTTGCCGCATCTCAGTACCTTCTTTATACCTAAACCAAGGACAAAATTTATACGAATCAAAATGCGCCTCTTTAAGCGTTCCATGAAACAACTTTTTATTCACCGATCCATAGTAATGTTCAACACATCCTGACAACTCATACATACGACGGCATGCGTTAACAACCCATCTTCGATTATGCGCATCAACTTCCTCCTCATAACTACTAGCCTTCTCTACGTTTCTTTTACAAAAAACATATATGGCATTACCTAATAGCATAACATCATGAATATTCTTAAATTCATTTTTGTAATCAAAAATATCGCCATAATCATTTGAATATAGTGATTCATCTTCTTCATCAAAATAATCAGAAAATCCGAGTTTCTGGCAATCCTCAGATAAACGATCAATAAAGTGCATATACTTTAACCCTTCAAACATAAACAGGGCATGATATCTTTCTGCAAAAGCAAAAACATCATTATCTTTTTCCATACGACACTCTCCTAAACAATACAAATCATTACAGTTATTGTTGATACATACATAAGTATAAATGATTTATATTATTAACACTCTAACCGTTTGATCACATCTATCATAACTCTTACTTTATCTATAAGTGATTTTACCGCTTCTTCTTGTCCTTCAATAGTTGGCGCAATATCAAGCCTCTTATCTATCTCAACGCCAAAAACCGTTTTCTCACCCGATTTAATCTTTTTAACATTGCTAAACTCACTAGAGATTTTATCAAACTTGCTAAGATAGGCTGTGTCCTTACCTTTTCCTCGCGGCTCAACTTCAACAGTACCTTTATTAATCTTGATAACAATCATATAACTCTTATCATACTTTATACGCATCCAATTTGACTTGTTACCTCTCTCTGGAGCACTTGAATCAATCATTTTTTCCTTATCTATACTAATATCTTTTTTTATTCGTTCGGCAATTACATCCCAAAATTTAGTAAAATCTTCATTTGGTACCTTTTCATATCCCTTCTCAGATCTATGTAACGCAAATTCAAGAATTCTCCTATCAAAAGGATCTGTAATAAACTCCCCATCCTTCATTGCTTCATACTTAACCCTATGCTCATATCTTTCCCCATGCGCATCAATGTATTTTTTAGGTGCCACCAAATACACTATTCCGTCTTCGCACACTTTCTGTTTAATGTATTTATCTAATCTCTTCTGATACCTTTCCGGCTGTTTAGGCTGCTCTACTGCGTCAATCTTATCCTCAATCATAAGCATAACTTTCTTGCCTTTAATTTCAAGCAGGACTTCAATATCGCTCTCTCCCAAAGCAAAGTTTTGCACGGAATGATTTACTTCAAGAACATGAATATCCTTAACATCTGTATCCTCATACTTGCTTTTCTCTGGAATAAAGAATTTCATCACAAATGCCGGATTAACCAAATACCTCATAAGCATAATATCTACATCACGCTCTTCAATATCAATATTAACCTTGCTTTCTGCATTTACGTTATCCATAATAACCATCCTCTCTATTCGCTATTTATAAAACTATAACTAATTATACACCATAGGGTGTGCAATAAAAATACCACCGTGAATTAAATCATAAAATCTATTCTCGGCGGTATAAACAGCCTCAAGAGTAACAATTAACGCCTTACGCAATCTCCCACGCAACAGTTACAGTATCACTAATATTAATATCGTCCGGTTCGATATCGATATCATATAACGCAGATCTTTTCGAGAATAATCCCCCTTCAGAATCAATACTTCCCATAGGTCTTACTTCAAAATCAATCTCACCCCAAGAATAATCAATAGAGATTATGTCCGAAAGATTTATACCAGCGGCATCAGCAAGTACTCTTGCCTTTTCTTTAGCATCAGTAACCGCTTTACCAAGAAGCTCATTCTTAGCCGCCTCTGCGTCCTTTACAAAGAAACTGAATCTAAATTCCGGATGAATAGTTTTATTATTTGCCAAAGCATATAGAATCTTCCCAAGTCTCTTGTTATCTGACGGAAACTCAACTTTTAGAGTATGTGTATATTCATATCCCACAAACCTCTTCTGCCAATCACCATTTTCATCTCGGTATGACTCATACTTCGTATCAACATCAAAGTATAATGTTTTCAAATCTGTTCTCTTAAAACCACAATTCTCCATTATTTGCTTTAACGCCTCAGTATCATTTGCCGAAGCTTCCAGTGCCGCGTCATATTCAGGCATAACACCTTGCAATGTTACCGTTATCCTTGTCATGTCCGGATGTGCCTTTATTTGTCCTTTACCGGTAACCTTAATCACTCTACTACTCATAATATCTGCCTCCAATCTTTAACACTTAAGTTTATTCGTCATCTTCAATTAATCCGGCCTTTTTAAGTCCTTCATAAGTTTCTGAGATCCATTCACTATAGAAATCATAATGTGGTCGAACCCACCAATTTAAGAGATCATTAATACACTCTATATCTTCCTCAATAGAACATTTTCCACACTGATCAGGATCACGGTTAATTGTAACTTTGTGTACATTAGTCTTTGTGTCAATCTCGATTACAAATATTAAAAACCCGGTCCAACTTCTATGAGCAAACAGCTTATTATGCCTCATATAGAAGAACCACTTGTCTTCCATCGCCTTAGGAACATTACCTCGTCTGAGATTAGCCACCTCTGAATCAGTAAACACTCTTTCAAATGTAAACTTCTCATTACAACTTGGCATAGGCTTAGCGCCCCAATCTCTCTTAACGGCAACGACTGATTGACGAGCTCTATCGAACTTCCATAAAACCTTTTTCAGATCATCATCAAGCCTTTTCTCAATCTCCGGAATAAACTTCTTAGGTATTCCATAATAAGCTTCAGCCATAGCTACCGCAATATCAGTAAGCGTATCGCTGTCACCACCAAGCGATACAGCCGTCTTAACTACATCCGTGAAGTGTTTGCCATCCAAAAATGCTGTAATAGCCTCCGGAACAGTTTCCTGACAACTTTCAACATGATGGTAAGTCGGTCTGATCTCATCACAACTTCTAGACAAATCATATCCGAACTCTCTCTCCACATAATCTTTAATGTACTCTTTGTCAAATCCACTTCTCGCAAGATAAATGATTGCAGCCGTAGCCTCAGCACCTTTTATTCCTTCCGGATGATTATGAGTTACTTCCGCCGTCCATCTTGCCACCTCTCGTGTTCGATCAATCGAATCATATAACCACCCAACCGCTGAGACACGCATAGCTGAACCATTTCCGAAACTGCCATACGGCTTCATAGCACTTGAAAAAATCCATCTACTAAAATTTCCGCCGTATCCTGCATTAGGATACCTTCGACCCCAACGCTTCATATAATGCATCACGTAGTCCTTTACTACACTCTCATTCGCATCAAGTCTGGCATCAAGAAGCGCTTCTGCCACTGCTATACTCATAACGGTATCATCCGTATACACGCTTTGATTTGTAAACAACTTAAAATCTTTAGTTTTATCTCCCCTATCGAATTCAAACCTGCTTCCAACAATATCTCCCATTATTGCACCATACATTGTAATCACGCTCCTTTGTGTCAACCGTTATTCCTCATCACAAGTAAAATATAGCACAATAAAAAAAGGAAATGGTCAAGTCTGAATTGACTTTTCCATTTCCTATATTTTTAATATTTTCTGGTTGTATTTAAACAGCGCCTCATTAACTTCCATAATGTTATATATGCTATGTCTGATACAATAAGTGATAATCACGTCAAACTTACTTGCCGGAGAAAATGCAAACCCTGCCCTTTCAAGCAAATCTTCCGCACCTTCGATATCAAGTTTCAACGCTAAGATCGCACCTATCACTGTTTCTTTCTTAGGCTGATAGTCTTCATTTGATCTGATATTTGAAAATACTTGTTTTGTGATGCCGGCACACTTGTAAAATTCAGAATCCTTAAGTCCTTCTTCATCAATGAGATACAGCAGTTTCTGTTGAAATGTCATATCCTCGACATCAAGAAGTTCATCAAGACTCTCATCTGGCAATGGTGGTCCACCTTTTAGTATCTGACGGATCTCCTGCTCATAATCTCTCTCCCGTAATTCAACGTAACGATGTCTTCTCCGCCCTGATGAATACTCTTTACGGCTCTGTTTACCAACATAATTCTCATCAATATAAGCTTCCAGACCACCAAATCTATCTTTTGACAACACAAAGGACTCCTTATCAAACACCACAAGCATTATCTTAGTCGAATCGTGAGATATCAAATATGTATGTATCTCTTCCATAGCTATAGATAACGCCTGATCCTTCGGGAACCCATATACACCGGTTGCAAGAAGAGGAAATGCTATACTTTTAGCTCCTAATTCATCAACAAGCTCCAAGGACTTTCTATAACATGAATGTAATATTCTTCTCTCGTCATGCTCACCATCTATCCAAACCGGTGCTACTGCATGAATTATGTATTTGGCATCTAACGAAAATGCTTCCGTATAGGCAACATCTCCCGGCTGAATATCACCAATTTCCTTACGTTTTTTTAGAAGCTCATCAACTCCTGCGACTTCATATACAGCACTATCTGTTCCTCCACCAATAATTGGCTTAGGATTAGCGGAGATCACTATTATATCTGCTTTTATCTTTGTTATATCATTACGTACTATAGTAAAAGACAATGTGAATCTCCTTTCTGTGCTTTATTAACCAACCCAAGAATCAATTTGTTAAGAATACTATCGAGGAACATCCGGGAAGTCAAATCCCATCTTCTCATAGCGTTCTTCAACCGGCACTGTAGATTTGCGTGACAATGTCTCGCAAATCTGTTGATACTTTATATCTAACAAACTCGTGAATGTATCAATCAACGCCCCGCCAACGGCTCACTGAATATATTCCTTATCAACAACCCACTTTCCGCCTTTAGCAGGACCTTCATGATGAATGTAGCCTTCTCTTTTTAGAGAATCTATAGAATTTCTCACTTGTCTTTCCGTATAATTCAATTTCATCATTATTTGTGGGCGTGATATTCCAAGATCTCCCTTTATTATTTCAAAAACATCTTTCAACCTTCGATCTATCTCATCATGTTTTGATTCCACTTTTTCAGGACCTTTTTCAGGACCTTTTTCAGGACCCACGCCTGAAATGGCATGATTAACGTCAACCAAAGGCAAAGTCAATGTAGTTCTATCCGGGCCATCAGCCCCAAACTGCTCTTCTACTGTGGGTTCCATAAGTCCTTCAGTCTTCCAAACATCATAGATATCCGGAACACCAGACCCTGCATGCTCGCCAACACCAATAAGATTAAACATCTTAAACAAGTTTTTATTTCTCGGTTCCGATATTCCACCTTTAAGCATCTGTGCCTTCCCGGGAATAATAGTTCCGGGATTTGCCATAATAATTCTGTCAGGATAGTGTTCTATCACTACACTCCACCCCTGGAAGTAATCAGCATTTACCAATGCGTTAGCAAGCGCCTCTCTCACTGATTTATGCTTCGGTGTATCGTCAACTCTGACTCCATTTTCCAACTTAAACGGAACCTTAAAATTGGCAGTAAGTTTTCTATGTACTCTCGTATAAAAATCAAATACATTTCCCGAAAATTCTCCGGATTGTGTCTGAACCCTATCAGTCCAACGTATAGTCGGATCTAGTTTTTCTCTGTAATCCAAGAAATATTCAGGGAACTCCGTGGTAATTAAGTATTCTTGTCCAAACATAAGCAAACCAGCAGCAGTCGGATGTATCTTCTTATCGCTTGTCTTCTTACTGGCAGCACCAATTTTCACAAGGAACTCTTCGTCTGTTAACTTGGTCCACGCAGCACCCTCATGCCTTACATCATAACTCACGCGGTAAAGCTTTATGCTATCTTTATCCAAATCCTCAATCGACTGATCCTCCAAAACCTTCATATCCGGGCTCTCATCAGCCTGATCCCTTAGCATCGCCTTAACCTCACGAGGAGTGCAATGATAATCTCCTTCGAAATTCCTTTTATACGTCCCACCCATAAGATTATCGTTGATATAGACAGGGCGAATCTCTCTTGTTGCTCTCGGAACATATATAACAAGTACAAGTGCATCATCTACTTTGTAGTCGACAACATCCGACTCCTTAAGAAGATTCACACAAACCTCCAGTTAATACTTCCAACATTATTCTAAATATAAGAGCTTACCTTCTGCACCTAAACACGCAAAAGTTAAGCTCCCTAAGAAAACCATATTAATTTAGATACAATGGATTGTATCTTACTTATCTTTTGTCAATCGACTCTTAAACTCCTCCACAGACATTCCTGCCTTACCAGCAGCCTCTTCAACCGTAATAACCTTATCATTGGCAAGATCTACAAGAAGCTCGATACGTCCCTCTTCAATTCCCTCTGTCAAGTGTATCCTGTCAAACATATCGCGTTTGCCATTTCTGTTCCAATCCCCAAATGCCATAATATCAGCTCCTTGATTATGTCAAATGTATAAAGCACCATAAGATATAACTCTATACCAGTATTCATATAATATTTAACGGATTTACACACACTATGAACCTAAAGTTAATCTTTAACACTATTGCACAGCATTTTCGTTAACTTTTTTATATGCATTGCTATACTTAGATAGTATTAACTCAATTTCCTCTTTAAATTCATCACCGAATGACTCTCGACGCTTCTCAATTTGTTCCATAGTAGATACATCCTTGTCAATCATATTAACAAGCAATCTTTCAGAGACACTAATTCTTACCACAGGAGATGAGTATACTCTCAAAAGTTTAACGACTATTTCAATATCATCAGCCGTATATGTCTTATTTCCAGTGATTAGTGAATAATACTCGAATACATCACTTACATAAAACAATCCTTTTTGTATTAGTTTCACCATATCACTCACAGGCAATACAGTTTGAGTGATTGGTATTTCTCCTGGCGTCTCAAAAAAATTGCTGTTCAAAGAATACGATTTAATAAGTTTTTCTTCCCACTTGCCAATTGTTTCAAACAATATGTCAGCACTACAATTACATTCCTTAGCCACTTGA
Organism: Lachnospiraceae bacterium NC2004; assembly: GCA_000621905.1. GTDB lineage: Bacteria > Bacillota > Clostridia > Lachnospirales > Lachnospiraceae > NC2004. Next base: position 10,914 of record JHXB01000024.1, read on the forward strand.
ACTAATTTAGACAGGCTCATACATGCCAAATCACTGTATGTATTGATCCCTAGTCGTTTCAAACACATAGTTACTAGAATTGGAACCTTAAAACTATTAATTGTCTCTTCTGTAGCGTTCAAATGAGGATTTAAACTATATTGCGCTTGGATAAATCGCACTTCCTCGCGGCTCTTAGCCCCTAAATTTCTTATTTTTTTCATCTGTTCATTATCTAACTCCATAAGTTCCGACAACTTGTTAATTCCCGCTCTATTTAGAACATTACATGTCCTCACCGACATATCAATCTCACGTATATTTTTATCAGCGAAATACTGTTTAGAAGGCGAAACCTCCCTAAATCGTGGTGATTTGATAATGGCCCCAGAAAACAAATCATCAACATTGATGCTATCGCCTTGCATGTAAGAAGAAATCTCTTCTTTTATTATCGTTTCAATGTGGTCACTATGAGTTTTCTCCTTTAAAACACCATGTGGCTGATTATTCCATAAAATTAACTTACGTTTCGAAGTCCATCTGGGATGATTCATTTTTCTCAACGCTTTGGCTTCTATTTGCACAATTCTTGCACGCGTGACATTATACTCTTTCTCAACTTCTTCACTAGTTCTTCCCTTTCCATCTTTAATTCCAAACCTGAGAGTTAACACTTCTTTCTCTCGGTCCGTTAAAGAATCTATTCCGTAACAAAATAAATGCGAATATAATTTACTATTATCAACCACCGTACTATATGTAATTAAGTCATCACCACTGAATTCACATCCAGAGACTCTATACAAAAAATTAAAACAAGTAGGATTAGAATCAATCATCATTTCCTTATTCTTATCCAACAAATCAAAAAAGAACCAATATTTTTTCTCAAAAGTTTCTTCTTCTACATATTCATATTCTTCATTATCAATATCTACTGAATCATAAAACATATCATCACTCATTTTTCGCACCTCTTATTTTTACTTTAAAGCAACACATAACACATAATTCAGACCAGTTTCTTACGCCTGTACTTCTTCACGCTACACACCTAAAAATGTATAATCATTGTAACCCGACAGCAATGTCAACATAGTACATACAAAAATATCCAAAACTATCTCCCATTAAAAGAATGATAAGTAATTGTAATCTTTGCGTTTACACGTATCCTATCGGATTTCTTAAAGCCGGGTGCTCCTTCAATCCTTATTGATTCTACAGAATTCTTTTTTGTTATCCAACCCGTTATCAAATCTGGAACAGCAACTGTTTCAACATTCTCAAAACCTACTGAAACAAAAGCACTTACAACATCATCTACATTCTTTCTTTTTGCACTCTTAGACGTAAAAGGAGGATACTGCCTTTTCATTACATGATATGCGACATCAATTTTCGAATTATACATAAATGTAGTCGTCTCATCAAATACACTTATACCATTAATACTAACCTTTTCTACTTGCCCCTCTCTTTTAGCTTCTGAAGAATTCAAATCTTCTATGGTACTTGTTTTGATATTATAGAACTCTCGTTCTTTTAATATTCTAATAACCTCATCATAATTCATATTACAGCACTGTTTTGACGGAAACCCCAAAGATTGCTTCCTTTTAGTTAATACCCTCCATATTTTTTTTGCCTTTTCTTTACGTTTTTCTGCTCTAACCCTCCTTTCTTCTTCACGTCTAAGTAATTCTTCTTGTTCACTTAATTCATCTCTTAATCCATCATCTTGATACTCTTGATTTGCATCGTAGTAATCATCATCTTCTTCCTCACTATCTTCTTCATATTCTCCTGTGTCATAATCATCACGCTCTTCATAATCTTCCAAGACGTATTCGTCATATTCCTCAGATTCTTCCTCATAATCTTCTATGCTGTAATCATCATATTCTTCTTTTTCACAGTCATCATACATATTGGCATTACGCCTACTATTAACCTCATCTATGGACTCGTATATCTCATCTTCTGAGATATTATTTACGTAACCACATTTTGTACACTCCCAAGTACCACACCAATCATTGAATCCATCCTGTCGATTCAAATAAGCACCACACTCGTCGCAAAACCAACCAACATCTTCGAATTTAGAATATGGATCTTCATCTTCTGGGTCAAGCAATAATTGACCGCATTCAACACAAACAAAATATCCTTCTCTAGGATCAAATCCCGGCTGAACATCTAAGTCAGCTCCACAATTTGTACAAAAGTAATCACACATACGCTCTCCTAACAATCAAAACAAGCACCTAAAAATCAGCTCTCATTAGCAAACAATTTACCTAAGCGCGCTCTCTAGAATACTTGTAGTCTAAAACCAGATTGACAGCATCAAAAACACTCATGTCAAACTCTTTCTTAGACACATCCATAGACTTTAACATTGTCTTATTATTCCTGAGTGACTTCCACAAAAGTTTCTTATCATTCTCATCCAAGTTAATCTTATATAGAAAATTTGCCAACGAAACAATCAGATCCTGGCTTCCCTTATAAAAATCAACATCTATCTCCTTTTCGTTCCATACCATAAACAAATCAAAATCTTCAACTGTATATTTCGGCTGGATTCCCTTTATAGGATTAACTAACAGCTGTGTTGACGAATGCATAAGATTGACATAAGCTCCTAAAGTGTACTGTTGTTGCTCAGTCATTTCATTGTAATCTAACCCATATGTCTTAATGTCAGTTATCGCATCTCTCAATATAGAACTTTCATCAATAATCCTCGCAATCCTCTCATTCAGCTCCACTATTGCTAAATCGTAAGATCTAACATCCCTTTTGCTAATTAAGGTAAAAACATCTTCAATTTTTTCCTTATCATTCTTTGCCTTCCAAAACATTAAACCACTTGCCAACAAAGCAACACCAGCAATAGCCCACCCAACTGGACCGGTTAACGCCAAAAACGCTTCACCTGCCACTATTCCTCCTCCACCAGTAGCCAAAGTACCTCCACCAAGCCAAGCTAATGCGGCGTTTGTTGCTGCAGCGCCACTCAACGATGATATAGCAGTTCCAGTAGAAGCAACACCAAAAGTTGTAGCTACACCCATAGCGGCAGTTGGCCCCATTGCTGCAACTGCAACACCCAAGCCTGCTCCTGCCGCACCTACACCAACATTTTTTACAGCAGCGTCTTTATAATCCTTCTCTATCTTTTCAGCCTGTTGCTTCCAGTTTAATCTAATCTTTTTAAGTTCTTCATACTTGAGTTTCTTATCACTCGGAACATTTCTGATTAAATCAAACACAGCTTGAATCTCAGTCAGTTCATCATACAGAATACTTGTTTCATCGCCGAGTTCTTCTATCTTTTCATTTGTCTTGTTAATTGCATTTTGGACCTCTTCCTGTGCCACTTGAAGCTTCGTTTTTTTCTTCTCAAACACAATCATTTTCCTCCTCTAAAATATGAATCTATATCTGCTTTGGATTTAAGAATCTCATCCGACGGAACATTTCTTTTCTTAGCCAGTTCCACAGATTTCACAAATGCAGTCTTATACATATCGCTATTTTTAAAATCGTTCACGAATATCATTAAAGATTTGTCGTCATAGATATCTGAAAGATACTTTAATCCCTCAATGTAATCTTCGATAATAATTCTCTCTCTCGTTAAAAAGTACAAGTTTTCTTGCTCCTTATTCTTCCTAACACCACGATTAGCTTCTCCATAAAGAGAAATGACAAATCTTCCTACACCTATAATGTTTAGTCTCATTGCAAGTTCTGCAACATTATAACCTACTCCACCAGAAGCAAATCCTCTCACAATAGCATCACCCACATCTATTAAACAAAAAGTTCCATGAGCCACAGTTAGCATCCTTTTAACTGTAGCATTGGAAAACGGCTCACACTCTTTCCACAGACCTTTAAAAGAACAATCTTCATTTTCATACGAACTAAAATATCTTATCAGTCGTCTAACAGAATATATTAGACGAACTATTATCTCATTTATGAATACAGGTATAGCCTGAGCTGCTTGAAATCTAGCATCATAACCCTCTTTATATATACTCAAAGCAAGCTCATTAAATTGCTTGTCAAACTCTGAGACAGGGATGTTTAATTGTTTCTTTATAACGATAATATCGTTTGTCCATGTCCAAAATGGCGAAGGTATACCCATTCCACGCCCCTTACTTCCAGAAGATCCAGACATATCAGAAATCAAATGCCCGAACCAATTTACAAATGCACAAAATAATTTGCTTGGAACATCATTGCCTCGAAGATCAAAATTGTCATCAGCATTTTGAAGGGAAATCAGTTCACCACCTGTAACAAAATGAGACTGATTCGGAGTACTAAATTGATCTAAAACAGAGAAGAAAAGTCCCATCAACGTAGGATTATGAGCTAGCGACTTAAAATGATGATTTGTCGGATTAAGGTCAAAAACAAAACTTGCTGCATCCCCAGCACCTGTCTGATCATAAGGAATCTTAAATTTCTTTTCAAGAAAAGAGATTGCAGAAGTGAGTCCATTCCCATTATCTTCCCAACCACATAATTCAGCGAAATCTTTTGTTAGGTTCTCAAACCACTTATCAGTAATATCTCCAACTGGAGACTCACCTGGCTTACCAACAAGAAATATATCCATAACTCCACAAAGAGCTCCGCATGTCGCGGCAAGGATATAATCCAGCTTGTCGCATTCTGGAGTTAGCTTCTTTATCGTTTCTAACGATTCTTGTATTTGTTCATCAATATCTTGATACTCATTTTCAGCACTAGCCAAAGCTGTAGCAATACTTGAAGCAAATTCAAAGTGGTCATCCTGAACACTCAATTCAATTATAGCTCTTTTATCCGTTATCTCCCGCATTATATATCGGCTCCTTATCATGATATGTCATTACCTAAGTTATAATATACCGCCTATAATTTGTATACAATTCCATCACTCAAAACTCACTATCATCTGTACAATCCTTTCACACCTACTTCCTGATATTTACCCTCCTTATAACTCTCAACAAAATCTCTATCAAGCTCCCACTTTGCAATTGCTAACCGATACATATCACGCGACTGTCGTTGCGATATAAAGAAATCCAAATAACTAATTATTTCACTCTTTCTTAAAATATGCCTGTCTATTAAAGTTGCCAAGATTTTATGTCGCGTTTTTACGGATAAATCTTCTTTTTGACCTACATTATATCCGTATTGCATAAGAATAGACTCATTGGCAAGCATCATTCCTCCTACATTCCCACTCTTCAAATAGTTCTTTTCATCACTAATTCTGCAAATTGGAATCCCCTGTTTCTTAAGATTATCATATGTACTTTCAAGAATAAAATATATACTACAAGTAGCACAATACCCAGCACTTACCTTGGTGTAATGTATATTACCATTTTTACCTATCACTTCAATCCATGCAAGAATATCATCGATACTATGATCATTATGCATACATCTGAATATCGAACGTCTAACAACAAAGTCCTTAGCTTCTATCGACGGCAAATTATCTTTAGGATGTTCTTTTATTATGTCGCTCCCTTCCTCTACTTGTTGCTTACGTTCCCTTTTTATCTCAAGCACTTCTTTTTCGTTCACAATCTCGTATGGAAAATCAAACTGCTCTGTTAGAAAATAAGGTGCGTAATACGTCTTACATATGTCGCACCATTTAACTGCCTGAATGTTTTTTTTATTCTTTTTTGATTTAAACAGTACAGATACAGTTTTTAGCTTATTATTATTACAACTACTATTCCTACAATTTTTTCTTTTCTCATTTTTTCTATTATCATATATGTAGAACCGACCTTTTATCAATCTTCTAACTTGAATTGAAGAAGCTTTTTTGTAATCAGCGCTATTATATATAGGCAATAAATTAATATAAACATCTTCTTCCAAATGAATTTTACATTTTTCTGAATAGCAACTGACCGAAGTATAGTTTGCTTTACACTTAGGACAAATATACACTGGCATAATTCTTTTCTTCGAATTATGTAATTTAATCTTTATTAACTTAGTTAATCTCATCCTAGTTTTATCAGCAGGACATAGTAAATTAATATAGACATCTTTATAATCGTTTATCAAACCACCCTTATTCTTAGAATTATATTCGTTTATTAAATTTTCATATTCCAATAGCCTACTTGCATTCGGAGTATTATTAGCAATTTCACGTAACTTAAAGCGATACTGTTCTAAAAAACAACGTGCCCCAGAATCAACTTTACCTTCGATATATAACTCATCATAATACTCTTTGTCATGCACGTATATATAAATCAACGACTTATCTATATACTTGTCATTATTAAAACATGCCAACAAATATTCTTTACTCACCATAAACCTCTCCCCAATCCTAGTATTTCTACTCTTGCTTGTCATATAGTCAAATGTATCTTCTGATACTACCGCTCAGTATATAGTATCTGATATTCAAATATTCTTATCCTTTCATCATTATGTACTTTTTCAAGCACATTAGTTGTAGGACTATTTAAGCAAATAATACCATGTATTTTCTTCCCCTTATATTTAGGGTTATTATCAAACCAATCTACATACTCTTTGGTTTGATAATAAGGATCATCATATCCACTATCTTTCTTCAATTCAATTACAATATTCTCATGGTGCCTGACACCAATGTGTACGCTAAGCACAGCCTAAATCGCTTTAACATCTCCATCAGGCTTTACAAGTATAAAACGTATACCAACTCGCTTAATCAGTGGTTTGGTACTCCATTCTTCCGCTAGTTTATCAGTTTTATTAGAAAATGGTACGGCAACCGCAAGTATATCATTCTCAGCAACTTCATCCCTCGTCATAAGCTGACCTATTGCTTCTCTCATCAAATGATACTCATGATTGCTCGTGTTATCTTTTCCCTTTTTACTCTCAACAATCAGCCGTTTCCCATCCTTGAGATGGATCTCTACATCGCCCTTGCCAGGTTCGGAGTGAATAATAATCCTAGGCTCATACTCACTAACACTATATATCCCCTGCCATCTATCTACAGCTTCGTCAACCTTTGTTAATCCATTCTCTTTTAAGAATGATCTGATATCAAAATGCACCGTGTTCCCGGTCTTTATTTGAGCGCCATCAATTGCCACAAATACATTCTTATCAGTTAAGCCCTGCTTTATATAATACATTGCTACTCTCAAGCTTACTTCGACTTCTTGCATAAGATACCACTCCTTAGTGTCTAATTCAACGCTTCAATTCTTTCCTTTAAGTCGTCCAATGACTCTTCGATATGTGCTACATCAACAAAGAACACCCTCACGCACGTATTATCTTCATCCCCACTATAAAACTCGATTGAAGCATGATTTCTCATATCTTCATTCATCGGATAAAGCAGCCACACGTCCGGAGTTTTATACTTCTTGGAATACGCATACATCTGGTACATATCTGTTTGGGATATGCCATAATTATTGCGCTCATTATTATGGAGTCGCTTCCATTTAGTATCCAGAATAACAGTGTACCCGTCTTTTTTGATTACTATATCCGGTCTTAAAGCAAATAAACTTTTAGGTTCCGTAAATAAGTAATGTCCCTTATCTTGGCTCGAAACATCCCATCCAGCCGGGCAGAATACCCTCTTCATTTGCTGGGCGATGTAGCTTTCGTAAACAGACTCCATCGGAAACAATAACGCTCTTGAATTCGTAGTTCCAGTAAATGTTGTAAAACTTTTATTCATCAGAAACACCTTGGACCACTGCATAAGCATTTCATAATCCTTAGTATTTCTGTTTATAACAACCTTAGAAAAATCCTTATCATAATTAGTTGAACTATCTACAAGTTCAAACGCTGTAAGTAGCTGCCTTATCTCTTTTGAATTCTCAGCACTACCAGTTAGTTTCTGCAGTTTTTCCAACGTAGCCTTAACAATACGATTCTCCGGCCCGTTCGGATGAAACTCCTCATATGAAACGTAAAAGCGCTCCTTATGAGCCAGATTTGCCTTTATATGCTCATTTACCAGAAGCTTCCCCTTGTAGAACTTAAGGTTCTCTTCCTGCAACACATAATTTGACCTAATCCCACGTTTAACAAGATGTCGAACCTCTTGCAGATACATATTGATGAATATCTCATAGAGATTCATCTTATCTACCTTTAGAGAAGCAACATTGAAAACCTTACTCGGAAAGTTCTTCATACTTCTTAGCATTTTGAGAAAGACCTTCTTTGTTTCGACATTTCCATCATCCTGCTTACCAAAGTCAATCTTTGGAAGAACTTGAACCTGGAACCCATTCTTCATTTGAATCAGTCCCACATAATTCCTTATGCTTATGACATCACCAATGTTACGCTTATAGCCAATCCTCATAAACTCTAAAACATCTGAGTTGTCATCATCTCCGGCAAATTCATGGATAAAGTCACCAAGGCCATTAAACGCTTTAGATTCCAAATATTTGTAATTGTCATATCCTTTATAATCAGCGTTTCCAATGATGTAGTCGAACTCCCTCACCTCTAACAACTTATCCATTCAACCACCACACTTAGATAATCTCTATATAACTCTGAATTTCTGAAAATGCATCCTCATTAATCTCATACTTCTTCTCAGGAAGATCGATAACATCCTCTACACTTCCCTTAAAGATCTCCGTAGCCTTAACAGTCGTATCCTTTATGAACTTGTAATTATCACTTGTCTTGCCATTATCTCCAAGCACCATTTGAATCTTCTGATAATCCTCGTAAAAGTATTCCTGCAACAACGGAATAACTGATTTCTTGAAAATGCTTGCAAGTCTATCAATCGTTGGCTCTTCCTTTAACCCAGTAAAGAACGCGTGACCTATCGTATGCTCTCTGTCATAAAGAAATGTAATACGCTCGTTAATTTTCTCAAGCATTTCCGCTATATCAAGCTCTCCAACTTTATCAGCGTTTAGTTTACGAAGTACATTCACATCTGGCATCATTTCTTTAAATTGAAATCTACGGCGAAGTGCTGTATCCATTAAAGCTATTGATCTGTCAGCAGTGTTCATTGTTCCGATTATATAAACATTACTAGGAACACTAAAGTATTCACCTGAATATGGCAGCTTTGCAGACGCCGCTTCCAACATCCCTTCACGCTTGGTATCCTCGATAAGCGTGATAAGCTCACCAAAAATCTTTGAAATATTACCACGATTTATCTCGTCGATGATGAAGACGTAAGGCTTTGTCTCGGGTTCAATCACATCTGGAAGAGACTTCGCGCGCTTGCAAAACTCCTTAAACACACCATCTTCAATCGTATAATCAAGCGAGTCATCATCTCCGTCAAGTCTAGGCTTGATTCCTTCAATAAATTCCTCATATCCATAGGATTGATGAAATGTAGTAAATACAACTCTGCCTTCTGTCTTAAGTTCATTATATCTTGCCATAACTGCTTTATAATCCTTCAACAAGTTAAAAGGTTTATTATCACAAATAGCTACAGTGTAAATCGCAGTGTTATATGTTTTACCTGTTCCCGGAGGTCCATAGAGAATTGTATTTTTATCAAATTTCACTTCGCTCATCTCATCATCTTCCTTGTTGTATTTAAGCGCTATATCACTAAGATCTATCTCTTTTAATGCATCCATCAATTCAGGGCGCATCTTATAAACATAGCCGTTATCATCTCCAACACCTTTCTTCCCTTGAAACGCTATTGGAAACTGCCATTCTTTATTAGGTCTTTTATTATCCGCGCATGGCTGCATATCGAAATATTTTAACGCTCTTCGACATGTGTTACTAACACTACTTGTATATACCGATGCGTTCCCACCATACAACTCTGATAGTCGTTTAGGAGATCCTATTCCTCCCGCTTCAAGATAACACTTTAAAACCCTTATACAGCCTTTATGTTCAGGCAATTCAATTTCATTGATAAAACGCTTCCAATCCTCCTTAGTTAAATCAACAGGATATTCGTCATATGAAGGCCAAAATTCGTCATCACTGTTCTCCGAGACAATCCATGCTTTATGTGATAACTCCGAAAAAGATTTGTAGCTATACTTACCAGATTCGATAGCAATCTGACATTTATCACAAATAGACAAATACTTATCTGCATCTGGAACAGATTTCATACCGTTTATTTCTTCAACAACATCAGGAGATATATTATCCAAATTCCTCATAAACTTTCTATTTCTGGAATCAAGATTAATATATGTATCAGGGCAAATCCAATATAATCCCATTGTCAAATTCCACTTAACACCAAATTGAGACTTAACCTGATTATACGCATTAGTAAAAGCTAATCGCTTTTCGTCGGATTTATCAGTTGAAAAATTTATAGCGGTCTCAAAAACACTCCACAAATTACTTATATCATCATCATTACGTCTTTCGTCATCTTTAAATGCATAAAAAGTCGACATCATATTATTGAGTACAGGAATCCCAGAAAAATCATTTGGAATTTCCGCATTTATACCAAACTCTTCTTTTAATCCGCCAATTATAGCAATACGATTAGCATCCTTAATTCCCTTATTAAACAACCCAAAGACAGTAAAAGGATCAATATCATCAGGTACAATATTCGATTCCAACTTAGGGAGTTTCATACCTATATTAGAGTATACCTTTTGTATCTTCTCTATAAGTAAATTTCGATTATTCTTAAATTCTAGTAGCTTTGTGGCAAACTCTGTATAGAAGCTAATCCACTTAAATTGTTCGTTCATATATTATCCTCCTGTTATAACACAAGAATACATTCTCACTTCTCAATTCAATAATACTCACTAAAACAAAACACAAGGTAATTATATGTCTTTGTAAAAAAACTCATAATACTACTCACATTACCGATAGATTAATATATCATTGTCTTGTATATCTGCATTTTGGAAATTCGCTACAACCGTAAAAATGTCTTCCGATATTAGCACCTCGTTTGGCTGTTCTTAACACAAGTTTCCCCCCACATCTAGGACATACCTCTACACTTTCCGAATAGATGCACTGTTCCACCACATCCATACTAGCGTCACTATTTCTATATGAGCTTCCTGGAGTTTTATGTTTGTTTTCAATCGCTTCAATGTGTGCCATCTTTACAGCTTCATCAACATTAGTTAATCCGCTCAACTTATTATAAATATTATCAATATCATCTTCAGATAAAACATCAGGTTTGCTGTCACATATTCTTTTCACTGTAGCATTTGTCTTATCTCTCTTAATAACCCAAACATCATCAGAAAACACAGAAACCTTTTTTAACTCGCACCTTTCAGAAAAAACAATTATAGAAAACATCGGGATATCTTTTCCAACATATTCCTTTAACCACTTAATATGCGTTTTGTTTTGCATTATGGGATTATAAAAATAGTTCTTGTGACGATTAGGAAGAACGGTTGTCCACTTTACGCCTTTTTCATCCCCAAAAATCCAGCCTGAATAATTCTTACTTTCAAAAACGAAAATTCCTTTTGGGGTTATAAAAATAATATCTACCTCAGATGTCTCTCCATTATCTTTCGGAAGATAAACATTCCGAAGAATCTTCCCATCCCTCCCGAAAAATTTAATCCATTTTAGTTTGCGTTCTGTTAATTGTTCCCCGTGTCTTCCTTTCCATTCTGAATCAAAAATACTATCGAAAATCAGATCAATTATTCCTTTAGCCATAATATACGTCCCCCTACCCCCGGTTCCAAATCTCATACCCCTGCCGTCTTGCGGAGTCATACACCGGGTGCATATTTTTCTCGAGGATATTGTAGAATTCTTCTCTGGAATTACCCTTGCGGTACAGTTCCTGACCTGCCCAGATTGAATGCAGGTTATCCCTGTAACACGCCTCAAATAGTTTGTGGATTCCTGCCTTCTCGTGGATAAATCCATATAGTAGATACTGGTTCGCAGCAAACCTCTCAAAGAACGGATCCCACTTCGGAAGCTTGTTACTCTTTGCCGAGTTAAGTGACGAATCCATAGGCATCAGGTTCCACAATTCGTCATTCATCACAAATGACCACGGTATAAAATGATCCACATCATACTGCTTCGGAACGACCGCCTCACCGGTAAATACATCCCTTACTTCGCTTATATCTAGGATTCCCTCCCAGAGCTTGCGAACATTGTTGAGCTTTCGCATTTTCTCATCCATCGGTGCCAGTTTATAAACGAGTCCCGGAACCTCAGGATTGTTATTCTGTAGCCATTTCATTTTCTCATACTGAATCCAGCCGAGTATCGCTACTGTGTTATCCTGTATCATCTCCATCCATGCCGGATGAAAATATATCTCTTTCTTTAACTTGCTTGATTCTCCAAGCGTATACGGTAGCAGCACCACGTCGCGATTAATCATCTGGATGTATTCTACCATCCTGCGGACGCTGTTCCATTCCGCTGCCGAGTCTGCATTTGCAAAAAATCCCGCCAAAGCACGATACGGCACCATGTTGGTTAGCTGCTCCTTGGCACTCTTTAATTCCTTATCATGCTCCTTGATGGCGTTCTTAATCTCCACCTTAGAAGCATTGGCCGGCAAATCGCTAAGCTCAGACAAAGTGAGTACGGCTCGCTCCAATCCATCGCGCACCTTACCGTCTGCCATCATCCCTGACAAATGGATGTGGAATTCTCTTACCGAATACCATGCGTTGCAGATCATCTCATTGATTACGGTGTCAAATGTGGTCGAACTTACGCCTTCTGATATCAGCTGCACTATTGCTTCCAGCCAATAGAACTTATAGCAGTAGGATGGGTCCTTCATCATGTGCGAGAAGCCCTCAAGGTCCAGTGTGTTATGATATTTTTCGTCGATTGTCAGAGTGTAGCTGACATTTTCTTGACTGAATTCTGGCACTGCACATCACTCCTATAAGTTATATGTTGACCTTCTTCGAATGTCAAAGATCCTTCGCTTCGCTTAGGATGACATACAGTAAGCCATCATAATCAAAGCTTTCTCAATTCTCATATTTGCTTATTCCCGTTAAAGCCGCTATTTTCTCATAGTCCCAATAAGCGTTCTCCCAGTGATAGTAGATATCCTTTCTCTTCTTGAATATCCTAAAAGGTTTATTGGTGTTATCGTATATATGTAAGATATCACACACTTCGACCAACTCCGGCAATAATGCAAGCGCTTTAGAATAACGAGAGCGAATCTTGTCCTCCGGTACTCCGTGACCTCCAAGTGCTTCTCTTACATTTACCCTGGAAACATTAACACCCGGATCTGTAGTCAGTACATATATCCCTCTGACAAAATATCCGCTTTCTTTCGCTTTTCTCAAAAGCTTCAGATTACGCTCTGTTGACAACACTGTTTCAAAAGTAAAGTCACTATTTTGCGTTAGCATTTCTTCACGAAGTTCTTCTGCTTTCACAGCTGCCTCAAGATCACTACATAATGTCGTTTTCTTAATATCATCGGCATTTATATATTCTCCAACAATCTTCGCCATTCGGGTAATTGTTGATTTACCACTTCCATTTGGTCCTGCAAATACCATGACTTCTGGAAGCTTTATATGTTCATCATTTGACATATTCACGCCTCCCGTCAGGATACTCAATGTACGCTTGTCTCTTTTCGTCGTCGTATCTTGCAACAGGCAATCCTTTAATTCTTCTTATCTCATCATCTATACGTATAGATTCCTTAAATCTCTCCGTGAGTTCATCATCAGATATACCGCATGTTGAATCTAATTCATTCAATATGGTCATAACAAAACTCCTTTCAATGACTACCTATCCCTAAAGGTCAAAGATCCTTCGCTCCGCTCAGGATGACAGGGTTGAATTCACTATCTCCCTCATCTTCCGAGTCGCACTATCCGGCCCCACAACCTTAACTCCACCGCCAAGCGCAATCACCCACGCCAGGAACTTATCGCTCATCACGACATCCACTTCCGTCCTGAAGTGTTCATCATCTACCGGAGTTATATCTATCTTTCTTCCGAAGCGGTCAATGATTACATTTGCCATATCATTGGTACAGAGAAGTGTAACATTAACCTCTTCGCCGCCAAACATGCCAAAATGCTTCTGCGTGTACGTGCTCTTATCAAGCTTCTTAAATGCGGTGACACCTTTACGCTTCTTATCGATTATTGAAACATTAAGCATCTTATCTACTCTGTAATGCTTAATCATCCTATCTTTGAAGTCATAAGCAACCATATAGTACTTGTCGTTATCCCAAAAAAGAGCCCAGGGACTTACTTCGTAGTACGCTCCATCATGTCTTAGTTCCGGCTCTTTCTTAATATTCCAAGAGAAATATTGGAATGTAACCATCTTGTTATCATTTATCGCTTTATGAACGACATCCGTTGTGCGGTAAATGCTATCGTTCATATTCTTGATGCGCCCTGCTACATACACCTGACGTTTTAAGAGATCTTCGTCAAAGATTCCATTTAAGCTCGCAAGCTTATTAATCAATGCGTCAGTCTTCTGGACTGTAAGGAACTTGGATGCCTGAACTGCATCAATTAACACCTTCAGCTCCGCTATCTCAAATCTATCACTTTCGATATAATACTGTGTACTTGTACCGCTACCGATCTTCTTAACTTCTGCGCCAAACTCCTTAAGAGCCTTAAAGTCGTCATAAATCACCTGTCTGTTAGCCTGTATGTCATGCTTCATGAGTTCTTCTCTAAGCTCATTAATTGACATACCGTGAGTCTCGCTCGTATTCTTCATCAGTATCCTGTACAAATACAACAATTTTAGTTTCTGATTAGCTTTCTTAGGCACTTCTTTTCCTCCGTAAGACTATGTATGTTGACCTTCTTCGAAGGTCAAAGATTCTTCGCTTACGCTCAGA
>JHXB01000025.1 GCA_000621905.1 Lachnospiraceae bacterium NC2004
TCTTTGATTTTCAGGCTATTGCCTTTGCGAAGTAAAGCGGAGGGTGAAAAGTGCCTAAGAAAGCTAATCAGAAACTAAAATTGTTGTATTTGTACAGGATACTGATGAAGAATACGAGCGAGACTCACGGTATGTCAATTAATGAGCTTAGAGAAGAACTCATGAAGCATGACATACAGGCTAACAGACAGGTGATTTATGACGACTTTAAGGCTCTTAAGGAGTTTGGCGCAGAAGTTAAGAAGATCGGTAGCGGTACAAGTACACAGTATTATATCGAAAGTG
The DNA here is from genome assembly GCA_000621905.1 of Lachnospiraceae bacterium NC2004. GTDB lineage: Bacteria > Bacillota > Clostridia > Lachnospirales > Lachnospiraceae > NC2004. The sequence continues at coordinate 286 of JHXB01000025.1, forward strand.
ATAGATTTGAGATAGCGGAGCTGAAGGTGTTGATTGATGCAGTTCAGGCATCCAAGTTCCTTACAGTCCAGAAGACTGACGCATTGATTAATAAGCTTGCGAGCTTAAATGGAATCTTTGATGAAGATCTCTTAAAACGTCAGGTGTATGTAGCAGGACGTATCAAGAACATGAACGACAGCATTTACCGTACAACGGATGTCGTTCATAGAGCGATAAATGATAACAAGATGGTCACATTCCAATATTTCTCATGGAATATAAAGAAAGAGCCGGAACTAAGACACGATGGAGCGTACTACGAAGTAAGTCCCTGGGCTCTTTTTTGGGATAACGACAAGTACTATATGGTTGCTTATGACTTTAAAGATAGGATGATTAAGCATTACAGAGTAGATAAGATGCTTAACGTCTCAATCATCGATAAGAAGCGTAAGGGTGTGACCGCATTTAAGAAACTTGATAAGAGCACATACACACAGAAGCATTTTGGAATGTTTGGCGGCGAAGAAGTTAAGGTTACACTTCTTTGTACCAACGATATGGCAAATGTAATCATTGATCGCTTCGGTAGGAATATAGATATTGTCCCGGTGGATGATGAACACTTCAAAACTGATGTGGATGTCGTGATGAGTGATAAGTTTTTAGCGTGGATTATAGCGCTTGGCGGTGGAGTTAGGGTTGTAGGACCGGAGAGTACGGTTGAGAAGATGAGGGAGATTATTGGAAGAGGTTGATTATGGAATAGTTATTAAACTGTTATGAGGGGTAGAGTTGAGAAGAAGTTGGAGACATTGTTTTCGTATATTGGATGTTTATTAATTATAGAAGATGATTAGTGTAGTAGGTATACTTGATTTTTAAGATATCGTAAGACTTCAAAAGAATCCGCCTGAGGTAATGGAATTATGGGAATAAAATATACTAATATAAAAAAAGACAATTCGTTGGATTTTAATACAGATTATATAACTTTTTCGAAGAAGGAATTGCTGATTGAGTTTGAACGATGTGCTCGCGAGGGTGGTATAGAAAGTGTGGAGTGGTTTGATAAAAAAGAATCACCGTATAAGTGTAGATTAGCAAATGATACTAAAGTTTATCATTTGTATATGTACTTAAAGAATATATCGGGTGCAGGATGGGAGAATAAACCCTGGATTAAACGAGTCCAAGTACCCAATATTCGAATTCAACACCCAGAGTATTATGTATCGACAAGTGAGAGTACAACTCTGCTAATTATCGGATATTATAATTACGATCTTAATCCTTTGTTAGTGGCTTGGGATGCCTATGGATTTGTGATGCATTCTACGGTTAGATCTTGTTATGTAGAGGTTGATGATCTTTTGAGAGGGTATGATGAGGGATATTTTGAAGGGGAATGTTCAGGTCAAAGAATATGGGTTTTTAAGCCCGAGTATTTATGTCACTTTTTGGACGATTATATATCTAAGAATACGTTTTAGGAGATGCATATGGAAAATTTGAGGATTCAGATCAGGCCAGAATCAAGTATTTTGGCTAAGTATAAGGAGATAGATTATAAGATTGAAAGTGTGTTATCTGAGTTTATTGATAATTCAACTCAGAGTTATTTTGATCATAAAAGCGACTTGAATAATCTTGGAATAAAAACTTGTAGAATTGAAATCGATATATTTAGTGATGAGATTAGGATATCTGATAACGCATATGGAATGAATGAGTTAGACTTCAGAAGGGCGTTAAAACTCGACTCTCCGCCAGAGGATAGATCTGGAAGAAACGAGAGGGGGATGGGACTTAAGACTGCGGCAACATTTTTGGGGGCGGTATGGTCGGTTAAGACGACCGAGTACGGAAGCGCCAAATTATATTCTGCAGAAATGGACGTAGATTATATTCAACAAAATGCCCCAGAAGAGATTGAAGCACAGGTCAGTGAAACTTCTGTTGAAGATCATTATACGGAAATAAGGATAAGAAATCTTAATCAAAAAATCACTCCTAAGAAAGTTAGTAAAGTGATTTCTACTTTGGCTGAAATGTATGCACGTGATATAAAAAATGGGGATGCAAGTATTTCAATTAACAAAACTCCATTAAAGTATGAAGTTCCTGAGATTAGATTGGATGAAAATGGAAATGAGTATTTGAAGCAAATATGCAGGACTTTTTCTTATGATGAAATTGAATATGAGTACTCGGGTTGGGTAGGTATTCGAAAAACAGGATCTACATCGTCGGCTGGTTTGACTTTACTTCACAAAGGTAGAGCTGTAGTAACTAATTATAGACCGAAAGATTTATTCGGAGGGCCTAACTCTTATCCATATCAAAGAATAATAGGTGAACTAGATATGGGAGAGAACTGGCCAATATCTCACACAAAGGACGCGTTTTTATGGGATGGAGGATTGGAAAGTGCGTTTATTGATGCTTTGAAAGTTAAAAGCGAAAATGGTATTGGAGATCTGATATCAATTGCTACAAAATTAAGAAAAGAAGATTCAGTCAAAGAAGAACAATTGAAAATAATTAAAAAAACTGAAAAGACTTTTAAAGGATTGAAGGATGTTAAAATTACTGAGGAGATTATAAAAGCTGAACCTAAAGTTGAGAAAACATATACATCAGAAATTACCAGTAAGCCGAGTGAGCAAGTGATACATATTGATTTCCAAGGTAAAGGTTATGATTTCGAAATAGTTGAAGAACGAAGCATCGGAAAGGATTGGATTTCGATAGAAAAGACAACGATAGAAAACTATTATGTGATCAAAGTTGATTATGATATTCCATACTTTCATGGGCTGTTTGAAACAAACGCGAAGTCAAAAACTAGTAACTATGTGTTTGTAGAAAAAATGGTTGTATCACTAGCGTTGGCATATGTTACAAGTAAGTCAAGTGGATGCAGAGATGGACATATACTAATTAATATGCTTAATTCAATTATTTCTAATACACAGTAGCGAGGAAGATTATGATAGAAAAGATGTATGAAACTACAAATGGAGAAGATGATACACAATTAAATGATGTGATTATTGATGGATTGTGTGTAAAGAAAATGAAGCAGAATATGTTAAGTTCTGGAAGATGGAATGATACTTCTTTGAATAGAGTTTTATCAACTGCATGTAGTGCAGTTTCACAGTTTCCTGATAATGAGTCTACCAGAAAGATTCTGTGTTTGGGTAAAGTACAAAGCGGGAAGACGGCGTTTTTTATTGTGACTATGGCACTTGCTATGGATAACGGGTATAACTTGATTTATGTTATTGGTGGAACTAAAAATAATTTATTAAACCAAAATAAAGGACGCGTTCGTAGAGAGTTTTCTAATAATGATGATGTGTTTATTACGAGTATCAATAATGCCAAAGTTGACGATATTAGACAGAAGTTGTCTTCAGGTATAAAAGTAGTTGTTATGGTGTTAAAAGGGAAAAGTGAGAATTCTGATAGGAATCTGCAACGTATGGAAGATATGACGGAGGCGTTGTCGGATGTTCCTTCAGTAGTAATAGATGATGAAGGCGATCAGGTGTCTCCTGGTAAAGAAAAAAATGTAAAAAAAATGCCTGTGATACATCACGCTATTGTTAACTCTGTAGGTAATTTAAAAAAAGGGGTTTACCTTTCGGTAACTGCGACACCACAGGCCAATCTTCTTGTTTCAACAATTAATGGAATATCTCCAGATCGTTGTGTATTAGTTGAGCCTGGAGAGGGATATACGGGTGCAAACGTTTTTCATGATAGTTTAGATAATTCACTCGTTGAGGGCATAAGTGATAGTTCGGAATTTGAAGAAAGTATACCTGAATCGTTTATTAGAGCCTTATATTTCTTTCTTGTAGGATGTGCAATACAGCGGATAAGTGGAATTGATGATAAATATTCCATGTTGATTCATCCGTCTGCTTCGACGAGAATTCAACACGACATAAAAACAAAAGTAGATAATCTACTTAATGGAAGCATAAGACGAGGTGTTCAAAGTCCTAACTCGATGGGATACGAAGAGATTTTAGAAGAGATTAAGCGGACTCTAAAGGAGTTTGAACCTAGATTTGACGTGCTTCCTAGTGCTGAACAGGTGATTGACATTATTAAGAATAATCTTGTTAGGACGAATATATTTGAGGTTAATACCCCAGCTGATTTTGACGAGGATCAGGAACAGTTTAGCACGTATAAAATATACGTCGGTGGGAATATGCTTGAGAGAGGAATTACATTAGATAATTTGAGCGTTACGTATATTTATCGTGTGGCAAAAAAAGATAACGCCGTGGACACAATGTTTCAGCGAGCTAGATGGTTTGGATATAAGAAAGACTATTTATATGTATGCAAAGTATATATGCCAGTTGATATGAAAGAAATGTTTGTTGATATGACAAATCATGAAAATTTTCTGTGGTATACAATGAAGAATTATCTAAAGAAGAGCGCTGATATAAAAAAGATGCCAAGGTTATTTCAGCTTAGTGATAAAGGCAGTCTTATTTTAACAAGAAAATCAATTACTAAAACTGTAAAAGTTGGGGGAATAAATCCTGGGTATGCTTATGACAAATCAATATGGTATAAATTAGAAGAAGATATTAAGAAAAATAACGATTTGTGGCAATCTTTCTTCGATAACCATAAGAGTGAGAAAGTTCGCTTTGGAAACTTTAATCATCTCGTTATTAGAAAATATAAAATTACTTCATTGTATAAAGAGGTGTTGTGTAACTTATCTTATCCTTTAGTATCGCATAAAGTAAATGATTACTATTTTACGTCTTTGTTAACAACTGTAAATGAAGGCTTGTTACCTGATGAAATTACAATTGTTAAGATGAGAGACGGGGTGAATGAATTCCGTAGTATGACTACAGATAAACGTGCAATAAAGGAATTGCCTCAAAGTTATGATGTTAAAACAGGTTATCCTGGAGATAAGGTGATATACGAAGATGAACTAAATTTGCAAGTTCACTATGTATATACGGATAGAGAGTTTCCTGAACATATAATTCCGATGCTAGCTATTAATAACCCTTGTGATACAATAAGAATAAATTATATGACGGGAGATAATGAGTATGAAACTGAATGAATATCAAATCAAAGGTTCTTTTAAAAATGATAAAGTGTTTGTCTTGGCTTCCGATGAAGAGGGACACAAGTCTGTGTTGTTAAAGAGTATGGATACGGGAATGTCTCAACGATTGAAGACTGATCATATGATTCTTAAGACAAATGTTGATATGTTGGATGATTGTAGTAGACATATGGGAAAGTATCACGTTATTCAGTGTATTTCGCAGGATATTGATGTTAATAATCAATTTGTTCGCGTGTGTTCATACATGTTTAATGCCATTACTAATCCAGTCGATACGCCATTTATTTCTGGATTGTTTCAGGATATACAAACACTTTTTGAAACAACAGCTGATTCCGATTCTCACGGTTTGCAGGTTGGTATATATGGTGAAATGTGTTTAATCAAATATCTATATAGTATAGGGCGAGAGGATGTTGCAAATAAGTGGCATTCAGATTTTTACTCTAAACATGATATTGAAATAGATTCCAACCATAGAATAGAAATTAAGACTACAAGTGGAGAGAAAAGAATACACAGTTTCAGGCATAATCAATTAGTTTCAAGGAATATAGATATTGTAATTGCTTCTGTGATTGTTGAAGAATGTGAACAAGGGAAAAGCCTTTATGATTTGCTAATTGAAATACAAGAACTATTTGATGATGTGAAAAAGAAATTATTAATTGAGAAATTGATAAGACGATGTAAACTATCTGGAGAAAATGTTGGGATAATATGTGATGAGCAACACATATTTGATAATATTAGATTTTATAACGCAGATGATGTGCCACATTTAATAGGCGAAATACCTGTCGGAGTATCAAATGTTTCGTATGATGTGAATCTTGATGCTGAACTGCCTGAAATTTTGGTGTCAGATATATTATAAAATTTAGGAGATTACAATTATGGATAAATTTAAGTTTATTGATCTGTTCGCAGGAATAGGGGGCTTTCACCAAGCTATGACTAATCTTGGAGGAGAGTGTGTTTTTGCTTCTGAAATAGATGAAAGTGCTATTAAGACATATATGAATAATTATGGGATTGATTCAGCTAATGATATTACAAAGGTGAAGGATGAAGATATTCCTGCGCATGATGTTCTTTGCGCTGGGTTTCCTTGTCAGGCTTTTTCTAAAGCTGGAAAGCAATTGGGATTTGACGATCCTACAAAGGGAACATTGTTTTTTGAGATAAAAAGAATATTGTTAGCAAAACAGCCTGAGTATATTGTTCTCGAAAATGTAAGGAATTTATTGTCACATGATCATCATAATACATGGAGTGTCATAGAAGAAGAATTAGATAAAGCTGGATATAATATTGGTGTAGTTGTAATGAGTCCTCATCAGTTGGGGATACCTCAGTTGAGAGAACGAGTATATATTCTAGGTATTAGGAAAGATGTTTATGATGGAAAACTTGTTTTTGATATTCCAGATAGAAACGATAAAAGTTCATTAAACGCTTATGAAGCAGGTATATTTGATTCGGATGTTGATGAGAAATACAGTATAAGTGAACAAGAAGAAGAGGTGTTAACTTGCTGGGATGAATTTTATCAAGGCATTAATTTAAAGGTCATAGGGTTTCCAATATGGTCCAGTGAATTCGGTGCAACATATCCGTTGGATGATTATCCTGATTGGAAGGCGGAGTTTTGCAATAAAAATCGTAAATTATATGAAGAGAATAAAGATTTTATTGATAAATGGCTGAAAAAGTGGGATAATCTCAGCCGTTTTACTCCAACAAATCGTAAATTTGAGTGGCAGGCAGGAACTTCTATTACCTCCATTTGGGATGGATACATACAGTTTAGACCATCGGGGATTCGTGTGAAAAGGCCAAATGCATTCCCAGCGCTGGTTGCTTTGGTTCAGATACCAGTCATAGGAAAGTATAAGAGAAGACTTACACCGCGCGAGGCGGCTAGGTTACAGAGTTTTCCTGAGACATTTGTTCCGGATGAGAATGATTTTCAGGCCTATAAACAGTTTGGAAATGCGGTTAACGTTAATTGTGTAGAGTATTTATCAAAACAACTACTGCAATATGGACATCTAAAGGATGATGAGTAGAGAGGTGAGATTATGTCAAACGTAATTCCTATGCAAATGAGTATTTGTGAAGGAGAACTTCATACGGAATATGCTGAAGATAGCAAAAAGAATAGTGAAGAGATTGCTGATTTATTAAAAAAAGAATTTGGAAGTTCTTTCTCAAGAATACAGTATAGGAGACGACAGCGTGTAGTTACAGGATCTTATGAGACGGAAGATCACAAAGAAGTTTATCTTATGGTTGCCAATCTAACTTTTATGGGTGGAAAAGAGGGACAGCATCGTAAAGATTTAAAGAGAATTCAGTATGATGTTACATGGAGAGAATTCTATGAAGATTATTCTTCAAAAGGGAGAGTTTTGTGGCTGGGATTATATTCATATAAGGACATAAATATATGGGCTTTTTTTGAGCCTGAAACATATTTACAAAAGCATAAAGACTCAAATATGATTTCAAAAGGAGGGCATAAGGCTAAATATTCGTGTCATATATATTTGAATGATTTATATCAAGGTTATACTGGTGGAAGTTATACAAAAGTTGATAAGAATAAAAATGTTGTAGGTGCGGTAAGAACAGGCGAGTTAGCGAAATATCTTGCTGGTGTTGAGAAAAATGAAAATCCAATTCTTGAAATTATTGAATACATTAATAATAATGCTATCGAATGGAATAGATGGATTATGGCAAATTATGCTATTCCATACATGAAGAATTTGGAGGAAGTTACTGGGTTTAAGTATTGGAAACAGAATCTGTGGAATGGGTGGTATATTGAAGCTGTTTACAGTGAATACTTGCATAAGTATCCATCTGAATATATAGACTATATTGCTACGAGTGATAATTCGGACGTGAAAGAGGAGTATAAAGATATTGGTCTTGATTTAGCATTTCCAGAAAAAAAGCAACATTTTGTTGGTGACTTAAAGGCTGTGTGTGAAGGCTATGGTAGTACGCTGTTGAATGATAAAAGCAAAGTCGAATATGCCTTAAAAAAGTATAAAAGAATATGGTTTATCATATATATTCACGAAAAGAAGCCAGGAAAAACAAATGATTACGAAATGGTGAAGTGGCGAAATAATTATATTTTAGAATTAGGTGAATGGGATTATAAAGTACATCCTGTTTATGAGCCGTTATCGGCGCCGAATACACCGCATTCTGTGTCATATTCTGAAATGATAATTATAGAATTAAATGAAATTACGAGGGATAAGTATTTTTCTGTAGGCGCGCAGTGGGGGGTGAATAGCGACGGAAAAATCAGAGGTCCTAAGTTTAAGGTTAGCAAGAAAATGTTAAAAGATATTACGGATGATAGTTTTGTTATATACCGATTTAGGCCTGAAAAAGCAATACATTAGTGGTGCCAACGCGTGCTTTAAGGAATTAAGATAAAACAACTAATTATATTTTATTTCAAACAAGAAAGGATGAAATATATATGAATAAATATACTTTCTCAACCCAAGGTGGAAAAGCATATTATTGTAATTCTATCCCGGCATTTATTAAGGATAACTCTGAGTCAATAATAGGGCAACTGGTTAGACACTCGTTTGAAGTAAATAAGGAACAAACTGACGCGTGGGACAACCAAATTACTGAATTACAGAATAAGTTAGAAGAAAGTGGAATGGAAGGCGATGTTATTTTTGAGTACGATATTGTTCGCCTTGGAAAACGAATCGATGTAATACTTTTGATACGTCATATGGTGTTTTCGCTAGAGTTTAAAAATGGGAAAAATGCATATGTTGCTCAGGATGCTCAACAAGCAGAAGATTATGCTCTTGACATAAAAAACTTTCATAAAGAGTCGGAAGATTTATATGTATGTCCTATTTTGATTGCAACAGATGCGCCTAAGTATAAAAAAGAGCAATTGATAGATTGTTATCCTGATAAACAGATCTTCCTTCAGCGTGAAAATATCGATACCTTTACTCCTAAAGTGGCACAAATAGTTGATAAATATGGTGAGGACAAAGAAATTGATTTTGAAAAATGGTTTAATTCTCCATATCATCCTACGCCAACAATTATTGCGGCAGCTGTTGAAGCTTATGCATCACACGATATTAGTCAGATAGCTCAATCAGAAGCAGGACAGGCTAATATTGATAGATGTGAAAAGAAAATTGATGAGATTGTTCAGTATGCACGAAATAATAGAAAAAAATGTATTTGTTTTGTAACTGGTGTGCCTGGTGCAGGTAAAACACTTGTAGGATTAGATGTTGTTGCTAAAAATTTGAATAAAGGTGTAGATAATCTCAGTGTATATTTATCTGGTAATGGTCCGTTGGTGGAGGTGCTTAGGGAAGCTTTAAAACTAAGTGTTAAAGAGAAACTTAAAAAGAAAAGTGATGAAGAAAAAAGAGAAACTGAAGCAGCTATTAATGCTCTGATTCAGAGCAGTTATGCTTTTAAAAAAGATAATGCTAGGGGTAACAATACTACTCCTGAACATATTATGATTTTTGATGAAGCTCAACGTGTTTGGAGCAAAGAAAAAATGGAAAACAAGCATAAAAAAGATGATACTTTATCGGTTAGCGAACCTTCGCTGTTACTCCGAATAATGGATAGACATGACGACTGGGCAGTGATGATTTGCCTTGTCGGATTAGGGCAGGATATATATGACGGTGAAGTTGGTATCAATGAATGGTTTAAGTGCGGTATTAACGAATACAATAATTGGGAAATGTATTATTCGCCAGATATCTTTGATCAAATTGAGGATAAAGAGATTGACAAAACTATGATAGAAGAATGTAGTAGATGTCATGAATCTAAAGAACTTCATTTGAAAACGTCGATTCGTTCTTTTAGAGCGGATAAACAGAGTACTTTTGTTGATAGTATACTTGATAATAGACCGTATGATGCTGAAAATGTGTATAGAGAAATTGCTGAAAAGTATCCTGTATACATAACGCGTGATATTGAGGTTGCTAAAAGATGGGCCAAAAAACAGGTTAGAGGTTCTCAGCGTTGCGGTGTTTTGGCTTGTAGTAGTGCTCAGAGATTGAGACCAGAAGGAATATTTGTTCCGAAGGTTATTGATGTTAAAAATTGGTTTTTAGCACCTAGTACTGATTTAAGGTCATCTAATATGATGGAGATAGTTGCGAGTGAATTTAAGGTGCAGGGTTTAGAAATAGATTGGGCGGTTGTTTGTTGGGATGCTGATTTACGAAGAAAGAGCGAAAGTGAATGGGATTTTTATAATTTTAGGGGTTCAAAGTGGGTCCACAGAAATCAAACGATACAACAACGATACCTTGTAAATTCATATAGAGTTCTATTGACTCGTGCACGCCAGGGAATGATTATTTTTGTTCCGAAAGGAGTTGACCCAGAAGAAGATCCTACTCGAGATGAGTCGATATATGATGAAATATATAAGTATTTGCTTTCGTGCGGGATAAAAGAACTCTAGAAAACTACCTGTGAAAAGGTGTTTGTTTAATTGTGAGAATTCTTTGATTAATTAATATTCTTAAGTATACAAGGAGAAATGTACTTATGCCAATTATGGTGAGAGAAGATTTTAACATCGAGTTTTTTGGGGGGCCAGGAAAGATTGTAATATAGTACGGTTGTGGTAATGGATATTAGAAGACGGTTTAAACTATTGTTATGTATTTATATTAATAATGAAAAGAGGTAGATATAATGGCAACAGATATAAAGTGTGAAAAGAAGATTATTCAGGATATATTTAGTATGTGGTACTCTATTCCGGATTATCAAAGGTCATATGTATGGGATACTGATCAAGTGCGTGATTTGTTGGATGACACGATGGCAGCATTTAGAGATAATAAGGATGCTCAGTATTTTTTAGGATCTTTAGTCTTAAAGATTAATTACAAAATTGAAAATGGAGTGACCTATACCGAGTATGAATTATTAGACGGTCAACAGCGCTTAACAACCATTTTTTTGATTCTAGCATGTATGAGAGATGCTATGCCAGAATATTCCAAAGATATTGACGAATTTATATATCAACCAGCTGTTAAAATAAAGCAACAGCCAGAGAGGATGAGAATCCTATTTAACATTCGTTCTGATGTAAGAGACTTCGTGAGTGAATATATTAAGCCTGTAGGTGGGACGAATGATAATTTTGACGTAATAAAAGACATATCAAAATCAAAAGACGTCAATATATCAATTCGTAATATGGCTAATACAGTAGTTGTAGCCAAAGAGTTTCTAGAAGAGAATAAAGATGATTTAAATGATTACTTGACTTATTTTTTGAATAAGGTTTTGATGATTTACGTTGCTACAGAAGAACTTCAAGATGCGTTTCAACTATTTACTGTGCTGAATAATAGAGGTGTTAAGTTATCGAGTAGCGATATCTTAAAAGCGGAGAATTTGAAGGGGTTATCTGAAATTGACAGAGGAGTTTGGGCTAGAAAATGGGAAAGCATGGAATCGTATTTTGGGGATGTTTTTGATAAGTTCTTGTCACACGTTAGAACAATTCTTGTAAAGCGCAAAGCAACGTTGTCACTGTTGAAAGAGTTTGAAGAAAATGTTTACGCCGACAAAGAATATGACAGAACGCTAAAAAAACAAGTATGCAGAAAGCCTTTACTAACTAAGGGGAAAGACACGTTTAATTATATATATAATTTATATAATACGTACATTGATGTATTTGAATCAGATCATTCTAGTAGTACCGGTAACTATGAAATTAATAATTACTTAAAATTGATGGAAACTGGTCTGGGAGCAGATTATTGGGTTGCTCCGGTTATGTATTACTATCAAAAATATCATGATACTAGAATTGTTGAATTTATAAAACTTTTGGATAGAAAACTATCATCAGATTGGATTATTTCGACTTCGCCAACATTGAGAATTGAGCATACAAATCAAATACTGAAAGAAATAGAGAAGTCTCAGAGTGTTGACGAATTGCTTGAATCAAATTGTTTCGATATAGATACAAAGGACTTTGAAAGGGTAATTCGAGGGGATATTTATGGAAAACGATTTGCAAAGTATTTATTACTAAAGTTAGATTTACTATATCATGGAAATACAACTCCGTTAAATCCTTCGACTATTGCAAGTATTGAACACATATTGCCACAGCATCCATATGATGGTAGTAAATGGAAAAAAGATTTTACTGATGCTGAAAGGGAAGAGTGGACTGATAAGTTAGGTAATCTTGTTTTGATTTCGAGAAGAAAAAATACAGCCCAAGGAAATTTGGATTATGCGGAGAAGAAGGAGAAGTATTTCAAAAATAATGTAGAAGTTTTCTCAAATTCTATTCGTGTATATCAAAATTATTCCTCATGGAGCATTAATGACTTAAAGAACAATCATGAAGAGGTTATTGCAAAACTACTTGAGGAATATAAAAAGTAACAAAAATACTATGTAGTTGTTCGATTGATACTGTGCCAATTCTGTTTTGTTTGAGGCTGTGTCACTTAAATTTAATGGAGATCTATTTGCGGAGTTGTTTTTGCTCAATTATTGATGTTTTGAAAGGAAAAGGGGTGTGAGCGGGAATGAGTAAAATTACTGGTAGTATTCATCCAATAATTGGTAAGAAATGTTTAACATGTGCTTACTGGCAGGGGGATAGAGAACGTGGTAAAGGAAATTTGGTTTCTTGTGATTCTAAAACTATAGGAAGATGTATTTACCACGAAAATGAACATGTATACAGTGACTCGTGTAACGACTTTATAACTATGACAACTGATGAATACTATGTGCAAAAAAAAATAAGAACTAAACAACAGTGTAATAAGAATAATAATAAAAATAATAAAAGTGGGAATAGTCATGTGAGTGTGGTAAATAAAGTAAAAGATAGTTTGGCTGGATTGATAGGCTTAGTCATATTGTGTTTGCTTTTAGGCGGAAACTCCTTTTCTCATATATTTCTAGGCGCTGAGAGAGAGGTGTATACGCTTTCAGAAGCGTATACGGATGATGATCCTGATAAGATGAAATCTCTTGTTGGTGAATGGGAACAATATTTTACCGCGAACAATATAAAATATAACAAGAAGTCAAAAAAATATATGCTGAAACATGCAGATTTATTTCCTATAACTAAGGATAGTGTTGATAAGTTAAAAAAGAGTGTAAAGGCAGATGTGAGTTTGGATGAGTTTGCTTCAAATCCAAAGCAATACAAGAACAAGATGATTTGCATTAACGACGCTAGAATATCTAGTGTCAAAGAAGTGACTTTTGACGGTGGGAGTGCCATAACTGAGATTACTTTTTTATTCTCTGATGATTTTAACACACAAACCTTTAAAATGTATTTATATGGAGATACAAAGTATAGGGAAAGTGATACTGTCAATGTGTATGTATATTTAGTTGATTATGTTGAAACGTATGTGGATGAATCTGTTCCGGTTGAGCCTAAATTTAGAGAATATGAGGGATATATGGTAGGTAGTTATATTGAATGATTGGAATGATGAGTTAAATAACGAGGAGAAGCAAAAATGATTGTAATACAGGGAGGAATGAAAATGAAAGAACTCAGTAAACAGCCGTTGCCAGAAGTATTTATTAGAAATGGTAAGGAGTGTTATCTTGATCCTATTAGACAACGCCTAATATATGTCACGCCGGAGGAGAAAGTGCGACAGCAGGTGGTATCGTATCTTCTTAATGTACTAAATGTTCCGGCAAACATGATTCGTGTGGAGGAGCATCTATCACATTATGGGTTAAAGACAAAGAACCGCGCTGATATCATAATTGAAAAGTATGAAGCTGACGAGGATGTAGTTGTGCCGCTTGTGGTGATCGAGTGTAAGGCTCCAACTGTTATGCTTAGTGATGCTGTCATTACACAGATGACAGGATATGCAGATGAACTTGGTTGTAAGTTTTGTGTCATGACTAATGGGACTGATGTTGAGTGTTTTTATTATAGTGAAGAACAAGGTCAGTATTTAGCAATTGAAGAACTGCCTGAGTACACATCGATGCTCAAAGAAGAGTTTGTAGAAATACCTTTAGAAGAACCGCTTCAAAGGTTAACTCTAGAAGAAATCAATGAGCATCCAAGGGCATACGATGCTGATTTTGGTAGAAGTACCCCTGATGATTTATCTAAGGCTATGATAAACTTTTGGGAGTGTCTGCTTTATACTGATCACAAACTACCGGTTGGTAAATATGGCATCTTCAAAGTAGTTAAGGATTATGGAGTAAGGATGATGTCATATGGTAACGCATCTGGCGGATACTTAGAGGGAGCATATCGTTCCTTTATCATAGAATATAAAGAAAGCACAGAGATAGTTTCATTCGGTATTTGCCCGTACTGCACAGAAGCAAGGCCGGATTATGAAAGAACCGCGTTGAGTGTAGCTATCGACAACGAAGAATCAAGCCATAATTCGCTTGAACTGATTGTAGATGAGAATGTTGAATTAGATGGTGACACCGTGACGTTTTTCCATCATGGAAGAATAAGTGTGGGTAGGATAGGAAGTGGAAAGAAGGAAGAATTGCGTGAGTTGATTAGTAAGACGGCTCCGAACCTTATTGATGGAAATCGTTTCTATCTTGGTAGACTTACGAATGATCACCTTTGGAATTTGGATGAGCCTGATGTGAAGGATCTGATTGTAAATATGATTACATATGCTCTTATTCGAGATGAATATCGTAAGATTAGGAAGGCGCAAATGAAGTGATGAGCAACGAGATTACATAGTGTGGTTGTGTTGTGATACAATAGGGGTGTTATACCATATATATAATTAAGATAGGAGACTGACTAAAATGACAAATGATATTTTTAATGAAATAATAGTACTAATATGCAAAGGTTTGGAACAAATTTTAAATCCAGCTATTATTATCTTGGGACTTGCCGAATTAGCTATAATGTTTATGGCTATTACTTATATGAAAGTAGTGCATATGAAGATAAAGGCGCTTAATAAACCCGCGAAGAAAAAAAGCAAGATTACCTATGTGCCAGGGGGATCTTATCAAGAGAAAAGTACATCGTACGATTTAAAACACTGGGATGATTATAAAGATGTATTGAATTATTATAATAAAAAAAGCAAATTATATATACTGTACTCATTGTTTATACAATTATTCCCACTATTGGGTATTCTTGGAACGGTATCTGGATTATTTATTGCTTTACAAAGTGGTGAATTGGCGGGGGATAATCTCTATATTGCAGTAGGATTTGCATTGTCGTCAACCGTATTAGGAATTGTTTTAGCTGTAATTTTCAAATTTATAGATGCTATCTTTCTTTGCCCTTTAATAGCTAATATCGATGGCGAGTGTGAAATCTATGAGAAATCGCATAAGGTATTTGAAAACATTTTATTTCATGAAACTCAAGATGTTGAATCAGATAAGGAGCAAGGAGTAGAATAATATGCTAAATAAAAAGTGGAATAAATCTGAGGAAATTAATATGACACCTCTATTAGATGTTTTATTCTCGGTATTGTTTATTATTTTGTTGTCTGGTGCGAGGGTACAAGTGAAGAATAGTAATCAGACGCAAGAATTAAACAATCAAATTGAGTCTTTACAAAACGAATTGACTTTGAATCAGAACATTGAGGAAACGAAGAAGCAATATTATGAAGATTCTTTGCTGATAACTGTTGATAATGTAACGATAGCAGGAAATTCTGAATTGAGAATAAGGTCGAATCGCGATAACGATGGTGAGTATAATTCGTTTGATTTATCGGAAGATAGTGAGGTGTTAGTCAAATCCATTACAGATTATCTTAATCGTGTGATTGTAAAAGATAAATTGGTATATATAATGTTTGAGTGTGATGAAGATAACATTCACACTGATGATTATAATCTAATTGATAAAATATTTAGTGAATATGAATCAAATACAAATTATAAACTATATTATAAAAAGAACATTTCAGGAGGACTAAACAATGAATAATAGAGGCGAAGGAAGCGGAAAGGGATTATTGACAATTATTCTTATTGCAATTATCGCACTTGCATTAGGATATGTATTGAGAGGGTGTTCTGGTTTTGGATTGGGCCCAGGTTTTGGGTTCGGTAAAAATAGCAATAGTGATGTAACTAAAAGCGAAAAAGAACAAGTAGATAATAAAGACAATGTTGAAGCTGATGTTACAGAGTCTGTTGACGACTCTACAGAAGCAGAAAGAGTTACAGTAGTAATAAAAATAGAAGAGGATCAAGTATACGTTAATGATAAATTAATTAGTAATCAAGATGAGTTTAAAGATTATCTTGAAAAGAATAGTGATAAGAATAATACCTATGAATTGAAGCAGAATAATTCTATACTTGGTACATACAATTGGGTTACAAATACATTAAAAGATTTGAAAATAGATTATTACGAGAAGAATTGATTTCAATAATTATAAAAGGTTAGTAGTTTCTTGTATTGTAATAGTCTTGAAACTTATAGGGAACATTGGGAGGCTAGATGTGAGGAGCATTTTGTGGAGGACTAGATGAGAATATACGTAGATGCCGACGCTTGCCCGGTAGTTTCTATTGTGGAGCAGGTTGCAAGACAATATAATATTCCTGTGACGCTTCTGTGCGACACCAATCATGTGATGAGTTCCGATTACAGTGAGGTGAAGGTTATCGGAGCAGGAGCGGATGCGGTTGATTTTGCTCTGATCAGTATGTTAGATAAGGATGCAAATGACATCGTGGTTACTCAGGATTACGGGGTTGCTGCAATGGCTCTCGGGAAGAATGCATTTGCAATACATCAATCCGGGAAGTGGTATACAGATGACAATATAGACCAGATGCTTATGGAACGGCATTTGTCTAAGAAAGCAAGAAGAAGTAAGGCTAAGAATCATTTGAAAGGTCCGAAGAAGCGTACGGAAGTTGATGATATGCGCTTTAAGGAGAGTTTTGAGAAGATGGTTCGTAAGGCTTTGGGTATGTAGATGACATAGAGTGGATTTTTGACTAGGAGGGATTATATGACTAAGAAAGATATGCTTTTATTAATAAGCGTAAATGATGAGATTAATAAGATTTACGATAGTATTGGAGAGATTTTTGGAGATGTATCCACAAATAACCTGCCATTTCAGCAGTTTACGGATATGATACTCGATTATACGCATTCAGGAGACGAGGCTACACACGAAAAGATGTGGGAGATCTTGATCGATAGGACTGTGCCGGTTGAAGAACGCTATGAGAAGATGGGGTTTGAGTTTCCGGATGTAGAGAGATAATTCTTTAGATATTGAGGGTGAGGTGGCTAAAAAGTGAGCAATACCAATATAGTTTTATACAAACAATACACGACATATCAGGCTTGCTTGGATGTCTATTCAAATAAGATTAAGAATACCGATGTCTTTAAGAAGACATTTCTCTATATAATGAACTGGCTACAGGCGAGAGTCGGGAGCGAGTATCTGGGTATATTTCCGGAACTTGCCGAGTATCCCGATGTGTCTGAATACGCGAGTTTTGATGTTAGCCGGATGTATGGGCTTACGCTTAAGTCTCAGCTCGATATAAGGCTTTTCAGATTAGAGCAGGAAAATGCTTGGACTTTGCGTATTGAGGAGCCTGATAACAGAGCGGAGTTTAAGAACAATAACCTGGGTGATGGTGGCGAGATAAGCGGCAGATCATTTGTGACGGAAGTCGGTCTCCATGAAAATGAAAACAGCGTGACCGTTGCAATTCAGATTATATGCAAGGAGCCGCTTTCTAATACCAGAGATGCGATTTCATTTAGGCCTGCATTTGTTAAGAAAATGCTTCAAGATGAGAGCTTGGAGATAGTTGAGGCAAATGTAGACAGATTATATAGGGTTAATAAGTCATTTGACGAGGAAGGCAAGCTTATCGTTGAGCCATTTTTAGTTGATAATAGAAATGGTAAGAAGTTCATGGATAAGTTCTTCCTTAATCCCCAAAGACAGCTTCCTATCATCATTTGCCCTGAATCTGTAAGGAATGTTACCTATAAGGATTCTATGAAGATCGATGGCGAAGTGCGGGAGTTTGACAGAGACATTAACTCGCTGACACAGAGCCTCGTAGGATACGCGCATGTGGTGATTGTTTCGGATGATATCAGGGAGAGTTTATTTGAAAGAGAGAGTTGTCACTGTGGAGAGTACGGCGAAGAACTGTTGGAGAACTGCGTGATATTCCATAGTGGGCTTGAAGATGAGACGCTGCTTCCTGATGGACCGGTGTATTGCTCGATAACTGACGAGGAAGATGTGCCTGACGATGAAGAAAATGACGGATTGTCGGCGCTTAAGATAATGGAAATGCAGGCTAAGAGGTACAGTGTAAGAAAGCAGTTTACATTTGCACCGGCAGCATTTTACAGAGAGCTAAAGAAGAAATACTATGAGTATGAGGGCCTCAACGATACGAAGGAGGCTGTGAAGAATCTCGAGCATGACATTCAGGAAAAGGACGCGATGATTCTCGGTCTTAACAGTAAGCTTGCTCAGGATGAGAAGGACCACAAAAAGCGTGTTGATGAGCTGAAGTCCAAGTTTGACAACAGTCAAATGCAGTATGATCGTTACCGTGCCAAATACGAAGAGACTCAAAAAGAGCTTGATGCGATGAAGCAGGACGAGAACCGTGTTAAGAAGGAGTATGAGGAGACAATCAGGCAGAAGGATCTTCAGATTGCTGTTCTTACCAAGGAAAAGATGGCTGCTCCAGACGAGAAGCGACTGCAAATGATATATGCCACTAATCAGTGCGTTTTGTTTGATTGTAGGGCTGAGTATAAGCAGGAGGCTTTGCTTAAGTTTATAAGGGCGAAGTTGCTGGAGCTGTTTCAGCAGATATATAAGGGGCTAGATTCGTCATTCAGAAGATACGAGCTTTTGGAGGTTCTGATTCAATATAACATTTATTTGATTGAAAATGGTTTGGCGGGCGATGCCTTGCTGTATTATCCGAGTGGATTTGAGTTTTATGATGGTGAGTATAAGGATGTCATTTATGATGTTGTGTATGGGGCTATCGAAAATGCAGAGGAATTCGGGGACTTCTTAGAGGATTTGCTTGATTATAACGACTTCGATTATGCTCAGGAAGAGAAGAAAGAAGAATTGATGCAGAAGATTAATTCTTACAGGAATGCTGCGAAGATCAAGGGAATAATAGAGAAGACTGGATTTGTGCTTAAGGCTTCAGGAACGCATTATATCTATAAGTACTATGATGATGAGAGGTATAAGGTTACTGTTTCCAGCTCGCCAAGCGATACGAATGCTGGGAAGAACGTGGCGGAGAAGATTATAGAGTTGTGCTTGTGAGATGGCGCATTTAGGGATGGAATAATGATGGAGGGTGTGGAATATTAAAGCTACAACTAGTCTCTCAAAAGAAACCTGTAATAGTGTTCAATGAGCTAAGAGTGTGTTTATTTGTTTTTTTGTACAGAATTTTTCGACGTTTGGCTGTCGATTTGTGCATATTCTACAATGAAAGATTGATATTGTGTGGTCGGAGGTATATAATAGATTGTAAGTTATGCCACGTGTGATAGTATGAGGATATATAGAGTAAAATAAATGATTATTAAATAATAAGCATATAAAAAGAGAGGTGTAAACATGGCTACAAGATTAAGAATGTATTATAACCCCTATTTATGTAACGTGAAAATGTTTGTTTTAAGTCAAAATGGCACGGAAAAACCTATTGATGGAACAGCCAGAGATATGATTTCATCAATGTTTAAGGAGCGATTTTGTCTTGAAGATGATGGAGAAGAACTGCTTAAAATCCTTCTAGATTCATATAGGGGCTCTGAAATAAAAATAGATTTTGTAGGAACTGAAAGAAATTATAAATGGTTCAGCAAGATTTGTTTAAAATATTCCGTAGAGATTACTGAAAGTGAAAGTGAACGAATTCTTACATGTGATGAAATTAATAAAATTATAGTTGATAAGGTGAAAAAGCTAAAAACACAAGGCTTTGATATAGATTCAAATGGGGAAATTGATAAAATATTAGATGCAACGATACCTGTTATTGTTGTTGGAAATATGAGTGCAGGAAAATCCACCTTTTTGAATGCGATAATTGGGGAAGAGTTGCTTTCTTCGGGTCAGAATAGAACCACTGGAGTTAATTGTGCTTTGCATAATTCTGCAAAAGAAATTAAGGCGGAATATTTTATTGATGGAAAAAAAGTAACAATTGATTGTGTTAATATTAATAAGAGCAAAAATAAAAGACTAATACCTGAAGAATTGATTAGCCTGCTTGATAGTGAAAAAAGGCCAATTAATCGTGTGCGGTGCGTAATAGATTTTTTTAATAATAGTAGTATGGAATTAAGTCAAGAAAAAGCTTTGATGTTAGATGATAAACTTATAGAAGTATTTTGCCCTTTTCATAATAATAATATTCCAGAGCAGATAGTATTCTATGATACACCTGGAGTTGATAGTGATACATACAAAGAAGATGCTAAAACTTTAAGAAAAGTATTAAGTGATCAAACTAAGGGCTTTTTAATCTTTGTTTGTTCGGAAAGGAAAGAATTAGACAAAGCAAAAGACTTGATTGATACAGTTCAAGAAACTACTGATAATAAACTTGATTTAGCACATACTATAGTGGTGTGTAATGCTACAGAGTATGAGCCGGATAAAAGTGTTCTAACCACTGTTGAAATGGAATGGGATACGCGCATTATATATGCTTCCTCTGCCGTAGCGTTGGGGGCTAGGAAACCTAAATCTGATGATAATCCATGGAGAGAAAATCGGCTTAAGAGTACTTACTATAATAATATCAATGCGTTTTCTAATCCTAGTTATCCATGTTATATTTCGCTACCGCGGTATTGTACATTGCCAGACAATAGATTAGAAGATGTTCCTCGAAAACATGAGCAATTAAAAGAGGAGTTAAACAAAGCAATTGATGTGGAATTAGCCCAAAAAGAACTTATAGAGTTTAATTCTGGCATCGGTATTATTGAGCAGGAAATAATATATGTCGCAAATGAGCTATTTCCATATAATCAATGTGAGAGGGCTAGGAAGGCTTTTTTAAAACTACTTGAAGAGTATAATGACAAAATTAATAAAAAAGAAATAGAAAAGAAAAAATGTAAAAGTGAAAGAATAAAAGAATTTAACATGCTTTATGAGCCACTTTGTAATATGCTGTTAGAACTGACAAATACTTTTGTTCCAAAGATGGAGAGTTTGTTTACAATGCAAGTGAATGAGTCAGATTATAAATGGACTGAATTTAAAGCGGATATGTTTGCTACTCAAGTGATAGATAATTATTTGAATAGAAAGTACTATGAGTCACATTCAGAAAAGGAAATTCGTCAAGAAATTGTAAAGTTATTGAATACGGATATCAAAAATGTAACTGAGAGAGTTGAGAATGATTTTAATAACTTTATGCTTGATACTGCGATTCCAAAGTATACTGAGGATTGTATTGAGATAATTAATAGTCAGAATGCAATTTCTGAATCTGAGAAAGAGGTGTTTCGTGATTTTTTTAAGAAACAGCGCTTAGTGGATGAAACAGCTAATGAGAGAAAAAAGGCCCTTGATAATGTAGAGCTATCTATTCCTGATCTACAAAAAAAATTAGGTGGAGATAAGTGGTACACTAAAGCGTGGAAAACAATTAGCAATGCTGGCAAAGAGGCGAAGTATTGGGCGCAAAAAAATTTTGTTGGAGACATAAAAAAAGATTTGGTTAATTGTCATTCAGCTCAATATACCGTACATAATGATAATCTATTAAATCAAACAAAGACTGTTTTGAATAATATATTTAATATGATTAAGGAAGAGTTTTATGATCATTCGGCTGAAAATAATGTTATATGTAAGCTTAATCCGGATCTAAATATGATGAGAAATGAGATACAGGAACTCTCAATAGACATAAATGAATTGGAAAAGAAAAAAAGAATAATAAGTATTGAGAATGATGAACTTAAGAATATTTTTCAAAAAACGAAATAACAGAGGTGATTATAATGAATAACACAAAGAATGTTTTTTTTAAAAAAATATGTAATCTTTTTCCAACATATACTTACTCGCAAATGAAGAAAAGAATTGCTATGCTGGAAGAAAAAGAAAATGAAGCTGATTATCCAGACGAATTATATAATAAACGCGTATGGTCGTTTCCTTATTTGTACAAACTATATGAATGGTCGGTAAATGGAGCTAGGTCGCCTAGATCAATTGCACACTTAAAAAGAGTTGCTAATACACTTTATTTTGTGTTTGCGTGTGTTTTGATATTCGTAATGGCAGCAATTGCTCTTGTTTTTTGGAAGTTTCAAAGGGATTAAAAGGAGCTGAGGTATTATGTCTGATGAAAATACAATTAAAAGATTAGTTAAGTCTATAGAAAAAGATGCTTTTAGTGAATATCTCCAGGAGTTTCATAAGAATTATCGTCCGGAACCAATTGATGATTATGAAAGTGAAGATTGGAAACAAGAACGAATTCGTGCAATTAAGATATCACAATTTGTTAGACTTTCAGATGAAGATGATGTTGATAATTTGTGTCAGTTATATCAGAGTTTTAATGCTGAAGAGTGCGCTGTTTCATTACTATTTCGGTATGAAATGCAGAAAATAGAGGCTTATTTTATTATCGCTGATCTTAATGAAGAGGTGAACTCGTCCGGAAACATTAATTCTTTATCTGATAGAGCTCAACGTGTTTTTTCATCAGTTTATCCAGGTGCAAAGATAGAAGAATATGGTGGAGAGGTTATACGTAACACTAAGTACATTGTATCTGTTTCTAATATAGCAAGCGAAAAGAATGACTCCTTTATATCATTGGAGAATCTATTAAATTATCAGGATAAAAAAGATTTTTCGGTTTTGTTTCTAGCAAGGAATGTAAGCAACTCCGAAATGATTAGGAATCAAATTGACGATTTATGCAACTATTCGTCTGAGCTAAGTCAATATGAAAGTATACAGCGCACAAATAGCACAACGTATACTGAGAATACTAGTGAGCAATTTTCTATCATTGTTGCTTCTGCAGGGAAAGGCAAAGCAACAGCTGAGGGAAATAGTTATATGGAAACATACTCTAATTATTCTGTTAAACATATGCAAGAACAAATTAACAGGTTATTAGTAAGACTAGAAATGTGTAATGCAATAGGAGGCTGGAGATTTGCAACATATATTTTTTCAGATTTTGGTGAAACAGCTAAAAATGTGGCTTATCAGTATGACGCCTTAGTACGTGGAAAAGAATCCAATTATATACCTTCAACTGTGATTTCGTGGGAGGGGTGAATATTCCGCGGTCGTAAGACCGCCTATCCGGACGAGCGGTACCGCGAGTCCATGACAATGATACCGCTAATCCGAAATAGCGTACCGGTACTATAGTGAGTGCTTAGATAGGAGCTCTCTCATATTTGCTGTACCAGAATTAATAGTTTCTGAATTATGTACGATTCGATCCATGATAGCATCAGCTATTACACCTCCACCTAAGCGAGGATGCCATTCAGTCTGTTTGTATTGAGTACAGAAGATTGTTGGCCATGTATCATATCGTTTTTCAAATATCTCCAACAGATATTTAACTTCTTTCTCTGAAGGGATATCCAAC
>JHXB01000026.1 GCA_000621905.1 Lachnospiraceae bacterium NC2004
AACACCTTCAGCTCCGCTATCTCAAATCTATCACTTTCGATATAATACTGTGTACTTGTACCGCTACCGATCTTCTTAACTTCTGCGCCAAACTCCTTAAGAGCCTTAAAGTCGTCATAAATCACCTGTCTGTTAGCCTGTATGTCATGCTTCATGAGTTCTTCTCTAAGCTCATTAATTGACATACCGTGAGTCTCGCTCGTATTCTTCATCAGTATCCTGTACAAATACAACAATTTTAGTTTCTGATTAGCTTTCTTAGGCACTTCTTTTCCTCCGTAAGACTATGTATGTTGACCTTCTTCGAAGGTCAAAGATTCTTCGCTTACGCTCAGAATGACACTCTCTACCTTAGATTATACATCCCTCGCTGCGCTCAGAATAACAAACAGCATCTTATCAATAATCGTACAATTCCAAGCCCTCTCTGTATATGCATCATGTATATACAATACTCCATAAAAATTATATCACAAAATCCTCATTATTAAAAGATTATTTTACATGCCGTGTGTCGCATTAAAAAGACACACGACGCAAAACTAGCGAAATTACAGCATTTGCAGGATTAAAAAAGTTTTCATACTAGAATTTACTCTTGCACATCTCCTCCCAAATCCGCACTTTCATACAAAATCAAAGAGCTTACCTTCTGCATTTAATCATGCAAAAGATAAGCTCTTTTGAAAGTTTTTTTGATTTATATTGATAAAAGTGATATATTTTATTTAATAAAGAGCACCCACTCCAAAGGTGGAAGCTCCCAGTATAAGGTTAAATGTCCTTACGGACACCGCCTATCCTGTTTGCCGACAGGATAGGCATTTTTATTCAACCCGAACACCGAAATTGTTTTGTTCGATTTGAGCATTGTTAGCAACAGTTTTACTTTATAAAGAAACTTCTGGCCCATTGGTCCAGAAGTGCATCATTCGGTATCTCCTTCATCACTGTCCGTAGTCATACCTTTCCATTGTCTCACGATCTCTATATTCATGTTTTTCATAATACCCAATCAGAGCACCTAAATCATCACGAAGCGCAACCATATACACATCCTTATTCTGCTTTTCGTTATAAAACGTATAGATCAAATTATTATCCACCGATTCCTTGAACCATGAAACAACTTCTTCAATGGATTTTCTGGATCTCTCATTATGACAATTCATTAGGCTTTGTCCAACAAGCTTTGCTCCGCCCCATTTTTCGTAATTACTTTCCGCAGCAGGATTCATATACACAATCACATGATCCAAATCACAAATTACAACTGCCGCCCGATCTTGATCTATTACACTCTTAAAAAACGCACTCAATTCTGTCATATTATCCTCCACAAACTCCAAATTGTAATCTTCAATATATTTCACCAACACATTTATTGTATCATAACTTAAAGTCGTGTAGAAGTTTTTTATTCAGCTTTATCTTTATTTTTTGATAATGATTTCGTATTTCCCTTTTTTTGCCTTTCTTCTTTGTATCATCTTGTTCTGTAATTTCTCCATCAGTGTTATAACATCCATTATTAAATTATCTTTATCTATAGTTTGCCATTTTGAGCTTCAATCACAGTATGTTTTTAACTATAGCGGCAGTTTCTCTTCTCTTAGCAAGAGTTTTTCCAAACATCTCATCTGCAATTTCTGGAAAGCCATCATATATTACTCTCGAGCCCACTTCAGTAATACCACCTTTGGTTGCCACTCGTTTTACCACATCTTCAAAACTCATATCTTTAAGGAGCATGAGTTCCCCGGTTGCACTCAAAGTGTCAAGAACCATCTTAATTACTTGCTCCTGTGGAATCGAAGTATGTTTTATTGCCGATTGACAAATCACATCGAAAATAGATGCTATAAATCCCGGCATACAACTTACAAGTTCTGAACCCATTCCCATCTCATTTTCAGGTAATTCGATGACATTACCGATACATGAAAGAATATCTCTTAATAATCTTTTATCATCCTCGCTCACAAATCTGTTATAAGTAACCAACGTTTGAGCTTTATTTATTTCAGCAGTTACGCTCGGAATAACCTTTACATATTTTCGGCTGCTAATCGTCTCAAGAGATTCAAATGTTATACTTCCATTAAGTGATATAATTAGCGTATCAGCTTTTACAACACTTGATATTTCCTCTAACACTGACAGCAAATCAGCAGGACGAGTACATATAAATATAATATCTGAAGACATTGCTAGAGAAGTATTTGATTCACTGATCACATATTTATCTGGATCTGCTTCAATTTTCGATAAAGTCCTGTTTGATACAAATAACTTATCATGATTTACTTTACCAGTTTCACTGATTTTCTGAAGTAGCATTTTTCCCATGCTACCATATCCAATTATCCCAACATTCATATCATAATTCCTCTTCAATATTTCTACCTTTCTCCCCTCTGTCTATCTAAACTCGGCCACATCAGCAAAGTATTGCCTATATATAGCAAAACTCATCATTTTTCTCCCCTAAACCTGTACTTTCCTTTGCCCATTCCTTCTACTGGAACGATGATTTTTAGTTCATTCTCCATCCTTTTCAAATAAGAAGTCGCTGTTACCTCTGAACAGCCTAGAATTTCAACCACTCGTGAATTTCCGAAAACCTCTGTACCTATTTCCTCATATAACTTCAAAATGTTTTGTTTTATTTTTTTGGTATATCTCGAATCCATAATTTTCTGCTTGAAATCTTTGGTTTCATTCTCAATCCAAACTTTTTTCTTTGGTTTGGTGCCATTTTTTATCTCATAATATTCCTCATTTACAGGTATAACCACAGAAGTTACGTTGTCATTTACATCAAAAGTCTTATAGAAAAGATCTGGAGATCCATTTTCCTGCATTGATCTTTTAGCTTCCCCAATACCCGTTCCGAAGGATTCTATAATACCTAATGCTTTAAACATATCCCTGATTTCAGGATTCTCCGTGTCTCGCTCGTTAAAAAACGTTCTCTCATTCAGGTCACTTATGCGTATAGGCGGTAACGGCTTGTTATAATTCACAATGTTTATCTGTTTTTCAGACACATATATTTGGATTGGCTTACCATTTTCATAGTTGTTATGAACAATGGCATTTGCAAGCAATTCTTCCAGTGCAATAAACGTGAAGTTCTCGATTTTACGATTATCTGAGTTGCCATCATCACGTATAACCAATTCATTTAAGAAATTGTTATTGATGTACTCCAACGCAGCATAATACTGTTTCCAAACTGCACCTTTAAATACTTTGGATTCCATCTTTCTTTTAGTCCCAAACATATCAATAATCAATTCTGTATATGCATATGGAATTCGATCCTCTGGATGATCAGAAAACATGAGGACAGCATAGTTTTTCACGCGTCGATCCGCAGGATCATTTTTATCAAGCAAGTCCAAAGCCTTGGCCAGCTCTTTCTTTTCCATTCCATCACTAATCTGTCTTGAGCTTGTCTTGGAAAAATATTCTCTGAGTAAATCAGCGCTTAAATCATCAATCGATGCCCCGGAGCTTACAATCGAGCTATAATGAAAATTGGAAAACTTTCGCAGCAGATCATATTCTTCGTCTACTCTCGCAAGACGGGTGTCAGCTTCAATTCTCACATATCTTCCCGGCTTAAGATTTATCTTTTTGTCCTTTTCGGCTTTTTCAGCCACCATAAACGGGCCTCCCGTCTGGCGCTTTACAATAATAAGCAAATAACTTATTCCATCAAGATCATTTGATACTACTTCAAACGCAACATTGGGATATAAAAAGGAACGAAGTGCATTAATGGTATTTTTACATTTTTCCAGTCTCCCTTCAGCAATCCCCTTAATCGGGAGCACAGGGATAGCTTTCTGTTCTTCATTGTTTTCCTCTTCTACACCTATAAAAATATATTGAATATCATCGTTGTAATAGTTATTTCCATACGCGCAGATGGTTTTCAATATTTTATCCAGTTGCTGCTCTGATGCTTTGTATTCTATATATGAACACTCTGCAGTTTTGATCTTAAGTATTTCGTTTGCCTGTTTTTTTATTTGTCTGTAATCCATAGTTTCGCCCTCCGAATCCAAAGAAATTATACTTCAATCCAAAGATTTTGTCAATCAAACCAAAGAAAAAGCACTCCACATCACGCAGAGTGCTCTCATCATTCATCTGGTAGTTCACCTTAAAAGGTGTAAACGGGATGTCTTACTACTCCCCATAGGGGGTTTCATCGTTAAAAGATGCTAAATTAACTTCCGGGATAACGCTCTATCGTTCATACCGACAAACTTGAATTCGTTTATTTCATCAAATCAGCAATTTCTTTCTTCCCATATGCCTTTACACTCCGGATTACATCCTTTTTTCTTTTGATTACTTCAATCAATGATACATCCAATACATTAAAAAAATCTTCAAAACGAACCTGTCCGCTTTTTCTTATTTCTTTCAATTTCTCCGTATCTTTTATCTTTCTCTCAGCCTCACTTTTAGGATAGCCTTGCCCGAATGGTTCTGAAAAAAGAGCTTCTATTGTTTTTTCAAGATTGTCAACACCTGACCATGTATAATCTTCACCTAATGGTACAGATATCGCATTTCCATTATTAATCTGGGCAAATAGATAGGCATCTTTGGGTGTGGGTGCATACCCGCAAATGACACCTGGCATACTATTACAAGCAAGCATCATTCCCTGCCCCGAAGAACATCCCGTAACAATAAAATCCACTGTCTTACTTGCCAACAAAATGCCTACAAGTAAAGAAATCTCTATATAAGAGTATTTCTCTTTTTCTTCCATCGTACAGCCATAATTTATTACCTCAGCCTCCTTGGGAGCATACTTATATACAGCATCATAGATTATTTGATTTTTAGATGTTTGTGAGCTTGCTTGAATAACCCCGATTCTCATTGTTCCCCCTACAAACTGCGATTTGTCATTGTCTATAAAACTGTAGTTTAATCTTGCGACTATTTTAGTATAACACACAACACTTACTTAGTTAAAGTTTTTCTTACAATGAGATAAAATCATTTACGAGTTTCTTTGCCTTATTACCTCGCTTTATCTCGTACACATCATCCATTCTTCTACCAGCTCCTTTCTTACGTATATTATTAATGTAAAAATAAAAAACACTGACAGATTTCTCCATCAGTGTTATAAACATCCATTATTAAATTATCTTCCGAGTTAATCAATTATCGTTTTTTTATGCTCCCTTTTCTGAGTTTTATTTCTTCATGATTATCCTTACGTCCAATATGGTTTTGCATCCTCATTCGCTGATAAAATGGGTCCACTGATGCTCTTCCGTCTCCGGCATTCCATATTTCTCTTTTCCAAGAGCGATGCTTTTCATCAGGAAAGTCATATTCCGTGCAAGAACCCTCATGTTGTACAATCCTTCCAGATCCTTCTTTGCCTCACCTTTTTCCCTGCCGTGAACGCTGTTCCAATATTGACTTGAGGCCACGGGCATACCGCTGATCGTAAAATACTTGTTCAGCTCATCATATGTGGCAGAGCATCCCCCGCGTCTTGCAACTACAACACTTGCACCGACTTTCATAGTCTTATCAAAATGCGTGCTGTAGAACAATCTGTCAAGGCAGGCGATTAGAGTTGCATTAGCTGATGCATAATAAACAGGAGATGCCACTACAAGACCATCCGCCTCCTCGAACTTAGGAGCCAGCTCATTAACTGTATCCTCAAAGACACATTTCCCTTTTTCACCACACCTTCCGCAGGCGATACAGCCTCTGATGTCCTTATTCCCAATAAAAACAACCTCTGTCTCTACGCCTTCCTTTTCAAATACCTTTACCATCTCATCAAGAGCAATAGCTGTATTGCCACCAACTCTCGGACTGCCATTCAAAATAAGTACCTTCATTGCACCCTCCTAAACTTCTTTCATTCTACCATTGTGTCTATTCTAAATATATATTGCCTCATCTTAATTTCAGGCGAAATCCATTAAACCGATTTTACCACAAAAAAACCAAAAAGGACAGATTCCTCTTTCAGAAACCTGCCCTCTCTCATGTTTAATCCTGTCATGCAACCTTTTTGATACAGCCGTATATATCGCGTACATAAAAACTCTGTTTTAATGTCTTTGATATCGATTCGCTCATACTGTCTATATTAGTGATATCTCCGTTAACATCAAATGTTAATCCAAGATTCTCCTTAGTAATATCATATGCAACGGTTTCTTCGGTATCAATACGAGCATGGGTGTTGTATACATTAGAACTGTATGTTGTAAAAAGCTTTCTTGTGGTGTCAAAATCTTTAAGGAACTCATCCATCGGAGCAGCTCCCTCAAATGTAGTTCTTGACATTCCCTCATATTTAGCCTGACCGTTCTCATCAAATCTAAGAACCATAGCTACGGCATCAAGGTAAAGCACCTTACCATCAGCTCCCAGGTCATAATAATTCTCAAAAGCAAGCGGTATATAATATTTATCCAGGTCTCTTGTATCAGCAACAAGATATCCGAGATGCTTCTTGCCGTTGACATCAGTTATCTGGACACATTTGTTGTCATATGCGTTAACATTAAATGAGAATGTATCTGCATCGTATAACTTCTGTCTGGCTGCTATCTTATTGGCTGCCGCACTATCAGTACCATTAATGTTACCATTGTATCTCTGGATAACAACATCAAGGGCACCCGGTATCTCATCTCTACCGTTGGAAGTATCATTTGACTCAACCAACTCATTGGAATAAAAACCACCGGTATAATCCAAAGTTCGAAGGTTGCAATCCTTAAATACTACATCATATGATTCCTTACCGGCTTCACCGGACACTTTGCTTACAGTGGTCTTGTCGACGGTTACCAAATCCTTAAGCTGCTGGGAAACTATGGCATTGACCCACTCATTATCAAACTTATTCTCAGCACTGATATCTTCTAAAACCTTCTTGGATGTGATGTCCTTTTCACCCTTTTTATCAAGCTCCGATACAGACCTTCCTGCCTTGTATATCAATCCGTATCTCTTGATATAATCTAAAATGTTGGTAAAAAGTTCTCCCTTCTTCTTGATAATGCCGGTATCTGAAAACTTGCTCTTATTATCAGATATGAATATCTCTTTAAGCTTATCAAGATTGTCCATCTGAGTTTCAAACTCAGAATAATTGTAAAACTCAGAAGGCACCGGAAGCGAGAAATACGGGAAGAATATATTAAGGCCCGAACAGCTTAAAGTGTCTCCCGTCTTAACGGTTCCGTCATCATTTCTGCCTATGCTTATGTCTGATTTTACATCAAGCGCCTTAACATGCTTGGTGTAGATAAGGTCTTTGTCATTTAACAGGGACTTTATCTTCTTACAGATTTCGGTGTACTTGTTCTCAATCAACTCCTTATTACCTTTCATATTGTTGGTCTCTGTAATACATACTCCCAAAGCATCACAGAAATTGCCCAAATCAATCTCACCATTACCCTCATATTTTATGGAATTCTGTGCACTTATAAGCTCGTCATAGAAATTATATACATTATCAGAGCCCGGATTCTTAGCCTCATCAATAAGTATCTTGGATAATTCTATAAACGAATCAATCATCTCGTCATTATACTTCTTGCAATTGATAACGGACAGAGTTGCTTTCTGACCGTATTCCGGGCAATTCTTGTCACTATAATAATCATAGTAATCGTCAACAATCTTCTTGCCTAAAGTATATCCGTCTATATATGGGTTGGCATTCAATTCAGTTAACCATCCCTTATAAGGCTGGCTCGCTGCAGGCTCAGTCTCTGCGGAAGCTACTATGTTGTTGGCATATTCAGATAAAGCCGTAACAACCTCAACGCCTCCCATCAAACAGCAATCAAAATCAAGCATTTCAAGCTTCTTATCCAATTGGCTGGACTCAATTGCAGATATTAATCCATCGATGGTCACAGGGTCGTGAGGAACACTACGTGACAGATTCTGGTCCTCACCAAATCCTGATATTCCATAGCCGTGATCCCATACAATCATATCATACATTTCTGCCGGGAACTTACTCACCGAAAAATCTATCAGGGTCTTGATTGCTTTAGGGTCTGTATATGGTATCTTCTTTAAATCAGATACGGTCTTAAGAAGCGTCATCCTTCCTAAAGCATCACCGCTGCTTCCTGTAAGCTTCCAGAGCTGCTTTTCGGTAGGTGTAATAGATATATTCTTGCCTGACCTGTCATACACACAATCATTAGTCATAGTGTAATCTCTTGTTCCGCCTGTCATAACTATCACATTGACATCATCTGATATAGGAGAACCCATAATCTCCTTAAGACTCTTTGTAAGATAACCGACACCTGATGCCTCTAAATCCGTTCCGATTGTATATAGCATTATGGTGCGCTTGGCTTCGCCTGATGCAACTATATCATCTTCGGTTGTGGTCTGCTCCTTAACAGTCACCTTGCATTTAAGCTTTTTGTATACTTTTTTCTTCTTTAAGACCTTGCAGGTTATTTGGGCACTGCCCTTCTTAACGCCCTTAACCTTACCATTCTTGGTTACGGTCGCAACCTTCTTGTCGGATGAAGACCATTTATAGCTTATCTTTTTGCCACTTACTCCCTTGACTTTAAGTGTCACACTCTCTCCGACACTTAATGATACGCTTGACTTGCTTAATTTAGGTTTTGCGGCACTTACATTAACTTTATCATTATACGGAACAAATGACAGAGTAAGTGCAAAAGCAATATAAAGCGCAACAATTCTTTTGATAATCAGTTTCATTGTCTAAATTTCTCCTTGTCTGTTATTATAGATGCAGCTGCAATATAATCTTTTCTTCTGTCTGCATCAGGAGATACAAATGCGCGACGAAATGCATCATCCATAACTCATTGGGAAAAAGAGCCATAAGTCGAAACAGCCTCGTCTATGGTCAGTTCGCCTGTTGCAAATCCGTAAACTGCCATCCTGAACTGAATAACTGCGTCATCTGTGAGTCCGAACTCTTCGGGCGACAGGACCCGAGATTCCGGAATGCTTCCAAACGCAGCATACATACTGTTAGCAGACAAATCTTTTGTCGGTGACATAAGGCCTTTGTTTCCTGCCATCTCGTTCAATTCCCTCGAAGTAATCAGAAAACGCATAAATTCATTGGTGACTTCCAAATTTGAACTATCTTTGTTGACCGAAAACTGAAGATTAGGTATGTCAAGGAAATACGCGCCTTCGTCTGATATAGGAATGGGGACAAACTCATATGTAAAGGGCTTTTCAGTAAATGCCTCGGAAACACTTTCGCGTTTCCTTGTACCGGAAACGGCATCTCCGACGCAGATCATCATAGGAACATCCCCTTCAAAGAAGCGGAGAATCACCGCATCATAGTTGTTTTCAATGGCATTGCAAGCATCGATATCCACACAGTCGTCTTTTAGGAACTGCCCCACTTTATCAAGGGTGGGTCTCATATATTCACCTGCTGAAGGATCAAGATCGTTCAGTTTCTTTACAGCTTCTGCGTCACTTGCCACGGTTGAACAAAAGAGAGGATAGCTGATTATTGTGTAAAGGGATGTTTTTTCCTGAGCGGTATAGCCCATCATGGGATTTTCGTAGCCTTTTTTACGAAATTCGTGGCACACGGATACCAGCTCCTCATAGGTCGAAGGAATGGTAAGACCTTCTTTTTTGAACAGATCGTCATTTACAAGCATTCCGTAGGTACTCGAGAAAACCGGAACCATAGGAAGTGAGCCATCATCCGTCTTCAGAAGAATATTGCTTCGTATACAACTAGTGTCAATACCCAATTCCGGGTCAGCAAGATTCTCAGCATGATCTATAGATTCCTTATACTGTTCGCGACCATACATCCAAGAGTTGTTGACGTAGATGTCTGGGGCATCATTTCCGTTCAGAACTGTGCCAACCATGTTGTTATAGTCATCAATCTTGGTGTATACAAGTTCCACATTAGGATAATACTCGTTGAAACGGTCAAATTCTGTTTCCAGTGCCTCAAAGTTATCATAACCTCCCGCAACATTGATATGACATTTACCGGAAGTATCAAGAGTCGGTCGAAAGATGTCCTCTGTCTTTGCCTCCTGCCCTACATAGCCGCATGCTGTCAGACTCTGAAGCATCATTACAGCAGCAATCACACACATTATTCTTTTCATAAGAGCTCCCCTCCCATTTGTTTGTTTATTATTTACTTTCTTTGAGCCTTCGGATTTCTTTGATGACAAGCTTTATATCAATAGGTTTTGCAATATGTCCGTTCATCCCCGCATCCAAACATTCTGTGACATTTTCGGAGAATGCGTCTGCCGTCATGGCGATTATCGGAATGGATGATGCCCATGAGTTATCCAGCTTACGGATCGCTCTTGTTGCATCGAGTCCGTTCATTATTGGCATCTGCACGTCCATAAATACAAGATCGTAGCTATCTTCCAGAGCTGAGCTCAACTTGTCCACGCAAACACGCCCGTTTTCTGCACGATCGCATATGATGCCATGCATGATAAGTATATTGGATATGATTTCCCAGTTAATATCTATATCCTCTGCAACGAGAATGCGGATACCGTTAAGATCAGAATAATCGTCTTGCGGTTCTACGGTTTTGTGTTCTACGCCAATAAGCTCGTTTATCTTATTATAAAGAGTAGACCGGAAGATTGGTTTGCTTACAAAACCGTTTGCACCAGCATCTTTTGCCTTATCCTCTATATCTGACCAGTCGTATGCAGAGATCAGCAGTATGGGAATATCTGCGTTAACCTCCGAGCGAATCCTACGGATTGTTTCAACTCCATCCATATCCGGCATTTTCCAGTCAATGATAACTATGTTATAATCCTTTCCGCTCTCATGCCTGCCAGTTATCATTTTGATCGCTTCTGCTCCGTTATGTGCCTGCTCGGCTACAGAGCCCAGCGCTTCAATGTCGTCGGATGTCGTTCGAAGCGTTATATCATCATCATCAACAATCAGAGCATTGATCTGATCAAGCCGTATTTCTTCAAGTTGTCTTTCGGCTTCAGGAATATCAAGTGCAACGGTAAAGGTGGTTCCCTTCCCTTGCTCACTTTCGCATTCAATAGTTCCGCCCATCAGATCAACCATTTTCTTAGTAATTGCAAGCCCCAAGCCGGTTCCTTGAATACTGTTGACACGGCTGTCTGTCTGACGCGAGAACGGCTGATACATCGTCTCTATGAATTCCGGACTCATTCCGATGCCTGTATCAGACACAACGTAGATCATCTTTATGCAGCCGGGAACGGTACTTGCTTCCTCACGCATATCTACACTGACTCTTCCACCCGGTTCCGTATATTTGATGGCATTGGAGAGTATATTGATATATATCTGATTCAGGCGAAGCTGATCCGTATACAGGTATTCCTTTTCCATATGATCAACATGAAAATCGAACTCAATATTCTTTTCCTTAATCATCGGCTGGGATATATTTACAAGGTTTTCGACGGTCTCAACAATGGAGAATGTCATGGGACTCAGTTTCAATTTCCCGCTTTCCACCTTGGAAATATCCAGAATGTCATTGATCAGAGTCAGCAGATGATTGCTGGCAAGACTGATCTTCCGAAGGCTTTCTCCGGTTGATTCCACATCCGAGAGGTTTTTCTCAGCAATGGCCGTAAGTCCTATGATAGCATTCATGGGGGTGCGAATATCATGTGACATGGTGGATAGAAAATCGGTCTTTGCCTTATTTGCCAAGTCTGCTTCCCTGGCTGCAATCTGAAGGCGCTTGTTCAGGTAAAGCATATGAAACAGGTCAAGCACGAACAAAATCAGTAACCCCACAGAGATGACTCCAACCAGAAGCCAATTTTCTGTATCAACATTGAGATCCTCCGATGGTACGATACTCAGCAGTGTCCATCCAGCGGTAGAAGAAATGGGGGTAAAAGCAAGTATACACTCCTGCCCGTGTGAGTCCAGCATTGAAATCGTGCCTGTCGATGATGTGATCTTGTCAAACAACTCCTTCGTTAATGAGGTGTCAGTCGTATTATATGATTTGTAAAATTCAAAGAAACTGGAGTTCTTAAAACTGTATCCTTTGATAATATAATCACCGTCAGCATCAATCATGGAATACTCGGCATTAACAAACTCTTCTTGTGGGAAAACCCATTTCTGTTCAAGCTCTGAGACAGGTATTACGCGCAATAGCACCGCCGCAACAGAGGACTCGTTTTCAGGATCGCGAAGTGTGATCTTGTTGCAAAAAGACAATGATTGTTCGCCGTTCATCGGATTGGTGTAAGTACGGGTGACGTTTATCGATTCCCCTATTTCATCAATCCAGTCCACATTCTCAAGAAGATCCACCCGTTCATACGAAACTGCGTAATCATCTGATGTGCCTTGTTTCGGACGTGTAGAAAGGCCTGTGAGCGTATCGAGAAGAACTAGATGCGCCGAAGTACCGGTAAGAACATGGGATGCGCGGATATAATCCGTCGCCTCCTCTATAGTCATGTTTTTATTGTTGATATAATTCGCCCAAACATCGCAAATTCTCTGCTCACCTTCAAGATAGTTTTCTGTCACATGTTCCATCGTGACCGTTATGTTTTCAAAATGCTCTATCTGTCTCTTGTAAGCAGCTGTGCTTTCATATCTGGAGTAGAGCGCAACGAAAATCAATATAGATAAAATAATGATCACGTTGACGAACATTATTAAGGTCTTTTTCACGCCTGTACCTCCAAAAAACCAAATCATAGTCGTCAGAATAGATAGCCGGTATTCGAACGGCAAAAAGATTAAACGCGGCAAGAGCGCCACATAATGTAAAGGCTGGTAGTAGATGCCATGTTTATATTATACCATAATAATCAATGCTTTACGATGTTTTTCCTATAAATGATATAATCAAACTGAACAAACTGTTAATAGTTAACAAAATCAGTCATTTTCTTGGCGACTATGGATCTTATCATTTCCATGAAACAATCTCCTCACATATCATCTTTTCACGAAAAGGCACTTTCGTATAAGGTATTTTATCACAGAAAGGCACTTATGTCATCACGATATATACACGTAATATCACAAAATCTTCTTTAGTTATACTGGTATTTAATCTTGCGACTATTTTAGTATAACACACAACCCTTACTTAGTTAAAGTTTTTCTTACTCACACAAGCAATCTTGGGAGACTTCAAATCATACAGAAGTCTCCCATATATCAAATAAAGAACGAACAAAGAAAAACGCCAGCATCAGGATTAATCTAATCCTGAGCTGACACTAAGTTATAATATTCATTTAGATTTCCATGCTATCTGGATTTAGAAGAAAATCATAAACACTCATTACCAATATGCCTTCATCATTATAAATAGGAATAGCTTATTCAATACTCTAATCGACATCATTTTAATTCACCATATAACTTGTCAGAAACCGGTTCACACCATTTTGTTGTTCCATCCTCACCAGGAATCTCAAAAGCAAGATGACTCATCCATGAATCGGAAGCGGCTCCATGCCAATGTTTTACGCCTACCGGAATATTCACAACTTTACCCGGAGTAAGTTCCACTGCTTCTTTTCCTTCCTCCTGATACCAGCCTCTGCCACCTATACATATGAGCATTTGCCCTCCACCGGATTTTGCATGATGAATATGCCAGAAGTTACGACAACCAGGCTCAAATGTCACATTAAATGTAGGCACCTGTTCTAAGGATACCTGTGCAAGATAGCTTTGCCCTGTAAAGTACTTTCCATAAGGATTCTTTTCTCCAATTGGAAGAAATACTTCCTTCTGAAATCTTTCTTTATCATCACAGGCTGGAGCATCATCATTCCAGATTTCCTTAGCCATATTAAATACAGCCCACGCCATTGGCCAGCCGGCATAAAATGCGGCATGAGTAACAATGGCTGAAATTTCATCTTTTGTAGTTCCGTTTTTCTTTGCCGTAAGCAAGTGGTATTTTAAAGAGCCGTCACAAAGACCTCTGCCCATAAACACAGAAATTACAATTGTGCTTTTTGTCTTTAAATCCAATGTCGTGTCATTCCATACTTCACCAAACAAAACATCATCATTATATCTGGCAAAGTCAGGCGCAAAACTCCCAAGTGCATCTCTTCCTGCTGTTTGAACGATTTTTTCTCTTTCCATAGTGATTTTGCCTCCCGATTTTTACTTTATCCATGAGATTTCCTCACTCATTCGTACTGTTTATCTGACATCTTTATTATACGAGCTTGTAAATATTCTTGCTAATGGTTATAATGAATATCATACTATTCTTTTTTGGCATATCATTGATAATGGAGGTGTTCTATGGAAATTAGAACTTTAAGATATTTTTTAGCAGTGGCAAGAGAAGAAAATATGAGTAGAGCTGCTGAACTTCTGCATGTAACTCAGCCTACCCTGTCAAAACAGCTTAAATCGCTGGAGGAAGAACTTGGGAAAAAGCTTTTCACAAGACATGCTTTTAGCATCCAGCTTACTGATGAAGGAATTCTGCTACGCAATCGTGCCGAAGATCTTGTCAGCATGGCTGATAAAATCGAGCAGGAATTTGTTTCTCTGGATGATATAGCTGGTGGAGAACTCTATCTTGGTCTTGCTGAATCCTACCAGCTTCGATACCTAGCAAGATCTATAAAAGATTTTAAACAACACTATCCGAACCTTCATTATCACATCACAAGCGGTGATACAGAGCAGCTCTCTGAAAAAGTCGATAAAGGCTTACTTGATTTTGTAGTACTGGTAGAACAACCGGATATCCGCAAATACGAATATATCGAATTCCCTCAAACAGACACCTGGGGACTTATCATTCCAGATACCGATTCCCTAGCAAATAAAAAAGCCATCCGTTTGGATGACCTTGTAGGCTTGCCATTATTCTGTTCTGAACAGGCATGGAATGGAGATATTAGAAACTGGGCTGGAAGCAGATTTTCAGAACTTCAGTTAGAAGGTTCCTTCCGCCTTTCTTACAATGGATCAATTTTTGCCATGGAAGGCTTAGGATATCTTCTCACCTATGAACATCTTGTAAATACGTCAAAAGACAGCGGCCTAGTATTCAGACCACTGTCTCCGAAGCTTGAAAATAGAATATATATAGTATGGAATAGATATCAGGCGTTTACACCTATTGCTGAAAGATTTCTAGCTCATCTCAAAGATTCTTTCCAATAGTAATATAACGCGCTATACCCTTCCCAAAAGTTCCTTCATTTTATAATTACTTTTGGGAGATTATCTCATCTGTAATATTGTCTACGGCGACAACGGCTTCACGCTGCGGCAGATTCAACAAGACCAATGCTTTTCTCTGTTGTTTTTTGCGATTACTTCCATATTACTTATTGAACCCCGCTTCCGCATTTATATGATTCTCATGAGCTTATTTAGCATTTTTAGGAGCCATCTTCTTTGCGTTGTATGCTTTTGCACGTTCAGCTCCATAATTATCTAATGATACAGGATTCTTCTTGTCTTTACGAACCTCATTGATTCTGTCAACGAGCTTGTCGATTCTCTTCTTGGAATTTGGAGCATACTTGGTAAGTATTGCTGCCGCATCAAGGGCATTGTCAAAGCGCTCTCTTCCGCCTTCAAAGGTACGTACACTCTTCTTGCCTTTCATATACTTAGCGATTCCAAATGCTAATAAGAAGGATACGTGGCTGAAAGAATCCGCTTTATCCTGTTCGCTTGAAAATTCTCTGTTCTGTAATTTTATCACTCTCTCAATACAGGTATCAAGATCCTGATACTCTTTGCTTCGACCGCCGGACGGTTTCATATTAGTTTTCAATGTTCTCAATTCATCGCAGTAATCGTCATAATTACCTTCAACTTTATATAAGTCTCCTACCACCTTAAGAGCCCCCTTGGTCGCTTCCTTAGGTGATGCAAGGTACTCATTAAGCTTATCTTCCGATATATCATTAAGGAGCAGATTCTCTTTCATAACATCTACAAAGTCATGTACCATTGATACAGAGAACTTCTTTTTCGAGGCAGAGAGCATATATGCTGCGATAACCTTTGCAAAGTTATTGACTTTTTCCTTATGATTCTTGCCGGCATGTTCTCCGGTATGAAGCATAATATAACTCTTGTAGCTGACCTCTAACTTGCCTTTCTTAGCCTTTGGTGCTTTCTTTGCTGATGACTTCTCTGTATTCTTCGAAGCATTATCATTAAGATCATCATCTAATTCGATAATATCATTCTTCTTTTCATTGTCTTTGATAATATTATCCTTCTTGTCGATCACATTGATGATATCCGTCTTAATAACATTGGTATTGATGATATTGTCTTTCTTATCATTAATGATATTATTATTAACATTCTCATCAATAATCATGATATTTTCGTCATGAGCATTAGCCTTCTTGCCCTTCTTAGGCACTTCCTTCTCAACAGGCGGAACAACCTTCTTTTCGTCAACCTTCTTGACAGGATCGTTCTTCTTAGCCACCTTCATCATGGCATCCTTTACTGCCTGACGTCTTAACTTCGGCTTTTCTTCCTTTATCTCCTTGACAACGAATTTCTTTCTGGCATCCTTTCTCTCTTTATCAATGCCGGAAAGTTGTTTGTTCAAATCCGCCTTTTTCTGCTCAGCCGCCTTAATCTTCGCATTTGATTCTTTTATTAATTTTTCGTTATCCGCTACCCTATCTGGTCTGTTATTAGCTTTTGCCCATGCAATATTCCTATTAGATGTACCTATCTGCGAATTCGCCTCTTCAATCTGCTTGTCAGCAGCTTTGAGCTGGTTCTTAATATCTCTTTCCTTAACATTTATCTTTTTTAACTCATCATTTAATTTTTTCTTGGTTTCTTCCGCTTCTTTCTCAGCCTTCTTGGCATCCTCTTTTGCTTTCTTCTCTGCGTCTATTCTATCCTGACGCTTTTTCTTTGCCTCATCAGGAAGCTTATTAATTGCTTTTTTGATATCCCAATCATTCTTGGTCCATTCCTCAAACTTAGCAACGTTATCATCCCAATCAAAACCATGCTTAACATACAGATAATTTCTGTTTATCTGGTCGGCAACATTCTTTCTAAGAGGTGCATTCTTAGAAGTATCTTTACTCTTAAGGTATGCTTTTATTGTGGTGTCAAGGTCTAAAATACAGTCAAGAGTCACATTAGAGCCGTCAATCTGACTTACCTCTTTACCCCTGAAATTATCCTTAAGATCCTTTAATGAGTAGTAGAATTCCTGATATTCCTTGGATTCTTTGGATACATCATTACCGTCAATAGCTACTAACGCATTGAAATACTTCTCGCACATTTCATAGATTCTTGATGGTTTAAGTCTTATATTGTCATATCCCTTATCCTCATCAAACATCTTTCTTGAAGGTGTCTTTGCTATAGCCTTATAGAACTGCTCTTCCTTGCTGTCTACTGCGTTTTTCTGTTTCTCCTTAACATATTCAGACGGCTTTGGTTCCCATTTATTGCCATCTTCCCTATTCTCCCAGAGAACTTTGGTAACTTCCACATCTCTTTTCACATTTCTGGTAAGTGTGGAGAAATTGACATCCGGATAATTCTCGGGTTTTAATATACCAAGAGACTTATCAGTAAATGCTTTGATTTCTTCGAAGAACTCAACCTCACCCGGTTTGTCTCCCTCCTTAGCATCTTTTATGTATCTGTCAACCTTCTTTGCTACATTTTTAAGAGTATCTATATATGAATATACAGAGAAGCCGCTATCATAAGTAGCAAGGCAGTACATATCATAATACATGCCACCGGAGCCGGAATGAATCTTAGTGAATTCATCATTGTTAATTCTCATTATATATGAATTCATTGTGGTTCTGATCTTGGCAAGCTCGACCTCGAGGTCACCAAACTGGGCATCCGTCTTTTCCATCAGGTCTTTCTTGATTTCAAGAATCTCCTTGTCGTAACGGATGTTGAAACCGCCATCCGGAGCCTTTACCACCTTAAATCCATGGTCAGCCTTGTTATTGTCAATCTTTTTGGCTAACTCCATCTGATAATGTGAATAATCCGGATATTCTTCATCACCGATCTTGAAAGCCTTACTCTTAATGTTCTTCTCAGTGAAATCATCGGTAATCTTTTTCTTAACATCATCTGCTAACTTATCCTCGAACAATCCCTCAAGATCATCCGCTGCGGTAACACCGTCATTCTCGCTGACTATACGTCCGATCTGAGCATAGACATCATCATGAATCGTCCGATTCTCCTTGAATGTGGCAAGCTCGTCACGCTTATATATCTCTTCGCTATACTTGCTTACGTTTTCCGCACGCTTAAGCATCTGATTATGGCGCTCATTGTATATCGCCTTCTGAAGTTCCGTCTTCTTATTTTCATCAAGACCTTTGATGTAGTCCTTGAATATCTCATTATGTACATTATTATTGTCAGTATCATAAGCGATGGTCTTCATTTTGACCATTTCTTGTGCAAGTTTGGCAGGATCATTCTCAACCTTCTTAAGATCAGCCTTAACAGCATCACTATATCCGTTGTCAAAATTCTCTCTGACCTCATCATATTCAAGCCGATAATCCATTGTCGGAGCGACAAGCTCTTTATCATCAATATTTTTTCTGATAAAGTTTTCAAATTTTACTAACTGCTGTCTCCTTTCAACAGCGGTCTTTGCCTGTTCAAGTTTATATTCAATGTCTGCTATCTCATTATATTGATTTGCATATTTCTGCCTACTCTTGTTATAGTATAACTCTCTCGTTTTCTTGTATACGGAATGAACCATGGCAAATATAAAAGTCTCTTTAAAACTCCATCCTCGTTGAAGAGCAGATACCTCATTAGTTATAACTTTCATATCTGAAAGGATATTGCCATTATCTTCCTTGTCAAAAGCTCTTGATACACGCTTTCTGCAATACCTGTCAAAGGCCTGGAGATTAGCAGGCTTAAGACTATTACTATAAGAATAGAAATTATTAGCAGCATTAACACATTTACTCTTAACTTCTTCTTCCTTTTCCTTCGGGTAACCTTCTGCAGCGAATTTCTGTTTCGCATATTCAGCTTCGACCTGAGCTACCACTCCCTCAACAAATCTTATATAAGACTTAAGCGTGTCAGGATTTGCCTTCTTTAACTTATTATATATCTCTTGCTGTGTTTCGCCATACTCTAATCTGGTCATGGGACCGTTCATTACAACATCCACAAGATTCGCAATATGAGGTTTCTCACGCATAAGCTTCATGAAATCTCCGGCCTCATAATCACACAAAAATGCCATAGCCTTATTAAAGTCTTTAAGATCATAATCATGTACATTTTCTGACTGTACCTCGAATGCAGCCCTGATTTCTCTAAGTTCATACTTTGCGCGGTTAAGACTTGACGGCTTTCTATTTTCTCTTATTGAATACGGAAACTCCTGATCTTGCATAACCTGTTCGGAAAATGACTTGGCAAAAGCAAGCTGATAACGAACCTCGTCGTAGATATAGTTGACCTCAGTGTTTTCCGGATGCTTATCAAGCCATCTCTTTCTACTCCTGGCATCCCTTGTATAATCCTCTGCCGGACGGAGAACTTCCATCTTTTTATTCAAATCTGTCTCTGCGACAAATCCCCTGTATTTGATATCATCGCCATAGTATTTAAGTTTTTCATCCAACTCCTTATTAATAAAAGTGATTGTCTCCTTATTCTTTTCAGGGTCAAGGGTCTTCAATTTCTTTACATCTTCACCGACAAAAGTATCTACCATTCCATATATGTCCTTGATCTTATTGAGAACATAAAACTTCTGCAGACGCATGGTCTTCTCCGGCGAAACATAGATACCCTTATCGTTAATTTTCTCATCAATTATTTCCTGTACGGATATATTATCATAGACAAAGTTGGCGGCAATCATATCGTCCTGCCTATTCGGATCGTCCGGAATATTATTATCATTGATAAAGTAAATGAAAGGTTTCTCAAACTCTGCAATATCAGAAAACAGCATACGAAAAAGTACATCAGCCTTCTCAAGCTCTTCATCAGATACATCTAAACTGAAATGTTTGATTTCGTCAAATGCTTTGTTAATTTGCTGGTCGTTTCTATAGCTCATATAACCATCTTTGAACATCTGGTTATAATATATCTGCATGTCATCGCCGTCATTAAGGACTTTCAACATATCCTCTGTTTCAAGCGAGTCAAAC
Source organism: Lachnospiraceae bacterium NC2004 (assembly GCA_000621905.1). GTDB lineage: Bacteria > Bacillota > Clostridia > Lachnospirales > Lachnospiraceae > NC2004. The sequence goes on from JHXB01000026.1 coordinate 20,238, forward strand.
TTGGCTATAGCTTTATCGCGTTCGTCTTTTATACGCTTTCTCTCTGCTTCTTCGTCCTTGAGAACCTTCTGTCTTGCCTCAATACGCTTCTGTCTGCCTTCTTTTTCCTTTTCTCTGGCATCCTTTTCTACCTGCTTCTTAATCTCTTCTTTTTTCTCAAGGTCTGCCTTTATTATCTCATCAGACTCGTATTTTTCTCTAGCCTTCTTCTCGGCTTCAAGACGCTTCAACTCATTCTTGTAATCATCCTCGTTAAGATTTTCCTTTGCTCCCTGTCCATAATAGTTCATTGCATCAATTTCCTTCATAATTGTTCTCCTCTCTTGGATTGTTAATTAATATGTTGGCTTGATAATATCATACCCTACGCAACAAAAGCGCAACACATAAAAAATAATTATTATTTGAAAAATGAAATTTTAAATTCCACCATTATTAAATTATATTCCGATTTAATCTACGTGATACATTATTCTCAATCTCTGAGCTTCATTAGCGGAAAAACCAAATTTTTCATAAAACGGTATTTTATCCGGCATAGCACACAACTCAACAAAAATCTGAGTATCCGAAACACCATGTTCATTGATAAACTCAAGCAATTCATCAATCAATTTCCTGCCAATTCCTTTTCCCTGATATTCAGGCAACACAATAACATCTTTGATATAGTAACAAAGCCCCATATCACCTATAACTCTCGCCATAGCAACTATTCTTTCGCCATCAAATATAGAAACTCTAAACAAGGTATTATCCATTGCAAGTTTTGTCTGCTCTAAAGACGGACCTTCTCCCCACACAGACTCCCACATATAAATAAACTCTTCTGCTGTTAATTCATCATATTTTATTATTAGCTCACTCATATAATTCTTCCCCTTCGAACGATATCCTGAAATATAACTTGCTACCCCTTAAGTATAACATACTGCCATCATACAATAAAGCCAAAATATCGGGAGACTTCCACGTATAAAGACGCAATAAAACCACCAAACCCGTCCCCGTGGTTCTAGAAAAACGCCAGCATCAGGATTAATCTAATCCTGAGCTGACGCTAAGTTATAATATTCATTTAGATTTCCATGCTATCTGGATTTAGAAGAAAATCATAAACACTCATTACCAATATGCCTTCATCATTATAAAGCGGTGCCACAGCATCCTTTGTAATAATAATTTTTTTAAATCCATCGCCTGTATTCACTAGTGAGCGTTGTTCCTGTTCCATCTTTTCTTTATCAGGCAACGCATAGGCTGATTGAATATAAAATCTCTTTGAACCTTTGTTGCAGACAAAATCCACTTCCAACTGTTTTCGAATCTTCTTACCATTTTTGTCAACTTCATTCATCACAACAACACCAACGTCCACATTATATCCACGAACTTTTAATTCATTAAATATAATGTTTTCCATTGCATGAGTCTCCTCAACCTGTCTAAAATTAAGTCTCGCATTTCTAAGTCCCAGATCGGTAAAATAATACTTTGATGGAGTATTAATGTATTTTTTACCCTTGATATCATATCGAATTGCACTATCAATAAGAAATGAATCTTTAAGGTAATCTATATATTTGATTATGGTTTCTTTACTTATAGTCTTGTTTTTAACACTTTTAAATGTCGCAGATAACTTGCTTGGATTCGTAAGCGATCCAATTGCTGAGGATAAAATGTTCAGAAGTTCTTCGAACTCTGCCTTATTTCGTATATTATTCCTTCCAATAATATCAGAAATGTAGGTTTCCTCAAATAGAGATTTTAAAAAATCAGATTTTTGATCAGCCGTTTCAAAGCCAAGCACAAGCGGTATTCCACCGAACAGCACATAATCCCTCCAGCCTTCCTGTTTGTCACCGTCATATACACTCATAAATTCACTATATGTTAACGGATACATATGAACTTCATCCCCACGTCCACGAAATTCAGTAATAATATCTTTTGACAGAAACTTGGCATTACTTCCCGTTACATATACATCCACATTTTTCTTTCTTCCAAGGCTATTAAGAACTGATTCAAAATCATCGAGCATCTGAACTTCATCTAATAAAACATAATACATTTCTTTATCAGCGATTTTTTCCATTAGATATGGAAATAAAACTTCAGGATCTCGATACTTTCTATTCTCAAAAGAGTCAAATGCAATCTCAATAATATGGTTTTCATTAACTCCTTCATTTACCAGATACTCTTTAAAAAAATTAAATAAAAGGTATGATTTTCCACATCTTCGTATACCCGTTACAACCTTAATTAGTCCGTTATGCTTTTTTGAAATAAGCTTATTCAAATATATATCTCTGCGTATTTCCATATTGTTCCACCTCATTACTTATTGAACAAAAATGCGGAATCCGCATTTTCGTTCAATAGAATTATACATCATAGGAATAACTTATTCAATACTCTAATCGACATTTTTGCGGAATCCGCATTTTTGTTCAATACGAATTAAATTGTGCCGACAGTGTTGGAACAATCTCTAGAAAAATCTTATTCCTTATCCCTCAAGAATCTGAATCTGTATAAGCATCGCAAGTGCAGACTGCTTTGCCTTATCCGTCTTCAGATGTTTTAGAATCTCTATTGCTTCATTCACAATAGGATCAAGATTATCCGGCGAGTCACCGTTTAATATATAATCAGCAGATACATGAAACAAACGATTCAGCTGTGTAAGCATCTCAGCTGATACACCTCTGCTGTTGTTCTCATAATTTGAACTGGCAGATTTACCTTCAAGATGAAGTCTTGCTGCAAGTACCTCCTCAGATCTAGTATCATCAAATACGGATACCTTGCCTTTCTTCACGCACACAACAAGGCGGGCACCGCATTCCGGGCAAACCATATACGAAGTTGTACTAGCTGACTCCATAAGAAATGCCCCACATCTGTGGCAACATAGCTTCTTCTTTTCTATGGCAGTTTTAACAGAAACACCGACGCGCACTTTCCGTTTTCGGATAACAAAAACGCCACACACGACTTTGAGGGTTGGTCATGTAATGACGCTTGTATCTGCTTTCTATTCTTCTGCTAAAGAAAATCAGCAAAAATTATATGAAGTACTCCGGCAGCTTAAATGATTTTACTCCCGTATAAAAAATATAGGGTGTCTACTTTAGACACCCTATACCAAAAACAGTTTAATTACAAGCTTTTCAGGAAATCTGAACCCGTTTTCTAATGATAAATCTTTGCAGATTATCTCATAAAACATTTCAAAATTTCCCAAAAAATAATTTATCTCGCTTCATTACTTTGCAGCAATCGCAGCATGCTCCGCATTAAACACTGTATAGGTATTAGATACCGGCTTAACTCTTTCTTTGAATTCTTCGTCAGAAATTATGTGCTTTCATAGGTCATATTAGGTGTATCATATATGGAGGTATCTTTATGATTCCATCCGCTTCAGAATAGCCCTTAGGGTGCACTATTATCTGCTTGTCTATTCTTTTCTTAAAGAGTTCTTTGAATGTCCCAAGTGAGGATGTTGTGTAATTTTTTGATGATTTTACTTCTATAGGGCTAATCTTGAATTTTGTCTTACTCTCGTTCGAGATGATGAAATCGATTTCGATATCATTCCTATGCTTTTCCTCACTATATCTTGTATAAAAGAAAAGCTTACGTCCTGATG
>JHXB01000027.1 GCA_000621905.1 Lachnospiraceae bacterium NC2004
CTAATTGTGCTATTATAAAGGTGACACCTAGGTTTAAAAAAGGCATAAGTGAGGTGATAGGGTGAGTGAATTTGAACAGATAGCTAATGAAGCTGGGGTGAAATTTGAAGGACTCTCTGATGAAAGAATTAAAAGAGTTAAGGATGAATACAACACCGGTTCAGCTGAATGGGAAAAGCTTAGAATTACCAGTGACTATATTTTCTGCAAGGTTATGCAGGATGAGAGCTTGCTTGAGGAATTGGTTAGAATGATACTACCGGATATTTCATTTGACAGCTTGGAAGTTGTAGCTCAGAAGTCAATTGAGATCGGTATGGACATTCACGGCGTTAGGTTTGATATATTTGCCAGGTCCAATGACGGAACAGTTATTACAATTGAGATGCAAGTTGTTGATCAGCGCAATATCCCCAAAAGACTTCGTTATTATAGCTCGATGTCAGACTCGGATATGCTTGATAAAGGTGTTCTTTACAGTAAGTTAAAAGATAATTATGTAATCATCATTTGTCCATTCGACTTCTATGAACAAGGACTTCATAAGTATACATTTACTAACAGATGTCACGAAGTTGAAGGACTTGAGATGGATGATGGTTCAACCAAGATAGTACTAAATGCCAATAGCACTGCCGACGATGTTAACGGCCCTTTAAGAGAGTTCCTTGATTATGTAGCTGGTAAACCGGCAAATGATGAATATACGAAGAAAGTTGATGCGGCGGTTTATAAAGCGCGCCAAAATAAAGAATGGAGGCGAGAATATATGACTTTATTTATGAGAGATTTAGAGAATCGTGAGTTGGGTATTGAACAAGGTATTGAACAAGGAATTGAACAAGGAATTGAACAAGGAAAATCCCAGCGAGATAAAGAGAAAATCGAAGTAATGCTTAAAAAAGGGCGCTCACCAGAAGAAATTGCTGACTTTTGCGATTATCCACTCGAACTCGTTCAATCAGTACAAGATAGCCTTCTTGTAACTCAATAGTGTTTTTGAGCAATTAGCTTGATTTTAGATTTCGATTAACACAATATTACAGTATCTAACAGGGTATATCAGGACTATATTCTTGATATACTCTGGTTTTTTATAAATGTTTATCAACCAGCGAGTGCTATGCCTAGCATTCAAATATATACCCAACGGAGACCGTCTCTTTTGAGTACTTAGTAGTACCACAAGAACCATCCCCTTGGTTCGCAACCAAGATAGTATTAAACGCCAATAGCACAGCCGATGATGTAAACGGCCCTTTAAGAGAGTTTCTTGATTGTGTGGCTGGTGCACCTGCAAATGATGAATATACGAAGAAAGTTGATGCGGCGGTTTATAAAGCGCGCCAGAATAAAGAATGGAGGCGAGAATACATTTTTTAACTAATCAACGCGGACAGAATCGATTGATCAATTAATTAGAATTTATAAAACTCAACCTCAATCGAAGCTAGCTAAGACTGAGTATAAATTTAACTATATATTACGCAAATAATCTTCCTATTTGACTTTAATTATACACTCAGCGTATAATTAAACCTATAGGGGATGAAAGGAATAGCTAATGATTTATAACAACGTACTTGAAGCTGTTGGCGATACTCCAATGGTCAGACTTAACAGAATACCTGAGCCGGACAGTGCCGAGATTCTTGTCAAGGCAGAAGGACATAATGTCGGCGGCTCGATTAAGACAAGAACAGCATTTAACATGATAGAGGCAGCGGAGAGTGAAGGGCTCATTTCCCCGGATAAGACCACGATTGTTGAGCCGACGAGCGGCAATCAGGGCATTGGGCTTGCTCTCGTTGGAGCCGTTAAAGGTTACAAGACCATCATTATCATGCCGGATTCGGTGAGCGAGGAGCGTGCTAAGCTCGTTAAACACTACGGCGCTGAGGTTATCTTGATTCACGATGCGGGAGATATCGGAGCATGTATCGAGGAATGTCTGAATACTGCTCTTAAGATGAGAGATGAAGATCCGTCGGTATTTGTTCCGCAACAGTTTGCAAATGTTAACAATGTTCAAGCACATAAGAAGCACACAGCGCTCGAGATTATGGCGCAGGTTGCTAAGCCTATCCATGGCTTTTGCTCGGGAATCGGCACGGGCGGCACCTTAACAGGTGTAGGTGAAGTTCTTAAAGCGCAGTACCCGGATATCGAGATTTGGGCGGTTGAGCCTGAAAATGCTGCAATTTTAGCAGGTGGCAATATCGGTACTCATTTGCAAATGGGAATCGGAGACGGAATTATTCCTCCTATTTTAAATCAGAAGATTTATGATGATATTTATATCGTTACAGATGAAGAAGCGATTGATGTTTCTAGAAGGCTTGCCAGAGAAGAAGGTATCATGTGCGGTATTTCAAGTGGAACCAATGTTGCAGCGGCTGTTAAGCTTGCTAAGAAATTAGGACCTGGGAAGACTGTTGTGACAATACTTCCTGATACTGCAGAGAGGTATTTTTCGACACCTCTTTTTGATGAGTAATTATAAAGAAGGATTGACCTTCTTCGAAGGTCAAAGATTCTTCGCTTCGCTCAGAATGACAGGATGGGAAGAGTCAGAATGACAGGATAGGAGACTCAGAAAGACAATTTAGCTAAGTAATCAATAGGGCCTGTCCCCATTGATTACTTAGCAAGTTATTCTACTCCTCACTATACTCCAATATATCCCCTGGCTGGCAGTGCAATACTTCGCATATCGCCTCTAATGTCGAGAAGCGAATGGCGCTGATTCTGCCGTTTTTGATCTTCGACAAGTTGACATTTGACACGCCTACCTCCTCGGAAAGTTCAGTCAGGGATATCTTTCGGTCCGCCATTACGCGGTCTAATCTTAATATAATCTTACCCATATAACCCCTCCTTACAATGTCTCGTCCGACTGGATTCTAAGCTGCTTGCCGTAGTCGACAATCGTGTAAACCGCCCATGTTGTAAGTCCCAAAAGTACTGCAAATCCAATACCGGTAGTAATTGCAACCAACACTGTTAGCGTCACCATCGAGATAAGGATGCGCCTTGGAACGCTGTCCGCAAAAGGGTTCCCCTCTTTGATAATAGTGTTAAATACAGAAAGTATCATCCACATTGCAAATGTTAAAATTGCGCACAAGATAGCTGCGAAAATGCAATAGAATCCCAACAATAACGCGTAAGAATCGCTGTTGTCAGTAAAGTATTTCTGTAAAGCAGGAACAGAAGATTCAAGCTCCATTCCCTTGGCAAACTCTATATCATCTCCGTCAATACTTCCTACTTTAATTGAACCGACAGAAAGTTCCTTCTTAATATTAGAATTCGCAAGTCCTTCCTTAATCTTGACATCCATATTCTTCTGATCTGCAATAAACACAATACCAACAACCAAAGTAAGTACGGTCGCAACCATAAACATGATAAGTATAATCTTTGAACACACCTTAGCCGCTTTGCAGCTCTTGATAACATTTTGTAATTTAGCGTTTTCCTCATTAATATTCATAATAAAACTCCTTTACTAATACTCCATTATTGTTACGTAAAGCATGATATATCGCGCGTTATATCCGCTTTGTTGATATTAAAATATCACAACGCTTTATGTTTGTCAACAAGAAATTAACGATAAACGATAAATAATTATCTAAAAAGATAAATCCAACTACGAATATGACTTTAGTCATACTCACTTTATGCCTTTTTTCACTACAAAAGAAAAATACATTTTTATATAATGAGCATGTCAGTTAAAGTTAACACATCCTATTAAGTTAAGGAGAATCAATATGGGAACAATACTTAAAACAAATGATTTAACCAAGAAATACGATAACAAGGTGGTCGTTGACAACCTTAATATCGAGATTGAAGAAGGCGAGATATTCGGACTTTTAGGACCGAACGGAGCCGGCAAGAGCACGACGATGAACATGATTTGCAACATCGTAAGACCAACTCTTGGAAATGTAGAGTTCTTAGGTAAGGACTTCATCAAAAACAGAAAGTCACTTATCGACAAGCTTGGTTACATTCCACAGGATCTTGCGATTCATGGCAATCTTAAAGCCTGGGAAAATGTAGAGCTCTTCACATCACTCTACGGAATAAAAGGCGCAGAGCTAAAAAGCAGAGTAGAAGAGTCGCTTGAATATGTTGGACTTTTAGAGAAGAAAAATGATTACGCCAAGACATTTTCAGGAGGAATGAAGAGAAGACTTAACATTGCATGCGCGATAGGACATCATCCGAAATTACTTATTTTTGATGAGCCTACGGTTGGAATCGATCCTCAGTCAAGAAACTTCATACTTGAGAAGATCAAGGAATCCAACAAAAACGGCGCGACCGTTATCTACACAAGCCATTACATGGAGGAGGTTGAGGCCATTTGCACCAGAATCGCCATCATGGATAACGGCAAAATTATAGCAACCGGAACAAGTGAGGAACTTAAGAAAATGGTTGTTGACGACACATCATCAATAACACTTGAAGAAGTATTCCTTACAATGACAGGAAAGAAATTGAGGGATTATTAATATGATTAGATATCTTATAAAAAACTACATCAAATTAATGAGCAGAAGCAAGATGAACTTCCTACTTCTCATCATTTGCCCAATTATTGTTATGTCAGTTTTATCAAGCGCATTTAAAGATCTTTTGGCCAAATACGATGGCAAAGATAAGATTTACGCGGGATATAAAGTGGAATCAAATGATATCTCAAAGCCTATGATAGACGCGCTTGCCAGCACGGCAGAGGATGAGAGCATATTCTTTACAGAGTATAAGGACGAAGATCCTAAGGACGCCATCAGAAATGAGGATATCGACGCATTCGTTGTGTTTAATGATGGCACCTACAAAATCTATGAAAACAAGGACGAAGAAATCTCCGGCAAAATTATAGAGTACATGGTTTCAGCATTTTATGAAAATGCAGGCGCTATGTCCGTTGGTATCACAAGGGATGATGTCAATCTCACCGTTAAAAATGCAGATTACATACCACCGATTGATTCGATAGACTACTACGGAATTATTGAGGTTATCTACTTCGGATGGTGCGCTATAGTGTGCGGAGCAGCGATATTCTTAAGCGAGAAGAAGTACAACATAGGAAGAAAACTTCAGGTTTCTACGCTTAACGATTTCCAGATTTATCTTTCTAAATTCATCCCGCTTGCCACTGATGTTGCGGCAGAATCAATAATAACAATGTTTTTGTCGATGATACTTTTTGATGTTCACTGGGGCAATATTCCGTTATCGCTGTTGATTTTAGTCATTTCGGTAGCTGCATCTAGCGCATTTGGCTTGATGATTTACAACATATCAAACAATATGGTTATTACGGTTATCGGAGTATTTTCTATCGTGTGGTTTGCCGGATTTTTTGGTGGAAGTTTTGAGACATATATGTTCTCATCACATCCGATGTCGCTGAAACTTGCAACCCCGATATACCATGTCAACAGATCTTTAACAGAGCTTTCGGTAATGGGACATAGCGATTATGTTTTAAGCGCAATTCTTTACTGCAGCGCAATCGTCATCATTTGCTCATTGATTGCGGTGTTGGCAGCAAGATTAAGAAGGAGAGGAAGAGCATGAATACATTAATAAAAACAAGCGTAAGATTACTTTTTAGGACAAAAGGTTTCTGGTTTTTCCTTATACTTGCGCCAATTTTGTCCACTGTGGTTTTAAAGAATAAGTTTGACAGTTCCGCAGCGTATGTCAACCAAAAAGATGAGATTATTGAGATGGAAAATGCATCCGACAAGGTTGCTTATTACGGCTCCGGCGGAGAGTACATCGTCAAAGTTTACGACGGCTCTGACTCTGAACTTTCGGAGTACATGCTTAACAAACTGGCTAAAAACGGCCTCTTTACCGTATGCAGAGCCAAGGTTTCAGATGATTTTGATATCGATGATCAGATTAAAAAAGACGGCGAAGAAGACAGGATGGGTGTTGCACTTTATCTTCCAAAGGACTTTGACGAGCGCGCTATAAACGGTGATTACGCTGAGGCGTTAACCGTCTACACCCTCTCTGATGACTCAAGAAATGAAGCCCTCATGGAGAGTGTTAAGACTGAATTGTCTTTATTTGCAAATGCTCCCGTAATGGCCGAAGAAAGAGATGCTTCTTCTGTTCTCGATACTTTGGCAAATGTTGACGATAACCTTCCTAACAAAGAGGTTGAATCGATCGGCGGTAAAGACAGCAGAGAGCTAAGCATTAAGCAGGTTAATCAGAAGACTCAGATTGGTTATGCATTTGCATTCATGACATTAGGATTTGTTTTCTGCGGAATATTTGTGGCTCACACAGTCATAAAAGAAGAGAAAAATGATGTCTTAAAGAGAATCAAATTAACCAAGACAAGCACCCTTAAATACTTCGCTTCTAAGTTTATAGTTGCAGCTATCATATCGGTAATGATAACAGTTGTTGTCGCAGGATTTAGCTTCTTCTTAACTCCTGACGATATAGGAATGAGCAGGTTGAAATTCATCGCAATGATGTTTATGTTAGGCCTTATCTTCTGCACATTGAGCATGCTTGTAGGAATTCTTATGGGCGAGGTTATGAGTGCAAATGTTGCAGCATTTACAGTATGGTCAATGTCAGCGCTCTTAAGCGGACTTTACTTCCCGCTCGACTACACATCACCATTTTTAAAGACATTATCACTTTTCCTTCCACAGAAATGGTTTATGGATAGCACGGAAATGATATTAGTTAATGACAATGGAGCGTTTGTTATGTTAATATGTATAACAGTAGCGTATATGGTTGTTATACTAAGTCTCGGAAGTATCGGGCTTAAGGTTAAAAGGACAGAACAGTGAGTAAACGTTTTCGTGAGAATTATTTCATAATAGTCAGATTGATTTTAAATCTAATGCTGTGTTTGTACGGTTTTTTGGATACGAATTCAAAGGCAGGGGTATCATTTAAGGTACTCCTGCTTGTTGCTACTTATATTTCTTTGCTTTCGCTAAAAGAGCATTTTGACGACGACAAAAGAGTGTATTTTATAGTCGGAGCGACGCTTATGTATATCGGGCTTTTAAAGGCTGACGCGCTCGGTTTCATTTTCCTTGGGTACATTATCTACTATGAATTTCTGCTTAGTGTAAATGCCAGGGCGGGGTGGTATCCGCTTTTATATATTGCGCTTTTTATTGACGGTCCGATGTCATATTTTGAAAATGTTTTAGTTATAACAATGCTCATGCTTTTTTATATGCAGCATGAATTTATCGTTGATTATTATAAAAAGCAGACGCTTGAAGATACGATTAACGAGCAGAGACTTAAGCGAGATATGCTTGATAAGGAGTATGAGACCAAGGAGATGCTTAAGAAGAATCGTATTATGTCCGAGAATAAGATTCTTGAAGAGAGGGCGGCGCTTTCGCAGACTTTGCATGACAAGTTGGGGCATAATATCAACGGTTCGATTTATCAGCTCGAGGCGAGCAAAGTGATTATGGATAAGGATCCTGACAAGGCGAGGTCTATGATTCAAGCGGTTATCGACCAGCTTCGAACCGGTATGGACGAGATTAGAGCAATCCTTCGAAAAGAGCGTCCCGAGAAGAGGCAAATGTCACTTATACAGCTTAACGAGCTTTGCGACGATTGTAACGAGAAGGGCGTGGATACGGAACTTGTTACGGAGGGAGACCTTTCGGTTATTCCTAACGATATCTGGGAGGTTGTGCTTGATAATGCATTTGAAGCGGTAACTAATTCTATGAGGTATGCGAGGTGCAGCCATATCAACATTTCCATTCTTGTCATGAATAAAATGATAAGGGTTACTGTGACGGATGACGGTATCGGATGCGATTCGGTGACCGACGGAATGGGGATTTCGGGTATGCGTAAACGAGTGAGGAGCGTTGGCGGAACCATCGATTTTGAGACCGAGGCAGGATTTAAGGTTAGTATGCTATTACCGATAGCAGGATAAGGAATTGACCTTCTTACGAAGGTCAAAGATCCTTCGTCACTACGTTCCTCAGGATGACATATAAACTAACTATTATTTTTTTCATTCTTCGCTTACCCTGTCATTCTGAGCGAAGCGAAGAATCTTTATCCCGAGCTAAGCGAGGGATAACTATTATATAAAGGAGACTACCATGGATAAGATACGTGTAATAATCGCAGACGACAGCGATTTTGTAAGAGACGGTATGAAGATAATATTAGAAGTCGATGATGATTTTGAAGTCTTAGGCTGCGCGGCGAACGGCAAAGAAGCCATCGAGATTGCCAAGAAAGACAAGCCGGACGTCTTTTTGATGGATATTCAGATGCCCGAGATGGACGGAATCGAGGCGACCAAGTATATAGTGGAGAACGATCTTGGCAAGGTCTTAATCCTTACAACATTTGACGATGATGACCTCGTTGCCAAGGCCCTTTCAAACGGTGCGAAAGGCTACCTAATCAAGAACCACACGCCAGACCATCTTAAGCAAATGATAAAGTCCGTCTACAACGGAACCGGTGTTATGGAGGAGAGCCACTTAAAGGCGCTCGCTAATATGGCTGACAATAAAGAAAATGATGGCGCTTCGGAAGGGTTTGACGAGTCGGTTTATTCTAAGCGCGAGCTTGAGATTATTAAAGAAGTTGCGGAAGGCCTTTCTAACAAGGAGATAGCGAATAAGCTTTTCATTTCCGAGGGAACGGTCAAGAATTACATAACCTCAATCCTGTCCAAGGAAGGGTTGTCTCACAGAACCGCCCTTGCAGTGTATTACCTAACCGGTAAGAAGTGAGCTAACTTACCAATGGGGACAGGGCAAACTGGTAAATTAGGTCCTAATTGCTTTTTGTTCAATAATATGATATAATTTAACATCTTTTGTTTTTTAAATGAGGTGCAGTATGTCTGACGATAACAAGAAAGTATATATAACGCTGATTGCAGGGATTGCTGGGATTTCTCTTCTGGTGATTGGTGTTTTGGCCGTGGTGCTTTTACACATGAGCAATAACAAGAAGAAGGAAGTAGAGTCGACAACTGAGGTGGCCGTTACTGAGGAGGTTGTATCAGAAGATGCTTCCGAGGAGGCAAGTGGCAATGGCTGCTGGTTTGCAGATAAGACCATCTACAATCCTACCATGACACCTGAGACCATATCTTTGCCAAAGGCTGATCTTTCAGTATTTGACAACGGTGCGGGCGATATTAACTCTGTTGATCTCAGCGAAGGTGGTAGCGGCGGAGATCCATGGGCGGCTGTTACATTGAAGCTCGATTCGATTCCGGGCTCAATCAACAAGACTTCTCCAAGTGATGACAAGTCTAAGACAGAGCAGCTTACAAGTACATATATGATTCTTGTAGATTTGGACAACGACACAATTGTTGCGGAGCGTGATTGCGAGAAGGTTATCGTGCCTGCATCTATGACCAAGATTTTGTCTGTTATTACAGCCAGAGATTATGTAGATCCTGCCAACCTTAAGGAGAAGCAGGTTATCACCCCTGAGAACCTTAGCAAGGTTTCTGCACATGGATTGAGCGCAGTTGGTTTCCTGCCTAACAGCAAGGTTAATGTCAAAGACCTGCTATACGGAACCATCGTTTGCTCCGGCGCGGACGCAGCTTGGGGTCTTGCTGATTATTGCTCAGGCAGTGAGGAAGCATTTGTCGAGAAGATGAATGAAAATGTTGACAAGATGGGGCTTTCCGAGACTGCACACTTTACCAACCCTGTTGGTGTGCACGACAAGAACAACCACTGTACCATGAAGGATATGGCGGTTATCATGGGCGTTGCAGTTCAGGATGAGCTGCTTTTAGATGTGTTGTCTAAGCGTATTTACACAACTGACAAGAAGTATCCTAAGAAAGATCTTCCTAACGGAATTGAGATTTCTAACTGGTTTTTAAGAAGAATAGAAGATAAAGAGTTCAATGGTAATGTTATCGCAGCTAAGACCGGATTTGTTAACGAGTCGATGTTCTGTGCGGCAAGTTACTATAAGTCCAATTCCGGCAAGAATTATGTCTGCGTAACAGGTAATGCGTTTAGTTCATGGCGCGCGATTTATGATCATGCCTCTGTTTACAGATCGTTTACAGAGTAAGTTCACATAATTTTGATTTATGTATGCTATTATGACGGCGAGTTGTTTTTTTCAAGTTTAGAAAGGTGGATTTTATGCGACTTAATAAACATTTTATAGCATACGTTTTAACATTTGCCATGGTATTATCACTTGGCAATATTAATGAGGTTCTGGCTGCTGATACTTTATTAGCAAGTGCCAATGCAACTGCTTCGAGCAATGCAAGCTCTAATGCAAGTGCCAATGCAAGCGAGAGCGCAAGTCAGAATGCAAGTGCAGACACCGCTTCAAGCGAAGCTAGGGCATTTATCGATGGATTGGGACTTAAAGCAGCTGCTTCAGGCAAGACCTATTCCGGTAAGTACAGACTTTACATCAAGAATATTGATCGTAAGTACAAGATCAAGAATGTTAAGGTTTCTGCTGATGCGTCCGGCGAGGGCGTAAGCGCAGTAACATTTACATATGAGACAACAATTTCTTATAAAATGAATAAGAAATTTGTCAAGAAGGTCGCTAAGACCAAGAAGGCAAAGAGGACTTGCGGTAACTGGTATTATGCTGTTGTAGACAACAATTCCGGTCTTTGTGTCGAGGATGCTTCCTCTGATGGAGTGAGCGTTTCCAACGACAGCTGGAAGTACAGTTCATATCAGAAGGTTAAGTCCGGCAAGTATTCGCTTAAAGTTGCCAAGAAGGCTACTACCAATGTAACCATCCTGGTTTCCGATGATAAGATTAATGACACTTCGCTTATCGTTGGTATTTCAACTATTCAGAAGAATACCGACAGCGATAAGGCTTTCTGGAGTGGTAGTGAGAGCTTTGATAAGACTTCCATGTACAGTCTTTATAAGGGGTATGCTAAGGTTCTAAAGCTAAGTGACATCAAGTAGTTTTTAGATTCGAGGGATTATATGAGTGGTAAGTTAGATGAACTTATGAATTTAATAAGGCAGGTTATCTTAGGGGTTGCGCCAATCAACGAGAAGCTTAAGTATCGTGCTATAGCGGTAATGATTGCGTTAGTGCATTTGAGTTACGTTGCGGTGTTTGCTTTTTGCAAGATCGAGATTATGTTGCAATATAACATTGGGGCAGTTATTTATTACCTTGTAATGGCTGTTCTGGTTGGACGCAAAGAGTTTCAGAAGACCATATTCTCTACTATGTTGGCAGAGATTCTTCTTCATTCTTTCCTGGCAACGATTATGCTTGGGTTTGACTGGGGATTTATGCTATACACGATTACTCTTGTTCCGCTGATTTTCTATATGTGCTTTACACTTTCCGGAACGAAGACGCGTTTAAAGATAGCTGTCACATTGTCAATGTTGGTTTTTGTTGTTTACTATGTGACGTTGACGGCTTCATATCGTATTGATCCGCTATACATCGAGTCGGTTTACTCGAGCGTGCCTAGGACGATGTATTATTACAATACCGTTCTTGCATTTGTCTACTGTTTCATAATCTCAGTACTGTTCTCTATTGAGGTTAAGTACATGAGAGTGACCTTGGAAAATGAGAATCTTTCTTTAGAGCGGGATGCGAAGTACGATCCGTTAACCAAGCTTTACAACAGGCGCAGTTTCAACGACTATCTTAGAAATGCTGTTGAAGCAGCAGAAAAGGGCGAGAAGGATGTCAGCCTTATCATGCTTGATATAGACGATTTCAAGCAGGTTAATGATACATACGGTCACAACCAGGGAGATGTTGTTCTTAAAGAAGTTGCCAATGTGCTAAGAGACAATGTCAGAGAAGATGATGTTGTCTGTCGTTGGGGTGGTGAGGAGATGCTTATTCTCCTTGATGTTTCCGCCGATGTTGCATCTCGTATTGCAGAGCGTATAAGAAGGGATGTTGAGAGTCTTGATATGCTTTGTGATGGTGCTCACATCAAGGTTACTTTAACTCTCGGAGTTGCAGAATACAAGGGTAAGCTTACACTAAGAGAGTTCATTGAGGTTGTAGATAAGAGACTTTACTACGGCAAGGAACATGGCAAGAATATGGTTGTTAATTCATAAAGATTAGCCGGGAAGAGTTCTTCCCGGCTTTTACTGTCTATAGACCTATTTCATTAGATACGTTGGATTCTCTTTTGTTGTCAGAAGTTTTTTTAAGTTTCTCATTTTCTTTAATCATATTATCTGTGATTAAATTCGGCTTCAAAGCTTCTTCTAACGCCTTGTCATCATTGAAACGCTTGAGCACCGCTCTAGGAGACAGCCATTTATTAGGTTCTTCACTCTTTAATGAGTCCCTAAACTTGTCGCTCTTGATAAGGGTCTTTACATATTTGTCAGGAGCAATCTCTCTATTAGATTTAGGATCTACAATCTTACCTCTAACCCTTAACATTTGCGCTGCTGATGCGTAGGCAGCATCAGTGATGAATTTTTCGATATTGTTTTCGTATTTCCCACCTTCAAGGTAGCCAATAGCCAATGCAGCTTTTCCTTCAAATATCCTCTGAGGATTATTTCTTACCAGCTCTTTAGCGCTATTGCCGTAAGCGAAGTCATAGAGCTTATCTATGCCGAAGTATTCGTTATCAAAGTCCTTAACACCCCTCATAGCACCGTTTACAAGGCGTGGAATTTCTTTGCCTGTGTAACCGAGGTTAGTAAATTCTTTCATAAAATTGTATGCAACTATATTTCTAACTGCAGCCTTTGCGGTCTCGTAAGTTAGACCGGTAAGAGGTCTTCCTGAAATGAGAATATCTTCGATATCGCTGATAGCATTTTCTGCGGCATGAATATAACCGTATTCAAAATCTGACTTGCTTTTAGCGTAGTCCTTCTTAATCTTGTTTCTTGCTTTAGAAGACTGTTCTCTTATAGTGCTCGTATCGACTGATTTGGTTCTATAATCATTGATTATATCGTTGATTGAAGGAAGTCCGACAAAGAACTTGCTTTTGTGGTCGTTGTACCTGCCTTCTTCTATTCCAAGCTCCGCCTTAGTCTTTCCATCAGGAAGAACAGCTAACTCTTCCGCTTTTTTAGGGTTAAATCTAACGTTATGGAAGTAACTTCCGTTCAATGTAGCGTCAACAACAAATCTGTCAAGGTCATCATTTTTAATATCCCTAAGAGCCTCGAAGATGTCGTTTCCGGCTAGGTTGGCAGCACTAACCGCTATAGCCTTATTCTCATCCTTAGCAAACCATTCAGAAAATGTATCCGGCTTGCCAAGGCTGTACCACTCCTTGATATACTTACCGATAACGTTGACGGTCAGAGAGTTAGCTATAAGGGTCTGATGATTTATCTTCTTTTCGTTAATAATCTCATTAACACTCTCGCTAAGCCTTTCGTTAGCAAGATCAAGATCCGGCAAAGGACCATTCTTCTTGGTGATGTAAGTCTTGTAATCCTGATAGGTTTCGATGTCAGGGTGATCCTTCTTAGCAAGCTCGAGAATATCATCCTTTACATGCTTCATTTCCTGCCATACATCATTCTGCATAGTGGAGAATCCAAGCATTTTCGCAAATATATCCGAATTAAGCACATCATCATCAAATGTATTAAACGAAGCCATTAATTCATCCATAACTTTATGGGAAGCCTTCTGTCCCTGATAGATGATATCTGCTAGCTTTTTCTTGGCCGTATTAGCGATATTTGGATCTTCAGATGCGGCTTTTATGAGCAACTGAAGTGTTGACTCAAAAATGCTTTGCTTCTCTTCGATGAGCTTATCAGGATTCATTACGTCGTCAAATGAATACTTTCTGTTACCGTTTTCGTCGACCACATTTAACATAGCCAACACAGATATTGAAATAACAGCGGTTCTGCTCGCACTAAAGTTTCTTACATTAAATGTCCCCAAGTCATTGCTGTTATATTTATTGCCCATAAATGATTTTTTAAAAGCTTTATTCGCAGGGCTGTAGTTCTTGGCATTCTCATAACGGTTAGATATATCGGTATATATCTTGTTGCGTTCGGCTGCTATCTCATTAAATTTAAAGTAGTCATTCTTTCGATTAGCCTCAGCGTATCCCTTATATAACTTGATGTTATTAGTAATATTGTTTTTAAACTGCCTTACAAGAGCAACTCTTGTAGCTGCGTAAGCGGAGGTGCTTGCGCTCTTTGCTACAAGGTAATAATCGGCAAGTTTAAGTACGCTGTTAGCAAGTTTAATGTACTCTTTGCTTTGCTCTTCGGTCGGAACACTTCCGTCTTTATCTAATTTCTCTGTAAATGTAATGAGTCTCTTTAACTCAGTCATCATTTTATCAAAGTTTCTTGAAGAACCACCTTTGTACCAATGAGTGTTGTCATTAAGAGTCTTTTGGTAGCTCTTAAGTCTGGCGAGATTGTCCTTTATATTAAATGTCTGATATAGTTCAAAATTATCAGATTCAAAGAAAGCAACCTCCTTCTTTAAGCTGTTATATTGAGCTTTGTCGATGATGTCATATGTTATTTTGGTACCGTCTCCTCTGCTCCATGCTTTAAATTCAGCGTTTTTCTCTTCAAGATTGTTGGTTTCGCTAAATCCATCCGTGCTTATTGCATATGCACCTTTCTCATATAACAGACGATCTTCGTTACTCAAGTTCTTTATATATTCCCGCTTGCTAATCTCAATCATGCCTTGAGGGAAGTGTTTGTTAAAAAGGCTGCGAATCTTTATTTTTACTTCTTTTTCGAATTGCTCATCATTGGCGTCAGGATACTGCTTTCTTATAATTGCTTTTACACATTCAACAAAGTTTGTGTCGGGCTCTGGCTTAACTTTGGTGTTTACTATATCTCCATAAAGTCTATCAGCAAAGTCTTCGTTAAAGCCTAAGAGTCGGTTTACTTCTCTTATTGATAAATCATTAAGGTTCTTGCCTTCGCTTGCTAAGTAATCGTTAAAAAGATCTACACAATCAATACTGTATTTATTATAATAAATGTTTACCAACAACGATTTGAAAGCCCTCTCTTTGCTTGATGATAAGCAAACATTCTGAACAATATAGTTTATTTTGGCTTCCTTATGTGGATCGTTCTCGTCAATATATTTGTAATACTCTTCGCGTTCTTTGCCGACCTCTAAATATAGTTCTGCATACAACTTGCCAATATCAAGGAACAATTGTCTTCTGCCTTCATAACTGGCAGGATAAAGATTAAAAAAATCGTTGTGCATGGCCACGGAAGAGTCTCCCGATGATTGGAGTTCTTTAATCGATTTGTTAAAATAATCTTGCGATTTCTTAAAAGTGTCATATCTTCCGGTGTGTAATGAAAGACTTGCAACCTTCTCTGCTAATCCCGTATAAGATATTATAACCTTTAATTTATCAATATTGGTACTCTGAGAGTTATATGCTGCAAGTGCTTTATTACCGAGTTCATCAACTGATTTCTTATATTTAGCCTCTAAGTTACTTACGAATTGGAATGGTTTATAGTCAATCGCAATAGCATTTTCAATAGTCTTGGCTGTAAGTCCGTTGGCAGAATTCTGCTTTTTAACATTGATAGCAAACTTCTTGTTAAAGTCGGTTAAAAGCTTCTTTCTGGTTTTGTTGTCTGTAACCGTAGTATTGATGAGGTTATCGTAGACAGGCTTCATATCATTATAAATACTCAAGCATTTAGGAGTATTGACAGCATTATATTTCTTGTCGCCCGGTTTGGAATGAGCTACCGTTTTAACATAATCAAACCATCTTTTTACATCCGATAAAAGAGCGTAGTCGTCCATTGGCCAGCCCTTTTTCTGGAATATCTCGAAATCATCTCTCATGGCTTCGAAGAGGGTTTCAAATCTGTCTTTAAAATTAATGTCATAGTCTGCGGTGCTGAATGTTTTACAGTCCTTGACCATTTTGTCATTCTTGCTAATGTTGGAGGTAATACCTTTCATCAGATTATATTGGGTATACTGATGAAGCTTGTAGGCATCATAATATTCTGATGTCTTCTTCTCATCGAGCGTACCGTTTTTACTTGATGCTACATAATCAACCGTATAGTTCTCGAAGAAATTCTGCTCGTCTTCAAGTATCTCGATAAGATTCATAGACTTAACAAGCTGATTATACAGCTCATTGTTACGCATATATAACATTTGCCCGTTCTCGAATTTATCACTTGCGTAAAATGGAATCGGGAACGTTGCAAATACAGATTCAATAACCTGAAGGTATGCAGGATTCACCTTGACTGCGTCCAAATAATGAGGACAGGTGGTTACAAGCTTAATGTGCTTTCTCATCACGTTAAGAACACGCCTGTCGAAAGGCTTGTTTTCAAGTCCGATAGAAAGTTCATCTATGTAGTCGAGCACCTTAGCGGCGGTCTCGAGGTAATAATCCCTTCCGTTGTCCGGAACGGTGGTATGAATTGTGCTGGCTGTCTCCGTAGGTACATGGTTCTGCATTTTAGGGTTAGTCAGCGCTTCATAGAATTCTGTAACTCGCTTTTGTGCCACGGTAAAAGACAGGTCGTTTATACCGTCACGCATGTTTTTAGGGGCGTCATATAAATCAAGAATATTGTTTAGCTTGGAGATTGAGAATTCTATATCCTCCATATAAAGTGTACTGCTTGCGTGCTCTTTAAGCCACCCGAGATTGTTTTGAACGTTTTCTACTTCCTTCATAAGTAATCCTCCTACCTTATGCAAATGTTACTTTTTAATCATGTTATTTTTCTTGCCTTTTTTAAGCTTAGCCAACATTTTAGCCCTTGTGTCCTGTGCGTTGGTTGCTTTAGGCTTGTCGGCATCTTTATTAGGCTCTTTATCTGCTTTCTTAGGCGCCTTAACATCCTTTTTGGGATCCTTGATTTCGTTAGCTTTCTTCTTGTTATCAACCTTTTTAGGTTTTAACTTCTCCTTAAGAGCCTTTTCTTGCGCCTCGTCTTGAAGCTTATTCTCTGATGCTGTTCTTTCGTATATGTAATATCCGGCCTCTTCGTAATTAGTTACATACTCCTTGTCAGCATTATGGCTCTCTATTCTGTCCCAATCATAGTTTATGATTTCATCTGTTGCCGGCTTGTTATCTCCGTATAAGAATTCCTGAGTTCTGTTGGATTGTTTAACAAAGTTGTTCATCTTGTCTTTGATTGCGTTAATGTTACCGAACAATGATGTAATCTTCTTCAACCTCGCCTTACCGAGATCGGACTTAGCTCCGCGTCTTGCTTCTATATAAGTGTTCATATGTCCGGAGATTTCATCAAACTGTTTGATTATATTCTTCCAGGTGCTCTCAGCTACAACGGTCTCTCCGAGTGCATTCTTCTCGTAAATGTTCTCGCACATTGTCTTAAGTGTCTGAAGAGAGGTGGTAACATTTTTATAGAGCTGTCTGTCAATATGGAAAATGCTCTTTATACGCTTTAACTCCTCATAGCTTTCGATAACACCGGAAATGTTGGTTCTGAAAGCGTTTAACTCATTATATGGAACCTTGGCAATATTAGCAGGGCGTTTAATTTCAATATTCTTATTGGATATTTCTACATTCTTCCAATTATCGTCAGAAAGCTTATAAGGTGAATATGTAAGCTTAAGTTCCTTGGAAGCCATCGCCGCCAAAATCACGTGCTTGCCATAAAGAACTCGCATCTCTTCCGATACATTGTTGAGCTTCTTGGTGTATTCGCTTATCGGCTTGCCCTCAATCTTAAAATTGTTAAACAGATTCTTGTGACCTGCTTTATCCATATAAATCTTTTCAGAATTAATAAGAGAAGAAAATGTAGCATCAAATACTTTTTCTTCCTCTTTAAGAGTTTCTTCGTCAAGACCTTTAAGACTGATGCTAGGCTTAAAAAGGCTGTTACCTTCATTTGCTTCAACAGGACCCTCGTAGTCGTGGAAGTTGTAAATATCGGAATTGTTATTCATATTTATAGTTCCGATGATACTATTAACAACGCCTACGTTCTTGTTGGTGATCTCATTCATAGTGGTGTTGATAGTTAGTCCTGTAATATTATCAGTAAGATCATCTTCCGTTTCATCTAGCTTATCTCCGGTGAGGAAAGGTTTAAATTTATCAATATTATTACCACTATAATTCTCTTTATTAAGTAAGATCTTGTAATTAACATATGTTACCTGAGCGGCAACCTCCATTTTGTCAGCGCCCAATGGATCTTTGTCAATTGCTTTAAGGAATTTGGTTTCGTCTTTGATTTGATCCTCGGTCATCTCGTCAGCGTTTGCTGGGGTTGCTATGTCATCTCGGTACTTACAAGCCATCTGGCCTGCAGCGAGAGATGCAACAGCTTCCTTGGTATCACCGCTCTTAACAGCGTTTGCAACACGCTTGGTGTAAGTGCTTACAACAGCTATACTCTTCATGCGGTTGGTGTCTTTGTTTAATTTATCCGCACCGCCGTATCCTTCAATAAATACCTTGTTGATATCTACACCGTAATTGTTCTGTTTTGTAGATCTATTGCTGCTTCTTGAGAAATTGACTCCTGTTTCAAGAAGGAAATGCTCGGCAATTTCTCCTGTTGCCGTAAATGTTGAATCTGCGAGTTTAGCTACCTCGTCGGCTGTTGTGAAATCATCTAAAGTCGGAAATGTTTCAGATTCGGCCTCGATTGCGCCTACAGCTTTTGAGAACATCTCGCCGTACCATTTGACATTTGCCTCTACTTGCTCCTTACCGCCTATTACTTCTCCGTATATGCGGTGGCGCTTTATATCATTAATAAATGCTTTTCCTAATTCCTTCTTCTGATCTGCTGTTAACTGATCCAATCCGCTCTGCTCAGTATGCATCCCGCTGTTTAAGAATACTTCATTATCTACTGCCCCTCTGACTTGATAACTCTTAACCTTGGTCTCAGCCTGACCCGGCTCAATGATTTCGAAGAGATTCATATCCTTCTTACCCATAAGATAAATAGCGAATATGCTCTTAACCGAGTCCTCTCTGAAATAGTTGGTAAATCCGCCATTCTTTAAAGCCTCAGAAACTTCCTTATCTTTAAAATCGAAAAAATCGTCAAGTTTAATTGTATCAAAAAAATCTGCCATAACTGGTTCCTCCCTTATATTTATAGATAGTTTTTCGTACATATTACACTACGGCGAGCAACAAATGTGCAACAAGCCCCGATATTTTCTTGCGAAAAGAAAATATCAGAGCTTGATTATTACATATCTCCAAATGTATCAAACGTATCTGTTACAACATAGCCTACCTGCGGCGTGCCCGTATCGTCGTCGCCATTCTTCAAAGTAAATGCGAGTATCACAATATACAATATAAAGAAAATGAATCCTATAAGCGTTCCGCCGATTGTCAATAAACCACTTACAATAGTTTTGAACACTGTAAGAGGTATAAGGATGTAAAAAGTAAGCCAGAAGATTGTGTTGAAGTCATCATTTGTCTTTAAAATTGCATTAACTATAAGTCCTATAAGGCAATAAATGAGTGCCTTTAAGAAGATAAATCCAAGCTGGAAAGGTATAGCCAATAATCCTATAATAACGGCCCATTTGGTGATAAAACCCTTGTAGCCGTATACGATTGTATTTTTGGAAAATGAACTAATATGTAGCATCGATGACATATCCGAGAATTTAACGTTTTGCACCTGACCGGTAATGAGCTTAACTAAAACTATATTGGATGAGCTGATAAACATCACCTGGGTAAAGTTATTGTTGGTTGCAATCTGTTTGATGCTGTCGGAAACGCTAACGGAGCCGGGCACGGTATTGCTGTCATCTCCTGCGGTATAATAATAAGGTACGGTTGTATCAATCAAAACATAGGTATCTGTTGTGGTTGACTCGTATTTGTCAGCTAAGGTGAGTGCCCCGTTGTCAAATGTGAAATCCGGAATGTCGTTCATAACCGAAGCAAGAACTTTACTGTTGCATAATTTGGCAGCGCCTATTCCAAAGGTGAGAAGTGACAATAAGATTGCAACCAGAAGTGCACATATAAACTTGCTTGCAGTTGTTTGTTTTCTTAATTTGTAATTGGTTTTGTGTACAAATAACCCCTCAAATGATTTAATTATTTGCATAAATGGATTGTATGATTCGTACATATAAATCTCCCTTCATATTAAGTAGTTTCTTAATAAAATAATTATAACATCATGAATCGTGTAAAGCAATCATTCCAATATTACTGTCATTCTGACGTTCTGAGCGAAGAGAAGAATCTTTTTTCCTGTAAGATGTACGATTAAGTGTGGATAAAAATGTGGATAACACCCGCAAATGTGTATAGTATAGGGACGCGTGCCGGTTGATAACGTGTTAAAAAAATGTTGAAAAAAAGGATAAAAAATCTGTTGACAAACATTCACCATAATGTTATTATCATCTAGTCGCTGATAAACAGTGATTTTTTTACGCCCTAATTTAAGGGCTATATACCTTGATAATTGAATAATGAGACAAACCTGAATATGACTAAGAGTAACTTTAGATTATACTGGTCTAAAGATTGCGAAGTTGTATAATACAACCTATAAACAGTAAACAGGTAAAGAGATAGCTTAGTGTTATCTTGAACCAAAAAGGAGAATGAAACTCCAATCATTTCTAAATTCAAGTAACATCTTCGATGATACTTTCATTAAGAAATGAGGAGTCGATTTTTCTAAAGTTTTTCATCTTCGATGAAAAACAAGAAAAATCAGAACATGAGAGTTCGATCCTGGCTCAGGATGAACGCTGGCGGCGTGCTTAACACATGCAA
>JHXB01000028.1 GCA_000621905.1 Lachnospiraceae bacterium NC2004
TCTTTCATATACATTGTCGTGTGATACCAATATCGTATTTGAATATATGGGAGAAGACTACACATCGGAAGAATTTGCCAAAAAAATATCCCGTTGCTATTTTGGTGAACTCTATTGGTGGTACGATTCAGAGGATGAACCCCTTTTCCCTGGCGATGAAGAAGACGATGATTGGTATTAGAACGGAGGTTAAAAGTAATTCGTGAAGCTGAGGATTAGGAAGACAAACATGGTATTGTCACGTCTACAAAATGTCTACAAAGACTTCGAAAAAAGTTAAAACCATATGGAATTAATGGAAAAACATGCCATATATTCCATGTGAAAAAGCTATAAGACACAATATATGCTTGAAACCATCGAGATGGAATAATAAAAAAAACAGCGGGAAGCCTTGAAAATAGGGACTTTCCGTTTTCTTCACCTACTTTTCGTCTACATTTTTCCGAGGTTTACTTTTTTAAGTGAAGTTATATCTCTTCTTCAATACCGTTGTTATACGTTTCTAAATCATCTTCAATCATCTTTCTAAGTAAGAGAGTAAGATCTGAAGTGTTCTTAGCATATTAAAAAAGGTCATTTCGGAAGAATAATCCAAAGATTTTATACGGTATAAAAACGAAATTCGATCGGATTCAAGAGGGGATTTTTTGGGATTTCTATTGATGCAATGCGTTAAAAGTGTTATTATAATATTATAAAGAATGGGTGATATGGTATGGATACAGCGAATGAGATAAAAAAATTACGAACAGATATGGGAATGAATCGCAAAGAATTTTGCGATTATTATAATATACCGTACAGGACTGTTACTGACTGGGAAGCAGGAAAACGTAAAATGCCGGAGTACGTCTTAGAACTTATGGAATTTAAGGCGGATGTTGAGCAGGTAAGGACTGCAAGCGTTTGATAAAGATGGTTAAGGAGGTCTTCTGCTATGAGTGTGAGAGATAAAGAAGTGCTTAATATGCAGCTGGTTTTAATACCGGTTTTGGCAGAGGCTTGGAAGAAAACATATTCCGAGCTATCAGATATGTTTAAGAAATATGATGTGTTGAGTTATATTGATCTTTGCTATGAAAACTATAATTCTACCGGAAATCAGGGCATTATCGATGATTTACAGGACTATATAGAAATGCAGGGAGGTAGAGTTAGTTGAAGCCATTGTATCATGGAACGATATATGATTTTGATGAGATAGATGTATCAGCCGGAAAAGGTTATAAGGATTTCGGTAAAGGATTCTATGCTACCGCAGTTCCTTCACATGCGGAGAGGCTTGCAATCAGAAACAAGAGCATCGCAGAGAAACGTCAAAGCTTTCTCAAAAACAAAAAGGGAATAAAGATACAGCCGATAGTGGCCTATAGATATAATCTACTGTTCAGCGAAGAAAAGGCAGGTGATTGGATAATGATTACAGGTGCTGATCAGAAAAAGGCTATGCGAAATATAGCGGCATTTCTTGTTGAATACATTATGAACGATAAAGAGTGTTCCAGAGATGAAGCTGTCGAGTTTTTGATCAAGACAACAGTATATGCGGCTTTGATGGATGAGGATACGGATCTTTATCTGGAATCACGAGAAGCCGTATTAGATATACTAAAGGAGGAACTGGCCGGAAATCCATACAGATTATTACAGGTATAAAAAACCGTTTTGGGTACACTTTGGGTACAGTAGCATTTGAACGGTATGAATATATCGAAAAGCGTATCAAATGATACGCACAAGAAGTACGAAAAGAATAGGAAAAAACGGTTTGAATTTCCCGAGTAAATGAGATGGAGTAGTAAATAATCAACGGGAAGCCTTGAAAATAGGGGCTTCCTGTTTTCGTTTTCTAGGGTCTGCCTCTATGGTTCGATAATGTAAAATAGTGAAAAAATAGTGTAATTTTAATGGAATAATTGGCGTTCTCGTGATATAATATATGTGTCAGGAGGGCGTCTTTTTATGATTAAAGCTACTTTGTCAAATGAGATATTAAAGTATATTATTGAGATTGATAAAAACAGGTATAAAGTATCAGAGGTTTCGTTGCCTGTTGCTGTAGCAAGTAAATTGCGTAAGAATTCGAAGAAGAAAAGTTCTTATGCATCTAATAAAATTGAGGGGAATCCGTTATCAGAGAAGCAAGTGGATGAGGTTATAGATAGTGATGAGCGAAAGCATTTTCTCAAACCGGAGCAGGAGGTACGTAATTATTTTCTGGCATTGAATTATTTGGAAGAGAAGGCAGCGAAGAAAGAGCTGTTTTCTAAGAAATTGATATTGGATGTACAGAAGTATGTTGAAAAGGGAGCATCAAAAGAAAAAATAGGACTTCGAGGACCAATGCCACCTGGAGTATTATTTGCTGTATATGATTCTCAGACAGGTAATCCTGATTATATTCCGCCAGAATATATTGATATACCGGATCTATTGGATGAATTGGTAGAATACGTAAATACGACAGATGACCATCCACTCATAGTTGCAGCTGTAGTTCATTATCAACTTGTAACCATTCATCCGTTTGAAGATGGAAATGGTCGAACAGCAAGGTTACTCTCGGGATATATATTAGATATCAATGGATATGGTTTTAACGGAATTGGTTCATTAGAAGAGTATTTCGCATATGATATTGATGAATATTATGAATCAATTCAGATGGGACTACCTGCACTGTATTATTCGGGGCGGGATAATCCACCTCATCCGGAGATTTGGATCAATTATTTTCTTCGCATGGTTCTGTTGTATTCAAATAAGGTTTGCGAATTGTCGAAGAGTTCAAATGGAGAAGAATTGGAAGGAAGTCTTTCGTATCTAAAAGGTAAGGAGAAAGAATTACTTTTATTTCTTATAAAGAACTACAAAAGAGAATTCACGCCTATCGAAGTTAGCCGAGAACTTAAGGTCACAAATAAGACTGTAATCAATCGACTTGCAACACTTGTGAAAAACGGCTTTGTCGTTCCAAATTTGGTTAAGGAACGCATACGTTCCTATGAACTTTCTGATTTTACAAAGCAGAATGAGAAGGAGATAAAAAAATTTTTGAAGTGAGTTAAAAATAACGGATTTCTATAGGGTCTGTTCCGTGTTTTTTCGTTATTGTTTTGGGATTCAAGCTTGTTTATGTGAAACTTATGGTGATATTATGAGATTATTTATTGCGATACAATTTAGTGAAAAGATAAAAGACGAATTACTTGATATGCAGAAAAATATGAAGTCTATGGGAGTTAAAGGCAATTACACCTCTTATGAGAATCTGCATTTGACGCTGGCATTTATCGGTGAATATAATGATGCTGATGAAGTACTAGATGCGATGGAAGAGATTGCATTTGACTCGTTTAATTTAGAACTCGAAGGAGTGGGGTGCTTTAGAGATCTGTTCTGGGTAGGTATAAAGAAAAATGATGAATTAAACCAGTTAGTTAAAGCGCTAAGAAAAAGTTTGACAGATCATGGCATTCCTTACGATAAGAAGAAGTTTGTTCCACATATCACGTTGATTAGAAGATTTACTTATAAAGATGGGCAGGCAATTCCTGTAAGAAATGCGCCAAATGGATATATGAAAGTTACAGGAATATCTTTGATGAAGTCGGAACGCGGTAAATCCGGAATGGTATATACCGAGCTTGGGTTTGTATCAGGCTAGTGCTTGAATAAAGTATTAAAAACTAAATTACTCAGAATCTCTTAAAAAGAGTATCTGAGTAATTTTTTTATTGCAATTACAGCAGAGCTGTACTGTAATGAAGTGAAGCAATGCTGTAGGAGGTCAGATTAATGAGTCAGTTTATTATTGAAATAAACGAAGGGGAAACTGAGGCACAACGTCTAGGAAGAATGGTTAAATATTTGTGCTTGTTAACTGGTATGAAACGAGAAGATTTTGCTAATTATCTTCATATTCCACTTGGAACGGTTCGTGATTGGGAACAGGGTAAACGAAAGATGCCGGAATATGTGTATGAGCTGATTGAGTATAAGGTTAAAAAAGACCTTTTAGAAGAAAAGTGTGGGGATAAGGAAGGAAATGCTAATGAAGAATGAAATAATTCTATTTACGGACGGAGATATTAATATTGAAGTTGAATTGAGCCCGGAGTTGGAGACTGTTTGGTTGACACAAAAACAGATGGGTGAGCTGTTTGGCGTTAAGCAAGCCACATTAAGTGAACATATTAGTAATATTTTATCCTCAGGGCGAACCACGGGGACAGGTTTAGTGGTGCTTACAATTACATAACGTTTTATAAAAAGCCAATGGAGATAAATTTCCATTGGCTTTTTTGAAATGCATAAAATATAGTAATTGTTATTGAAGTAAAAACAACTTAGTGATAAAATTATATTACTAAAATTCGTGCAATGCACATAAATAAGGAGTGGTACTGTGGAAATTAAGAGAGATTTATACCTTGAACAGTTAAAGACAAGAAAAGATAACGGGATGATTAAGGTTATCACAGGAATCAGGAGATGCGGCAAATCATTCCTGTTATTTGTGTTGTTTAAGAAATATTTATTGGAAAGTGGTGTAGATAATGAACACATCATTGAGATTGCTTTAGATGGCATTGAAAATGAGGAGCTGAGAGATCCAAAGAAGTGTTATCAGCATATTAAAGATGTAATGAAAGATGACAGGAGGTATTATCTTCTTTTGGATGAAGTACAGTTTATGCCACGATTTGAAGAAGTGCTTAATAGTTTGCTTCGTATCAGCAACATTGATGTGTATGTAACCGGCAGTAATTCTAAATTTTTATCTAGCGACATTGTAACTGAATTTAGGGGCAGAGGTGATGAAATCAGAATTTATCCGCTATCCTTCGCAGAGTTCTATGCAACTTATGATGGAGATTATGATGATGCTTGGGAGGAATATATGACATACGGTGGTTTGCCACAAGTGGTGCAGTTCTCAGTGGAAAGCCAGAAGGCTGAGTATCTTAAAAATATTTTTTCCAATGTTTATATCAAAGATGTTGTAGAACGAAACAGGATTTATAATGTTGATGAAATCGGAACTTTGGTGGATATTCTTGCTTCTGCCATAGGAGCTCCTACTAATCCGACAAAAATATCAAATACTTTTAAAAGTGAGAGAGGTATCAATTACAGCAATAAAACCATATCCAACCATATTAATTACCTGACTGAGGCGTTTTTGATTTCCAAAGCGGACAGATATGATATTAAAGGTAGAAAGTATGTGGGAGCAAACCTGAAATACTATTTTTCGGATATAGGACTTAGAAATGCCAGACTTAACTTCAGGCAGCAGGAGCCGACTCATATTATGGAGAACATTGTTTATAATGAGCTGCTTGTGCGTGGTTACAATGTGGATGTGGGTATTGTGGATGTATTTGCAAAGAACAGTGAAGGAAAGAGGGTTCATAAGCAGTTAGAGGTTGATTTTGTAGTGAACCGGGGCAGTCAGAGATATTACATTCAGGTAGCTTATGACATGGCTTCTGAGGAAAAGCAGACACAGGAACTTAATTCACTACGAAATATTCCGGATTCATTTAAGAAGATTGTTATTGTAAATGGAACGAAAAAACCGTGGAGAAATGAAGAAGGATTTGTGATCATGGGTATGAAATATTTTCTGCTCAATGCGGATAGTTTAGAGTTTTAGTCTGGTGAACCATGGGGACAGGTCCAATGTGTATGAACCCTAATGATCCAAAGAAGACCAGGGATCCGAAGAAGGTTGCAGAAATGGTCAAGGATCCTGAGGTTATGAAGAATATCGCTAAAATATCTAAAAAGCAATACAATGCTAAACAGCCTGCAAATCAGAATAATAAAGAGGTGGAGCAGAATCAGTCAAAAAATTTGATGGGACCTAATTAATATTGAACAACCTTGATTATTTGAAACGATAATCTGTCGCCACCTCTTTCATTTTTTATCCCCAACTGCTCCGTTTTATGCTATAATAAGAAATAGTGTGCCGATACAGTACAAAGAAAAGATTGAGCAAGCAGGCATAGACGGTGGCACGCCGCATTATGGGAGCGGGGAAAGATGCAGAACAAAAAGACGATACATAAAAACTTCATATGGACAATAATATCTTTGGCTCTTGCATATTTAACTATCCGACTGGTACTTAAGAATGGCAATAATACGTCTTTTGGTGAATTGATAGAGATAATCAGTTCGTCGGATAAATTATATTTTATACTTGGCGTTGTAGCATCTGCAATGTACGTGTGGTTTGAGGGAGTTGCTATTTGTTCCATTCTTAAATCTACAAGATATCGTAAAAGCAAAGCGAAAGGGTTGATTTACAGTACATCAGATATTTATTTCTCTGCAATAACCCCTTCGGCTACCGGAGGACAGCCTGCCAGCGCTTTTTTTATGATACGAGATGGCATTCCGGCGGGGATTGCAACCGCGACGCTTATTTTGAATCTTATGATGTATACGATATCGATATTAGTTTTGGGAATTATTTCCATTGTGATTAATCCCGGCGCATTTTTGGGATTCAGCGGAATTTCCAAAGCCCTGATTTGCCTTGGATTCGCTATGTTGTCGATACTTGCTATATTTTTCTATGTACTGTTAAGAAATGATAAAATGATATTTAATCCGTTAGAGAGATTAATAACATTTCTATATAGCAAGAAGATGATTAAAGACAAAGACAAGAAGCTGACTAAGCTTGACAAGACAAGAAGAGACTACAGAAGATGTTCGACTTTGATATCCGGACGAAAGAGAGTGTTAATCAGTTCTTTTATCTGGAATTTTATTCAGAGAGCATCGCAGATTATGGTGCCGATGTTGATATATGCATCACTTGGCGGAAGTAAAGCGAAGATGCTTATGGTGTTTTCAAAGCAATGTCTCATAACCATAGGTTACAATTTTATACCTATTCCTGGCGGAATGGGTATATCGGATTACCTCATGATAGACGGTTTCCTCAAAACAATGAGTGAATCCATGGCATATAATGTAGAGCTTATCAGCAGAGGCGTGACGTTTTACATTTGCGTAACTATAAGTGGTATAATTACTTTGATAGGATATATGATTGGGAGGGACCAAAATGATAGGAGTTTATGACTATACAGTTATTCTGACTTATACATCTCTTGTTTCTGGAATACTAGGTATCATCGTGTCGGTTACCGGCGTCGGTCATCCGGAATTAGGTGTGTTCTTTTTAATGGTATCAGGCTTGCTTGACGGATTTGACGGAAGAGTGGCAAGAAGCAAGAAGAATCGCTCTGACATAGAGAAGGAGTTTGGTGTCCAGATTGATTCGCTTACAGATCTTATCTGCTTCGGAGTTCTCCCTGTAACAATAGGATTATCGTTACTTAGAATCAGAGGAATTTTTACTGAGATTGTTAAGAAGAGAGACTACGACGGTTCATTTCCAATCCTTATCATTCTTCTTGTTATAGCTATATTTTATGTCCTCGCCGCGCTTATAAGGCTGGCATATTTTAACGCTACATGTGAGATTCGCGAGGCTCAGGCTAAGGAGACCGGAGTTGCTTATTATGCGGGTCTTCCGGTTACATCTGCAGCACTTGTTTTCCCACTTGTTATGGTTATTCATTTCTTTAGCAAATGGGATCTGACATATTTCTATTTTCTGATGATGTTGATTGTTGCGATTGCATTTGTCACTAATATTAAGGTCAGAAAGCCGGGCAAAGTCGGGCTTGCAATCCTTATTATAATCGGATTAGCAGAATTTATTGCAAGTATTATTGCGTTCACAATGTATACTGTATAGGTGATTTCATATGTCATTTTTGAATTTCTTATATAACAATAAAGCCGGAAGAATACTGTTACGACCGCTTATCAGTAAGCCGGTGTCAGAATTATCCGGAAAGATGCTCGACTCTCGAGCATCTAAATTTTTAATTACACCTTTTGTCAATAAGAATGATATTAAGCTTGACGATTATCAGCTTGATAATATCAACAATTTCAACGATTTCTTTTGCAGAAGAATTAAGAGTGGGCTCAGGCCTATCAATGAAGATGCTAGCAACTTGATAGCTCCATGTGATGGTTATTTAAGTACTTACAGAATAACAGACGATTTGGTTTTGAGTGTAAAGCAGAGTGAGTACTCCATCAGCAGATTGCTTAGGGACAAGAGATTAGCGTCCTCATTTGACGGAGGATATGCCTTAGTTTTCAGGTTGTGCGTTAATCACTATCACAGATATGTCTATTTCGACTCCGGCAAGAAATATAAAGACAGAAAGATTAAAGGAGTCTATCATACGGTCAGACCGGTTGCTTTAGAGAGCGACCCGGTATTTATTGAAAATGCAAGAGAGTATTCAGTTATAGACAGCGAGAGCTTCGGGCGCACAGTGCAGATGGAAGTGGGCGCTATGCTAGTCGGAAGAATCGTTAACGACAGTCCTGAAGCTCGTAGAGTTATGAGAGGAACTGAAAAGGGACATTTTGAATATGGAGGTTCTACAATAATTCTTCTTCTGCCTAAGGACAGAGTGGAATTAAGAGAGGATCTATATGATACACTAAACCAAAACATTGAAATCCCGGTTGTTATGGGAGAAGTTGTAGGAGGGAGACTATGAATTTACGAAGATTGACATCACTTAGCTTTCCCTTGAATTAGCGAGCGTTATATGGTAGAATTATGAACAGATTTAGGGTTGATTAACAATTGCCCTAAATAGATATCTTTAAACTGCATATTAGTATAGTTAGGAGGAATAATTACTATGAAGTTAAAGAAATTATTATCGCTTGTTTTGGTGCTTGCGCTTGTATTGGCATATGCGCCTGTAAACAATGCTAAAGCGTGGGTTAGTGATGCTGTAAATGCATCTACTAGAGAACTAACTAAAAAACCTGCGACTCTTGTTTCTGATACTAATCCGGTATCTACGACCGGAGAGACATGTGACGGACTTGTTGAAGGACGAACAGTTAAATGGGATCACCAGCTTTACACACTTGAGGGTAAGATAACTAAAGTGACTTCTAGTGATATCAGCGTGGAATATATTTTTACTGTTAAGGTGGATGCTTGTAAGGCACTTGGTTACGACGATGCATGGTGCAGTGGTTATGCAGGATATGTGAATTTTAACGGTGGTAGTAATCATGTAGTTGCTGACGAAGAGCAATCTGAAAGATATTCTATTATAAAATCAACAGCAACAATCAGTAAGAAGGAGATGAACGTTGGTGCTAATGGTTTTATCTTCTCGCCTGAGATAACATTTAAAGATGGCGCTGGTGGTACAAGTGCCACAATAGATAAAACTGTAATGGATGTAATCATTTCAGGTAAGACTTCAGAGCATAAAGTGTCAGATTATGATTTCTACATTTATAAGACCAGCCTTATTCTTGGTAAAGCATTTTCATCAGATAGCGCTGATGTTACTGAGGCAGGTACTGTTGTTGCATATAGACCAGCAGGTGGAGAGTGGAAAGAGGCTACATTTACCTCAGGTCAGAGTCTTAATATAACAGGTCTTACTCCTAATACCAAGTATGAGTACAAGACCAAGGATTATGTTAAGGGAACTAACAGTTCAGGTGAGTATACATTGGATACAGGTTTCAGTTCAGTTAACTCTGTTAATACAGCAGGTACTGCACCTAAAGTTAAGTCTATTAAGAAGGTTAAGGTTAAACAGTATAAGGTAACTATTCCTGGACAGTTTGTAAATCATAAGTGGATTGCTACCCATAAGGAGTGGAGAACATCTTATACAGTAAAGGTTACATTATCAAGTGTTCCTAAGAATGTTTATAAGATTGTTATTGATAATCTTGGAGATAATTCAGCACCTACATATGTTAAGACCGCTAAGACCTTCAAGGCTACATTTGTCGAGAAAGGCAAGACTAAGGGTAAGAAGAGTAAGCTCAATGTTTATACAGTTGCTTCTTCTGAGAAATTCGTTGGCGCAAGCGATAACAAGGGTAAGAGCGATGTAACAATCAAGACAGTTAAGCACTAATTGTCACATTTTCAATATGATTACAAGTCCTGCAAGTATAATCTTGCAGGGCTTTTTTTTGCTAACTATCCAATGGGGACAGGCCCCATTGGATAGTTAGCGGTTAATTTACCAGAGGGGCCTGTCCCCACTGGTAAGTTAGCTATTAAATATCAGTTGTTAGATCACCTTAAAAGTGCTATTATTTATGTATATTATATTTGTTGCGCCTTTGTTACACATTAAGTGTTATCATTTAGCCAAAAAATAGAATGGAGGACATTAGTATGCCAAAAAGCAAGAGAAAGAAAGTAGATTTATATTCCAAAAATACGCTAAAGCAGATGCCTACTTTCGCAAGTGAGGTTCTGTATGATGTTTTGCGAAATTATGGTGGTCTTACTGCTGATCAGAAGAAGAATCTTCTTCGTCAGATCAGTGATTTATCCATTGTTCTGAACAATCCTGACATCATCTATTCGGCATATAGTAACCTATATCCTAACTTGGCGGAGAAATTCCAAGCAACTGATGGCGACTATATGAGGAGTAACATGGTATTAACAGAGTTGAGCGAGCCGAGAGAGGTCAAGTCTGATAATTACTATGTCAACAAGAATGATGACAACACTCAGTATTATAACGAGATTTTTGAGGAGCCTGTTGTTGGAGCAATCGAAGGAATGAAACTTGTGTCTCAGCATTTGAAGAAGTATCTTAAGACTGCGGCGCTTGCAGATTATGAGATTAAGTTCGTTGAGGCTTTCGTTCAGATAATAGATGAGTTTGCATACAGTGATCTTGGGCGTAACCATACCCTTTCTAAGAACCCGGCATTTCTGGTTAATGAGTCGCTTATCGGAGCAATGCTTCGTATGGAGACACATGAGGTAGGTGTTGACCCTAATACAGGTGAGTTCGTATTAAAGGGAGATGACTTTAAAGCTGACTGGAGAACAATGTTAGGCACCATTTATGAAACTCCTATTTTGGATACGATATTCAAGGGTAAAGAGCTTCAGGACAAGATTGTGGCATACGGTAAGGGTGACGCTACAAGAGAGGATATGATAAAGGCTTATTCTGAATATGCTGAAGTTTCCGAGAAGATGGTTACCATGTCCAAAGAAGAGTTTGAAAAGATTCATAAGAGAGGTCACCTTCAGAACAATTACGATAATTTCGTAGAAGGCGGAAGAACTCCTCACTATGCAATGTTTGATGCCAAAGCTAAGGTAAGTCTTCTCAAATCGGGATATACCTTAGATGACGCCAATGTCTTAGCGCAGTTTTATGTGACTATGGAGGAGGCTAAGCGTATAGAATCGCTTAAAGGTCCTGACAAGCAGTCACCTAAGGTTGCCGCTCAATATGACAAGATGAAGGCAATATGGGATGAGGCTGTTAACGGACATGTTACCGAACAGACTCGAATTAAGAATATTGAAGCTATTCATAAGTGCGTAGGCGAGCTTGCCGATGATATAAGCAAGGGTGAGTTTAAAGATACTCAGTTTGACAGGGCCGATGGTATAGCAAGATTAAACAGTACAATAGGAGCATGGAAGACAGCCAAGCTTACGAAGGCCGAGAAGATTGCGATGTCAGCTACAAGAAAAGAGCTCTTTACAGCGATTAAAGGTGTCGACTCATCAATCAAGATGTCATCCGATCAATTCAAAAAGATGAAGTCTGATCTTGAGCTTTTGGCAAATGTTAACAGAAAAGAGGCTCCTGCTAGGTACGAGCTTCTTAAGAAGAATGCCATAAAGAGCACAGCTGAGTACATCAAGTACAAGAATGCTGAGTTTAATAATCCAAAGAAGCCACATAAGCGTTCAGATTACGAGCTTGATCGTGTTCAGATGGCATCGGCAGTTCTTGACAGACTTAAAGAGATAGACAGACAGGATTTTGTTCGTGCTGAGGCAAAGGACAAGAGATTCGTTGTCAATGACGAGTTGTCTTATAAGAATGCGAGAGCATTTATCAAGGCTGACGCGGTTATGTATCGCGGTAGAGAAGATTTGAAACACGCTCTTTATGGATGGAAGAGTATTCTTGTTAATACTCAGGGACTTGAGGATAAGGAGAAGAACTTCGAGAATACTGAAGAAATGGTAGGTTCTAAGTCTTATCAGGCAATGACGCAGTCGCTTCAGGCATGCCTCGACGCAGTTGAGAACGAGAAGACATCTCCTGCTGAAGTGTCGCGTTTGATGATTGACTTTACAGTGAAAGCGAGACAGTATCAGAAGTCACACAAGGGAACCATTATAGGCCCTATTACCACTGCAGGTGGCTTGAGACTCGATGTTTCCGAGGATATATCGAAGGAGATGCCTAATTACATTTCCTTATATGACAATTTAAGAATGCAGTTTGCACCGGTTAAGGATGAGAATGGTATTTCATATATGGACAAGCCGTATGAGGATATCAGTAATGCGGCTGACCATTTCATGGAGGTTCATAGGGACCAGATTGAAAAGGACAGACAGATTGACGCTGACAAGGGCTATGAGAACTTGCGTGAAATTACAAAGATTCAGAAGCAGATTAAGGCGGCTATGAGGAATAAAAACGAGTTCATAGCTACGAATTATAAGGTGAATCTTTTGAGCGATCATTATATCGCAATCAAAGAGGGGATGAGTGTTAACGAACTTGCAACCAATTACGTAGCTAAAATGTACTTTGATAAGATGTATAAGCAGGGCGTTAAGGTTTCTGAAGTCAGAGAAATATACAATAACTTAAAGTCAGGTCAGTACGAGAAGGATATTAAAGAACTCGCTGCTAATCCTGTATTTAAAGCATTTGCTAAAGAATATCCAGGAAGATGCTTCTCAGAGTGGGATACTATTCAGAGGAAGGCAGATGCTATTCAGAAGATGTGCAAAAAGAATCTTGATGATATGCTGGAAACCAAGGAAGACGGACGCTTTGCGAATCATGAGGACTATGTGGCAGCAAGAATCGGTGAACATAATGTAGATGAAAGTTCTCCTGCGTATGCAGCTGCCAATGTTATGACGAATCGCCTTATTGCCGGCAAGTCAGGAAGGGTTATCGCCGAGGCTATGGCAGCAGATACCACTATAAAGCCTGCTGATGCCGTTGCTGATATGGTGAAACAGTCCACCTTATATGTAAAGGGATTGACCGATAGAAAACCTGATGGCAAGATTGTATATGCGGGTGATATCGTAAACAATCCTAAATCTATCGAGGGATTAAAGAAGAATTTTATTAAATCCGGAAATGATAAGCTTAAAGCTAACGCTGAGGCTAGGAAGGTTGCCAAGAAAAACGCGACAAAGAATAAGAAATCTACGCCACAGGCTGGAATGGGAATGTAAAATTGAATATTCCGCGCTGGACGTACCACCAATCCGCAATCGCGTACCGCTAGTCCGCGACAGCGTACCTCCTTGTTTTTGATGTTGCAATTCACGCGATAATGCAACTAATCCATACAATGATACTGATTCTATTGTAGAATTGTTTAAGGCTTATAAGCCTAATTCTACGAAAGGAGGCCAAAGATATGGCCAATAGAATCAATGTAAAGCTCATACTCGAGCTAAAATCTGGCGGTATGTCCCAGAATGAGATTGCCAGATCACGGCATATGTCACGCAGTTCTATTAGTTCTGTAGTGAACATTGCCAAGGAAAAGAACATTAATTATGAAGACATCAAAGACATGAATG
>JHXB01000029.1 GCA_000621905.1 Lachnospiraceae bacterium NC2004
GACCTGGCTGAAGCCAAAAGAATTCGAGGTAAAGAGAGTGACATCAGAGTTGATGATTTCATTGAATATGAATCTGAGATGGTTATAACGGATGAGACTGATAGTAAGACTAGCTATGCTCTTCATCTACCTGTGAGTGATTATCAGAATGCATGTATCCAAGTGTTGTTTTCTGAAAGTAAGTCAGGCCTTGTCAAGATGAGTGCGCCTTATATGGTTTATCCTTACGATGATGATAAAAGCAATAGTGAAAGGTACATATTCTCACTACTCTATGATGATGCAACTATTAGAGCATTTTTTAGTGATGAAAAGCCAAGCTTAAAAGGAAAAGTATTTGGGGAAGTACCGATTGGATGTATTACCGAAAATGCTTTGGCATTAGTCTGTTACAACTATAGCGACAAGTCGGTTGTGTATGATAAATCATATAATTTGTATTTGGTGGATGATAAGAATAAACGGCTGATAGCCAGTAATGATAATACATCAAATATAGTTATAAAACCATCCGCGTATGAAGTGGTAAGCTTACCTTTAGATAATTCTGATGGAACACTTCAACATGGGCGTTATATTTTGGAATATGGTAGTGATGAGGACGGTTTTTTCTTTGGGAAAACAGAATTTGATTATAACGATTAAGGGGGGAGAAGCCCCCCCAAGCTTAGGCACACCGTTTATCGGTAGTGCCTTTTGTGCATTAATTTCGACCGTTTGTGCAAAATGTATTGATTTTATAATAAAATGTGGTAGGATGATTATGTAATAGATTATAAAATCTTAATTTGAAAACCACAGGGTCTGTCCCCATGGTTTGGGAGAGGTATATACACCGGAATGATGCTGGAGGGCACGCTTAAGGAGCACTGTTTGACTATGCAACAACAGGCAGAAGAGCGGATGGATGTTCTCATAAAGCAGATGTCGCGGGAACAGGGGCTTGATGAAAAACTGAAAGCATTGGATCAGATGAAGTGGGTGCGGATGATGAATAATATTCGAGCAAGTGCCGAGGAAATGGTTTGTAATGAGATAATATATATTTAGCCTATTTCAGATAGTACTAAAACAGTGGGTGTTGGACTTATAGTTCCAATGCCCACATTTTTTACGTTCTTTTTACAGAACCATGTTGTTTGATTTTACTGGCCACATTTAACATTTGTATCGTGGAGGTGAATCATATGAAGCAATTATGGAATGTTGTAAACGGCCTTGATGTTAGAAAAGATTCGAAAGCAAGAGTATTCCTTTGGTTATTGGCTGTCGCAAACATATTGATCGGCGCCGGATTATGGCTTTTGATAGGAAGGATATTTCTTCCGGGAACAGAGTGGCTTATTTGTTTTATGGGATATCCGGCAATCTTTATAGGTTTCTTTGGCGGGATACTCTATTTATACAATCATGAGTTTGCATAATTTTTACTGAAGTTTTACTTATGAATGATAGTGAATTTTACAAAGCATAGATATGCTAAATGTGTTGCAACAAACAAGGTGCCACAAGAAAATAAACAATGGAAAGGTGAGGTTTTTATTATGAAAAAGAAATTATTTGCAGCAATAACAGCTGTATGTTTACTGGCAGTCGCATTTACGGGATGTGGATCTGAAGGAACAGAAAATGGGGACTTAAAAGGAAATATAACATTGGCAGGATCTACCTCGATGGAAAAGTTGTGTGAGGCAATGTCTGAAAGTTTTATGGAAGCAAATCCAGGTGTAACAGTTACAGTAGAATATACAGGTTCTGGTGCTGGACTTGAATCTCTTGCAGCCGGTTCTGTAGATATTGGAAATGCTTCAAGAGGATTAAAGGATGGAGAAAAAGCAAATGGATCCGTAGAAAACGTAGTTGCAATCGATGGTATTGCGGTAATTATAGATAAGAACAATAGCGTAACAGATATATCTTCTGAAAATCTTGCAAAGATTTATACCGGTGAGATTACAAATTGGAATGAAATTGGTGGAGAAGATCAGCCTATCGTAGTGATTGGAAGAGAAGCGGGTTCTGGTACAAGGGATGCGTTCGAGGAGCTTCTTGAAGTTAAGGATGCCTGTGCATATGCGCAGGAGCTTGATTCGACCGGAGCAGTTCTCGCAAAGGTAGCATCTACTCCCGGTGCAATTGGTTATGTTTCTCTTGATGTAGTTGATAGTACAGTAATTGGCTTAAAGATTGATGGAGTAGAACCAACAGAAGAGCAGATTCTTGCCGGTTCATATCTCCTTCAGAGACCTTTTGTAATGGCAACAAATGGTGAGATCGGTGAGCAAAATGAATTGGTTCAGGCTTGGTTTGCATATATTAACTCAGATGCAGGTAAGGAAGTTATCAAGAAGGTTGGACTTATTATTCCACAGTAAGGGGAGCACATGAAGAAAAAAGCATTTATAGAAAAAACGGCAAATATCATTTTACTGATCTGTGCTGTAGTAGCTTTATTTGCAGTATGTGCGATTACACTATATATGTTCATAAAAGGCACCCCAGCTTTAAAAGAAGTCGGGGTTTCTGATTTACTGTTTGGAACTATATGGAAGCCTACTGCAAGTAACCCATCCTTTGGGATAGGTTACATTATATTAACATCAATTGTGGGAACCGGTGCTGCGATACTGATCGGTGTGCCGATAGGATTACTTACAGCTGTATTTTTGTCAGAAATGGCTGGTAAGAGGTTAGGCACTGTTGTAGGTAGTGCTGTAGATCTTTTAGCTGCAATACCTTCCGTAATCTATGGCCTTATTGGAATGATGGTGCTTAATCCTATTATGTTTAAGATTGAAAGAATGCTGTTTGCAGAGAAAAGTGCACACCAGTATACAGGCGGTGCAAATATGCTTTCCGCGATCATTGTACTTGCAATTATGATTTTACCTACAGTAATCAGTGTCAGTACATCTTCTCTTAAGGCAGTATCAGATAACTTACGAGCTGCATCATTAGCACTTGGTGCCACTAAGGAACAGACAATATTTTGGACTGTAATTCCTGCAGCAAAATCCGGAATATTAACGGGAGTTGTACTTGGAATCGGTCGAGCGCTTGGTGAAGCAATGGCTATCAATATGGTTGCGGGTGGTGCAGTAAATATACCACTTCCGTTTAATTCAGTCAGAACGCTTACTACTCAGATTGTCAGTGAAATGGGGTATGCAAGTGGAACACACAGACAGGTCCTTTTTACAGTCGGATTGGTTCTGTATGTATTCATAATGATTGTTAATTGTGTTTTACTGAAGACAAGGAAGAGAGGCTTCGAACATGGCGATTAACACAAGAAAAATCAAAGATTTCAGTATTCGAATGCTGATCTATATATGCGCTGCTTTTTCAGTATTCTTAGTGATTGGAATCATTATATATGTGCTGATGAAGGGCTTGTCAGCAGTGGACTGGTCGTTTCTTACATCTGTGACCAGTGCGCTTAAAGGAACTGTTGGAATCGCCGGAAATATTGTAAATACAATCCTGATTATTTTTATTTCGATGGTTATTGCAACACCTATAGGCGTTGGAAGTGCAATTTACTTAAACGAATATGCAAAGCCGGGAAAGGTTGTATCATTAATCGAATATGCTACAGAAACATTGTCAGGTATCCCATCAATTATCTTTGGTTTATTTGGAATGATGTTCTTTGGTGAAAAGTTAGGATTAGGGTATTCACTACTGACTGGTTCGCTCACGCTTATTATTATGGTTCTGCCGCTCATAACAAGAAATACACAGGAAGCATTAAAGACTGTACCTGATACTTATCGTAATGGAGCAATAGGTCTTGGAAGTGGAAAGTGGCATATGATTCGTACAATATTAATTCCGAGTGCTATGCCCGGTATTATTACCGGAGCCATACTTGCAATTGGAAGAATTGTTGGTGAATCGGCTGCGCTTTTATTTACTGCAGGGAGTGCAAAACTGCTGCCAAAGGGAATAGATGGATTATTTGATAAGCCTTTTCAATCTGGTGGAACACTCACAATACAAATGTATCTGTCTGCAACAAGCGAGGGTGATTTTGAAACAGCTTTTGGAATAGCTGTGGTACTTTTGATAATTGTTCTTGGAATTAACCTTACAACCAAGGCACTTACAAAGCATTTCGATGTTACAAGAAAGGAATAAAAATGGGAGATACTAAGATATTAGTAAAAAACTTAAATCTTTTTTATGGTGAAAATCACGCGCTAAAAGATGTAAGTATGGAGATAAAAGAAAGAGCAATCACGGCTTTCATTGGACCATCAGGATGTGGGAAATCTACTTTCCTGAAGACGCTAAACAGAATGAATGACATGGTGGGCG
Organism: Lachnospiraceae bacterium NC2004; assembly: GCA_000621905.1. GTDB lineage: Bacteria > Bacillota > Clostridia > Lachnospirales > Lachnospiraceae > NC2004. The sequence continues at coordinate 4,321 of JHXB01000029.1, forward strand.
GTGTGAAAATAACCGGAACTGTAGAAATAGATGGTGAAGATATTTATGGAGGGAAAATAGATACTACGCTTCTTAGAAAAAAGGTCGGAATGGTTTTTCAGCAGCCTAATCCATTTCCTATGAGCATATATGACAACATAGCTTATGGACCAAGAGTACATGGTATCAAGGATAAGAAGAAGCTGGATAAGATTGTAGAGGATAGTTTAAGAGGTGCCGCTATTTGGGAAGAGGTAAAGGATAGATTAAAAAAATCTGCCTTATCTTTATCCGGAGGACAACAGCAGAGAATCTGTATAGCAAGAGCTCTTGCTGTAGAACCGGAGATTCTGCTTATGGATGAACCTACATCAGCACTTGATCCGATCTCAACAACTAAAATTGAAGACCTAATGGATGAATTAAAGAAGAAATATACAGTCATTGTGGTAACGCATAACATGCAGCAGGCTGTCAGAGTCTCTGACTATACAGCATTTTTTCTGGTCGGAGATATGGTGGAATATGGTGAAACAAAGCAGATATTTTCATATCCAAAGGATAAGCGGACAGAGGATTATATTACGGGAAGATTTGGTTGATGAAGAAAGGAAAATGCCATGAGAAGCAGGTTTGATGAACAACTTATAGAACTTAATACTGAAATGATAGAAATGGGAAATCAGATAATACGAGCCATAAATGAAGCTATTGAAGCCCTGATAAAGCTAGATGTGGAGAAAGCAAAGACAATCATGGAAAATGATACCGTGGTGGACCATTTACAAAAGAAGATAGAGGGTATTTGCTTTAATCTTTTAATTCAGCAGCAACCTGTAGCCAGAGACCTTCGTACAGTGACTGCTGCTATGAAAATGGTAACAGATATGGAAAGAATAGGAGATCATGCTGCGGATATTTCTGAAATGACAATTCTAATGGGGCAGAATAGTCAGATTGATAAGTTTGAGCATATATCCCAAATGGCTACAGAAACAATGATTATGCTTAACAACAGTATAGAAGCATATGTTGAGAAGAATGTAATTAAGGCAAAGGAAGTTATAGAGCATGATGATATTGTAGATGATTTATTTGTTGAGGCTAAGAAGGATGTTATAGAACTAATCCTTAATAGTCCAAGTGAAGGGGAAGGGGCAACGGATATTTTGATGATAGCAAAGTACTTTGAACGAATAGGGGATCATGCAACAAATATAGCAGAGTGGGTAATTTATTCACTAAAGCAGAATGAGGATGAAGATGAAGTATAAAGATATTAAAGAGAATGAAGAGGTACAGGCATTAATATCGAAGGGAAATGAAAACCTTGGAGTGCTTGGATTTACAGATCATTCAGAGATGCATGCCTCACTCGTTGCAGAGCGCGCGGCAGAAATACTTGAATCTTTAGGTTATAAAAAGAAACAGATTGAATTGGTTAAAGTGGCTGCATATATGCATGATATTGGAAATGCAATTAATCGAAGCAGACATGCAGAGTATGGTGCAATCCTGGCAAATGATCTTTTGAAGCAAAAAAATATAGATATACAGGATCGCCTTACTGTTGTTTCGGCAATAGCTCATCATGACGAGTCAACAGGTGGAGCTACAGATGTTATATCAGCTGCACTCATTATTGCGGACAAAACTGATGTTAGAAGAAACAGGGTGCGTCAGAAACCAAAGGCCAGCTTTGATGTTCATGATAGAGTAAATTATGCTGTTACCAAAACAGATCTTATTGTTGATAAGGATAAGAAGCAAATTACATTAAATCTCGAAATTGATGAGAGAATCTGTACTATGTATGAATATTTTGATATTTTTCTAGGTAGAATGATGATGTGCAGAAAAGCATCAGAACTATTGGGAGTAACATTCAGATTGATGGTTAATGGAAATAAAGCGTTGTAATAGCGTGCAATCTTGAAAATTTACACAGATTTTACATAACTATGTTCATACATTTTACTTGCGTTTTATATTCTGATACCTGGAAGAATATCAGAAATACAAGGAAGGAATCTGTATGGACATTTTTAATTTGCTTAATATGATAGGCGGTTTGTCGCTGTTTCTATATGGAATGAATATTATGGGCAATGGTCTGTCCAAAATGGCAGGAGGTAAGTTAGAAACTATCCTGGAAAAGTTAACAACCAAAAGAATCTTTGCGGTTCTTTTAGGTGCCGGAGTCACTGCAGTTATACAGTCTTCATCAGCAACCACTGTTATGGTAGTTGGATTTGTTAACTCCGGAATCATGAAACTCTCGCAGGCAGTGGGAATCATTATGGGTGCCAACATTGGTACAACCATCACTTCATGGATGCTTTCACTTACGGGTATTGAAGGCAGCACAATCTGGCTAAATCTTCTGAAGCCCTCTTCATTTTCTCCGATACTTGCAGCTGTTGGTATTGTTCTTGTTATGGTGAGTAAAGGTGAATCAAAGAAAAAGGATATTGGAAGTATTCTGCTTGGTTTTGCAATTCTGATGTTTGGAATGGAAACAATGAGCGCCGCTGTATCCGGTCTTGCTGATAATCCATCTTTTACAAAAATGATGACGGCATTTAGCAATCCTATTCTTGGAATGGTGGTTGGTGCTATTCTTACAGCAATTATTCAGAGTTCATCGGCATCTGTGGGAATACTTCAGGCACTTTGTGCAACCGGCGCAGTTCATTATTCCGTTGCATTACCTATCATTATGGGTCAGAATATCGGAACCTGCGTGACGGGTATCATTTCTTCTATTGGTGCAAGTAAGAATGCAAGACGTGCAGCAATGGTTCATTTGTATTTCAACCTTATTGGAACCATTCTTTTTATGGTATTCTTTTACGCTCTTAATTCATTTATAGATTTTGCTTTTCTTGGAGAATCGGCAAATGCATCAGGGATAGCAGTTATACACAGTTTATTCAATATAGGTGCAACAATAGTATTATTTCCTTTTTCCAACATGCTTGTCGGACTTGCAGAAATTACGATACCAGGTGGAAAGAATAAAGAGGATGTTCAGGTTGAAATTGTATCGATTGATGAGAGATTTCTGGGAAGACCTGCTTTTGCTATGGAACTTTGCAGAGGCAAAGTCCATGAGATGGCAGAGCTTACAAGAAAATCAATGGAATTAGCACTAGAAGTCTTGCTTAAATATGATGAGGAAAAGGCGCAAGAAGTAATAAGACTGGAATCTGTTGCTGATAAATATGAAGATGTACTTGGCTCATATCTAGTAAAGCTTTCGAGTAAAAATCTATCTACTACAGATAGTCAGAGTATGTCGATTATTCTGCATAGCATAAGTGATTTTGAAAGGATTTCAGATCATGCGATGGACATTGTAAAATCGGCGGACGAAATAAATATAAAAGGATTATCATTTACAAAAAATGCGAGACGGGAAATTGCAACTCTTTGCAGGGCGGTTAATGATATATGTAATCTTACTGTAGAGAGTTTTTGTAAAGATGATGATACTTCCGCAATCCATGTCGAACCGTTGGAAGAAGTTATTGATACTCTGTCAAAGAAAGTGAAAGGGAATCACATCAAAAGACTTCAAAAAGGTAAATGTACAATTGAGATGGGCTTTATATTGGAAGATATTTTAACAGGGTTAGAGCGTGTTTCGGATCATTGTTCTAATATAGCCGTGGAAATGATCACAATATATGACAATGACTACAATACTCATGAGTATTTCAAGAATTTTTCATCGGAGGAAAGAGCCTCATTTAATGAAGAATATGAAGAATTATTAAAAAGCTATCCCATTGGCAAACATAATGGTATGATAAAAGAATAAAAAGACAGAGGTGATAAAATGGCACTGATTTATATAATAGAAGATGATGACAGTATCAGAGAAATAGAAGAATTTGCTCTGATGAATGCAGGACATAAGGTATTAGGATTTACCTGCGCAAAAGATTTTTATAAGAAGCTGGAAGACGTAGTACCGGATTTGTGTCTGGTGGATATTATGCTTCCTGATGAAAATGGAAATGAGATTGTAAGGAAACTTAGAAAAAGTACAGAGACAGCGAAGTTACCTGTAATAATGGTGACAGCGAAAACATCTGAGCTCGATCTGGTAAAAGGAATTGAGGATGGGGCAGATGACTATATCAAAAAGCCATTTTCTGTATTGGAGCTTATTTCAAAAGTAAAAGCCTTGCTTCGAAGAACGTTAACCGAAGAAGTGAAAGAATTAAAACTTGACGGCTTAACCATCAATAATGAGAAACATGAGGTTTCTGTTAATGGAAATCTGATTGAACTTACATACAAAGAATATGAGTTTTTATCATTATTTATTCTTAATAAGGGCATTGTACTTAATCGGGATACTATTATGGACCGGGTATGGGGCACAGATTATGAAGGAGAGTCAAGAACCATAGATATGCATGTAAAAACTCTTCGTCAAAAACTTGGAGATTATGGGACAAGAATTAAGACTATCAGAAATGTAGGCTATGTGATCGAATGAAAAGTAAGATAAACATAAGACTTGTTGGTATTGCGATTCTTGCAGTTATAGCAACGGTCATAGGAATAACAATTATATATTACAGTCTGTTTCAAAAACAGGTAAGAGCTGATCTGTCTGTCAGCGCTAAGCTTCTTAAAGATACCCATTATTTCGAATCAGTAAATATTGATATCGATGAGATAGACCTGTCAACAGATTTGAGTGAACTTCGTGTTACATGGATTGATGAAGATGGAACGGTTTTATATGATAACGACGCTTCAGCAGAACTGTTATCAAATCATAATGACAGGCCGGAAATTCAGGAAGCTTTCGATAAAGGTAGTGGTGAAGCTATAAGAAAGTCAGACACAATGAAAAAGAACACATTCTATTATGCAGTATTACTTGATAATGGAACTGTTCTTCGAGTGGCTACAAATGCACAGAGTATATGGTCGGTATTTATGTCTGCAGCACCTATTATAGCTTTGATCATTCTGCTTATCATTGCTATTTGTATTTTTCTCTCACATATGCTTACAAAGCAGCTTTTATTACCGATTGAGATGATGGCTGAGAATCTTGAGGATTCAGATTATGAATCCCCATATAAAGAACTGGATCCATTGGCGGAAATGCTTCGTAGTCAGCACGCAGATATTTTGGCAGCAGCTAAAGTCAGACAGGATTTTACAGCTAATGTGTCCCACGAGTTAAAGACACCACTTACGGCTATATCCGGTTATGCTGAGCTTTTGGACGGTGGGATGGTAGGTGAAGAGCAACAAAAACATTTTTACCAGGAAATAAGAAAGAATGCTGACCGGTTACTCGCCCTTATCAATGATATCATAAGGTTATCTGACCTTGATCGAAAAGGGCATGAACCTTCTTTTGGTGTGATAGATTTATATGAAGTAGTAAAAGAATGCATGGATGAGTTGACAGTAAATGCGAAACAAAGAAATGTGAACATATCACTTGATGGTGAATCGTGTAATGTCCATGGAAGTAAAGATATGCTGAAGGAACTTGTTGAAAACCTTGCTCAGAACGCAATCAGATATAATAACGCAGGTGGAAAGGTTTGGGTTTCTGTTACCAAAAGAGACGGACGAAGTGTTCTTACGGTAAAGGATAATGGTATTGGAATACCTGCATCAGAGCAACAAAGAATATTTGAGCGGTTTTATAGGGTGGATAAGAGTCGTTCGAAGGCTACCGGAGGAACTGGGTTGGGACTAGCAATTGTAAAACATATTGTTGAAATTCATGATGCAAAAATTGAATTAGATAGCGCACCCGGGGTGGGAACTGCAATATCGGTAATGTTTTAGAATATCTGGTCACATAAAAATATGATAGAGTTACAATGACAGAAGTTGACGATGAGGATCACTCCGGATAGGGGGTGATCTTTTACTTGTGGAATATAATGAGAGTACGAAAATAGTACGAGAATAGTAAGGGAAATGTATAATATTAGATAAACTTGGCAAAACAATAAAGTAGACATTAAAAGTCCATAAATTATTGAAAAAGACTCAAAAAAATGGACTTTTAAAGCCATTCCACTAAAAACCATGGGGACAGACCCTGTGTTTTTTTTGACCTGGCCTTTAGGGCCAGGCTTATTATTTTTCCCAACAGTAACTTTTTCTCCCAAAAGCAGAGAAAAATGGGAGAAAAAATGTTGATTTTGTTATGTTTTGATTGTATAATGAAAACAATCTCCCAAAACAATGTGAAATTGGGAGAAAAGAATAAACTTGGGAGAAGGAGTTGGGATAAATGAGATCATTCGATTACTCTCGTCTAGCAGATAGAACATGGGAAAATGAGATTATATCGTATATTTCCAAAATACATGAATATAAAGGTAAACAAGAGCTATTTCTTCGCCAAAAACCAGTTGAACTTAAGCGGTTAATTGAGATTGCCAAAATTCAAAGTACGGAAGCTTCGAACAGGATTGAGGGCATTGTAACTACCAATAGTCGATTAAAACAGCTTGTGGCTGATAAGACGACACCCCAAAGTAGAGATGAGGAAGAAATCCTTGGCTATCGAAATGTTTTGAATCTAGTTCATGAAAACTATGATATGCTTCCGATACGAAGTAATTATATTCTTCAGATGCATAGGGATTTACTGAAATATACGAATTATTCATATGGAGGACAGTTTAAGACTACACCTAATGAAATTGATATGATTTCTGAAAATGGAAAAAGAGTTGTTTTGTTCAAGCCGCTTGAACCGTATGAAACACCGGATGCAATAAATATGATATGTGAAAACTATCAATCTGCAATTGACAAGGAAGTGGTAGATGAACTTATTCTTATTCCTTGTTTTATACTTGATTTTTTGTGTATTCATCCGTTCAATGATGGCAATGGTAGAATGAGTAGACTGTTAACATTACTGTTGTTATATCGTTCAGGTTATCTTGTTGGACAATATATTAGTATTGAAAAAGCGATTGCTGATACAAAAGAAGCATATTATGATGCACTTCAAAAATCGAATCAGGGATGGCGTGATGAGAAAAATGATCCCAAACCTTTTATTAAATATATGCTTGGAGTAATACTGGCATGTTATAGAGAGTTTGAGAATAGAGTTAAAATTGTATATGCATCTGGTACGAAAAGTACATCTTATGACATAGTGAAAGCATATATTGAAGAGAAAATAGGAAAGTTTTCAAAGCAGGATGTTTTGATAGGGTGTCCAAGTATTGGGAGTTCATCAGTAGAATCTGCGTTAAAAAAACTTGTTGATGAGGGGGTGCTAACCCGTATTGGCGCAGGAAGAAAAACCATGTATGTAAGAGCGGATTTCGTAGAATAAATAAGATACTTAAAGATAATTAACCGTTCACATCGATAAAATAGCCGTTCACTACATAGGGGTTAGATTGCTTTTTTCGAGCAGCCAAATCCAATGGAGGAGTTAGTAGTTCTACAAACAAAATTGCAACATTTTCGTAAATCTTATTGACAAATTGCAGCTTGTGTTGTAATATGCAACCGAGTTGCAATTTAGTTATATAGGAGGATAATATGTCTATCAGAGAAGTACCAATTGTAGTTATCACCGGATATTAAGGATGACTGGGATGAAACTTATGGAGACAGATGTAATCAAGTTGTTTTTATCGGCAAAGGATATGAAAAATCTGAGATTGTGAAGCTATTATATAATTGCATAGATTGATTTATAGACTCGCTTTGGCGGGTCTTTTTACGTTTAATGCGTATTAATAATAAACCATGGGGACAGACCCAATGTCATTTAGATAGTCAAAAGTGTGAAAATGTGATAGAATAACAGATGGATGAATCAAGGACTAAGAAAAAAATATTCCTATTACCATAGTTTTTTTCCACGACCAAAAGACAGTCTACTATGGCTGCCTTTAGAGGTGTTATTAAGTTGCTTGATTTATCTGTATGTTAGTGTATCAGCCGACTGTCGTCGTAGGTGTCTGGCAAATTTACGTCCCGGTCGGACTGGTACCATATATTTGAATATTAGACCAATTACATTCCTAATAACATTTTTTATAAATCTCGCACATATTTTTTGAACTTGAGCATGATTTAATACATATAAATACTTCCC
>JHXB01000030.1 GCA_000621905.1 Lachnospiraceae bacterium NC2004
ATTTTAATGGATACACATGTTATTGTATGGGCACTAACTGATGATAAGAGACTTACGCAAAAAGCAAGAGAGATTTTATGTTCTTCAGATAACACTCTTTATTACAGCGCAGTTTCGGTTGCTGAAATTGATATGAAGTCAAAAAGTAAGAGTAATAATCTCTCATTTAGTGTGGATGTATTTATGGACCTTTGCCATGAAGCAGGATATGTTCCTTTACCGCTTAAGGAGGACTATATTAGGAAATCCAATCAGCTTATATGGGAGGGTGACGAGGATGTGCACAAAGATCCTTTTGATAGAGTTCTTTTAGCTCAAGCAATGTGTGAGGATATGTTCTTTATAACTCACGATAGTAAGATTCCAAAGTTTAAGCAAGATTGCGTTATTACATTTTGATATATATACAAGCTTTAACCTAAAAAGTAACCCGATCTCAATCAACTCTGGTTGGTTGAGGTCGGGTTTTTCTTATGCCTATGTTCCCCATCTCCGAACCTCAAAGATCCTTCGCTTCGTTCAGGGTAACAGAATGGGAAGTTTAGGACTATAGGTTAGCCGCCATGAAAGCGGTTATTCTTGAAAAAGTATAAATACTTTGATAAAATAAACATAAACAAATCTATCACTATAACTACATGTGAGATAATATATTAGACTAATAGTTATTAATAGATTTGGGTGCGGTGAATACGCCATCCATATATCGGAGGGAGATTCATAAATGAAAGATAAAGTTAACGTATATAACTATTTGGGTGAAAGCATTATAAAGTACCAGCCTCAATTATTATCTCCAGAATTTGGATATATAAATGATAACGGGATATTGGTTATTAATTGGGGAAATGAAGATGAAGTATGCGATGCGGATGGATTTTTAAAAGATAACAGCTTATTCACTTAGGGATATGTGATAACCAATTACATAATTCCAAAAGGTGAAAGGATATGTAGATATGGTAATAACGCTGGATTATTCACAACTCCTCAAAACAGTGATTATAATAATTTGGCATTACCATATGTGAAGGAGTCAATTGAATACCACGAATATATTGTTAACTGCGATTTGAAGGTGGATTGTTATGTCATCAAAGGAATTGTGGCTCCTAAGATTTTAAGTGATGGAGGAGCAGTACAATACAAGCACAGACAATCAATAATGTTAGAATGTGAAGATGGATACATAAAGGAGGATTTGACATGGATACAAAAGAATATATAGATGCTCTTGAAAATGTATTATCCAAAAGATATTCACCTGATATGTATAGTTTAAATGGATATCAGGAATCAGCCGTTTGCTTACAGTCAAGCGAGGCGGGATGGATTATTTATAATGGTGAAAGAGGCAATAAATATAACATTACAAAATGCAATACAGTATTATCGGCATGTTTGGAATTTATGAGAAGATTTACACATAAAACAGAAGATTTATCAATTATGGAGACCGAGTTATTAAATAACCTACGTAAAACAGCATAAGTGTGTTAGAAGGATGAATTAACCCGATCTCAATCAACTCCGGTTGGTTGAGGTCGGGTTTTTCCTATGCCCTTCAACACCCGCCGCAAGACGGAACCATGTCATTCTGAGCGAAGCGAAGAATCCTTATCCCGAGCGTAGTGAGGGATAATAGATACTTCACCTTTATAATTCCTATATTTAGTGTCACATTGCCCTTCTTCGAAGGGCAAAGATCCTTCGCTTCGCTCAGGGCGACAGATAGGGTGGAGGATGACAAGAAGTGCTAACTGATCTTTAGGGACTGTCACTGCTGGTCATTTAGCTCCTAAGTGATCAGTGGGGCCTGTCCCTATTAATCAGTTAGCGCATACTATTATCGCCATCATTTCAATTGATGTGCCAAAAATTCGTTGACACGCCAAACATATGTATGTATAATAATATTAAGGTGCTATCTATGATGGTAGGTGGTTTGCCTCTTGTTGACGTGCTTTTTTTGCACGGTCTCCTGTGAAAGGAGGTCATTATATGCAGGAAGAATCGTTGAAAGGGGTTATAGCTTTTGCTTGATATCATAGGTGTCATAGCTACAGTGATATGTGCTTTAGTAAGCATCATTGACCTGATACGTGGCATCATTAACGATAGAAAAACAAATAGCAACCACCCAAGCCAAGGTTAATGGTTGCTATTTTGATGCAAATTAACTAAGGCAAACCATCTATCAGATGGCACCTCTTTGTATGTATAATATAGCACTAACGTTAATATATTGCAAGCGTTTTATGAAATGATCTTGATGTTCTAAGTACCCAAAGGGGACTGTCCCCATTGGGTACTTATGATCCTTCGCTTAGCTCAGGATGACATGAATGTGATTGAAAGATAATATAAAACGAGTTTTAAGGCTGACATTAATAGAATATAAGATGACACAAACCTTTGCTTATGATATACTCAATTAAGCAAAATAATAAGTGAGGTTTAGATAGCAATGAAAGAAGGATTCAGAAGCCGCCTTGGTTTTATATTAGTAAGTGCGGGATGCGCAGTTGGAATTGGAAATGTATGGAAGTTCCCTTATATAGCGGGAGAGAACGGCGGTGCGATATTCGTATTGTTTTACCTTATCTTTTTGGTGCTAATGGGAGTACCTGTCCTAACTATGGAGCTCGCAATAGGTCGAGCTACCGGTCACACAATCATAAAGGCGTATCAGACACTTGAACGCCCGGGGCATAAGTGGCATTTGCATGGATGGCTATGCATGGCAGGGTGCTACATTTTGATGATGTATTACACCACCGTCGCAGGTTGGATGGTGGCGTATTTCTGGTATTTTCTCACGGGTCGATTTGAAAATGTCACAACCAAAGGCGTCCCTGACATCTTCAACAGCCTAATGGCAAGCCCGGTCGAAATGACGATATATACAGAACTTGTGGTACTCGTCGGATTCATCGTAGTTAGCTTCGGTGTCAAGAACGGTCTTGAGCGCGTCAACAAAACCATGATGATAGGCTTGCTGGTCTTGATTGCAGTCTTGGTCATCAACTCGGTAACACTCCCTAACGCAAGCAAGGGCTTAAGTTTCTACCTTATGCCTAATTGGGCAAATGTTGAAAAAGCAGGATTCCTTAAAATGATTTCTGCTGCGATGAACCACTCGTTTTTCACACTGTCAATCGGAATTGCAACGATGGAGATATTCGGAAGTTATATGTCCAAGAAGAAAGCGATAACAGGCGAAGCGGTTAGAATCGCAAGTCTTGATACATTTGTCGCTATCATGTCAGGTCTGATTATCTTCCCTGCATGCTTTTCTTACGGAATAGAACCGGACCAGGGTCCATCGTTGATATTTATCACTCTGCCGAGCGTATTTGTCAATATGCCGGGCGGAAGAGTCTGGGGTACATTATTCTTCCTCTTCATGCTTTTTGCGAGCTTCTCGACGGTCACAGCGGTATTCGAGAACATCGTAGGAGCATCGATTGATAACATGGGATTTAGCAGAATCAAGTCGGTTATCTTTAACCTGGTATTTCTAGTATTTGCAAGCTTACCTTGTGTACTCGGACATAATCTTTGGTCAAATGTTCATTTGCTCGGAGGAAGGGACATATTGTCTGCAGAAGATTTCGTCGTAGGTAATATCTTACTGCCGCTCGGAGCTTTTATCTTCTCGATATTCTGCTCCTATAAATTCGGATGGGGCGCTGACAAATGTTTAGACGAAATCAACACCGGTGAAGGTTTTAAAATGACATCCAAGCTCACCTGGTATTTCAAATACGTGCTACCTGTATTGATATTTGTGATACTTATAAATGGATTATTACCGGAATAAAACAAGGGTAATTGGGAACTCCCAATTACCCTTTAATAATGTATTATGCTCTACCCATCTTGACTGCGAACTTCTTAAGCTCCTCAGGAATATGAATAGTCTGAGGGCATACCTTCTCACAACTGTGACAGTTAATACAACTCTCCGGCTGCTTGTCTGCATCTAGAGAAGCAAGCGCCATAGGAGCAATAAATGAGCCGGAACCGTCAGCCATAGCTTCGTTATAAAGCTTTAATAAGAATGGAATATCAAGCTTCATAGGACAATGAGGAACGCAGTAATGACACGCTGTACAAGGAACTGCAGTACGCTCAATCATCTCGTCTGCAATTCCTAAGATAAGCTTCATCTCGTCATCGCTAAGTGGCTTGTTCTCCTCGTAGGTTTTAACATTTGCCTTGAGTTGATCCATATTAGACATTCCCGAGAGTGTAACCGTAACTGTAGGAAATGATTGCAGGAACCTAAACGCCCATGCCGGAACATCCTCGTCAGGCCTTGCTTCTTTAAGCTTGGCAGTCTGTTCTTCAGGAAGTGTTGCAAGCTGTCCGCCTCTTACAGGCTCCATAACCCACACAGGAATGTTCCATTCCTTAAGAAGTTCAACCTTCGCCTTGGCATTCTGGAATCTGTAGTCATAGTAATTAAGCTCAATCTGACAAAACTCCATATCCTTGCCATACGCCTCAAGGAATCTCTTCATAACATCATAATCGCCGTGTGCCGAGAAACCCAGATGCTTTATCTTGCCGGCTTTCTTTTGTTCCATGAGATAATCATAAATTCCGTATTTGGGATCAAGATATTGATTAATATTGAGCTCGCAAACATTGTGAAACATATAAAAATCAAAATAATCCACCTGACATTTCTTGAGCTGATCCGGAAAAATCTCCTTAACCTTCGGCATGTTGTTAAGGTCGTACCCCGGGAACTTTGATGCAAGATAAAAACTCTCTCTGTCGTAATCCTTTAGAAGCTCACCAACGACAATCTCAGACTGTCCTGCGTGATATCCATAGGCGGTATCGTAGTAGTTGATACCCGACTTCATACAGTAATCAAACATCTCTCTCGCAGCATCCACGTCAATCTTACTATCGTCGCCGTTAAGAACCGGAAGCCTCATATTGCCCATACCAAGAGCAGATAGCTTCTTCCCCTGAAAATCATTATAAATCATAGTAACCTCCTATTTGTGCAAATGAAACCAGTAACTAGATTTATTTTAACATGAAATAAAAAAGGTGCAAAGAATTAATTATCTTTGCACCAGAATATGCTATTTGGTAATCTTAGCTGATTTCTTAAGGCCGGTCGCTTTCTTCTTAAGAAGCTTCTTGTACTTCTTGAGATTCTTCTTAGGAACCTTAATCTTGATATTCTTCTTAACGCCTTTAAATGCGTTCTTGCCGACCTTCTTAAGCGATTTGGTAAGAAGGTTTAGCTTCTTAAGTTTCTTGCAATTCTTGAAAGCATTTTTCGCAATCTGAGTAACTTTAAAACCGTATCCGTTCTTCCAAACAGTAGCGGTAACAGTTGCAGTCTTAGCTTTCTTATTAACAAGCCCGGTAACGGCAAGAGTGAGTTTCTCGTTGTTAAGAACCTTGTACTTAACACCGCCAATCTCGAAAACTGTTCCATTCTCAGGAAGAGCTCCCTTGATGTATTGCTGTGAGTACTCGTTCTTAGAAGTGTCAATCTCGTCTGTATTGGCACCCTCAAAACTTGAGTTGGAAATGTGGCTTACACCCTCAGGAATAACGAACTCGTGAATGTTTCTGTTGTCTCTGAATGCACAGTCGCCAATTATCTCGACAGTATCCGGAAGAATGATTGTATTTAAGTTTTGACAACCGTCAAATGTATAATTCTCTATCTCGACAACGCCGTAAGGAATGTCAATCAAGTGAAGATTCTGACACCCCTGAAACGCTCCTGTACCAAGCTTCTTGAGTTTGTTGCCAAGGAAGAATATTGTATTTAAGTTGTTACACTCTTTAAAAGCGTAAGCCTCAATCGTCTGAAGTTCCTTAGGGAATACCAAAAGTGCACCCTCAGCAGGAAGTGCAACACCGCTTGCCTCTGCACTCGCAACATCGCTCAAGCATCTTAAGTTGACCGACTCAAAGAAGCAATATGCAGGAACCTCTGTGATTGCGGTATTGGCGAAATCAATCATAATGTTGTTACACTGTGCGAAGCAGTACTCACCCATCTTGGTAAGCGTTGCAGGCAACGAACATCTTATATTGTCATTATGTGTAAATGCAAAATCACCAAGCGTAGTAAGTGAGCATCCTTCAGGGAAGTTCAATACTCCCAAGTTGTTGCATCCATAGAATGCATAAGCTCCAACATTTACCGTAGCTACAGGAAATGTAAACGACTGTCCGCAGATATGAAGCGCCTCCATCGAATACGGTCCCACGTTTACAACCGAAGAAGGAATTGTCTCAACTCCCTTGCCATGCTGATCATAAGCAGGAGCTGAACGAACAAGCGTCGTTTTGTCCTTACTCATAATCATGAAACCTGTCAAAAGTCCTGAAGACTCCTCTACATCCTCAGCAGCCAACATTGTATTCCAATCAAGTGTTGTTACCGTAAAGTAAGGATTGGAAGGATCGATTGCAAATGTCGAAATCCCCTTACATGTAAGAAAAGCATCAGCAGAAATGGTCTGGATATTCTTAGGAAGAATTACCTTGCCGGACGCGGTTTCATTTGGCGAATCACCCGAATAAGGAACGATTGAATTAAGGCTATAGTCTCTTGCAAATGCTTGAGATCCGAAGAATGTAACTGAATCCGGAATGTAGACACTCTTCAACTGTGGACAGTTAGAAAGCGCGCCCTCGTCGATACCGGTGACGGTAGTGCCTTGAATTGTTCTAGGTATTGCGATCTCGGTTACATTGAGCTTGTCGCCGTTATATGCGATGATGTAGCCCTGTGCGTTGATTGAGAAATCACCCTCTGAAGCGACGATAATTGAAGCGTCGGCCGAGATTTGTTCTAGGGTTGCGTCGGCTGAAAGTACACTGCCGGCGGCAGAAGCATCTGTCTTGCTAGCAAATGCTATCATTATCATTGTTACCACAAGTAATAGTTTCTTGAGCATATTGACCTCCTTATAAATGCGTTTATGGTTATATTTTCACGCTTTATTAAGCATTTGTCAAGCGAAACAAAGACGGCTTATGAAAATGACAGACATGATAATTTGTTCATTTTACATCTATCAAAAACTTGCATATTGCCGATATATTATGTAGAATGATTATATCATATTTTGGAGATGGTAATATGAGTACGCATAGACGTATTAATAATAAAGGTTTTACGCTGGTTGAGCTGATTGTGGTTCTGGTAATCCTGGCTATTCTTGCGGCAATACTTATCCCCGCGCTTATAGGGTATATCGACAGGGCGAAGGATGAGGAAGATGTCATAGTTGCCAAGAGTTGCCTGACTGCTGCACAAGCCGGAATCACCGAGCTTTACGGCAAGAACGGCGGCGAGATAGCAGCAGGAGATAGCATTATCCCAAGCGCGAAGGTGATTGCTAACGGCAATCAGGATATCGATGCATCAGGCACGGATTTTGCTAAAGATGTATTTAAGACTGCTGATTTGACCGGGAATGAACCATATCTTTTGATGGTCGGAGTTGGAAGTAATGCAACCGGTGCATCATCTACTTCGCACTCTAAATACACAGTATACTATGTGTGCTATGTCAGAGAAGCGAAGTCCAGACCTCAGTACTTCTATTGTGGAACCTGGACGGACATCAACCCTAGAAAGGGAGAGAGCAATAAGCTGATCGACAAGAACAACGTCATTCAGCTTGATGAATATAAAGGTACTAAGCTTCAATACATTCTCTTGTCTAACAAGACCGGCAAGAATTTTAAAGACGGAGCTTTTTGGACTCTACTTAAAGGACTCAGTTAAAACAAGGACGGAGGTTATAACCTCCGTCCTTTAGATTTAAATATACTAATATATATCAGCTACTTGTCGTTCTAATTCCCACTCCCTGTCATTCTGAGCGAAGCGAAGAATCTTTTTTATTTAACCTTTACTTTAACTACCTTAGACGCATAATCATAATATAACAGCGTCATCGTCTCTTCATCCAAACTAATATCTTTAGTTGCATGAACCTTAATCTTATAAGTTCCTTTAGGTGTCTTCTTCTTGACATGCACCTTACCGTCATAATTGACTGAAATGTACTTCTCCTTAAGACTCTGATAAGTGTAGAACACATCATTCTTGCTCTTAATGGTAAATGTCTGTTTCTTCTTCTTGAGTTTAGAATACTTAATAGTCTTAGTTGTAGGTGTAACTGAAACAGTCTGAGCAATGTGCTTAATCGGACAGAAATATACCATATAATCAGCTACACTAGACATGCTTCCTATATAGACACGATTATTGTCAAATGGTGTCGTCGCGTTATCGTATTTAGGGTTGGTAGCATCGGCGATATGAAGAGCAATAGAATCATCTATAGAATCTTCACCCAAAATCTCGATATAATAAGAACCCATCGTGGCAGTATTAACTGTAGCTATATTGTCACTTACGGTTGAGGATTCCTCGTTCTTGTAATCGGTAGAAAGTACAAATCTAATCTCTTTGCCGTTAACCGAACCGCTAAAAATCCTGCTCTTGTAGCCGTTAACCGGATTGGTATACTCCTCAGAAGTCGCGTCACAGCTTACAAATGTTGCTGTATGAACTTCCTTAACGCCAGGAAAAACAATCGAGCCTGACAAAGCAGAACCGCTCTCACCTTCAGACTCTTCGTACATGTCGTCCTCAAAGAAATACTCGTTGGCATTGATATACGATTCAGAGGAATAATATATGTCTGAACTCGAAAGAGAACTTAAATATGAATCGGGATCAACAGGACCCGAAGCGCCGTAAGAGGCGTCTCTTGCTTCATCATACTTGGTGACCACTACTCCGTAATATGTGTCAACGCTCAATAAAATCTCTTTCTCGGAATCAAAATCTTTCACCTGTGCATCGGTTAAAAATACCGGCTCGCCTTCATAGACAGGCGCTTTCCAAACGCACTTGGTTTCATCCTCCGAAGTCTTATAAAATATATTGATATATCCGGCTGTCTCTGCTGCATGTGCAAATGAAACAAAGCCGGAAGCGTTAAACATCATTGTAAACATCAGCAAAAATACTGTAACAATCCTAAATTTCTTCATAAGCATTCCTCCAGATTATAGAATAACCCCACTATATATTACAGCATTTGTTAAGATTAGTCCACCTAAATAAATGTGATAAAACCTTATAACTGTCGTTACAATTATCTCCTGCGCTCGATTCCATTTTCCTTATAATATCTCTCTTTGTCCTCATACATCCTGCCGTCCGCGATGTGCTCAAGCTCGTCAATAGTAGCTTTAGGCTTCTCTTTATGAGTTGCGTAGCCTAGCGACATAGACATCTTGTCAGAGTAAATTCCATGCCATTCGGAAGCCTTGGTCTTAATATCGTTGCAGACTTTCTCAGGATCTTCAGTTCGTAAAATCGCGAAGAATTCGTCGCCGCCGGTTCTGTAGACCTTGCCGATACTTCTAACGGAAAGGGCGATACAATCGGCAGCTCCCTTGATAAGTTCGTCGCCGGCCGCGTGACCTAAGGTGTCATTGACTTTCTTGAGGCCGTTGACATCAATGGATAGGATGACAAAGTTCTCGTCGAGACCATTTGCCCTAATCTCATTGAGGTCCTCTTCGTAACAGCGGCGATTATAAAGTCTTGTCAGCTCGTCGGTAAGGGAAAGTCTTATGAGGTGCTCCTCCCTGCGTTTCTCGTCATCGACATTTCTTGTTGTGAAAATGACAACGTTCGGAATACCATCTAAAGTGGCGTCAACAGTGATGTACTGCGCCCTAAACCAACCCGTCACAACATCAATAAAATCAGCACTGATAAGCTTTTTGTGTGAGAGCCTTGACCTTACGGTTTTGATATCCGTAAACTTTAGGAAATCATCAATCTGGTCCGGCATAACCTGCTGCTTGATGCGCTGGTTCATAATGGTATGCGTCTGCGTATTCATATCAATTCCATGCTTCTTCTGCTCGCCACTGCGGAGCGACATTTCGGTATTATCGATGAAGTTGATTAGGTTAACATTTTCATAAATCTCAGCCATCGAATCAAGAATCTCTATCTTTTCCTGCATTTGCTTCTCTTGCTGAAGAATCTCGGCCTGCTGGCTGATAAGGCTTTTGAAATAATCGATACTAAGCTTGCTTACGATATATCCTGCGAGAAGCATAACGACCGTCTCGATGGTGAAGCCGCCAATCTTTTCCGTAAAATACGAAAATGAAGTCATGTGGAGCTTGTCCAGTGTAGCCTCGTGTGGCGCAGAAAGCCATGTCGAAATAAGCATAAATATGTAATTGACAATCAGTGCGAAAATGAAAATGATGCGCTCACAAAACAGGATGCTAAGCACCGGCACCAAAAACCATGTGAGATAAATTGCGATATGGTAATAATCCATGTAAACAAGCAGTCCGTCGAGCGCTAAAAGAGCGAAAATGCTTGTAACAACTGAGTCCGGATACTTCCTGAGCAGCAGAAAATGTGCTGCCGCCATAATAAATGTAATCGCGGAAATGCCTGCGCATGTGCTATATTCAATGTCATGGAAAATGTTTAATTTAAGGCCGATTGCAATTGATGGCCCGGTCATAACAAAAAACCACAGAACAATGTTAAGGTACTTGTTGACCTTGATTCTGTTGTTATGTATGAATTCATTAAACTCTATAAGAATGGATTTATCAACGGATGAATTGTTCGCTCTCATGTTATCAACTCCTTTTGTAAGGTATATTATAACACATATGCGAATTTTTGATAGATATATAATGAATTTTATTCTTTCGCTAATTAATCAGTGGAGACAGGGCAAACTGATCACTTAGGAGCTAAGTGACCAGCAGGGACAGGCCCTATTGATCAGTTAGCACTTCTTGTCATCCTCCACCCTATCTGTCATCCTGAGCGAAGCGAAGGATCTTTGCACTTCGAAGAAGGGCAATATATAAAAAAATATAAAAAATGGTGCAGCCCCCGCACATATCCAATGCAGGTCTACACCTTGTGGTATTATTCTACACTATTTATTTAATAAAATCAAGTTTTTTTTCTGATTTGGTAATAACTATAATGCGTCGTATTCTACGAGACAACCTGAAATAATGCTCCAATTCATTAATAGATTTCTCTTCGTTCATTTTACACCGCCTAAGGTCTATAATAATATTTTCTGATTGATGAGAAGCGTTCTGTATAATATTTTTAATTGTGTACTTTCCACCACCAATAGGAGCTTTCATTTCCCATGGTAAACTATTAAGAATTATATCTGGCATTCTCAATGCTTTAATACGTGAGGGTGGAATTAATTCGACATCATATCCCATCTCC
>JHXB01000031.1 GCA_000621905.1 Lachnospiraceae bacterium NC2004
TGTTGTGGTCAAGCATTTTTGTAACACATTGACCTAATTTTTGCCACAGGGTTATGTAACCCCGTAGCGAGCCTCGTAAGGCGTTTTGTAGTTGTTATAAGAATGCGGCCGTACATGATTATATTGTACATACGCAAATTCTTCAATCGCTGTGTATAGTTCTTCATCAGTACGATAATAATGCTGATATATAAGATCATTTTTGAGAGTATTGAAGTATCTCTCCATAGGAGCATTATCATACGGATAACCAGCTTTACTCATACTTTGAGTTATACCCTTTGCTTCACAGAATTCAGTAAAATCTCTTGATGTATATTGGCTTCCCTGATCCGAATGAATCATGAGTTTACTGAGATTGATGCCTGCTTGAGAATCGATAGCCTTTTGTAGTGTTCTGATTGCAAGATCAGCGGTTATGCGGCGATCTGTAATACTAGCGATAACGCTTCTGTCATGAAGATCGATGATAGTGCAGTTATATCTCGTGCTACCATCTGTGAGATATAGATACGTAAAATCTGTGCACCATTTTTGATTGATCTCATTAGCGGCAAAATTCTGTTTGAGCTTATTTTCGAAGACCTTATGAGCTTTACCATGTTCATAATTAGGTTTTCTCCTACGGGAGATAGAATATAGATTAAGTTCTTTATTCATATATTTATGGACTGTCATACGGCTAATACGATATCCTGCTCTTACTGCGTAAGCATGAATAGTACGATATCCATCTACTCCATTATGAGCATGATAAGTGGTGCTGATAAAGTCTTTGATTTTAGCTTTGCGTTTGTGATATTCAGATTTACGGTGCTTAAGATAATTGTAATAAGCATTGGGAAATATGTTGAATTTCCTCAATAACCACCGTACTCCGAATTCATCGCTATGTTTTTGAATAAATCGATAAGCCTCTAATCGATTTCCTTCGCAAAGAATGCCGCTGCTTTTTTTAAGAAATCATTTTCCTTTTGGAGTTCTCGGAGTTGCTTTTTTAATTCAAGGTTCTCCTTCATGGAATCATAATCAGCTTGGGCTTCTTCGTTTGTTTGGCACTCTTCGCGGTACTGGTTAATCCAGTTTGAAATACTTGCTTTTGAAACATCAAATTCGGCAGCAAGTGCTCGGATGGTTCTTCCATCCTCAAGATGAAGACGAACTATCTTCCTCTTGAATTCTGGTTCGAAATGTTTACTCATGTGATACATACCTCGCTTCCTTCTAAGATTATATCTTATTAGGACAAGGTGTTACAACTATATTATATCACAACAATAGTGGAACAGGGCTATTGTGGACTAATAGTATTTCGGAGAGATATACATCGTTTGGATATGCAGAATTTTATAATCCTGTAAAGTATGGGTGTAAGGTGACTTTTCCTAACGTAAAGGGAAGGGTAACTGGCTTGAAAATGTCCAATCTAAATTTTTTTGGTGATAATATTGCTATTAAAATGTATGTAGGTACAAAAAAAGGTGGTAATACATCTTTGATGAAGATTAACGGTAAGGACTTTCTTGAATCACATTCGGATGGTGTTCCATTTACGGCTAACTTTTCTAGTACAGGTATTGATGTGGATGAAAGTAATCCCTTGACAATTTGGTTTGAAAGCAATCAGGATGATAATGGAAATTCAAATTTTAACTTTTCTGGATCTTATAGTGCAAATTATGGCAGGAAAAACGCTACAATCACATTGACTTATGTGCCAACGGCTGAACATGATGCGGGGCACAATTTTGATGAATCAAGTATTTCTGTCAAAGACAATGTCCTCACTGCCACTTGTAATAGTACCGACATGGATCATAATGTTTTGTATGGTGGTGCTAATCATAAGTACACACTAACACTCGATGCAGAGGATGGGGTTTTTAGTTATTATTCCCCTATGACTGCCTTTAGTGCAACACTAACACCTTCATTGACGGATTTCAATAATAACACACAGCTAAACGCTACTTGCACATTTAATTATCACAACAATGATACCGGATCGGATAATACGGCACCGCCAAAAACTGTAGGCAACTATACAGTAACTGCCACTATCAGAATAAATGGAACAGACTATGTCATAAATAAAGACTTTCAAGTGGTAGAAGGAAAAATGGTTAACAATGAATATCATCAGTTTAATGTCAATCCTACAGGAGGAGTTGAGGGCGAAACAATTACTATAACTTTCACTCCACAAATGGGAGAGAGTATAGAAACACTTACGGTGACGGGTGATAATACAAGTTTGAGTCTCAACAATGGCATCACCGACAATGGTGACAATACATACACGTTCACTATGCCAAATGAGAACGTGACCCTTGGTGCAACATTTAATTTCTCAATGAATGACGACAATTTTGCACAGGATGGTGATACCTACACAATTAAGAATGCGGATGGTTGGAATTATTTCTGTCAGCGTATGGAAAATGATGCAACGCTTGATGGCTTTAATGGTAAAATTGTTGAACTTGCTGATGATATTACGGTATCAACAATGGTTGGTAGTGCTGCTCATAAATTCAAAGGTTTATTCGACGGAAAAGGTCATACACTGACTTTCAATTGCACTGCAGCTGAATCTAATGTGGCTCCTTTTCACATCACAGAAGGAGCTACCATACGTAATGTCCACACAATGGGATTGATAGAGGGTGGAAATTATAATTACATTGGTGGACTGGTGGGGGAAGCAGTTGGTGATCTCAATATTGAGAACTGCCGTGTAAGCACTCAGATTAGTACAACATATAGTTTTAATTATAATGTTGGAAACGGTGGATTCGTAGGTCTCGTGGACGATAAGGCCACTTTTAAGGGATGTGTATTTGATGGTCTCATTTATAATCCTAATAATTATGGACAAACATATGGCTGTGGTGGGTTTGTAGGTAACATGTTACAGTATGCGCAGGTTGACCTAACAGACTGTTTGTTCCTGCAAGGACAGTATGACAACAACGACGGAAAGTGCGAATTGTTGTGGGGAACAAATAACGACAAGAACAGTACATTCTTGCAGCGTAGCAACGACTATGGCTACGGCATGTTGACTAATTGTTTCTACGATGAGACACGAGGCCTGAAGCAAGGCTCGCCTGCTGTTATTTCGACAACCAAACCGGCAAATCTCGGCCCAGAGACAGATTACTGCTTTATGAAATCTTACGGTCATGTTCTCTTCTTTGACGGTAAGTATTATAAGTCGAAATACGGCGATCTGGTGGAGACATACGATTACAGAGGAGCAAAGAATTACAGAATTGAGTATGATGACAAGCCTATTGGCATTCCTGACATCACATCTCAAATAACTACTACGAGCTTGCGATACAATCGTTCGTTCACTGAGAATAAGGCTGAAATTGTTATGTTGCCGTTCAACTTCACGAAAGAATACATCACGCTGGCCCACTCTAATCAGCATCCATCAGGACATTTCTATTCTTTTGCAGGGATTGATGGTTTGACACCTGTTGTAGATAGTGCAAACGAAGTAACCAGTATGAAGGCGAACACACCGTACATATACATTTCCGGTGAGGACACGGAGTATTGGGACATCTCCAATCATGGTTACACTATTTCCATCTTTACCGAGGGCTATGAGGGAGGAGATAAGACCACAACCAATGGTTATTGGACTTTATCAGGCACATATTCCGGAAAGACCTGGACAGGTAATGAAGCAGGCTTTAGTAATACATTCTATTTGAAAGATGATGGTGAATTGGCCAGAGTAGAAGTCGGTATGAAAACCCTTCCGACACAGGGATATTTTGTTTCAAGCATCGCTCCTCACGCTCATAATTTCACTTACTCTTCAACAGGGGATACTATTACAGCTACTTGTGGTGTGGAAGACTGCCCTTATCATATTAGTCCATTAACAATGAAGATAGTTGCACCTACCCTTGATTATTGTGGAGGAACAGTTGATGCGGAAGCTACCGTAGTTGGAACTATACCAGGTGTTACTGCACCGGATGTTGTTTATAAAAAGGGCGAAACTGTTCTTGATGCAGCGCCAACGACAGCAGGTACATATACAGCAAGTATTACAATATCTGGACAGACTGCTAGTGTGACATATACGATAGCGAAAGAAAGAGTGACACCGACAGTTACGCTCTCGGAATCTTCGTTTACCTACGACGGAACAGAGAAAAAACCCGGAGTCATAGTTAAGATAGGTAATACGCCTCTTGCTGAGACAGATTACACGGTTTCCTATTCCAATAACATCAATGCCGGCGAGAACACTGCAAGTGTATTAGTTAAGCCCGCTGTTGCCGGTAATTATATATTTGATGATAAAGAGATTAATTTCAGTATCGCAAAGGCAGATGCGTCCATTACAATTGGCACAAGTTCTTATAGCAAGACTTATGGAGATGTAGCATTTACACTGGCAGATATCGCTACTACACCGGCTGATGCAACTTTGACTTATACGGTAAGTGACAGTAAGAATGTAACGGGTACAGCAGTTGATAATGACAAGGTGATTACTGTTGATGAGAATGGTAGGGTGACGATTGTAGGAGCTGGAAGTGCGAAGATTACAGTTGCTTTGCCTGAGAGTCAGAATTATAATGCTGCAGAAAGTAAGACCATTGATGTTACGGTTGCAAAATGCGCAGATCCTGCCGTTGTGACTACAACAGCAACTCAACAAAAGGGAGGGAAGACCCTTGATCTTTCAAAAATGGTTTCCGGAGCAAAGGGAGCTGTATCATTTGCACTTAAGGAAGGTCATGAAGGTGGCTGCAGTTTAGTCGGAAATACACTTACTTCCGGTACCGGCGTTGGAACAGCGGTTGTTACAGTTACGATTGCTGACAGTGATAATCACAATGGCAGAAATACAGATGAGATCACTGTATCCATAGTAGATAAGGAGACTAAGACCTTAACGGTGACACAGGAGGATGTGACCTACGGTGGTACGGCAGTAAATCCTTCTTATACCGTTGCAAGCGGAGCTACAAATAAGACGATTTCCTATACTGGAACACTTAAGAAAGATGGAAGCACTTATTCGTCGCAGACTGCACCGACAGAGCCTGGTAACTATTCTGTAGTGGTTTCTTATGAAACTGATACAGAGGTTTATACAGGAAGTACGACATTTAAGATTAATAAAGCTACAATTACGGTTACAGGTAAGAATAAGAATATTTATACCGGAGAAACAGTTCCGAATTTGACGAATCTTGTATCGGAAACAGATTACACAGTGACCGGTCTTGTAAGCGGAGAGACGCTTATCGGTACTGTTGCATTGAAATATCAGAAGGATGGTGAAAATGCAGTTCCGGATAATACAAAAGCAGGAATCTATCAGATAGTTCCTTATGGTGTGACTGTACCGAATGCGGATAACTATAATGATATTTCATTTGTAAATGGTACATTGACTATCACTGTTAAGCAAAGTGGAGGCGGTTCATCATCCGGAGGATCAGGTGGAGGAACATCATCGGGTGGATCAAGTAGTTCAGGTGGTGGAAGTTCATCAAGCGGAGGAACTTCAACTCCGGATCCGAATGAAACATCATCAGCAAACGCTACTACAACTGAAGCATCAACTACTACAGAAGCTCCTGCTACCACAGAGACGCCTGCAACGACTGAGGCACCGGCTACTACAGAAGTAAAACCTGGCGACACGAATACTGAAACAATAACAAATGCAGACGGTTCAACTACAGTCAAAGAAACTGTCAAAAATGATGATGGAAGCGTTGACCAGAAGGAGACCACAACAACTACGGATGGAACCAAGATTGAAAAAGAAATTATAACTTCTGCTGACGGAACTAAGATTGAGAAACAGTCGACGACTGATTCAGTTGGTAATAAGACTACTTCGACAGCAACAACCAACAAAGATGGTTCAAAAGAAAAGAAGGTTGAGATTGCAAATGTGGATGGTACAACTGAGAAAACTGTAGAAGATGTAAAACCTGATGGTACAACATTTACAACATCAGATATCAAGAATTCTAACGGTGATACGGTTCACGAGGAGAAGACTACCAAGCCTTCCGGAGATTATACTTCTATCAAGGAGACAACAAGCAAGACTAAGCATACGATTTTGGTTGAAGAAAACGTTGGTAGTACTAAACAAACTGAAACGTATAATGTCACTGGCAAGAAGACTGTGGCCCTAACTAAGGCTATAACAAATGCAAGTAGCAAGGCTGTTACCATACCTAAAACAATCAATTCAAATGGTAAAACCTATAAGGTCACAACCTTGAAGAAGGGTATGCTTAAAGTAAACCAATCTAAGCCTAAGACGGTTAAATTAAGTGCAGCAGGAATCACTAAGGTTGAAAAGGGCGCGTTTAACGGAATGGCTAAGAAGGGTATAATTAAGATATCCGGTACTGCTAAGCAGGTTAAGAAACTTAAGAAAATGCTTAAGAAATCTGGCTTGTCTAAAGGCGTCAAGATTAAACGAGTAAAATAAGGACTATAATTGGTAAGCTAGTGTGATACCTATATGATACAAAATATTCTGATAGTCAATATAATCAGGATAATATGGAGACAAAAGAGCGTATTTTTATAATGAAAACACCTCAAAATATCCATTAAATTTTTGATATTGTTGAATTCGAATAGAAAGAAAACAACGGGAAGCCTTGAAAATAGGGGCTTCCCGATTTCTTTATCTACTTTTCGTCTACATTCGAGGAATGTTGTCTGTAAAATTGTTAAAAAGCAAGTGACAACTGATATAAGAGGAATTATAATGATAACAGTTAAAGATGAAGATGTATCAGAAACTTGTTGAAGGAGGCGACGATAATGAGTAATTTGGGCAATGAGACCGAGAAGATAGAGTTTAAAAAATCAACAGGAGAATTAAAGGAAGGGGTGATTTCTATCGCAGCCATCCTTACAAAACACGGAATAGGTGATTTATATTTTGGCGTAAAAAACAATGGAGATGTTGTGGGACAGGAAATTACTGATAAAACCACAAGAGAGATAAGTCAGGCTATTAGTAATCACATTAAGCCGGCAATTTATCCTGATATTGATATTGAGGAGTACGATGGAAAAGAGATTGTTCACGTATCGTTCAAGGGAAATAAAGCTCCATATCTTGCATATAATATTCCGAGAATTAGAGTTGCTGATGAAGACAAGGTATTGGATCAGGACACTTACAATGACATGTTACGTGAAAGAGACGCGTCAAAATCATGGGAACTTCAAGTCTCAGATTATACAATTGACGACGTGATTGATGAAGATTTTAAAACATATCTAAGAAGAGCAAAGGACGCAGAGAGAATTACTTTTGAGTCAGAAGAACCATTGATTGTATTAAATAAGCTAGAATTGCTTGCAGAAGATGAATATCATCTTTTGAATGCCGGAGCGGTATTGTTTTGTAATTCATCATTAAATGATGTTCAAATGGCCAAGTTTGCAACGGATGTAAAAGCGACATTTACTGACATAAGAAGGTTTGATAAAGGCTCTATCATTGGCATGAGCAAAGTTTGTGAGCAGTATATTATAGATGCAATGGATTGGAAGGCTGATATAATTGGCCTTAAGAGGGTTGAAACACCTGAGATTCCTGTAGCAGCCATAAGAGAAGCAATCATTAATTCATATGGGCATAGATTATATGATAATTATCAGTGTAATGAAATAGATGTGTTTAAGGATAGAATAGAAATCCATACTACCGGAGGGTTTCCTGTAGGACATACGCCAGAGGAGTTTTTAGATGGAAACAAGAAAGCAATTCGTCGAAACAAGCTTATAACCGGAGTGCTTTATTATTCGAACGATATGGAAACATTTGCTACAGGTCTGAAACGAATTAAGGATCTTTGTGATGAGGCAGGATGTAAGGTCGTATTTAGAACAGAAAAAGATGACTTTGTGGTGGCGTTTTATAGGAATTTGAGGGAAAAGTGGAATACAAAGGATTCCGCCGATGAAATAGATAATAAACAAGTCTCAGGAAATACTACCAAGAAACTACCAAGAAACTACCAAGAAACTACCAAGAAAAAATCGGAGATTATCAAGGATATTTTAAGAGATAATCCATCAATGTCTATCTCTGATGTGGCTAAGATGATTGGATTAACACCAGATGGGGTAAGGTATCATATTGATAAAATGAAAAAAGCCGGAGAAATACAAAGAGTTGGTGGAGATCGTGGTGGCACATGGAAAGTTCTTTAAGTCCTCAACTTGGGGACTTGCGAAAGGCTGGCATTTTCATGATGTTTTGAATTATTATTAGCGAGAAGATGTCAGCAAAATTTCAGCAAAATTTCTCTTTTTTTCAAATAATATGAAAATACACGTAGATAAAATGCCACATATTGTATATAATGCAAATATAATATACGAGATATAATAGTCAATATTGAGTTTGAATAAGAGAAAATCAACGGGAAGCCTTGAAAATAGGGGCTTCCCGTTTTTGGTGTCAGCAAAATGTCAGCAGAAATTTTATTTTTTGAGTTTTTTAAGCTTCTTTTCACGTGCTTTATCTAAGTTGGTTTCCTGCTTTAATCTTATGAATTGTAGCACTTCTCTTCTCGCTTCGTCATCAAGTATAAAGTATTCAGCCGGTAATTGACTTATAGTTTGTCGTTTATGCGCTGTTGCGGTCGCTTGTGCAAAACATATTGATATTCTCAACGATTGTGCTAATATGTATATTATTGAGGGCGTGATAGGTGTATACCAAGCTTTTTTTTAATTGATAAAACACGTTATTGGTTATCTAATTATTTGCTAATGAAGGAGAGAGAAATATGCTCTGTATGGTTGTTTCCACAGTGGACACACCGGAGAAAAAATGTAAAGTGGAGTTGCTTTACGAACAGTATAATCAATTGATGTATGTGGTTGCTTATAAGATACTGAATCATGAGCAGGATGCTGAAGATGCTGTTATAGAGGCATGGATGAAGATAATAAAACATTTGGATAAAATAAATGAGATTTCTTGTCAGGAAACCAAGAGTTTCATCGTTATAGTAAGTGAGAGGGTTGCAATAGATATATATCGTAAAAATCGAAGAAGAGCTGATCGGACAATCGCATTGGATGATTATGAGAGCTCGCCGTATTTTGCTACGAGGGATTTAGGTTTTGAAGAGGTAGAGATTTATAATGTGATGAAAAGTGTTCCTAAGATATATAGCGATGTTCTTATCCTTAATTATGTCAACAATCTTAGCATTAAAGAAATTGCAGATATCCTTAATACGACTGAAAACACTGTAGCGAAGAGACTGTCAAGAGGAAGAGCGATGCTAAAGGAGATGATGAGTAATGAGCGATAATGAGATTAGAGAATATCTATTAGGATATATTACAGAAGAGATGGATCTGTTAACTGTTGAGGAAATGAATGCCGAAGAGCATACATTTACTAAAGGATTTAAAAGAAGAATCAATACGCTGTTTAGCGTTGAGAGATGCTTTGGTAAGAATATTAATGCTGGTTTAAGGGCCCGGAGAATTGCGATTGCCGCAGCCGTCATTGTGCTTATGGT
>JHXB01000032.1 GCA_000621905.1 Lachnospiraceae bacterium NC2004
GTGTTATAATTAGGTTAATTAATAAGGTTGCGTATAAGCTTAATATGAAGCGTGAGAATGTACAGCGAAAGGTTGGTGATATTATGGGAGGAAGAGTGTTAGATCTTGATGTTGTTGTTGCGCATAGAAATGGAATTGCAGAGGGAATTGAGCAGGGGCGTGAAGAAGGTAGATTATCAGGAATTGAAGAGGGACGCATTGAGCTTCTTGTGGATCTTGCCAACGATAAGGTTATTACTGTAGAAGAGGCAGCTAGTAAGGCAAGTATGACTGTAGAGGAGTTTAAGAGTCGATTGACAAAAGATAAGTAAGATACAACACATTGTATCTAAATTAATATGATTTTCTTAGAGAGCTTAACTTTTGCGTGATTAGGCGCAGGAGGTAAGCTCTTATATTTAGAATGAAGAATATAAAGAGTATACGTGTGCATGCGATTAAGGTTTAAGTAATATGAATATATTTGAGTATGGTAATAAGGATTCAAAGAACGTATTGATACAGCCAGTAGGAGATCATGATTTAAGTGGTATTAACAATGAGATTCTTATGTTAAATGAGTACACTGAAGATTATCATTTGCTTGCAGTAAAAGTTGATGACTGGAACGTAGATTTGTCTCCTTGGAAAGCACCTGCAGTTTTTGGAGATCAAGGTTTCGGTTCTGGTGCTGCGACAACATTTGCAGAAATAACTAAGCTGTGTAG
This sequence comes from Lachnospiraceae bacterium NC2004, assembly GCA_000621905.1. GTDB lineage: Bacteria > Bacillota > Clostridia > Lachnospirales > Lachnospiraceae > NC2004. The sequence goes on from JHXB01000032.1 coordinate 708, forward strand.
AGATGAGGCCAGAGATTATTATATTGGCGGTTATTCGCTTGCGGGACTATTTGTTTTGTGGACGGCATATCAAACTGATGTGTTTAAGGGAGTGGCGGCAGTGTCTCCATCTGTATGGTTTCCGGGATTTATTGATTATATGAAAGCAAATGATTCCAAGGTTGATAAGATATATCTCAGTCTAGGAGATAAGGAAGCTAAAACGAGAAATGCTGTTATGTCTACGGTGGCGGATAGAATTGAAGAAGCATATGAATTGCTGAAGATACAGGGAGTTATAACAACATTGGAGTGGAATAGAGGCAATCATTTCAAAGAGCCTGATTTAAGGATGGCTAAAGGGTTTGGTTGGATGCTGGGATTATCGGAGTGAAGTGAGAGAGGCTCTTGCTAACGCATTGGTAAATGCTGATTACTTCCAGGGATGGAGCGTAGTGATAGAACTACATTGACATTACCTTTAGTTGACATTAATCATGCCGTTTCAGGCGTGGGGCATGAAAAAGGGCATGAAAAAGGACCTGAAAAAGAACCAGAAAATAATAAGAGTAATCAGATGATATCTCGGTTATCAGCCTGATGAATGGAAGAAGTGGAGTTGATATTATGATTACGGTTAATTTGTATTATAAAGGGATAAATGGTAACGCAAGAGCATTTGCTGAAGAGATGGAGACTTCAGGAATAGCAGATGCAGTAAGAGCAGAAGAAGGAAATCTGAGATATCAGTATTTTCAACCGATGATAGATCCTGAAACTGTGTTATTGATTGATTCATGGATAGATCAAGCTGCTATTGATGCGCATCATTCATCGCCAATGATGAAGCAAATTGCTGAATTGCGTGAGAAGTACGATCTTCACATGACTGTGGAACGTTTTATAAGCGATGATTGTGAGGATGATAAGAGCTTTATAAGAGAATGAATAGCAAATGAGAGCTATGAGAAGATGGGATTTGACTTCCCGGATGTAGAGAGATAATCCTTTAGAAGTTGAGGGTGAGGAGGGGTACGAGTGAGCAATACCAATATAGTTTTATACAAACAATATGCGACATATCAGGCTTGCTTGGATGTCTATTCAAATAAGATTAAGAATACCGATGTCTTTAAGAAGACATTTCTCTATATAATGAACTGGCTACAGGCGAGAGTCGGGAGTGAGTATCTGGATATATTTCCGGAACTTGCCGAGTATCCCGATGTGTCTGAATATTCGAATTTTGATGTTAGCCGGATGTACGGGCTTACACTTAAGTCACAGCTTGATATAAGGCTTTTCAGATTAGAGCAGGAAAATGCTTGGACTATGCGTATAGAGGAGCCGGATAACAGAGCGGAGTTTAAGAACAATAACCTGGGTGATGGCGGAGAGATAAGCGGCAGATCATTTGTGACGGAAGTTGGTCTTCATGAAAATGAAAACAGCGTGACCGTTGCAATTCAGATTATATGCAAGGAGCCGCTTTCTAATACGAGGGATGCGATTTCGTTTAGGCCTGCATTTGTTAAGAAAATGCTTCAAGATGAGAGTTTGGAGATTGTTGAGGCAAATGTAGACAGGCTATATAGGGTTAATAAGTCATTTGACGAGGAAGGCAAGCTTATCGTTGAACCATTCTTGGTTGATAATAGAAATGGCAAGAAGTTCATGGATAAGTTCTTCCTCAATCCAAACAGACAGCTTCCGGTCATCATTTGCCCTGAATCCGTAAGGGATGTTACCTATAAGGATTCTATGAAGATAGATGGCGAAGTGCGCGAGTTTGACAGAGACATTAACTCGCTGACACAGAGCCTCGTTGGATATGCACATGTGGTGATTGTTTCGGATGATATCAGGGAGAGTTTATTTGAAAGAGAGAGTTGCCACTGCGGAGAGTACGGCGAGGAGCTGTTGGAGAACTGCGTGATATTCCATAGTGGGCTCGAAGATGAGACACTGCTTCCTGATGGACCGGTGTATTGCTCGATAACTGATGAGGAAGATGTGCCTGACGACGAAGAAAATGATGGCATGTCGGCGCTTAAGATAATGGAAATGCAGGCTAAGAGGTACAGTGTAAGAAAGCAGTTTACATTTGCACCGGCAGCGTTTTACAGAGAGTTAAAGAAGAAATACTACGAGTACGAGGGCCTAAACGATACGAAGGAGGCTGTGAAGAATCTCGAGCATGACATTCAGGAAAAGGATGCGATGATTCTCGGTCTTAATAGTAAGCTTGCTCAGGATGAGAAGGACCACAAAAAGCGTGTTGATGAGCTGAAGTCCAAGTTTGACAACAGTCAAATGCAGTATGACCGTTACCGCGCCAAATACGAAGAGACTCAAAAAGAGCTTGATGCGATGAAGCAGGACGAGAATCGTGTTAAGAAGGAGTATGAGGAGATAATCAGGCAGAAGGATCTTCAGATTGCGGTTCTTACCAAGGAAGAGATGGTTGCTCCGGACGAGAAGCGCCTGCAAATGATATATGCTGCCAATCAGTGCGTTTTGTTTGATTGTAGGGCTGAGTATAAGCAGGAGGCGTTGCTTAAGTTTATAAGGGCGAAGTTGCTGGAACTGTTTCAGCAGATATATAAGGGGCTTGATTCGTCATTCAGAAGATATGAGCTTTTGGAGGTTCTAATTCAATATAACATTTACTTGGTTGATAATGGTTTGGCGGGAGATGCCTTGCTGTATTATCCGAGCGGATTTGAGTTTTACGATGGTGAGTATAAAGATGTCATTTATGATGTTGTATATGGGGCTATCGATAAGGCGGAAGAGTTTGGAGATTTCTTAGAAGATTTACTTGATTATAACGACTTTGATTATGCTCAGGAAGAGAAGAAAGAAGAGTTGATGCAGAAGATTAATTCTTACAGGAATGCTGCGAAGATCAAGGGAATAATAGAGAAGACCGGATTTGTGCTTAAGGCTTCGGGAACACATTATATCTATAAGTATTATGATGACGAGAGGTATAAGGTTACTGTATCAAGCTCGCCGAGCGACACGAATGCCGGGAAGAACGTGGCGGAGAAGATTATAGAGTTGTGCTTGTGAGATGGTACGCAGTCTACTATTGGATATCGGCCTGATGGATGGAAGAAGTGGAGTTAAGGAACTTAAGAATAGGGATTTTATGACGAAGAAGGATATGCTGTTGTTAATAAGCGTAAATGATGAGATTAATAAGGTTTATGATGGTATTGGAGAAATATTTGGTGAAGTATCAAATGATAACCTGCCATTTCAGCAGTTTACGGATATGATACTCGATTATACGCATTCAGGAGACGAGGCTACACACGAAAAGATGTGGGAGGTGCTGATTGATAGAAATGCGTCGGTAGAAGAGCGATATGAGAAGATGGGATTTAACTTTCCGGATGTAGAGAGACAATGGTTACATTTTTTATGTTGTAGATTTTGATGAGTTACAAAGGAGGGGAGTAACGATGATGATAAGTCCTATGATGTATGTGGAATCAGAGATAAAAGGCAAATCCCTAGAAGAAATGCTGAGAAAGATTCGCGGATTGAAACAGGAAATCGGAAGATTACGTAATAAAGTTGAGACTTCGCAGTTTGAGGATATTATTATTGAGCCTTCTCCTATTACTCAGTTAAAGGTGTATAAAGATTATTTGAAGTATGCCATAAAAGAGTTCGAAGCTTCAGGTGGAGAGTATCATATGAGCATCAAAGAGAAGAAGGTTGCGGCTTTTGATGCGGATATTGAGAATATAGTTTCGGTTGAATTGGAGTACGGTGGTTTTCTCTGTGGATCAGAACGAAGAAAAGTATATTTTGATGAAGATAAGATAAAGACTGAGCGAATTTCTTATAGAGTTGCGTATGGGCCTGATAATTGCTTTTTTCTAGATATGAATAAAGAATCATTTTTATCAGAGCTTCGTGATATCGGTATTGGAGAATGGAAACATAAATATTATGATCCTTATGTGCTTGATGGTATACAGTGGGAGCTTGTGATAAGATATACCAACAAGCGCTGCAGAAAGTATTGGGGAAGTAACGCTTTTCCTTATAATTTTAGAGAGGTGCTTGAATTGATGGAGATGGAGGAATAATAGGTTATGACTATACAAGAGAGAGCTGATAAAGCAGTTCAATTAAAGACAATGGGCGGATATAATTGTTCGCAGGCTGTTACGGCAGTGCTGGCAGATCAGACAAGCCTTACAGAAGAGCAACTGAGACAAATTACGGCAGGTTTTTGTGCAGGAATGGGTAATCTTGAAGCAACTTGTGGTGCATTAATCGGTGTCGGAATGATTGCAGGATTAAAGACTGAGGGGAATGGAACGCTTATGAAGACTCGCCAGATTCAGGAAAAATTTAAGGATAGATGCGGAGCTATCAAATGTAAAGAACTTAAGACAGTGACTGATGGAAAGCCTTTGTGTTCCTGTGAAGATTGCGTTAAAAATGCGGTTTTAATCTATGGAGAGGTAATGGATGTTTGACGAGGAGGGATGTTATGAATCTCCGGACACTGCACCACGTTATATGAAGTATGTTCCATATTGGGCATAGGATGTATTTAAGTTTCAGTAAGTTTCGCATATGCTATGCGGAAGGATCTAATGATATTAAATATAGAGTCAACTGATCGGATATTCCGAACAGTTCAATACAAGGGAGAAAAACTGCAACATATTGTTGCAGAAATAGAATTTGAACAGTGGTGGGAAAGTGATATTAGATATATTTATGGGAGTTCTAGATGAGGATATACGTTGATGCCGACGCTTGCCCGGGAGTTTCTATCGTGGAGCAGGTTGCAGGACAATATAATATTCCTGTGACGCTTCTGTAGGATACTAATCATGTGATGAGTTCTGATTACAGTGAGGTGAAGGTTATTGGTGCGGGAGCGGATGTGGTTGATTTTGCTCTAATCAGTATGCTGGATAAGGATGCAAATGATATCGTGGTTACTCAGGATTATGGTGTGGCTGCAATGGCTCTTGGGAAGAATGCATTTGCAATACATCAATCCGGGAAGTGGTATACAAATGAGAACATTGACCAGATGTTGATGGAGCGCCATTTGGCTAAAAAAGCAAGAAGAGGTAAGTCTAAGAATCATTTGAAAGGTCCGAAGAAGCATACAGAGGCTGATGACATGCTCTTTAAGGAGAGTTTTGAGAAGATGATTCGGAAGGATTTGGATATGTAGGTGCAGAGAGTATACATTTGACGGTGGGTGACTACAATGATGATAAGTTCTGGGATGTATGTGGAATCAGAAGTAAAAGGGAAATTCCTAGAAGATATGCTGAGAAAGTATTCGGGAAGTAACGCATTTCCATAAAATTTTAGAGAACTACTTGAATTGATGGAGATGGAGATAATATAGTTTAAGGAGATCAATATGGCGATATTAATAGATGGGATTAAAAACGTTGACCAGAGGGAGATGGCCCGCTTATCAGCAGAGATGGAGATATATACTCAGGCTGGAGTTTGTAAATCTGCTATTGGCGGTGTAATTAATTTTTTCTTGAAATTATTTGGTAAATCATATACACCAAAGTCTATGTCTTACCTTGCAAAATCAAGAGAAGAGGAGCTGATTCTCAACTCAGGGCAAATCCGGGAATGCTTTTATGAGAATATAAAAAAAGAGTTAAAAAAAGCAGGAAATAACGGAAGATACGAAGATGAAGAAGCGTTTTCATTTGCTATTTTACGTACTGTAACTGCATTACACGGAAAGAGAAATTTCAATCATATGTCACCCGGGGAACTTGCAGATGAACTTGTACTTAGAGCGCGGAAAACAAAACCTAACAAACTGACAAGTATGCCGGTAATTTGGTTAATTGTATCTATCATAATGATGATAGTGGCAGTAAAAGTCGTTTTAGATCTAGATTTTTACTATTACTTACCGCAGAATCTGTACAGGATGTTTTTTGTTGTTTTCGTTGTTATAGAGTTGATTTATAGCTTATATATAAGAAAACGACTTGCATTAACCAAGTTAAATATGGTTGTAGCGCTGCTTGGTACAGCATACGATGGAACATTTGGTGTCAATCAGAATAATGGTGCTCTTGTAGCGTTGGCTGATGATAAAAAAGCATCTCTCGCAAGGGGGATGCGTGCTTTCCATACCTTATCAAGAAACATCAATGAACTGAATGCAAAAAAAATAGAACTGGAATTAGAAATCAAGAAAAATGATAATCTAATATCTCATAATGTAGCAGATATCCAAAGGCTAAGCACCTCTGGAGATGAATTAACGCTTGTGCAAAAAAAGCAACAAGAGCTAATGCAAAAGAATGAAATGATTGCTAGTGCAAATATGCAGCGCCGGAATACTATAACAGGTATTGAAAATGGAATGCGTATCCGTTACGAATATATGAGAAAGCTTTTAGGAAAGATTAAACCTGAGATAAGAGTGGCCTTTATTGATAGATATAAGATGTTTTCATTTAATGAAGATTTCTTTTCGCATTTGCTTTCTGATTTTGAATGGGAGGCTCTTAGTCTTGTAGAAAAGAGACTGCTAGAGATGGAAGCTACAAATAACCTCATGGCACTTGGCAAAAAATCCAAGAGAGGTTATTGTTTTTCTTTTCCTAATGGTCAAGCAGAAGGATCTATAATATATAATCCGAACAGCAGCCCGGTAAAAATTGATGGCATAATTAGTGGGCGTGCACCATCCGATGTAAATATGTCAGATGATCAGGTGGAATCAGTTCTCAGGGAATACGGTATTCTAGCTGAAGACGGGTCTATGAAAAAAACCATCAGTGATATAGCCTTAAAGCTGGATGCAGCTAAAGAAGATATTTCAAGGCTTGAAAATGAAAATGCGGATATAACTGTCGAGAAAAAGAGCCTAGAGCTTGAGAGGGATGCTCTCAAAAATAACATTCAAGATGCGAATGATAATATCAGCAAGCTGGAGAAAGAAAAAAGAGAGTTAGAGGAACAACTTAAAAATGTACAATACGAGGATGCAGCTGAGATTGCTCGTATTACAGAGATTATCAAACGCCTAGATCAGCAGATCATATACATTACCAAAGAAAAAGAGCAACTTGAAAGAGAATACTCAGATTTAACGAGCCGTTACAATCACTTAAATAGCGAATATGAAAGAAATAAAGCAAAGACACAGGAGAAAATAAGGGAACTAAATGAAGACAAAAAAGGACTTGAAGAAGAGATTAAGGAGAAAGAAGCTGAAAAAGAAAAATTGACTAAAGAAAAAAAAGAAAAAGAATCCGAAATTCTGTCCTTAGAAAATAGTAAAGCAATCACAGAAGGATTGCTGAAAAAGGCAAATGATAAAATAAAGCATTTAGAATCTTCTGGAGGTAATCCTGACGAGATTGCTGAATATAAGAAAACAATAAAGAAACTGGAAACACAAAATAACAAGTATAAAAAGGATATAGACAAAGCAAATAAAACTATAAAGGATAATACTGAGCAAATTACTAAATTGGAAGAAGAAAAGAGTAAGCTTAATAATGACCTTGATATGGCAAGTGAAGAAATACAAGGAATGGAAGAAAAAGTAACTCAACTAAACGAAGAGAATAATAATCTGAAATCA
>JHXB01000033.1 GCA_000621905.1 Lachnospiraceae bacterium NC2004
ATATAAATTCATAACAGTTTATTCCTTTCCGACTTTTCGGATATTATATCATCACTAATCACAATTTTCAATACATTGTGCTAATTATATAACAAAACGCTCCAGTAGAGACAATCCCCACCGGAGCGTTAGCTTCTTAATACACAAACTGGTCAACCTTGTCGTGCATCTTTCTTACATCTTCCACGTTATTCTTAGCAGCGTCATTCATACTATCATTGCCGCTCTTGATATCCATACTGCGCTCATACACCGCACGAATCTCATCAACAGAAGTATTGATAACCGTATCCATCTCAACAAGCTGCATATCAACCTTGCGAACCGTACCGTCAATAACCTCTGTTATCTCGCTTACATGCCCAAGAATCTCAGACATCCTGGTCATATTGTCACCGTACTCTTCGCCCATCTTGGCAAATGTCGAATAGTCCTCCATAACATTTTCATGCATAAATGTAGTCATGTTGGCAACATTTTCAGAAAGGTTGTTAACGCTCTCCTTAACCTGCTGGTTAATAGCCTGAATGTTCATTACAAGAGTGCTTATCTGGGCGCTCAAATTACCTACATCATCTGCAATAATGTTAAATCCTTTGCCCGCTTCTCCGGCTCTTGCCGCCTCAGTGTGAGCATTTAACGCAAGAATCTTGGTCGTCCTTGCAACCTTGAGAATCTGCTTGGTTATATCATCAATCTGATCAACCGCTTTGGCTTCCTCTAACGCAGCATCCATGCTCTTTTGAAGCCCCTCGATAATTCCTCTGGTCTTAGACTCAACAACAATAATCTCTTCGCGGCGAGCGTTGGCATTGCCGCTTATCTCAATAGCGTAATCACTTCTGTTCTTGGCTCTTTCATTTAAATCTCTGACTGAAGTGGCAACCTCGCTTAACTTCTCCTTAACCTCAGATGTTACCGCCGATGTCTGATTCATTTGCGCTGAGAGAGCCTGAAGCGATACCGTCATATCGGAAATGCTTGAAATATTGCTACCAGACATCTCGCTTACATCAAGAGAAGTACCCTCAATATCCTTAACAGTCTCGGCAAATGCTGCAAACACCTGCCTAATCGTCTCAATAAACTTGTTAAATTCTCCCGCAATCTCCTCTAACTCATCACCACTTGTAATCTCAAGTTTCTTAGTAAGATCACCGTCACCCGAATTGATATCCGTAACCTTATCGTAGAACTCACGAAGATTCCTTCCCATATTCAGGCTGTAAATGATGGCGTACACAATCGAGATAAATATAGCAATAATCACTATTATAGCTATCTCCTTCTTAACACCCTTCATATCTTCTTCTATGGTTGTAATTGGAATGTCCATACCTACAATTCCGACTACTTCGTCGCCCTTCATAATCGGACCGTACGCACTGTAATAGGTTCCCCACTCATCCGTAGTCACCTCCTCGTCACAACATACTTCGCCCTTAAATGCAGGAGCCATATCCTCTATCCATTCATATTCCTCACCAAAATCTGCCGGATCCTCTTCATCCGTATCGACAACAAAATGCAGATTATCTCCATCCTTAGCCATTGTGTAGACATACTCAATAGTGTTGGCTTCCTTGTATTTGCTAAGTGTATTATAGACTTCATCCCATGCTGCACCTTCAGCTGCATCAATCGAGGCAAATGTCTCTCCATCGACTTCATTTGCCGCAACGCTGACAAGAGCCATGGCGTCAGTCTTGCTGTGCTGAATGATAATCTTTATAAATGTTGAATACACAATCATTCCCACACCCACACAGCACGCAATTGCGATAAGTACAATTGCTATAATGTTCTTTGTTTGAATCTTCATTTTCCTTGTTTTCATACTTACTCCTTACTAAACAATAAACTATCTATACACCTAATTTGAATCCTGTTCCGACAACCTGCGCTATATCTCGTCCTGTGTCATCAACAATATCAATATTGACGATGGTTGACGTCCTTCCGTTCTTTTTTAGCTTGGCGGTTGCAATGAGTTTTGTGCCCTTTGGCGCACTTAAATAATTAATGCTCATTTGCTGAGCAACAGTACTCTGATGAACATTGTTTGATACAACGGCAAATGCAAAATCGGCCAGGGTAAACATCACGCCACCCATAATACCGCCGTAGCCGTTCTTATGGTTATCATTTAAAACAACACTACACACACTATAATCTTCACCATAATCATCAACAACCATACCACTCATAGTTGCATATCTGTCCTTAGAAAAAAACTCTCTAACCTCATCAATATCCTTAAATGTTCCCATGTTATCCTCCATAAAATATATCGTTCCAATACAAACTGTCCCTACTCAATAGTTGACCTTCTTCGAAGGTCAAAGATCCTTCGTCACTTCGCTCCTCAGGATGACAGAACCATGTCATTCTGAGCGTAGCGAAGAATCTTTTAACCCTCGATTAATTTCTTCTCACGTTCGGCTTTCCTAGCGCGGCGCTGTTCTCTGTTATTGGACTCTGAAGCCAATACTTCAACCGCAGCATCAGTAGCATCATCATCCCATGTCTTACCACTAACCGCCTGATCTGACCAAGGACATATCTTCTCATAATCAGGATCAAAAACAACTGTGTACGGTGGCCCACATCTATCATCAACAGACATAAACAAATGCCGACCTTCACATATTAATCTTGTCGGCCACTCGACATCAGGGTTATCTACCTGCTCATATATCTCCTTAGTTATTTCATATAAATCGCAGTTGACTCCGCCGCCAATCTGCGCAGTATATCGCCCAGACTCAGGATCATAACAACATTTCCATCCTCCGCCTTCTTTAAACTCCATAAACTTTCTCCTCCATAAATTACCGATATAAATGATTGGCTTCCATTTACAGAAAATCTCTTATAAGTTTGATATTATCATATATCTTCTTACAGGTTTTGGCAATAGTATTTGAGCTAACCATGTCATTCTGAGCGAAGCGAAGAATCTTAAAACCGGGAGCTAATTTACCAGTGGGGACAGGCCCCACTGGTAAATTAGCTCCCGGTTTTACTAATCTGTTATTATATTATTACTTAACGGTAACCTTAAACTTCTTCGCATATCCATTCTTGGCATATACGTAAATGTTACAGGTTCCAGCTGCAACCGCTGTCACCTTACCCTTAGAATCTACAGTCGCAATAGACTTGTTATCTGACACATATCTAAAGAGTGGTGCATGTGCATCTGTAAGGCTCTTTCTCTTCTTATTAACCAAGGTAACTTTAGCCTTAACATTAGCAGTCTTACCAACACTTAAAGTAGCTGAACTCTTGGTAAGCTTAATAGCCTTAGGGTTAGAATACTTCTTATTCTTTCTTCCAACTATATGACCGGTAACAGTCTTAGCAAGTTTATAATTCTTACCTTCAACTGTCTTATAAGCAACTACATATAATTTGTAATTCTTCTTAAGATTAAGTTTCTTACCTCCAATCTTAGTTATAGTACAAGATGCTTTGGTTGTTGTTATCGGTTTCTTATCATACTTGCTTCCACAGTAACCAACATATACCTCATACTTACTTGCGCCGCTAACCTTACCCCAAGCTACGCTTATCTTGCTCTTAGTCTGTGAAATCTTAAGACCTGAGTTAATAGACAAACCGTTGTCATAAACCGTTTTACCGTTAGATGTAATAGCAGTCTCGTCGTTTAAGTTGACATCCTTAGGAGTGTCAGTCGCGTCTGAACTAGCGTTAGCGCTCGCATCCGAACTTGCAGGAACATTAGCATCTGAACTAGCCGGAGTATCCGGAACAACAGGCACGCTAGGGTCAACTCCGGCAACACCGGTCTCATTTGTTATCGATTCATCATAAACAATGGCGTACTCAGAGAAATGGCTCATCAATCCACAAATCTTACCATTTATAAAAATCGTCTTAAGTCTCTCTAATATTCCAATCGGGTTGATATAGTACATGTGATAATGCTTAGGATCCTTTCCGGAAGAAACATCCACGGTCTTCTCGACAGTAACTGCACCACCGTCAAATTTAGAAATCCTCTTACCGTTACACTCGACAAATGCCTCAAATGTATTCTCAACTGTCTTATTAGCAAGTGCTACTTTCTGTGCACTGCTAAGCTTGTCTTCGCTGATACTTTCAACCACAATTGTAATCTTGTCACCCTCTGCCTGCTTAACGATTGAAGCAACAGCCTCTTTGTCAAATGTTACCGTCGCGTTTTTCATCGTTATCTTCAACGAATCCACGCTGTTGGTATCATCCGAAACAACATCTGAAATAAGAGTGAGCGTGGTCTTACTTATCTCAAGAGAAGTAACAGCTTTATTTGCACCTGACAAATCAATATTTATAGGCTTAGTCTCTATTCCTGTGCTACTTGTAGCATTATTAGATGCGTCTTTAGAAGCATCGGAAGATACATTAACAATCCTATCTATATCTGCATCTGTAATCTCGTTAAGTACCGCCGTGTCTTCGGTAATAGTAACACCAACATTTACCGTCTCGTCATTCTCAACCGGTACTGTGTAAGTAGTCGGCTGCGTTGGAGTTTCAGGAGTTGTCGGAGTACTTGGGGTTGTTGGAGTGCTTGGTGTCGATGGCGTGCTAGGAGGTGTAGACTTTTCGCGGATGATAACTGTAACACAGCTAGCTTCGCTGTCAGTATGATTAGCATTTCCAACTGCCTTATACCAGACATAGTAGGTTCCCGCGTCGGTTTTTGACGGGATGGATGCACTCCAGCCGGTTGTTGGTACGTTAGTCGTGTTAGTCCCGATTGCGTACTGCATCTCACCATCTGAAGCAACTCCTGCTGTCACAAGTTCCTGCGCCGAGCCGGTAAATGTCAAATCGTTAGCTTCTGGAGCTGTTGTAACTGTGGAAGCAGGAAGTTCAGGGAACGCCATCTTCTTAAGTGTATCAATTGACTGACCTTCACTGCTGATGGAAATAGTAGTTTTGCTTGTGTTATCTTCCGGGTCTGTCCAACCGGTACCGGCAATCGCATTTTTCAAATAGTTAATTGCCATATTGCCTCCTATCGCAACTACCGTCGCGTTCTCACCAATCGTCACAGCACTCGTTTGATAATTCGCATCCCTCAAGCCTGAATGGATTCCTGTTCCTGTTTGTCCTGTAGCATTTACCTTACCGGATATGATATTGACTCCATACCCATGTTTCTGTGTCTGAATACCATTAAACGCTCCTTCAACATTTACCTCAGCATCTTTTATAGTAAGAGCATATGCTTCAATACCGACTGAATAATTACCGCTTCCTTTCACTGTAAGTTTTCCAGCTCCGGAAATTATAATATTTCTACTACTTTCGATACCAATCTGAACACTGCCGGTTACTCCAACTTTGTTATCAGAGTCTGTTGATAGAACAATATTAAGACTATCATTTCCACTATAATATATTCCCCTGGTAAAATTATAACCGGGTTCTGTATAACCTGCAGCAATATCAACTCCGTTCAATGTAAGCTTATTGGTATCCACATCGTAGCTTACCGTTGCACCTACATCCGTATTGCCCAGCACGTCGTCCTTGTTCGCGCTCGTCACCCGCACGCCACCGACCCAGAGGGGATACTCAACGACCGGCGTCAACTCAAATTTCTTCGTGCTAGAATCAAACGTCACCTTGCTCAAGTCGAGCTTTAAAGCGGGACGAACAGCAAGCTCTCCGTCGACAATGCTGCCGTACTCACCAGCGTCACCGCCTTCCACGCACGCCGCATGAATATCATCATCATCGCTGCCGGGCGAGCGGAGCCACCAACTATCTGCAGCCCCCGCCTTCTTTGTAGCGCTTAAAGCATTCGCCTCTGCATAGCTCAAAAGATACGGCACAGCACCTGATATAGTACTAGGATCCCCTGTGACTTTTCCACTTATATTTGCAAGTGCATCCTTGATTCCGGCAAGTGGCTGTCCATCATTTATTAAACCTTTCACATAGGCCTCGATATCAGAGCCTACATAATCATGCCCTTTGCCTGTGTCAGAGTTAAACGACTTACTACCAAAAGACTGCTTTGAAAGCAGCGTTACAGTTTTAGCTCCACTGTCATATCCAATCACATACCAATCAGCTACATTTGTACCGTCATATTTGACTCCTTCAATCTGTACCGGTGTGTTATTCGTGTTCAGAGCATCATAAGCTGTGCTTGACTGCTTTTGTGTCTTGCTGAATGCTGCATAGTAGATTACATTGTCTGTTACTGCCGGAAGATCAGAGGCAGCCGTTCCACTTTCCTGATTTGCACTTGTTGCCCACCCCGCAAAGGTATAAGTATAATTATCATCATCTGCCTTTGTAGGTGCACTGCCATCATACGAAGGCTTTGTGTCTTTTGCAACATCAGTGTCACTTTCGTAGGTTCCCGTTCCGTCTTGACTCTTCCATGTTACGGTGTAGGTTTCTGTCGCCGCCCCCACCGAGAAGGTATTCGTAGCAGAATCAAATGTCACCTTGCTTAGGTCGAGCTTTAAAGCGGGGCGAACACCGAACTGCCCAGTGACGTAGTCGCCGGGAGCGTAAACTTCGCCGGTCTCGCCGACCCAGATCGCCGCCTTACTATCATTTTGGCCGGGCGAGCGCAGCCAACAGAAACCATGTTGTACGCCTTCAAACACATCACTTTTAATCGTATCATGTAGACCATTGGCTGCAGCCGTGTCCAAAAGATACAGCTTAGCGCCGTCAGTCGTTTCCTTGACTTCTGTCGTTGAATTGTAGTTATATGTCGTCAAGTTAACCGGCTCTATCGCATCTGCCACATCGCTGAAATTCGGCTTTCCTTCCCCGGCAGTTCCGGCAACTACTCTGCCTAAATAGGCTTTTACAGCTGAAGCATTGTAACTGTTGTTCGCTTCACTATTAAACACTGACATACCAAAACTTTCATCAGCAGATAGCAGCGTTACTGTACCTTCCGTGGCACTTGTTGAATCATCCGCAATGATATACCAGTCAGAATTGTGAAAGTGTACAACTGTCGCATCGTTCTTTAATGCGGTGTATGTCTCGGTCGCAGCATACGCCGTCAAACTCATCCCCGGCATCAGCCCGACAACCATCGCCAGCGTGATCATAAAACTCAGTACCATTCTTCCTAGTCTTTTCATTTTCTTCATAAGCTTTCCTCCTTGAATCATTTATATGTGCGTAATATAGCTAATCATATCGTAGCGGCGAACATTGTTCGCCATTGTGGAGCACGCTGTGCTCCGCTACTAACATGTTGATATGTTGCTTAAAAACGCAAAAGCCGCCAAGCATGACAGGAAAATATTCCTACCAAACTTGGCGGTCATAAACCATAATTATAATATTCTGACAAAAGGGCATAGTTTACCTTTCGTGTCGTGTCGTGTCGTGTCGTGTCGTGTCGTGTCGTGTCGTTAAGATTCTGTATCTATATTCCATGTCTGTCAACCCCTAAATAATGTATAAAACACTTAAAAATATGCTCGTCCTAACATTTGTAATTATACCAAAAATACGCTAAATTATCAATATAATTCTCAGTACAATTGACCTTCTTCGAAGGTCAAAGATCCTTCGCTTCGCTCAGGATGACATAACAAATATACATTTATAGGCATAACAAAAGCGCAACAATATTCCTAGCGGATCCGCCAGCCTCAAACCAGGGCATAAAACTCAGCGAACCCCATACGTAACTTTTTCGAATATTCGGATTGACAGTTTCTCTTTATTATAGTATTATCTTTACATAAAGAAATGGGTTTTTTGTCGTGTACAGCCTTATGGCTCAATCGGGTTGCTCGTTTCTTTTTTTATGTCCAAAATATCGTATAAGTATAACTTCTTATCTTCAGAATGTCTTACAATCAACGATGCATGAAATACATTATATCTTTCTACTTCTCCTGCTTCTCCATACACTGGCAATGCAAAACACGAATCATATCGATACCACCCATACTTTGCGTTTCTCCAATGTTTTTCCTCGATATTTTCACGATAATGTTTACCAATAGCAATCTCTATAAGCTCAGGAATTCCTTGTGCAGCATTTGCTTTAGCCTTAGCATTTCCTCCTTTTATGCTATGAGTATATTTAGAACCAGCATATTCATTTGGCAAATCAGGGCCAATATAAACAACATCTCCAGTTGCAGCAATAGTATAAAAGTCTCCGACATACTCTTTTAAGTACTCTCTAACATCTTTCCATTTCACCGAACG
>JHXB01000034.1 GCA_000621905.1 Lachnospiraceae bacterium NC2004
CAAAAAGCCCGGAATATTATCAAATATAGCTGAAACCTTTGATTTATATTTCTTAGCCGCCTTTTTGATGTCATCTTCATAGAGTGCAAGAATGTCTCTCTTTTCTACATCGGCGGCATGGAAATCCCTTCCATTTTTCTTAAATGCGACTATTGCCTGCGGCATTCCGCCAACAAGCATATACTCCATAAATAAGTGCATCGCCTTATTATGCATCTGTCTGTCTAACGGCTGAGTCTTCTCAAAGCATTCCCTTATATGATCAAGAAGTATTTCTTCGCCCATGTATACCATGAACTCCTCAAAATTAACCGGATACATTTGCATTTTCCACTCTTCCGACGGAATTGTAATATTCTCAACATTTTCTTTAATTGATATTAGTGAACCTGTCTCAATGTAATCATATCTTCCATCAGCTACAAGATACTTTATTGCTTCCCTGGCTTTTGGAAATTTCTGTATTTCATCAAATATTATCAGAGATTCTCTTGGATAAAGCCTTGTGTTGTATTCAAGCGTCAGTGTCTGAAAGAAAACATCTAGTTCATCAAGGGATTCAAAGGCATCTCTTATCTTTTTCTTAGCCTTATTAAAGTCAATCAGGATATAGGACTTGTACTCATTCTGAGCAAACTCTTCAGCAACCGTCGATTTTCCGATTCGTCTGGCTCCCTCGATCAATAATGCTTTCGTCCCATTTGTCTCTTTTTTCCACTCAGCTATCTTATAATAAATATTTCTTTTAATTTCCATAGCTCACTCCTTGACAATAATACGCATGGTAGTATTTTATAATATATACCACAGTGCGCAAACTAATATTACCACATTCTCACCACTATGCGCAATATATTTTTTGACTTTTAAACACAAAAAGGGACCGAATAACTTAACATAATCGTCAAATTATTTGATCCCTTTCAGGATTTCATTTAAATATAAATGTCAACTGTCATATCTTCGTACTTTCTCAAAACCACCGTAATTCCTAGCTCTTTGAGGGTTTCCCGACAAAGATCTTCGTCTACGATAAAGCTTAATAAGTACAGATATTTTTTATCAGGCTTCCTTACTTTGAAGCAATTGCAGCCTGTGCTGTCATTTGATTCGCTAGGAAATTCTTCCTTGCTTTTATCTGACAACGCATCTGCGCCTGATGATGTTTTATTCATTACAGTTGCATCTATCGAATAATCCGACATTACATCATCAATGTTTAACCGCCAAGAAAAGTGGTTGTCTTCATGCACAACAACTTCATCAACAAAAGTTTCTATAATGGATTCTGGAACTTTATTCTTTATGAAGTCAAAATCCTGTTCCATCGCCTCCTTTAAAGCTTTTACTTTACTTTCTATATTATCACTTTGGTAACTCGCTAACTGTTTAACTCTCCTTAATTCCTCAGTTAATCCCAATATTTCTTCATCATATCCTTGTATCTTCTCCTGATACTGTTCTTTAGTAATCTCATTATCAAGTCTTAATTCCAATAACCTATCTTGACGCTGCTTTATAGCATCAATCTTACCTTTCAGTTTTAGAATCTCGACATTGTAATCTGAATCTGGTTCAGCAGCTTGGCTCTTCTCTAATAAACTATTGGCTATGCTAAGAACATTCTTCTTATCAGCCCAGATAGTACTGAAAATAATCTTAGCCATTGTGGATAGCTTCCACTCATTAACCATTCCAACGCCGCATATCCCCTCTATACTTAATCCTTTTTTCTTTCTACTTGCGATAGTTCCAGTTAATCGCTGCGAATAGCATTGATACGCATATTGCTTCTTCCCACCTTTGTGGCCATCCCAATTCAAACGATTAAAGTTATGACCACATTGGCATTTTAGCTTTCGAGTCCATAATGTGCTCGTCTGACGATGCCCCTTATTCTTGCCTTGGGAAGTCTCTCCTTGATTAGACAATCTAATCTTCTCTGCCTTAGCAAATGTTTCTTTTGAAATGATCGGCTCGTGTTTACCCTCTACTATAATCTGCTCAACATCACCATGATTATTGACTTTCTTTTGCTCCAAATAATCCGGTACATATTGCTTTCGATAAACTATAGTCCCACAATAAAATGGATTCCGTAATATCCTTGAAACAGTCTGAGGAGCCCATCTTGTTAATCCCGTAGAAGTCTTTCGTCCTCGCCGTTCCAGTTCATCAGCAAGTCGCCTAGATCCAAAACCATTGATGTACAGTTCAAAAACTGTCCTTACTGTCTCAGCTTGCTCAGGATTAATGACATATTCCTTACCTACTCTATCATATCCCAAAATATTGCCATTGCCATACGGGACTGCATTTTGGAATGACACCATCTGACCTGCCTTGACTCTCATGGAGGTCTTCTTGCTTTCATTCTGAGCTAGTGTAGCCATTATTGTAAGCCTCAGCTCTCCATCTTCATCATTCATGGTCCAAATATTATCTTCAGTGAAGTATACTTCAACACCAATCTTCTTAAGTTTTCGCGTCTCCTGCAAAGTATCTACCGTGTTTCTTGCAAACCTTGAAACCTCACGAGTGACTATCAGATCAAAACATCCTCTATTGGCATCAGCTATCATTCTCATGAAGTTTTTACGCTTCTTGGTAGATGTTCCAGTTATTCCTTCATCAATATATTTCTCATATAGTTCCCAATCCGGATGTAACTGAAATAGATTATCATAATACTGTACTTGATTATCTAACGCAGAAAGTTGAGCTTCGTGCTCAGTAGAAACCCTAGCATATATTGCTACTTTTCTTTTTGCTTCTGGCATCCTTACTCCTCCTTGTTATGTATACATTATATCACATAACCTTAGATTTCTCAATAGTTTTTTTCATATTTTCCGCATCAATCTCTACAACCGATTCTCGATAAACATAGATTACTAATTCTATCAATATCCAACCGCACTTATTTTATCTTTTTTGGATGTTTTACATTATCTGAGGAACTAATAGCTTTTCTCTTACTCATCTCCTCTTTTTTATGTATATCCGCAATCATTCCATCTGCCAATTTCTCAGCTCTTTCATAAACAGACCTCTCTAACTTCCCTGTAACATACAGATTCTTTATCAGTGCAATCGCCATCTTGATATCTTTAACCTTACAAAACTCCAAATCTTCCATAATATCATCAATATCACTTGCTTCTATCATCGTCTTCCTCCCTTCTTCTATTTGCGGAGAGCAATGCACAAGCCTCCTTATGCACTCTTATCCACAAATAGTAATTAATAAATCAATACCGATAGCTCTGGTTAAGAGCCCACATAGGCGTTTCACCTGTCCCCTACCAAGGAACCCCTCTCGGGAAGTATCATTATGAAATGCAGTCGCAACCTTGAAGCTACCATAGCTTCCTTTTCTGCATGGATATTGTCGCTCCCTGCCTTAAGAACACATATTAACAATGACTAGTCAATCAACTTAAGACAGATCTTGGCGTATCTGCGGTCTGGCGCAATGCGAACTGCATCGGACGTCCGGTATTGATAACAATATTCAGTTGTAGATATCATCAGACTTTATCAGCCTAATAAACACATAAGCAATCGCTTACATGCTTAAGCAGACTGACAAGATTTATTATAATTTCTCTATTTGTTTTCCCGGTGGAATCGTAATTGCCATCATATAAGACAAACACCTTAATATTTGTTTCTTATTTCTTATAATCTGATCCATCTCCTCATCCCGAATCGCTCTAAACAGCACATTAAGCGATGTGGCATCTTCATCACTAAGCCTAATAAGATTCTTATAAGAATATTTCACTGCTCTTATATATCCCGCACGTCCGGATTCGGTTTCCAAAGGAATAAGATATTCGGAAATAAACTTAACATCCGCAACAGCTGTCGGTTTACTGACCGAAAACTCCTTCATAAGAACCGTATAATGAGTCTTTCCAGCACTTAATATAAACGAGCACATCTTAAAACGCCGTTCTAACATCTCATTAGTCTTCAAAGACACCACACCTCCCTTCTTCCAAAACGTATTTACTACTGTAGACACACTCTAACACCGAATGGTTAAGGCACAGTTTACCAATAGCAAAAGTTTTTTATGATATTTTTGTGAAGTTTGTGAAACGCCCTTAAATACGCAAAAATCAAGGGCTCTGCCGATATGTTTCAACTTCAAAACACATCTTAGCAGTTTAAAATGTAGGAATTTCTACATTTTAAGCCCTTGATTCAAAATTTTTTATTTAATTGTAATTCTATAGCTAAGCAAACGCATTCAACCTATCTCAGAAAGTTCAAAAAATGCATTCTACAAAAACATTGTCATGTATATCGGTATATATAACACGCCATCATCAAACGCCAAATCCTTCGTATAGATAATATACCTGTCATTCATTTTAACTTGATACTTATCTTTAAAGTAATCAAAAGATTTATGGCTTTTATATCCAGACGATTTTACTTCTATCGGAGACAGTCTCTTTCCTCTTACTGTGAGAAAATCAACCTCATATGACTTGCTAACGCTGTTCCCTTCTGGGCAATATTCAAATTCATGAAAATACAATTCATGTCCATTAGCCCGAAGCATTTGAGCAACAATGTTTTCAAATATCATCCCCTGATTAATGCCTAGATTATCAATAATCAGGGAACGATACATTTTACCACTATCGCAAATTATAGCCAACCGAGATTGCGATTTGTTTCTTTAATAAAATGCACCAGTTTGCGATTTGTTTTTTCGCAATTTCGCCACAAAATACATTTTTAATTGCCGTTATTGTATCGTTGTATGAATAGCTATCTTCTGGCACTGTTGAAGCATTTCTATTCTTCTCCGTGGTCAAGGACGAGCTGATTTAACGAACCATAGTAGCCTTCTTCATATGTTCTTCCTGAAGAAGAGAATGTTGTCCAATAATCTTTATATTTCCAACCTAACAAATAATACCCGCAATACGGTAACGAAGCATTCGTATCATAAGTATATGTGATACTGCTTGTGCTACCACTAACGTAGTTACTAGAATTTGATGGTCTGTTTCCCATAAATTGTACAACATACTTATTAGGTGTCCAATGATTATACAAATGTACATCGTTTACTTCTTGGAAAATCGTGCTCGCATCATATTCTTCGCCGGAACTTGTCGCCCAATATCCCGTATGGTAGCCTACCTTTTTGTCGACTGGCATAGTTCCAACAGTGTTGTCGTAATATACCGTTTTTGAAGTGGTTGAGCCGTCGCCGTGATGGAAATATAAGGTATAACTATTAGGTGCGTAATAACCCTTTCCTGTATAACCCGGTGTTGTAGTCTTTTGTGCGGTATATTCCGTGATGGTAGGAATGTTATTTATAATTGTTGAGTTGCTAGGCCACCCGTTAAAATGATAATCTCTTGGCGGTGTTGGGTTAGGAGGGGTATCAATAAAGGTTGGTTTGTTTCCTACTGCCTCAAGTGAATATCCACCACTTTCTCCGTAAATGACCGCATTTGCATTAGTAGGAGAATTATTTACCATTACTACATCACCGCTACGTTTTTTCCAACCAGTAGCAGTTATTGTATAATCAATATCTTTTCCTGCTCCTACTACACCGTTATAACTTCCTTCGCCTGCATAAAACCATAATGTATCTGTTTTGGTGGCTATGCTTGGGTCAGGAACAGCGAATGGAGTGTGGTATTTACTTGGAGAACGATAAGTTAGATAGTCGTCATTGAGTCCATAAAAGTCGACCGTGCCTGTAAAGTCCTTTTTTCTATATGTATATGTGAAATTCAAATTGTCAAACATCAAGGCGTTGTCTGATATTATAAGGTTTCCTGCTTCTGTTATCCTAATTCTGTGAGCTACGTAATCATTATAATAGTCTTTTGCATCATCTACTACCGAATCTAACCCGCTGTCACTACTGTAGTTAGTTTTCCAAGCATTCGTCAGTGAACCGGACACGATAATATCGGAATAATAATCATCGGCTCCTATATAACCGTCAGAAGTCCCCGGGTATCCAGATGGTTTATGTGCCCCGGAAGGAGCACTAGCGCTACCTTTAGCAACTACTTCAAGTCCTTCACGAGACTTCATATCGAAGTTTTCTGTAAGTTTCCACAAATATCCATCTGCTGTTCGCTCGGTGTCATATCGGATGTCGTTATGAGCTAAATCAGCACTTATATCTCCCGTAGTTTTATGTCCTACCCAGTCAGCCGATTCCATTACGTCGTCGCTTTCTAAATTATATACGCCCATTGCACGTTTTATTGTAACAGAACCGCTCGGAATATTCGTCAACACTCCTGAACTTGTATAATAATTATATCCCGCCCTGTTTAATGTATGTGTTCTAAGAACATAACGAAATTTACCATCTTTTTGAAATTTATCATCTCTCCATATTTCAGGGCTACCCCATTCAACCGTATAATCTGATATTCCATTATAACTATCATATGTATATTCCCCATAATCATACACTCCAAGAGCTAGAGCAGGAATCGTCATGTCACTAACTACATAACTATAACACAAGCCAAATATAAGCATTATTCCAACGATTAAGATGGTTATAGGGGACTTTATATTTATTTTTTTCTTAAACATATATTGCATCCTCCTTAAAAATACCGCATTAGTATTATTTTATATATTTTTACAAAATAATTCAGATTAAATTGCTTTTTTTATTTGAATTTAATATAATATATTAGTTGCGTTAGAGAATACCTAGTGTTTTGTCAGAGTTATTCTGTATACACTTTTTTAGAAAGGAGTTTACTTATGAAAAAAATAACCTCAATCGCCTTATTATTGATTTTTTCCTTATCTTTATTCTTCGTCAATGTTCCAAAGGCGGCAGAAAATGAATATTATACTTATCTTGAAGGATTACCTCGCAACATCACTAAATGCTATGAATCGAAGAGTGTAAGAAAAATTCACTATAAGAAAGTAAAGAATGGTGTTGATGCTGGAGATATATCTATTAACGCCGTTCCTGCACTGAGAGGAAAAGACCATTGTGTTATGTATTTTGTCGCTAAAATTAAGTCTAAAAACATAAAAAGTGTCAAATCATATCATACAGGGGCTAATAAGGTTACTTATAATGAAGATGGCAGCGTTCATTACTATAACAATAAAGACGGGGCTTTAACAAGTATTGAAAAAGGTAAAACCTGCTTTATTCTTTTAGATTGTGGGGATAGCATACCTAAAGGGACAAAGCTTAAGTTTGTTATTAAGAAAAAGGGCGTAAACAAGAAAAAAACAGTAGTTATTGAATTAAGTGAAGAAGAATGCGAGTCATTAAATGCGATGTTTAATGGATACAGAGCGAAATACGATTATATATATAGGCTAAAACACAACATAACAGACTGACAATAATGTTCCAACAACATTTTTATAATGCCACAACAAAGAATAAGAGTCGTACCTAATAGTACGACTCTCAGACCGTAGACAAATGCCGATTGAATTGTAATGATTCAATCGGCATTTGTCTACGGTCTGAGGGTGTCTACTTTAGACACCCTATACCAAAAATAGCTTAATTACAAGCTTTTCAGGAAATCTGAACCCGTTTTCTTATGATAAATCTTTGCAGATTATCTCATAAAACATTTCAAAATTTCCCCAAAAATAATTTATCTCGCTTCCTTACTTCGCAGCAATTGCAGCCTGCTCCGCATTAAACACTTTATAGGTATTAGATACCGGCTTAACTCTTTCTTTGAATTCTTCGTCAGAAATTATGTGCTCTCATAGGTCATATTAGGTGCATCATATATGGAGGTATCTTTATGATTCCATCCGCTTCAGAATAGCCCTTAGGGTGCACTATTATCTGCTTGTCTATTCTTTTCTTAAAGAGTTCTTTGAATGTCCCAAGCGAGGATGTTGTGTAATTTTTTGATGATTTTACTTCTATAGGGCTAATCTTGAATTTTGTCTTACTCTCGTTCGAGATGATGAAATCGATTTCGATATCATTCCTATGCTTTTCCTCACTATATCTTGTATAAAAGAAAAGCTTACGTCCTGATG
>JHXB01000035.1 GCA_000621905.1 Lachnospiraceae bacterium NC2004
GTAGCTGTAGATGGAGAGTATGACTCTAAAAGAAATGCTGAATTGTGTGGATATAATTGCACATACTATGTTAAAGGGGATGTGTCATGGAGTATGTGGAATGACAATCGGTACTATTATCAGATTGATGTAACTAATGTTAGTAATCCGGAAGAGACGCTTCTTAAAATGGGAGAGAGTTTGTATAAGTAAAATAGGCTTATAATGCTATGAGATTCCGGGTGGGATACCTGCCCGGAATTTTTTTAACTTTTTTTGTCAGGATTTGTCATGTTGCATCGTTATAGTATATGAGAGTGGTTGATAAAGGTGTTGGAATATACAGAAAGGAGATAATAATAGTTTTAATTGTCTTCTTGTTGCAGATGGGTGGACTACAAGTATGAAGTATATTAATTACGATAAAACCGTTTTTACGGACGCATATGGACTGAAAATACATATGAAATAGGAGAGCTGTTCATGAATGATGGAATAAAGAAAGTGGTATTAGTAGCTATATGTTTAATTGTAGTGGTTTGGATTGCGTCTAATACAAGACATTACAGTGTGGTAGAGCGTGTTTTTAGAAACATTGATTGTAGTGACAGAGTTGGTATATATAGCTCTTATACCGGAAAAACATTGTACTATGATGTGGATGTTGTTAGTAACATTGTTGGATTAATGAAGGAATTGAAGTATAACGATAAATGTGTAGAAGACGAAAGCTCTTCCAATCAATCAGGAGGATGGGAAAGAGATTTAACGGTATCATTCTATAAAGGTGGAACGCCCACAGGATATATTTTGAGTGTTAGACCAAATGGTGGCTCTATCAGGTATTTGATACATAGTGATAGTGTTGATATGATTTCTGTCTCTGATAATTCTGAGATATATGAATATTTATTAGATTTATTATCAAATTGATATCGATTTTGGGTTCATGGTGCCTGTCCGGAAAATTTTTTAGCTCTTTTTTTGTCAGGATTTGTCAGGTTACAGCGTTATAGTGTATAGAGAGGAGAATTCTCCCATTCAACCACGAATTTTGACCGCTCGCATACTTATTCTAAGAGTAGTTGGAATAGTGTGTTATTATGGTTGATGAAAGGTGGTTCCCGATAACTAAGAGTAAAGGAGAGCGATTCTATTGAATGTTTAATCGTAATTATGAAGAGATTATATGTCTGGTGTGTATGCAACTAACTTTACTAACTAGATTACTGAAATATCAAAGGAGATGAATCTTATGAGAAAAAAGATCTTTCTCATTATATCAATTAGCTTGATGGTTATAGAGGTGGCGCTGTTAGGATACTATAAGTATTATAGTTACAAATCTATGCATACTAAAGTGAATGAAATAGAATCTTTCCCGCCTAATTGTTATTATAAGCATAAATTCCGTGGTGGGCATGTGACTGAAATGGAGTATAATAATATGGATTGTTTTTGGCCGGCTTATATGATGGAGCAGATGTCTTACAATTTTGTTCAGATGAATAAAGGATGTTCGTTTATTCCTGAGATTGGTATAAAGTATAAAGATATTGAAAATGCAATAATTGAGTGTAAAGACAAGTCATTCATCCACAGTAACAATAAGAGACAATTCACTAAGGATACATTGCTTAGTTATTCGTTAGATGAATTAGGCGTTGATGACTATAGATCTGTACAAGTGACGAAATGTTCAGAGCATTATTACTGTGTTGCAATTGAAACAGTTGATAGGCGTGATTATAAGATATTCTTTGACGAACATGGGGCAACAGTGGCTATAAAGGAAGGAGAAGGATATGATGAATACGAGAAGTATCAAGCTAATCGTTATATTTATTGAAGTGATTATTGTAGTCTGTTCCTGCATATATATAGTTAGATACACTAATGACAATAAGATAGCATCTCTTGATTCATGGATTGATGAGGTGATAACTGATAGACGTTCTAAAGAGGACGGATTCTTTGTAACTGATAATGGATATCCTATTGATAGAGAGGTGTATGTTAATCTATCTTATGTATACTCAGATGAAGAGCTTAAGACAATGGATGATAAGACTATTGCAAGGAAAGAGTTGTCTTGTGCATTTTTATATAATGATTTTTTTTATAAAGATGATATTGAAAAATACAAATCATTTTCGGTAAACAACGGATTTAAGAATGTTAAAGCTGTAAGAAGAATGACTAGAAACCGTGCTGTTGAACTTGCAGTGAAAGAGGTTAACTATGAGGGGGATGATATCAAAGTATACTACGATGATATAGATGATGTCTTTAAAAATGTATTGACAGAAGGTGAATACGCATATCTTGTGTATTGTGATACAGAGGGCGTGACGTTAAATGTATATAAGGTTCCGAAAACAGAATTGATGTAAAAGGAGTCCTCGTGCCTGTCACCGCGAGAGAAATGTGATATTACAAACACACATATTTCTCACGGTGACAGGCACCAATGTGTTTTAATGCTGGTTTAAAGGTCCGGAGAATTGCGATTGCCGCAGCCGTCATTGTGCTTATGGTGTCAATTAATCAAGTGAGTGCTAAAGTTCTCGGCTTTAATCCTTGGAAGTATATGGTATCTTATATTGCTGAGAATGTGATGAACACAAGAACATACACTGACGCCAATAAATCTGATGTATATATTGAAGCTGTCAGGGATATTCCTGATAATGTTCCTATGGGATTTACAGTATCTGACAGTAGAAGAGATGATGTTAATATATATGTTGAGTGGAAGAATTCTAATCAGTTTATTCAGTATAATAGGGAGCTGCTCTCGCCGGGAACATCTGTAGCTGTAGATGGAGAGTATGACTCTAAAAGAAATGCTGAATTGTGTGGATATAATTGCACATACTATGTTAAAGGGGATGTGTCATGGAGTATATGGAATGATAATCAGTATTATTACCAGATTGATGTAACCAATGTTACGAATCCTAAAGATGTGCTTCTTGAAATGGGAGAGAGCTTATATAAGTAGATGTGGTGCTAATATTTTGATGGTCCGGGCAGGATTCCTGCCCAGAAGTTTTTTTATATTTCTTGTCAGGATTTGTTAGGTTGCATCGTTATAGTGTATGAGAGGGGATAAAGGCGCTGGAATATACAGAAAGTGAGGTTGAGAGTACTGAAAACAAAAAAATGATGCTTAAGTGACGGTGAAAATGACTCTTCGATGCGTATTCTTATGGACAAATTGTCCATAAGTGATGTATCAGATGTGATTATGCTGGCTGTTGAGGGTCTTAGGGAAGCATCCCTAACAAGATATATTGTACCAAAATTGTACCATAAAATGATACAAGAAATGTATCATTAGGGACCAATAAATACAACGCTAGGGACCAAAATAATGCGAAATGTGGTGAGAAAATAAGCAATATTTACTCGAATTATGACTTCTGGACCAATGGTCCAGAAGTATATAAAGAGTTTTGATTTTAAGAAAGTTGAAAAATGACCGTTTATGCATTAATTTCGACCGTTTGTGCAAAATGTATTGATTTTATAATAAAATGTGGTAGGATGATTATGTGATAGATTATAATATCTTAATCAAAAATCATTTGGACAGCAGAGGAGTATAAATGGAAAGATGGCCGCTTGATTAAGATTAATTGGGTTAGAAAGTCTGTATATGGCAATATTGATCTTAATCCATTTACCTGTCTTTAAAAACCACATGGTCTGTCCCCATGGTTTGTGCGAAAGAGATTATATGTATACCCATAGCGGCGAACGTTGGTCGCCATACACGTTCATGTCGATTTTATGTCATTTCATGTTAATTTGGCAAAGCATGTCAATTTTGGTGGTATACTATGATACAGCAATATTTTCGTATGAGGTGATTAAATGCAGATAAACATAGCATGCTGTGACGATGAGAGAACCCAGATTGACAGACTTAAGGAATACTTTAACACGCTTTCCGTTCAGATTGATACCGATATAAGAGTTGACTATTATCTGTCCGGTGAGCTTCTTCTTCAGAAGGTAAGGAATGATAAGGAATATTTTGACATTTATGTTCTTGATGTTGAGATGCCTGAGATTAATGGAATTAAGCTCGGTGAGGAGATTAGGAATATAGCCGGACGGGATATATTGTTGATTTATCTTACCAATTATCCTGAATATATGCATGACAGTTTTCAGGTGCAGGCGTTTCAATATATGACTAAATCAGTTGATTACGAGCCATTTAAGGCAGAGATTGTCAGGGCGATAAAGTACCTTAAGAATGACGATAAGAGTGTTATATTCAGCAATACTGATTCTGAAGAGGTGGTATACAGGATTAAGAATATTCTGTATATCGAGAAGGTCAAAGGCTTTAACACTATGCAGGTTGTTCATTCTAAGGGCGACGAGATGGTTCGCGGTAATATTAATACTTATGAAGGTCGGCTTTTGCCGGAAGGATTTGTAAGGGTTAGCAGGGCTGCACTTGTTAATATGGGGCATATACACAGGATTAATGATAGTGGGCTGGTTCTTGATAATGATATGAAGGTTAAAGTCAGTATCAGGAAGCTCCCTCAGATTAAGAGCTCTTTCGCTAAATTCGTTACATCAGGAATGGTATAATATGGATATATTGGGGATTATAGGATATATATTGGACGGTATTGTTTTATATATATTCAATTGGACATTTTTTAAATCAATTAACAGAAGAATTAACAGCTTTTTAGTTGTATTGGTATATGTATTCATTAATTCGGTAGATTATTTTATTAACCTTAATATCAATACAATTGCGGTGAATATAGCTGTAAGTATTGTCAGTTTGCTGCTCATATCACTTATGTATGAGTCCGGTTTTGGTGCGAAGATTGCGGGAGTATTCTTGTTTCAGACCTTGGCAATCGTCTCTGAAATGCTTGCAAATGGGGTTATAGAGATTGTCCGCATTAACAGTGAGGACAAATACTATGTTGTAGGTATGTTCATTTCTAAGATTATCCTCTTTTTCCTGATTATAATTATACAATTGTTTGCCAAGAAGCGTAACAGTATACCGAAGGGCTATCTCGTGTGCTATATGTTTATTCCGTTTTTGTCTGTTGTTGTGCTCGTTGGAATGTATTATGCCCCGATTATGGATGATGGATTTATGTATATTACTGCTTTGAGCGTTGCGGCAATTAATTTCTTGTCATATTATCTTTTGAATTCCCTTGCCATGAGTATCGTAGAGAAAAAGGATAAAGAGAGAGTGGAGACTCTGTTAACTTTAGAGCAGCACAGATTTAATCAGTTGAGTGCATCTTTTAAGACCGGAAGTAAGCTGATACATGATATTAACAAGCATTTGACATACCTTAATAAAAGTCTGGGGGATGGTGATATTACAGGTGCGAAAGCATACCTTGCTAATATTAATGATGCATTTAATAATAATTATGAAGTGTATAGTGGCAATCTTGCCATAGATGCATTGCTGAGTGATTTTAAAAACAGGACGGGAAAAGAGTGTGTGGTCGATATAGATGTTAATATAAATGCACACAGAATCAATATTCCTCATTATGATATTGTAACTGTGCTTGGTAATCTGCTTGATAATATTATTGAGCACGGGTCTTATACTTCAAATGTTAAGATTGAGATATTTGAGAGGAAGGATATGCTCGTAATCCATACGGTTAATGCTATTAAGACTGGTGAAGCATCTGTTATTGACAAAGAGTTTCATAATATCGGTCTTAACAATGTCAATGATGTACTTCAAAAGTACGGCGGTGTTATGGATGTGAAACGCCAGGGAAACGTGTATGATTGTATGGTTGTTATACCGGTGGTAGCTGGTTAATGGCAGGAACGATTAACCAATCGGGAAAAAAAGGGACGGTTCTCTCGGGATTCTCTCACATTTGCATCGTAAATAAAGATTACTCAATCCCAGGTGCTACAAAAGATTGAGCGTTTTGTTTAAAACGAATGTGAGAAATAAGTGATGCAGAACCACAAGAACCATCCCCAACCCAAGTAAGTTGTACAACTGTTATATTGTATAAACTGTTTTCTTCAAAGGAGGAGTAATTTATGTATGTGCGTAGAGTTTTGAAAATGAGTGTTTTTGCTGCTATTATGATGTTGTGCGTTGCGTTTACGTTTTCACATTCAGTAAGTGCATCTGCTGCCGTCAAGGTCAAGATTAGCAATGGTGTGTGCACCGTAAGCGGCAAGGGCAAAATGACCAAGAAACAGATACCAACTGCCAGGCAGAAAAAGACAATTAAGAAAGTTGTGATAAAGAAAGGTGTTACTGCGATTCCGAAGAGAGCCTTTATGAATTGCAGTAAATTAAAGTCAGTGAGTTTTCCTGATACAGTTAAGACGATTCCGCAAACAGCTTTTTATGAATGTAAGAAACTTACCAAGGTGACTTTACCGGGCAAGTTGACTACGATTGAGGATTTGGCATTCTTTAGGTGTGAAAGCCTTTCTTCAATTAAATTGCCTGAGAGCCTTAAGAGGATTGAAAGTGGAGCGTTTATGTCTACTGATATTAAGAATCTTGTAATCCCTGACAATTGCAAGGAGTTAGGAACAGGGATAACAGGTGAATTAAGGACTCTTACATTGCCGGGAGATTTTAAAATAATGTGGATAGGTGATTCATGTGAGGACTACCCGTCGATTATTTGGAGTGATGAGATTAATTTCAGCACGGATTTAGATATTTCTAATGTCAACTATTTAAGGTCAGGCTTTTTAAATGTCAGTTCATCAGATGCTAATTATACATCAGTGGATGGAGTTATATATTCTAAAGATAAGAAGACGCTTGTCAGAGTTCCAAGTGGAAAGCATGTATATAGAAAAGAGTTGAATATTTGTGAAGGCTGTGAAGTTGTTCCTTTGTCAGCATTTTTGTATCCGGGATTAGGATATGAGGATGGTGTAGATTTTATATGTAAAAGGCTCTGTAAGATTACATTTCCATCAACTGTAAAGAAGATTGATAAGAAGCTTTATCCTCAATATCATAATGTGGCGTGGTATGACAGCAACGGTTACACAGACCAGCCGCGTGGAATGGTTGAATTTGATATTAAGACCACACAATTGTCGGAGGATGATATAAAAGCACTTAACAATGCATTTGACCCTAAGTCGGATTCGGTATCCGTGACCTCAGATGATGTTATAATTAACGGTGTGAGTGTCGGCATCAATAACTGGTAATATCAGCGTAAATCATTTGATGTTATCGGGGTAAGACCGTTAGGTATTTCTCTATCAAATAATTACACTGCTTCCGGTAGCCAGAAATATGATGGTAATACTATAAATTATGATTATGCATGTCAGAGTGATCATTTTAAAATCACTTCAGGTGGTATGGGAAATGTGTTTGATTTCAAGAACAGTGTTTGGAACAAGTACGATAATACACCTGGATTACATGTAAAAGGTGCTTTGAGTGATTATTTCTAGAATAGTGAGGTTGTATATGAGAAGATATATTTTTTTCTTGTTTTCTGTTCTTATTATGATTTCAGGTTGTGGCATAAAATCAAGTACGAGCAGCGAAA
>JHXB01000036.1 GCA_000621905.1 Lachnospiraceae bacterium NC2004
TTGTTGTGATATAATATAGTTGTAACACCTTGTCCTAATAAGATATAATCTTAGAAGGAAGCGAGGTATGTATCACATGAGTAAACATTTCGAACCAGAATTCAAGAGGAAGATAGTTCGTCTTCATCTTGAGGATGGAAGAACCATCCGAGCACTTGCTGCCGAATTTGATGTTTCAAAAGCAAGTATTTCAAACTGGATTAACCAGTACCGCGAAGAGTGCCAAACAAACGAAGAAGCCCAAGCTGATTATGATTCCATGAAGGAGAACCTTGAATTAAAAAAGCAACTCCGAGAACTCCAAAAGGAAAATGATTTCTTAAAAAAAGCAGCGGCATTCTTTGCGAAGGAAATCGATTAGAGGCTTATCGATTTATTCAAAAACATAGCGATGAATTCGGAGTACGGTGGTTATTGAGGAAATTCAACATATTTCCCAATGCTTATTACAATTATCTTAAGCACCGTAAATCTGAATATCACAAACGCAAAGCTAAAATCAAAGACTTTATCAGCACCACTTATCATGCTCATAATGGAGTAGATGGATATCGTACTATTCATGCTTACGCAGTAAGAGCAGGATATCGTATTAGCCGTATGACAGTCCATAAATATATGAATAAAGAACTTAATCTATATTCTATCTCCCGTAGGAGAAAACCTAATTATGAACATGGTAAAGCTCATAAGGTCTTCGAAAATAAGCTCAAACAGAATTTTGCCGCTAATGAGATCAATCAAAAATGGTGCACAGATTTTACGTATCTATATCTCACAGATGGTAGCACGAGATATAACTGCACTATCATCGATCTTCATGACAGAAGCGTTATCGCTAGTATTACAGATCGCCGCATAACCGCTGATCTTGCAATCAGAACACTACAAAAGGCTATCGATTCTCAAGCAGGCATCAATCTCAGTAAACTCATGATTCATTCGGATCAGGGAAGCCAATATACATCAAGAGATTTTACTGAATTCTGTGAAGCAAAGGGTATAACTCAAAGTATGAGTAAAGCTGGTTATCCGTATGATAATGCTCCTATGGAGAGATACTTCAATACTCTCAAAAATGATCTTATATATCAGCATTATTATCGTACTGATGAAGAACTATACACAGCGATTGAAGAATTTGCGTATGTACAATATAATCATGTACGGCCGCATTCTTATAACAACTACAAAACGCCTTACGAGGCTCGCTACGGGGTTACATAACCCTGTGGCAAAAATTAGGTCAATGTGTTACAAAAATGCTTGACCACAACAGGTGTTATTGTAAATGGAATGGATATGGTCATTTATCAGGATTGGGGTTACAATATGTAGGATTAAAAGGACAAGTATCATTTAAAGAGTTCAAACATCTTGAAGCACTTGATGTGTTAGGAAACTATCTGAAAAAAATTGATTTAACTAAGAATAAAGAATTGTATAAAATTGTGGTAAAAGATAATGAATTGAAGCAAATTGATTTGAGAAATAACAAGAAATTAGAATTCTTTGACGCGTCAAATAATTATCTTGAATGTATAGATTTTTCTCGAAATACAGAATTGATTGAAGTTGATATATCTGTGAATCCAATTGTGAAATTAGATTCGTTTGGGATGTGTAGTAAACTAGAGTCGTTAACTGTTTCAAATGATACGGAAAGGAATGATTGTAATTGTTTGGAGTATTTAGATGCTTCTAATAATGAAAAATTGCAGCACCTAGAAGCGTACTGTAATCCCAGGTTATCTGAAGTGAGCTTGCCTTCTGGGGACGCATTAAAGTATTTATGTCTTGAATTATGTGGGCTAAAAAAGATAGATTTATCAAATTGTATAGGCTTACAGCAATTATTTTTATATGGTAATAACGTAGATAAGGTAACCCTTTCTAGTAAAATGAATTGCGAATTGATATCATGTAATGAAGGAGTGGTTTTTTGGGTTGACGGAAACTATTATTCGATAGATAATCTTAAACAGAATATTTCGTGTACATCGCAGTATTGGATATATAATTTTGACTATGGAGATGACAGTGAGTGTTGAACATAGTATCCCATAATGGAAATATCTTTGCGGTACTGCTGCTGTTATCTCACCTGTAGGTAAGATTAACGATCACGGTACAGACATCGAGTTCCTTACAGGAATGGATGATTTAAATTGAATAATCAAATAACTGATAAACCGATGTAAAATAAATATGAAATGCGGAAGGCTTGGAATTAAGCCTTTCGTGTTTCAAACATTGAGTGTTTTACATTTTTTGAAATATTAGTTGCAATTCATGTTCAAAAGGAGAAGTGAGCGTATGCGTTATTGTAAAAGAATACTCTGGATTATGCTGTTACTTCTTTGCGCGTGTATGGTAGAAACGCTAAATGTATATGCCCGAAGTGTGAAAGAAAGCATATCTGAGGAGCCAGGTGAGATTTGCTTGGACTATAATTATTTAGACTTGGCTGTCGGTGACCAGGAAGAATTAAATGTTTGTCTTGTTAATGATGATAAATATGAAAAGTACTTTGGAGAACATAGTTCATTTATATGGAGCTCTGATAGTCAAGACATACTTATTGAACCAGTTAATGAAAATGAATTTGGTGATGTTTATATTAAAGCGGTCAAGTGTAGCAAAAAAAAGAAGCATCACTGTAATGTATATGTTGAGTGCGGAGATGTTGTCCTTAAATGTGATGTGATGGTTTATAAGAACAAAAATACTATGAAGTATTACAAGAATAAATATAAAATCGAAGTAATCAAAGGGTCAACGACTCTTACGGTAGGAGACTGTGCTCAATTAAAGGTTAAAGGTGCGAAAGGAAAAAAGATTAAGTGGTATGCTAAAGGTACTAACATTGATTCTTCAGAGTGGCCCAATGAATTGTGGGAGCAAAATGAAGCAATAGCAATTGATTCTAATGGGAAAATAAAGGCGATAAGATTTAAGGAGTTTAGTCCTAATTACTCGATTGTATGCGCTGAAATTGATCATATTCGAACGTATATAGTTTTAAGAATTAAGTCAAAAAGAAAAAAAAGAGAAGTAAAAGCGCTTAAGAGTATCTTGAACAAAACGGACTTAAGCAAGAAAGATAAAGCAAATGTCATAAATGATGATTACTATAAAGATAACGAAGATGGCGGCGCTTGTTGTAGTGTATGGGACGGGAAAGGACATTTGATTGAGTTGCATCTCGATGGGGCAGGGATAAAAGGAGCTATATCACTTAAGGAGTTTAAATATTTGCAAAATTTAAGCATGTCATCAAATTCGATTAGTAGTGTTGATTTAAGTAAGAATAAAGAGTTGAAATTTGTTCTGCTTGATTGTAACAGAATAAAGTCTATTGATTTATCGAACAACGCTAAAATAGAGGAGATAAATCTTGCGCAGAATCCTATTGCTAAATTGGATACCCTAATGAATTGTCACAAACTTTGCAAGTTATCGATTGACAATTACGGTTATGATAAGTCGAGACTTAAGCTTCTTGATATAAGTAAAAATGAATCGTTGGAGATTATTAATATACCGTATAATACTAAGCTACAAACACTTTTAATGCCGTCAAGTGATGCTGTGAAAACTGTTATAGTTGAGAATTGTGGCATTAATGAGCTTGACCTTTCGAGGACTCCGAATATTAGAGAGTTATATGCCTACAGTAACGATTTGGAAAATGTCTACACAGTTTCAAAAGGATATGAATTTTTGACATGTGATTCAGACACTAACTTTATATATAAGGGAAATAAGTATACTTCAAATGAATACTGTCGAAGGTCATTTCATTCGTTGCTGGGTAGTGGATACGAGTACTTGACGGATAAGGTAGGCGATGTTTGGCCTTTTTCAGAAATTTCGGGAAAAGAATATGATATATGGTCAAAGTTTATTGCAGATATTCCTGATGTTGACTATGTTCAACTTAATCGAATCGTTATTAATATGAAACAAGGATTGGCTCGGAAGATGATATTAAAATATGCGGATGATCCTGAAGGTGTTATTTGGGAATCGTCAGACAAAAGAGTAGTATGTGTTGATTCAAGCGGAAATGCAGTAGCTGTAGGCGAAGGAAGTGCGAAGATTAAAGCGGAATATAAAGATAGAGAATATATATGTGAAGTGAAAGTTACTTCGTGTGATGTAAATAATGATGAAGTAGAGCTTAAGAAGCTTATTGATCAACAGCTTAATTATGGAAGAACTGCTGTATGCACGGATATACATGATGAGAGTCAGTATGAATGGAAAGATGGTCGTTTGATAGGTGTTGATTGGAGTAAAGTGGGTATAAAAGGAGTAGTTAATCTTAATGCATTTACATATCTTGAGTATTTTTATAGTGGAGGAGTATGTAGTGGTGGTTGGAGTATTGACGCTGATGATTTGCAGTATTTGAAAAAAGTAACTATAAATACTTATTGGAATAATTATGACGGCTGGGATTGTGAAGTACATGCGGAAAATTCTAAGGAAGTGATTATAGAGAATGTGGAAGAAAGCTATTGGGATCGTTCGTGATTTGTAAGAAGAATCTACTAAATGCAGATATCTCATTGAATGTCATATGGAGATCTTCGGATAATAGAGTGGTGGAGGTTGCAGAATCACAAGAACCGTCCCCATCTCACATCGTTGACCGTTCATGTCATATTTACGACCGTTCATGTAAAAAGTATTAATTTTGTAAAAAATATGATAGAATAAAAAAGAAAACAGATTACAATATTTTAATCATAACTTTACAATGGGGACATGCCCAATTGTAAAGTTAAGGCTTGAAACAGAAGACCCACGGGGACGGATATGGTGGTCTTTTAAACTGCTTAATATACTTCATTGAAATGGGGGGATAATATGATAAGAAAATATAGGTGTTTTATTATTATGCTTCTGGCAGCTATCATAGCTGCCGGGGCATCTGTTAAAGTTTATGCTGCTAAAAACTACGCTACAAGTGGAGGAAATAATAGTCGAAATATACTATGGAATTATAATAAAAGGACAAAAACGCTGACTATATCTCCTAACAATGGAAAAAAGGTAAAAAAGCAGAATCTGTCTGACCTTGAGGGGTGGATGGGACATGCGAAAAAGGTTGTTTATAAGAAGGGAGTAAAATCGTTATATCCAACATTTTATCCATATGGAGATGGAACCTATAGACCATATACGAATTTAGAGGAAGTGGAGATTACCGGAGACATAAAGCGGATAGATAATAATGCTTTTGATGGATGTGAGAATTTAAGCAGGGTTACACTAAAAAAGGGGGTTGAGTATATAGGCTCGGAAGCTTTTTATGAAAATTCAAATTTGAATAGTATTTCGTTTCCTGATAGCATTAGGTATATTGGAGATGGTGCTTTTTATGAAACTAATATAAAAAAAGTAAAGTTCAATAATAAAGTAATATATATTGGCGAGGATGCTTTTAATAGTGACAGCATTGAAGAGGTTGAATTAAGAAAAGTAAAGTATATTGGTTTGTGGGCATTTGTGTCTGATAATATAAAAAAACTCTCTTTTATGGATGATGTAGACTATATTGATAGTTATTCTTATATTGGAGGAAAACAGATAAAAGAGTTATTTTTACCGGAAGGATTTAAAATACTAAAAAGCGGACTGTACAGTAATATGGCAATTAGCAAATGTGTAATACCAAATTCAGTGATTCAAATTGAGAATCGGGTATTTAGATGTACAGAATTAAGAGAAATTATTGTTTCGCGCAATGTAGAGATTTTAGGTAAGTATAGTTTGAGTGACAAAGAAAAGGGAAGTATTGTTGATGATTGCGATAAACTTCAAAGAATAGTGATTAAGTCAAAGAAAATAAAAAAGGTTTATCCTGAAGCGATGTCCGGCATAAGTGCAGATGTAACAATTGAAGTTCCGATGGGATTTAAGGACAAATACACTGAAATGTTTAGGCAGGGCGGATTACCTGACGGTGTTAAGATTGAAGAAATTGAAGTGAATGATTCTGATCTTGACTCAGTTAAGTTAAATAAAACAAAACTAAAGATTAAAGCAAAATGTAATAGAAAGCTTGAATTAATGTACACAGATGAGCCTGATAAAGTTACTTGGAAAACATCAGATAACAAGATAATAAAGGTTGATTCAAGCGGAAATGCTAGATCCTTGAAGCCGGGGAAAGCTGAGATTACAGCAACTTATAAGAATCATAAGTACGTGTGTAAGGTAACTGTAACCAAGGCAGATGCTAATAATGATGAAGTTGAACTAAAAAAACTAATAAAAAAGCAGAGAAGAATGGGAAATCTATATGTGAGTACCAATATTCACAGTAAGCAATACAAGTGGAAGAAGGGACGTCTGGTAGCTATTAATTGGAGTGAAACAGAAGCAATTGGTAAGATTAATCTTAATCCTTTCACGTACCTTGAGGATTTTGATATATCAGAGGCTTGGGATGATGGATACATTTCAGATCTGGGTCAGTACATATGTGAGATTTATGCGGACGATTTGAAGTATTTAAAAAAGATAGATTTATCAGAAACTTTTCATGAACGAGACTTACCTGATGAGTTTATTCACACAGAGAATTCTCCGAATGTTAAAATTCTTCGGCTGACAGGATTAGAAGCACTGGACAAGGATGGTTATTGAAAGAAACCAGAAAAATAAGAGACGGTTCTCCCGGTATTCTCTCACATTTGCATCGTAAATAAAGATTACTCAATCCCAGGTACTACAAGAGATTGAGCGTTTTGTTTAAAACGAATGT
>JHXB01000037.1 GCA_000621905.1 Lachnospiraceae bacterium NC2004
TTAGAACCTGCAGTCAAATCAATAGGAGTCTTAGTTGTTACTTTCTTCCACTCAGCAGTTGTCCACTCAGCGTCAGCACTTATAACTCGGTATAAGCTGTTAGCAGGAATTGTTGCGATACCCTTAGCGTAGTTAATAGCAACCTTAGGTCCGTTAGCCTGCTTTTTAATCTTAACATTAACCGCCTTAGCGTTAGCTTTTACTGCATTACCGGATACTGTACATTCAGCACCATTGTACTTAATCTTACCGCTAACGGTCTCAGCAGCTTCATTTCCTTTTGGAATAAACTGAAGGGTTCCACCAACCTGTGTGATTGCTCCACCAACTACATATTCACCGGTTTCTTTGCCATCTTTCTTTATTGCCTGAACGAATGCTCCTGATCCTTCTCCATCTCCTACAATCTTTACACCGTCAGTAACTCCGGTAAAAGTCACTTTATAAGCATCACCACTTGGAGTAATAGTAGCTTTATACTTGTCTGAATGCTTAACAACCTTAAAGAATATAGGATCTGCAAATCCGTCACCGCTTACTGTTCTGAATGCGTAATATGCATCCTTCTTAGGGTTAATTGCAACTTTACCATCAGCTGTGCCAGCATCAACGATGTAGGTATCCCAATTAGCGATAGC
Organism: Lachnospiraceae bacterium NC2004; assembly: GCA_000621905.1. Lineage (GTDB taxonomy): Bacteria > Bacillota > Clostridia > Lachnospirales > Lachnospiraceae > NC2004. The sequence continues at coordinate 639 of JHXB01000037.1, forward strand.
CTTAGCGGTACCGTTCTTAACTGTAGCAAGTGCTACCTGTACCTGATAATTAGCACCAGTTGCTCTAAAAATACCATCTGGATGCAACTCTACATTAAAATTAGCAGCGCTAGTTGTAGTTGCCTCTTCTGGATCTTCCGGTATCTCTGCAGCTTTAGCAGGAACTTCAACACCATCGGAGATTCCATTATCCTCTCCTTTTTCAGCCTTGATGTAATATGTTGTTGCTCCATCACCTTTAGTAACGAAAAATTCTACAGTACCGTTCGCATCTGTAACCTTAACATCTCCAACACGATCACCAGTACATGTTTCATCCGTATATACACCAACCTGAGCGCCTTCTTGAGGTGCTTTTTCTTTAACTACCGTTATTAAAATTTTGCTTATAGCATCTTCATACTCGGCAGTCACAATTAAATCCCCATCTCCTGCACTAGCAGTTGTCTTAGCGCCTATAGCACTAAATGCTGTTGCAAATGTCATAGCGAATGCTAAAACAAATGCGATTGTTTTCTTCATAGTTGAGGAGATATAAATAACAAAAGCCCTAAAACAAGGGATTCTTGAATGCGAAATGTATAAACGGTGTATGTCTGAAATCATTTTTTTATATAACAAACGCAACCGAAACTCAGTAACTGCGAGGGTTGTAAGGGTTTAATGCGGTGTATGAATGGTGTATGAGTCTGTAAACCTTTGTAAATAGGGAGTTTGCGTAGTGTAACCAGGGTCTGCCCCCGTGATTTCCTCAAATATAGAATGCAATAGACCGGTTGAAAAATTATAAAAAAAATGATAATATCATAATATAATGTAGTAAAATATAATGAATTATAAAATAATCTGCATAATTATAAAATATTCACGAAATTATAATAAGAGAGGTGATATTCATGAATCAGAAACAGAATCCATTTACACACACATACGGTAGCGCAGGAAGAGCTTATATAGATATGCATTTATCAGATCGTGTTATTGAAAACTTTAGTTATGATATCCCATCTGAATATGTCTACAAGATTGTAGGCGTTCGTGGTAGTGGCAAAACTGTTGTACTATCAGATATAATAAAGCATTTTAAAAGTGAAGAGCGCCATAAAGAAGGTTGGCTGGTTTATGACTTATCTTCTGCGCGAAACCCGCTACACACTCTCGTTTCTTATCTGGCTAATGAAGATAGCCTTAAAGAGAAAAAGAAGATATCCAATGTGTCACTGGGAGCTAATTTAGGGCTTATCAATGCCAAGGTTAATACCAATAAGACCAATATGGAATTGTACTATGACGACGAAGTAGAAGCAGACATTCTTCTTAACAATGCTTTTGACAAGGGTAAAAAGATATTGATATGCATTGATGACATATCTAAAACCGATGACACAGTAGCATTTTGCTCTGTTTATGCGAAGTATATTCGTGTGAACAAACCTATATATTTCGTGTGTACGGGTTTGTTTTCAAATGTCGAGTCACTTGGACGTGTGAGGAATCTCACATTTTTCAAGAGAGCAGAATCTATATCGGTCAGAGCGTTGTCAGATGTGTCAATTACCACTAGGTATAAGAAATTCTTTAATATAGATATGGAGGAAGCCAGAAGGCTTGCTACCGAAACTAAAGGTTACGCATATGCGTATCAGGTTTTAGGAAGTCTGTATTTTAATAAAAAGCCTGATGATACAATAGAAATGCTCATGGATGATTATAATGAAATATTATTTTCTGAATCCTACGAAAGAATCTGGGATGAGCTTACTAAAGGGGAACAGGATTTGATAAAGGTACTGATTCTCTATAAAAAAAGAGAGGATATTCTCTCTCATATGGATAAGCCGCAGAATTACTCTATATATAGAAGCTCACTAATTAAAGGAGGAATAATACACGATGTTAGTAGGGGAGAAGTCGATTTTAGTCTTCCGCATTTTGAAGACTACGTTAAATATTTCTGTTTGTAAGTACATGAGCCGCCTTTCAGGCGGCCGTTATTAACGATAATTACACACATAAGATAGCTATTATAGAAACATAACCATATACAATGGTAACGTAACTATTCCATCTTCACCCACTCCCACATTTCCGTTAATAAACTTATATGCGTAGTGTACATTTGTGTTCTTTTTTATTATTGAGTTAAGAGAGTTGGATCTTGTGTTTGAACTTTTCACCTCGATCGGGACAACCTCTCCACCAATCTGAACTATAAAGTCTAATTCTTTCTTGGTAGTTTCATTTTTATAAAAGTATAAATTATAGTCTTTCTTGTATAAAGCGTCTGCAATAGCACACTCGTATAAACCGCCCTTGGTATTACCGGATAGTGTATTCTCAACTATATATTGCTTGAGCGAGTAATCTTTCATAGATATCAGCAATGACAAATCAGTGGTATATGCCCTGAAGAAGTTGTCACGAGAATAATCTTCCAAATCATATTCTAACTTCGTTACTGATTTACACAAATGTATAATATCCGCACGAAGAAGCCACTCAATACTTGAATAATACTTCTGCGCTCGAGCACCCTGTTCTATCTCTTTATACTGAAACTTATGGTTCTCTTTATCTAAAAGCTGCTTTGATAAAGTGAGATAACACTTCTCTGCTTTGACCTTCTCTTCCGCATTTGCATAATGTGCGATATCATATTGATATCCTTGAAGGAGACTGCGCTGAACTGTATCAACTTCACGGTAGTCTTTGGTATCCACGTATCTTTGAACTACCTCCGGCATTCCACCAGTTGCTATATAATGTCTATAATATTGCAACATTTGGTTATTGATTGAATCCGGAACCTTAGCTCTATTTTCAAAACAAGAGCGAAGCGAGGCAATCATGTCTTCTTTTATTCCAATTCCCCACAAAAACTCTTCGAAATCAAGAGCGTGCATCTTAAGATAATCAACGTAGCCAACCGGATAAGAAGATGCTCTGTTATAGTCTATTCCAAGAAGTGAACCAGAGGCGATTACATCATACTGATTATCGATGGCCCAGAACTTAAGGGATGTTATTGCTTCAGGGCATTCCTGGATTTCGTCAAGAAATATGAGAGTCTTCTTTGGAGTGATTTGCATTTCTGGAAATCGAAATCTCATTGCCATAACCATATTCTCTACAGTTAAGTCTCCGGAGAATATTTCTGATGCAGAAGGCGTTTGCTTAAAATTAATCATTAAATACTCATCGTAATTGTCATTGGCGTACTTCTCGATTACGAACGTTTTGCCTACCTGTCTAGCTCCTTGGATCACCAGACACTTGTTATTCTTGTTCTTACGCCATTGTTCAATCTGATTATAAATCTTTCGTTTTAACATATAAATACCCTCGAATTACTACAGTAATCTCAATGCTATCAACATTTTACAGAAATAATTATGTTGATAATCAACATTTTGGAATGGTAAAATGTATCTGCTATCAACATTTTAGAATATTATGACATTTTTATGTACTATAGTCAAGCCGTCTGTACTCATTTAACAAATATATAGCCGGTACAACATCATTTCCTTATTCTCCTTCTTCCATATGTCCGTCGCGATACATAGAGAATTTATCCATAGGATAATTCTTTAAATTCTCCAGTATACTTCTGTCATCTGCTTGAGCCAGCAAAGCTTTGCGCGCCTTGGTGATCTCCGTTTCTGTCTTATGTTTAGAAGGCCCTCCGACGCATCCGTCCGGACAAACCATACCTTCTATGAAATCTTCATTTAACTTGCCATTCTTTAGAAGTAAAAGCGCTCTTTTGCACTCCTTACCACCTGCACACTTAAGAAGCTTGATGTCTGAGACGTCTTCTCCTCTTTCTTGCATGCAGTGAACAACGGCTGCAGCAACTCCGCCGCTTGAAGCAAATCCTTTTCCCCAGGAAGATGCCTCCTGATATTCCTCTTCAACAGGAACAAGTTCAACATCTTTGGAGCGCATCAATGCACGTATCTCACCATATGTAACAGCGTAATCGGCATTATCCGGAACACTCTTATCATTTGACTCTGACTTCTTGGCAATACAAGGTCCCACAAACACCGTAACACACCCTGGGTGCGTAGCCTTAAGATAACGAGATACAGCACACATAGGCGAAACCGTTTGCGACATGTTATTCTCGAAAATGTCGGGATATTGCTTTCTAAGCATATTGATAAATGCAGGACAGCAAGACGTTGTCATCTTGCGACCTTCTTTTTTGGCCTCGCTCCATTCCTCAGATTCATATGCAGCAGTCATATCCGCACCGAGACCAACCTCCACCATATCAGAAAAACCGACTTCTTTAAGAGCAGCTCTGACCGACGCCATAGTAATCTTTTCTCCGAACTGACCCTCTGTAGCAGGAGCACACATCGCTATAACTTCCTTGCCTGCCTTAATTTCTTCAATAACATTTACCAGATATGTCTTAGAACCGATAGCGCCAAAAGGACAATTATGAATACAGTGACCGCACTGAACACATTTGTCTTCGTCTATCTTACAAAAACCATATTCATCATACGAGATAGCATCAACCGGACACGCTTTCTTACACGGTCTCTCCAAATGAACAATCGCCTGATATGGACACACCTTAGCACACATACCACATTCCTTGCATTTGGCAGGATCTATATGCATCCTTGTATCACCGGGATGTATCGCTCCAAACTTACATGTGTTAAGACACGCTTTACCAAGGCAAAAACGGCAATTGTCGGTTACCGAATATGCCGATATCGGACAATCGTCACACGCCGGGTCTATAACCTGAACCACGTTATCTGATTCAAGATTGTATACAGGATTCTTGGCGCAAGCTAATCGAATTCTCTGTCTCACTATCTCTCTTTCTTTGTAAATGCAGCAGCGATACGAAGGCTTAGGCCCCGGGATAATCTCATAAACCAACTTGTCTATGTTCTCCGAGTCAAGCTTATCAGCCCAGGCAAGCCGGCATACCTCCTCCATTATCTGATGCTTAAAACTAACTATTCCGTAATCGTTGGTAATCATATCAAATCTTCCACCTATCCAATAAAATAATAAACGCGTAGACTAGTATAACACATGTATACAATATATTCAAAATGTAATAATGTGAATACAGAAATTATTTTTACCGCTAAGTAATCAATTGGAATGCACAAAAAAGCCATCCGATAATCGGATGGCTTTAATATTAGTTGTTATAATTCATCAGTCTTTAACATACTTGAAAGTAGCCTCTTTAACTGTATAGAACTTCTTACTTGTGCCTGTAAGCTCAACTGTAATTTTTAACTCAGTGTCAGCTCCAGGAACCTTATCTAATTTAACTGTACCTTCTTTTGCAGCTGTTGTCTTAATCTCCTCAGTACCAATAGTTGCATCACCACTAGTAACCTTAATTGTACCAGTTATATCTTCTGTAACTGCAACTTTAACCTTACCAGCTTCTGGCTTTGTAACGGTAGCTGTAAGCTCTTTCTTCTCATAAGTGATGCTATAAGTCTCACCAGGTCCCTTCATCTCCTTAGCAACTGCTGCTGCTCTGAAGTATAACTTAGCGCCTGTTAAGTTCTTCTTGATAGTTGCACTCTTAGTTGTCTTAAGAGCTGACCACTTGGTATCCTTAGTAGGTGCTGTTGTAGAAATAACATACTGAAGGTCAGTCTTAGTAGACTTGTTAGTAATCTTAAGACCCTTCTTTAAGTCGTCATTATCATACTCAAGTGCATCTGATGAAGCAAGATCAAGTACGTTACGAGTAATTGTACCAGTACCAATCTTAGACATAATAGCCTTAGCTGTAGCATC
>KK211368.1:0-4350 GCA_000621905.1 Lachnospiraceae bacterium NC2004
TGTTGTGGTCAAGCATTTTTGTAACACATTGACCTAATTTTTGCCACAGGGTTATGTAACCCCGTAGCGAGCCTCGTAAGGCGTTTTGTAGTTGTTATAAGAATGCGGCCGTACATGATTATATTGTACATACGCAAATTCTTCAATCGCTGTGTATAGTTCTTCATCAGTACGATAATAATGCTGATATATAAGATCATTTTTGAGAGTATTGAAGTATCTCTCCATAGGAGCATTATCATACGGATAACCAGCTTTACTCATACTTTGAGTTATACCCTTTGCTTCACAGAATTCAGTAAAATCTCTTGATGTATATTGGCTTCCCTGATCCGAATGAATCATGAGTTTACTGAGATTGATGCCTGCTTGAGAATCGATAGCCTTTTGTAGTGTTCTGATTGCAAGATCAGCGGTTATGCGGCGATCTGTAATACTAGCGATAACGCTTCTGTCATGAAGATCGATGATAGTGCAGTTATATCTCGTGCTACCATCTGTGAGATATAGATACGTAAAATCTGTGCACCATTTTTGATTGATCTCATTAGCGGCAAAATTCTGTTTGAGCTTATTTTCGAAGACCTTATGAGCTTTACCATGTTCATAATTAGGTTTTCTCCTACGGGAGATAGAATATAGATTAAGTTCTTTATTCATATATTTATGGACTGTCATACGGCTAATACGATATCCTGCTCTTACTGCGTAAGCATGAATAGTACGATATCCATCTACTCCATTATGAGCATGATAAGTGGTGCTGATAAAGTCTTTGATTTTAGCTTTGCGTTTGTGATATTCAGATTTACGGTGCTTAAGATAATTGTAATAAGCATTGGGAAATATGTTGAATTTCCTCAATAACCACCGTACTCCGAATTCATCGCTATGTTTTTGAATAAATCGATAAGCCTCTAATCGATTTCCTTCGCAAAGAATGCCGCTGCTTTTTTTAAGAAATCATTTTCCTTTTGGAGTTCTCGGAGTTGCTTTTTTAATTCAAGGTTCTCCTTCATGGAATCATAATCAGCTTGGGCTTCTTCGTTTGTTTGGCACTCTTCGCGGTACTGGTTAATCCAGTTTGAAATACTTGCTTTTGAAACATCAAATTCGGCAGCAAGTGCTCGGATGGTTCTTCCATCCTCAAGATGAAGACGAACTATCTTCCTCTTGAATTCTGGTTCGAAATGTTTACTCATGTGATACATACCTCGCTTCCTTCTAAGATTATATCTTATTAGGACAAGGTGTTACAACTATATTATATCACAACAACCCACTACAATGTCCTTTTTCAATAAGCTTATTTTTATTCTTTTTACTCAAGTTTGTCCTATCTAGAATTCTTTTTAATGTTTTTAGCTCCTGTTTATTCTTTTTAGTTTTAATCATAAAATTAATCGACATCCGCATATGCTCTATTTCAGCATACACAATAGCGTAAGTAGGACTATCATTTTTAAACTTTACCGCCACTGCCTTACCATTCTTATTAACTATCAGGGCATCACTCGTTATTTCCGGAACACATGACCATCCAGGCTCATAATATTCATCACTTTCTTTAGCATACCACTTAATTTTTTTCCCTTTCGCCCCTTTAACCTTTAATTGAGCACAGTCTCCCACCGTAAGAGTCGTTGAGCCTTTAGTTACTTCGATTTTGTATTTATTCTTGTAATATTTCATAGTTTTTTTGTTCTTATAAACCATCACATCACATTTAAGGACAATATCTCCACACTCAACGTATACATTACAGTGATGCTTCTTTTTTTTGCTACACTTGACTGCTTTAATATAAACATCACCAAATTCATTTTCACTAACTGGTTCAATAAGTATGTCTTGGCTATCAGAGCTCCATATAAATGAACTATGTTCTCCAAAGTACTTTTCATATTTATCATCATTTATAGGACAAATATTTAATTCTTCCTGCTCTCCGACAGGCAGATCTAAATAAGTGTAATCCAAGCAAATCTCACCCGGCTCCTCAGATATGCTTTCTTTCACACTTTGGGCATATACATTTAGCGTTGCTACCATACACACGCAAAGAAGTAACAGCATAATCCAGAGTATTCTTTTACAATAACGCATACGCACACTTCTCCTTTTGAACATGAATTGCAACTAATATTACTTGAGTTGGGGACGGTTCTTGCGGTTCTGCATCACTTATTTCTCACATTTGTTTTATGCATCTATACCACGGAACAACCAAACCCGTCCTAATGTCATTAAGATAAGGAATTTCATTACTTAAAATGTCATCCTGAGCGGAGCGAAGGATCTTTGACCTTCGAAGAAGGTCAATGCTTCTTCAAGCTTTAGTATTCATAAAGTTACGGTAACTATTATCCCTCATTTCATTCGGGATAAAGATTCTTCGCTTACGCTCAGAATGACATGTATTAGTATGATAAAAGCTTAACTAAATGACATTGAACCCGTCCCCGTGGTTCACTTGACATAGGACCAAACCCATCCCCCGTGGTTCAGATTTTACCGATGATACCATCCCCGTTCATCCTCTCAATCACTTTCTTCAAGTCTTCTCCAATTATCATCTCCAAAATCGCACTTAAAGTGATATTCATCGTATTCTTCAACTTTCACATCTTTAGCATTTTCTATATGTATATTAACATCTCCAACATCTAATCTATTATACCCAAGAAGTTTTAAGCACTTTAAATCATCAGCGTCTATTTTCCATATACCACATGGTGAATAACCGCATTTAAAGCTTTCAAGATATGTAAATGCATTCAAATCAATAGCTCCTGCCACATCTAACTCACTCCAATCAATCCCTATCAGTCTTCCATCTCTCCATTCATATTGACCACTATGAATATTGTCACTTACATACAACGATCCAAGCTGTTTTTGATAATCAATCAGTTTATGCAACTCATCTTCATCATTATCGGCATCTGATTCTATCACATGAACACTACATAAAAATTCTCTTTTTTTATACGTAGCCTTTATTATCGCATCTCCGGGTTTTATTGCTACAGCTTTCCCACTGTCATCAATCAATATAACAGATTCATCTGAGCTTTCCCATCTAACATCATCTGGTTCATCAGCATATAGCAATGTCATTTTCCTTGGCATTCCCGCTTTTACAGTTAGTCTATTTCTATTTAATCGAACCGAGTCTATATCTGAATCATTAAAATCAACTTCCTCTATTCTAACATTTACATCAAGTCCTCCATCAGTAAACATCTTTCTGTACTTATCCCCATATCCCACAGGAACCTCAATTATAGTTTTTATTCCGACGCCTGCCATTGACCCTTCATATACCTTCTTTAGCTTTTTTGTTTTAAAACTTATTCTCTTAAGATTTCCACAGTCCGCAAACACCCCTGTATAATCATCATCTATTCTACTGTATTCATCCTCACCAATAATCTCCACATTTCTTGGAATATCAATATTAATAATCCCTGTGCTTCCAAAGGCATAATTATGAATTTCATTAACCGACTCCGGGATAATACATTTCTTTAAATCGCCATTATGAGACAACACTCCTTCCGAAAGAACTCTAAGATTATCCGGGAGCTTAATATAATTAAGACAGCCATATCTAAAAGCTCCATCTCCAATAAAATTAACGCTATCCGGAATAATAGCATCAGTAATCATACAGTAATTAAATGCTTGCCTTCCAATAGATTCTAACCCTTCATTAAAATCGATATGTCTGAAACCTCGATTAAACTCAAAAGCTCCCTGTTCAATACATTTCATACTCTTAGGGAATATAATCTCTTTATTATTAGTGCATGAAAATGCAAAATATCCAATTTGTTCAATTCCATTTTCCATAGTTATATCACGTAGTTTTGAATGGCATTGCATGCTATATGGAGTAACTCTTTTTATACTCTTTGGAATATATATTTCCCTAAAACCCCTATAATCCTTGCTACTATCACCAATACATCCTAAAGTATATTCTCCTATACGATTTATACCATCTTTATATACTATTTTCCTCGCACATCGACATCTATACCTAAAATCATTACCATTTGCCTTACCTTTATTCATTCTTTTATTCATTTTAATAGTAAGAGTCTTGGTCTTCTTATTATAACTCCACACCGCCTTTGAATGTGGAGCTACACCACTTGTCGCATACTTCTTCTTGGCAGCATGCGAGTTTAAAAAAGCTCCGGTGGCTGTTAAAGCCACCAAAGCAATAGATAAAGTTGTATAAAGGATAATTTTATATTTATTCATAAACTCCTCACCTCATCGAATAGTATTTATCGGGGTTACACCCATACTGCTTCCATCATATTTAAAAACATCCCAATA
>KK211368.1:4560-5974 GCA_000621905.1 Lachnospiraceae bacterium NC2004
ATTTTATATTTATTCATAAACTCCTCACCTCATCGAATAGTATTTATCGGGGTTACACCCATACTGCTTCCATCATATTTAAAAACATCCCAATAATATCCATTACCTTCATGCAAACCACCAAACCTGTCCCTGTGGTTCTTGCATTGCCACAATCACACTGTTACACATGTTAATCTAACTCTAATACCAATCTTCATCATACCAATCTTCATCTTCTTCGCCGGGGAATGGTTCTCCATCCTCAGATGTATACCACCAATATAAATTTTCAAACCAGTATCTTCCAACATTATTTACAAATACTTCTGCCGGGTATTCTTCACCATTATATTCAAACACTGTACATCGGTCACATGACAAATCAAAAGAAGTTCTCCTCGGAGCTTTTACTCTTTTTAGATTGTTGCCATGTAGAAACAACATGTATATCCCTTCACATTTCGATACATCTAATTCCGCCACATTACAGTCTTCAAGAAATACATATTTCAAAGCGTCACTATTAGGAAGCAATACCGATTCCAATTCACGATTATCACATATATCCAAATACTCCAGTTTAAGATTATTACTGATATCAATACTTTTCAATGTATAATTCGGACTCAATTCGTTATTAATTATTACTCTTTCTAAGTCATTACACCCATTTAATGTATCAATCTTTTTGATTGGATTATATGATAAATACAAATCCATCAACTTGGGATTCTTTGAAAAATCTACACTGCTTATACAATTGTCATCAGCAGACAACCTCATCAACTCCTTATTTTTTGATGTATCTATCTTCTTTATGAGGTTATCATCAATATCCAGATAAACTAAAGACTTATTCTTAACAACATCCAAATCGGTTATTGAATTATGCTCCAGAGATACTTGAGCCAGATATCTAAAATCCCTTAGTGAAACCGCTCCCTTTATTCCGCATTTATCAAGATTTAGTATCTCTAGATGTCCGTTACAATCCCAATCGCAATACTCACTGTAGTGAGCCATAGCCTTCTTCTTATTTTTAGCACTTAGATTTGTCTTATCAATCAGTTTCTTTAGGGCTTTCTTCTCCTTCTTATTTCTCACAGGTTGAGTATATATATGCTCCATAATTATCATTTTACCAATCTTAGCATATACATACAGATCGTCAGGATCATACCCGCATGCAAGTATAGTTAGATTGCCTTTATTGTCTATTCGTGCATACTTACATGATGAGTCTTCGTAATAATCATCTTTAGTACCAACATACCATTTTACCTTTTTCTTCCCGGAACCTTTTACACTTAACTTATAAGTCTTACCGACTCTGTAATACTTGATATTATTAACGATTTTATAGTCGCTCTTATACTTTCCCTTCACGAAGATTAATACTTCACAGCGATATGTAGTTCCTTTGTATTCAGCA
>JHXB01000040.1 GCA_000621905.1 Lachnospiraceae bacterium NC2004
TTGCCTTTATTGTCTATTCGTGCATACTTACATGATGAGTCTTCGTAATAATCATCTTTAGTACCAACATACCATTTTACCTTTTTCTTCCCGGAACCTTTTACGCTTAGCTTATATGTCTTACCGACTCTGAAATACTTGACGTTTTTAGGAAGAACAATCTTATAGTCACTCTTATACTTTCCCTTCGCGAAGATTATTACTTCACAGCGATACGTAGTTCCTTTGTACTCAGCATATATGTTAGCGTAGCTCTTCTTTTTACCACTACACTTAACAGCGGTAGCTTCACCGCTTTCAGTGATAACAATATCATCACTATCTGTGTACCACTTAACTTCATTTTCCGGCACTTCTTGTTCTTCTTCATCTTCACTATAATACAAATACATGTGGATATCACTACCAACCTCAAGTTCACAATAATAGGTTCCAAGACGGTATCTATCTCCGGATTCTGCTGAAGCATATGAACTGTGAGCATACGTAATAGCCACACAAAAGAACATACACAATATAGTCACAACCCTTCTATATGAAGATATAAGCATAAGCGTTCCTCCCTGAAATGATTAAAAAGAATCTTGCTCGCAGGGATAATTATTTATCCCTGTGATTTAGGGACGGTTCTTGTGGTTCTGCATCACTCATTTCTCACATTCGTTTTAAACAAAACGCTCAATCTCTTTTAGTACCTGGGATTGAGTAATCTTTATTTACGATGCAAATGTGAGAGAATACTGGGAGAACCGTCCCTTATTTTCCCCTAGACGTGAAAATACCGTGTTTATCTTCCTAATTCTCAACTTCACGAATTACTTTTACATTAGGTGAGTTCTCGGTGTAGATGAACTCATCATTCAAAACGACATTTTTATTTTATCATTTACAAAGAATACAAATGGTCTCAAACATGATAGCATCTTAATACTATACTATCGGAACCATCCTCCCTAACACCAACCACATAACAATTCTGACCAAATGCATCTTCCGCTATCTTACACCCCGTGTTATGAATAATAACTTCTTCAAGACTCGTGCAGTAACTAAACGCTTGTTTAGGGATCTCAATCACTCCCTCAGATATAACGACCTTTTTCAGACTTCTCATACCACTAAAGGAATACTCGTAAAGAAGAAGAGATGGAGGGACATTCAATTGTTCTATCAAAGTGCCCGAAAACACAGCTTTTCCAAGAGACTCAATCGTATTCGGTAATGTTAATTCTTTAAGCTTAGTATTACGAAACGCATAGTCACCAATAGCTTTAATTGAACCAGAAAAACTAATATATTCTAACGGCGTATACTCAAACGCATAAGATCCTATACTTTCAACATTTTCCGGAATGACCACTTCTTTTAATTTCGATTTGGCAAAAGCATAATCTCCAATGTTCTCAAGCTTGTCATTAAACACGACCTCTTCCAAATTATTAAGACCATATGGTTCACTAGTATCGATTGTCTTTACATTAGGTCCAAGAACAATTTTCTTTACATTTTTATTACTTAAATTATATATATCTTCAACGCACGAAGGAATAGTAATCTCTTCTTCGGACCCGTAATAACCATACAAAACTCTTGCATCCGAAGATACTGTATATATACCGGAAGAATCACCAATCAAAAAACCGTTATTATAATTAATATATCCCGACTGACTTAATCCGTCCAAAATCGAATTATTAAGAACAAAATGCTCAAAAATAAAGTTAATATTTTCTCTATCAATATTAGACGATTGTATATCGAGTCCCTTAAGACCAGACAATTCAACTTTATAGTACCATAAACTATTAACATCATAATGAAATCTTTTAAAGCTTTCAGGAATTGTAATATACTCTTGTCTTGCTTGTGGATACATGTCATCCCATTCCATTTCTACTTGAAATGCACTAAACTCAATATCAGTACACTTATCACTGATTCTCAAGTTCTTCATATCGTACGGCACAGCTTCAAGAGTCTTCCCATCCTTGCTATAAACTGCGCCATCTACACTCTTATACTTTGAGTCACTTGATGCAACAATAATCTCTTTACAACGAACATATTTAATCGTGGCAAGATCAAGCGGAGTCGTATACTCCACAGTTTTAACATGGATAAGGAACAGCGGATCACAATCAATAAAATCATCACCTATTATACTACATTTTCCTGGCATTTTTATCCTATCAAAATCAGAGTTTAGAGCACAGTAGCCTATTCTTTTTACTGATTTAGGAATTGAAATTTTCTTTAACCCAGTGTGAGCAAAGGCTTCGGCACCTATTGATTTAACTGTATTAGCTATTGTGACCGACTTCAGTTTACTACAACCATAAAATGCTTCTTTAGGTATATATGTAACTCCTTTTTTTATTACAACCTTTTTTATCTTTTTGTTGTCTGTGAACGTCTGTGTCATCTTCCCTTTGCCGCTTACCGTGCACACTCCTTTTTTTACAATTGCTTTGGTAGCGGCATTTGCATCAATATTATTAAAACTAATAATACATAGAAATACAATCGTTACTATGCTTAAGGCGATTCTCTTAAGATTACCGTTCAAATACATTTTAAATACCTCCTATAAATATTGGTTCTATATTTCCATTCACCCTGCTTATTTTGTGTGAAAATTTCTAAGAAATAAAATGTGTACGATTCACCGGTCTCCTCATTCATCTTAGTTTTCTCACGAATGCCAAGTTTCACTTCCCCGTACAACAGTGACAAATCTTCTCCATCCGATTTATCTATCCAAGCATTAATTCTCTTACGCCTCAATGCCCTTATAACATCCACATTTTCTTTTCTATCAACAATCAACAGCGGATTCTGCTTCTTGTTATTGCTCTCATCAATTCGTTTTAAACAAAACGCTCAATCTTTTGTAGCACCTGGGATTGAGTAATCTTTATTTACGATGCAAATGTGAGAGAATACCGGGAGAACCGTCCCTTATTTTTCCTAATCAACATATTCAAAAACATCCCAAGTATAACCTTCTTTTCCTTTCGTCAAACCACCAAACCTGTCCCCGTGGTTAGTTGTTCTCATTTTCAGCGTTTTTCAATCACTTGATTCTTGGGTTCTCCAATACGCATCACCAAAATCATAGCCTACATGAAGTTCATCATACCTTTCTATTTTAATCTCTTTAGCATTTTCTTTATGAACATTGTCATCTCCAATATCTAATCTATTATATCCTAGAAAATTAAGATGCTCCAAATCATCAGCATCTATTTCCCATATACCACACCATGTGTATCCGCTCTTAAAATATTCAAGATAAGTAAATGGATTAAGATTAATTGAGCCGGCTACATCAAGTTCACTCCAATTAATCCCAATCAATCTGCCATTTCTCCACTCATACTGATTACTATGAATATCTTCATCAACCTCTAATGAACCAAGTTCTTTTTCATATTTTATTAATTTCCTCAACTCTTCTTCATCATTATCAGAATCTGCCTCTGTTACATGAAACTTACATGTAAAAACTCGATTTTTATATGTCGCTTTAACCACTGCATCTCCGACCTTTATCGCCATAGCTTCTCCGCTATCGTTGACTTTTACAACAGTATCGTCAGAACTTTCCCATTTAACCTTATCAGGTTCATCAGCATACATTAGTTCCATCTTTCTAGGCATTCCTTCTTTAACCGTTGTGCTATCTCTATTCAAACAAACAGAATCTATATCAGAATCATTAACTTCAACTTCTATTATTTTAATATTCTTATTCAATCCACCTTTAGCAAACATTTCGCTATATTTTTCTTTGTAACCTGTTGGAACTTCAATTATAGTATTAGAACTTATTCCACTCATAGCACCTTCGTGTATAGTTTTAATTTTCTTTGTCTTAAAGGATATTCTTTTTAACGATTTACAATTAGAAAAAATCCCATTCCCCTCATTGCCGTAGACCCAAAAACCTATTTCTCCTCCAAGAATCTCAACATTTCTTGGAATAGTTATTCTCTCTAAACCTGTTTTACTGAATGCACAATAATGAATCTCAACAACAGACTCCGGAATATTGCAACTTTTTAGATTCTCATTTCTAGACAATACACCTTCAGAAAGGATTTTTATTCCATCAGGAAGTTTTATATAACTAATATCGGTGCATTCAAAAGCTTGTTTTCCTATATAGTTCACGCTATCAGGAAGAACTGCGTCAGTAAGAGAACTATAATCAAATGCACACCACCCAATGCTCTTCAGCCCATCGTTAAAATCAATGTGTTTAAGATAATGTTTCATTTCAAACGCTGCTTCTTCTATGCTCCTCATACTATCCGGAAGTACTAACTCATTATACCTTCCTCCGTTAAGAGAATAAAAACCAATTTGCTCGACACCATTATTTATAGTAATTGTTTGTAGATTGACTGCACCCAATAGACAGTATGGAGTAATTCTCTTTATACTTCCGGGAATTATCACATTTTTAAATCCTCTGTAGTCATGCGTTGCATTTATATTGCCCCAAAATTCTCCTATTCGGTGCATCCCATCTTCATAAACAAGTTTTTTTGTATGAAGAAGTCTATAATTAAAATCAGAAGTATTGGCTTTACGCTTTTTCTTATTCTTGTTAGGTTTAATGGTAAGAGTCTTGGTCTTCTTATTATAACTCCACACCGCCTTTGAATGTGGAGCTACACCACTTGTCGCATACTTCTTCTTGGCAGCATGCGAGTTTAAAAAAGCTCCGGTGGCTGTTAAAGCCACCAAAGCAATAGATAAAGTTGTATAAAGGATAATTTTATATTTATTCATAAACTCCTCACCTCATCGAATAGTATTTATCGGGGTTACACCCATACTGCTTCCATCATATTTAAAAACATCCCAATA
>JHXB01000041.1 GCA_000621905.1 Lachnospiraceae bacterium NC2004
AGTTTAAGCAAGATTGCGTTATTACATTTTGATATATATACAAGCTTTAACCTAAAAAGTTAACCCGATCTCAATCAACTCCGGTTGGTTGAGGTTGGGTTTTTCTTATGCCCTTCAACACCCGCCGCAAGACGGAACCCTGTCATTCTGAGCGAAGCGAAGAATCCTTATCCCAAGCGTAGTGAGAGATAATATATACTTCACTTTTATAATTCCTATATTTCGAGTTACATTGCCCTTCTTCGAAGGGCAAAGATCCTTCGCTCCGCTCAGGATGACCACTCAGGATGACAATGGTAAAGAACGACTGACTTTTTGATAAAAAATTAATCATAAATTTATTGTCTTTTTTGAGTTTATGGTATATAATAACTTCAACAGAACCCAACACGCCTCTCAACGATGCGGACCACGTTGGGTCTTTTAATTTTTAAGGAGAAAATGGATGGGAGAATTAAAACAGCATCAACCATCGATGTCGATTGATGAGCAAGTTGATAACCTAAAGTCACTAGGTCTTATTATTAGTGATGAAGATTATGCTAAGAGGATATTAAATGATGTTTCCTACTTTAGATTAATAAAAGCCTACAGTTTAGGAGTTAAGCTTAAAAACGGCAACTATAATGAAGGGGTAACATTTGAGCAGATAGTAAATCTCTATTTGTTCAATGCTAATTTTAGACAGATTACATTTGCAGAAATCGAGGAAATAGAAGTAAATGTACGGTGTCGAATCGCCAATTATTTTGCAGATACATATGGCGTTTTAGGATATAAAGAGCCTTCGAATTTTGTTGACGAGGAATATTATAATACTTTTATAAGAGATATAGAAGAAGAGCTTGCAAGAAATTCAAAAGCACCATTTGTTAGAAATTTTAAAGAAAACTATGAAGGTGGAGATTTGCCGATATATGCTCTGATAGAGGTTTTTAGTTTTGGTACTCTTTCAAAGTTTTATAAGAACATGAAGAATGTGGATAAGAAGGCGGTGGCGAAAACCTTTGGAATAGGATATACATATCTGGAAAGCTGGTTAGAGAGCATTTCCTATGTGCGTAATATCTGTGCACATTACGGACGATTATATAACGCCAAATTATCTAAGACCCCTATGCTTTACAAAGAGTATTCACAGGCTGGCATAGGTAACAATCGAATATTTGGAGTACTTCTTTGCATGAAGCATATTTTGAAAAACAGTACTCATTGGAATCAATATGTTGATCAAGTAGAAACATTAATAGATAAATACGAAAATGTTGACGTGAAGACAATGGGCTTCCCAAAAGGATGGAAAGAACTGTTAAAACAATGATAATTACACATAATATAAAGTAATAAAGATTGCTTTCCGTTGGTGAAAGTAATCTTATTTTTTTCAGAAATATGGTTGACTTTATTCAAACACCAGTTATAATATAAACTATAATTTGGCAATAATTATTATCTTTGCCGAATTATAGTAGTGTATAGAAAGGGGTGATTCCATTTATGAACGCAGTCAATATACTACCACTTCTCCCTGTTGGTGAGATTTTCAATAAAAATACATTTCGGGAAATCGCCCGCTCTATATATCCGGATTGCTCCGAAGCATCCATCAATTGGACGCTTGTAACTTTGCGTAAACAAGGTAACCTCACAACCATAGGTGCCGGGAAGTATTATCGTTTTCCTGAGAATGCATTTGCCAAAAAACAATACTCCTACCCTCATTCTCCGGAATATTATGATCTTGAAAAAGCAATTATCAAGGACTATCCTTTTGTTAATTTTCAAATGTGGGAGTTAATCCAGATGAATGATTTCGTCAATCATCAGATTGCAAAGAATGTAATATTTGTAGAAGTGGAATCTATGCTTGTAGATACAATCTATGAATCTATACACGAAAAGTATCCTTATGCTATGATACAACCAACTACGGATATCTTTTTTAAACAGCGCGCTCCTGAAACGGATATCGTTGTCCAAAAACTTATATCAGAAGCTCCTGCCTCAGATGCAAATCATTCCTGTGTGTTAGAAAAACTGTTGGTAGACCTATTATCTAAAAAACTTTCCGGAAGCTTGATTGAAAGAAGTGAGTATCCGCGAATATATGAAGATATCTTTCACAAATATGTTATAGATGAAACTCGTATGTTAAGATACGCCAAGCGTCGTAACCTCTATAATAGTCTGATTTCTTTTATAACAACTAAAACTGACATAGAGCTGATGACCATTTGATAAGGAGAATTTAATGATAACAAAAGAAAATTACACTATAGATTATGTTAATACTCTTCGTGAAAAATATAAGAAGGACCCTTCTTTGTTGGAAAGAGTCTTATTTGCATTTGGTCTACTAGAATCTATTGCGCGTGTTGGGATGCCCTTCATTTTCAAGGGTGGGACCTCCTTGATGTTGATTCTTGACCATCCGTTAAGGCTATCAACTGACATTGATATTCTTGTAAAACCTGGCACAGATGTAGATCACTATATAAATGAGGCTGCTAAGATATTCCCTTTTAAAGATTATGAGGAAGATCGTCGTAAGGGTAAAAACAATATAGAGAAACGTCATTTTAAGTTTATCTATGACTCTCCTCTGAGAAATGACGACTTTTATATTCTTCTGGATATTGTCTTTGCTGAAAGTCCATATCTTGCAACTCAAACTTGTGAAATAAAGAATGACCTGCTTCTTACCGATAATAGCACACCGCTAACCGTTACTGTTCCATCCCCGGATTGTCTACTCGGTGATAAACTTACAGCATTTGCTCCACATACCACCGGTGTACCATTCGGAATAGACAAAGAGCTTGAGATCATCAAGCAACTTTTTGATGTTTCAACACTTTCGGAGAAAATTGAGAACTATCAAAATTTGGTTTCTACATATGATCGTGCCGTTCAGGACGAGATAGGTTACCGCGACATTAAAGTGACCCGCGACGATGTTCTCCTTGATACCATACGCTCTTGTGCTTGTATCATAGGGAAAGGAGTATATTTCAAAGATGACTTTCCTCTTTTCGTCAAGGGAATCCATTCCATTGGTGGACACATCTTGTCTATGAAATATAGCGCACCCCTTGCCGCCAACCAGGCAAGCTGTGTGATGTATCTTGCTGCATGTATGCTCACAGGTCAAACCTTTACTCCTATAAAAGATCCAAAGCCATATCTTCAGGCAAATATAGGCAAAAGTCAGTACAAAAAACTATCTTATATGCGAAACCAGAGCCCTGAAGCGTTTGCCTATATTGTTGAGGCATTAAAGTTAATTGAGGGATAATAACTCTATTCTGGTAAGTGTATCTATATGTTTGCTGCAAACTTTATGGGGACGGGTATAGTGGTTATTTATGTAAATGTCAATATAAAAATGTCGGAAAAGTGGAAAATAAAAATGTAGGATTTTCCACCTACTCCTCCG
>JHXB01000042.1 GCA_000621905.1 Lachnospiraceae bacterium NC2004
CTCTTAGTCATATTCAGGTTTGTCTCATTATTCAATTATCAAGGTATATTCTTTATACCGATTAAGGCATAAAAAAACGGAGAGGGTGGGATTCGAACCCACGCGCCCTTGCGGACAAACGGTTTTCAAGACCGCCTCGTTATGACCACTTCGATACCTCTCCATGCTCGTAATAAGAAATACGATATATTATTATGTTCCGACGCTCGTCGGCGACAAGTGATATATTATCATCTTAGGCCGGCTGTGTCAACAACTTTTTTCAAAAAAATTTAATTTTTTAAAAAATACCACTAAATTCGCTTGTTTAAGTCATTTATCACTCGTCAAAAGTATAGTGATTTTAAAATATATGTCAAGTGTCGGTGTGACTATATCCTTCTGTCCCAAAGCCACTTGTGCCTTTCCGTTAGAGATGGCGATATCGGACAAAGGGAATCTTATTATGTCAGAAACCTTCCCAAGAAGACTCTTTTTAATAAGCACTATACTCCGGTTGGTTAGTATCAATTCATTGTTGCTTCTTGATAACTTCCCCCCATATCCGATATCTGCACTCTTTTTTATTATCTCTTCATTCTCTTCAAGTATAAAATTCATAGTCAAAAGCCCCACTATACCGTTAATCTATTATTTTTTAACCGGTTCTTGAACCTTTTTATTGTCATTTTTCTTAGAAGCCGACTCTCTGAGTTTTTTGGATTCAGCAGCCCGCACTGCGCCGTACTGTGCCAAATCTACATATTTTGAGGAGCCGGGATTGACTTTTCTTATGGCATTGATGTTATCTACCATACCTTTTACAAAATCTTTAATCTTAGGTGCAGATGCCGAAAGAATTGCCAACGAATCCAATGCATTACTAAATCTCGCGTTACCATCGGAAAAAGTTCTAACCTTCTCTTTGCCGGCAATATAATTCTGCACGGTAGACAAAAGCTGCATGTTAAGAGCAGTTACCTCCTTAGCTGCCGCCTCTAAATCATTCGTCTGCTTAAAATCATATTTGGCATCAAGCTCGGAGATACTCTTAACAGATTTGACAAATGCTTTATATTCGTCACTTCTGCCTTCAGGTGACATGATGCTCTTATATAGCTTATTCATATCTTTGATGTAATCTTTAACATTAACGGCAGACACCTTAAAAGGTTCACCGAATTTATCAAGCTGATATTTATTAAAGTTCTCAGGACATGCCAAAGCGTAATCCACCAATTCCTTATCACCAAATAAATCAGTGTATTCCGGTCTGCTTTTCATCTTATTGGCAAGCTTATGTATGCGTTCTACACTGAATTTAACTCCACTTCTTTTTAAATCGTTAGCAGCCAATAGCTTAAGCAAACAATCATTCTTAAACTCGTTATCTTTATCCAGTATATCTTCACCTGAATGCAGACTGATGTAATTATCATAACTCTTTACAGATTTATCAACATCAGTTTTAGAAAAAAACTCACACCCAAGAACAGTATCCTCAATAAGATTAAGTCTCTTCTTGCCTTCGTTATTCATCCAATCCTCTATCTTGCTGTAACTCACCTCCGTATTAAGCTTTTCAGAAATACCCATAATCTTTTTGCATTGCTCGTTATCTAACCGCTTAATCACCGGGCCAGAGCCTTTTTCAGTCATACGCTTAAAAGAATCCTTTAAAAATTTGGTCTCTAATGAGTATAATGCTACGTCTTCATCCATCTTCTCTTCATTACCAAAGAGCACATCCATAACATTATCTTTCGGTTTAGCCCCTTTGTGTTCAAAAGCCTTCGTCACAATCTCTTCTTCAGGTATTCCGAGACCTCTCAAATAGTCCCCATAGGTAGACTTAGGATTGAGTCCGAATTCAGCAAAACGTTTTTTTGCACTTAAAGATTTAGTCATATATTTAGTTGATGCGCTGTCAAGCAGTTTTTTTACTATAACCGCTTTCATTCCCGCTTTCGTCTTCCATGCCAATGCATCAGCTTTTTGAGCACCTGCCTTTCCTTCATTAGCATATTCTGACTTGTACTTTTCATCTTCCACCATAAGAGCATGAGTGCTCAATGCACCGACCCTTCCAAGATGCTCCATTGTGGAACGAACAACAGCATCATCACCTTTAGCTATATATGTATCAGTAAAATCCTCAATCATAGCATATATAAAATCGTCAACATCATAAGCTAATCTGTAATGTTTTCCCCGATAGGAATTATTAATGGAACATTCAATTATGACTTCAAGCTTTTCTTCCATAGACACTGCTTTATTGTATTTAAGCTTATAGTCATAGATTATCTGATCTTCTCCCATATCAAGTTCAGGTTTACCTAATATATACTTACTTTCAAATATACTTTTAATCTTCCTCGCATCAGCTTTATGTCTGTTTCTCGCCTTCTTCTCTCCGGTCGATTTAATCCATCCGTTAATATCATCTGCAGAGGAAGGCTCCTTTTTATTCTTTATGGTATACCGGTCAATATCAGCTCTAAGCGAACTACCATCTTCTATGCCCTGTTCATGATAATAATTCTCTGCACCATTTCTTAACCGGTACCTTGCAGAATCCTCGGTATATTGCGTTGCCAAATCATTTAAATTAATCTTGACACTCGGATTCAGCCTTTTTATGTATGTCATAACATTATCTTTAGCAGAAATATTATAAGTTCTGTAAAAATCATCAAGATGCCCTTTTGGTATTCCGATACTTAATGCGTAATCCTTTACCGTCGAAGATTCTTTAAGCTTGCTGCTCTTCCACATCCTGTTAAACACAGAGTCACTATCATTAACCGCTATAGTCATTGATGCGGTGACACCGTTAATAACACGATTATAAAGACCATATTCTGTATGTTCAGTCATCCATCTCGCACATTTTTCAGGATTTTTAGTATTGTCCGGAAGATTGTCTAACTGGCGTTCATATTCCCTTATACACTCATAGTCATTCTCGCCGTTTATTCTCCCTAAGGTTTCAAATATAAGCTTTATTGTATCAGGAGAGCCCTTATAGATATATCTGTTCTTAAATTCCTCTTCTATCTCGTCTATCGCAGCATACTCCTCATTAGACACTTTATTAGAAAGAACCTCCTTAGCTGCAAGCATCTTTCTGTAATCCACTATAAATCTAAGCCTTGACGGGATATCACTGCATTTCTTATATAAGTCGATATAACCTATGTTCTTACCGGCATCGGCAATATTATTCTGTTCAACTTCCTTCATAAACTATACCTCCAATGCCTTAAGTTTACAATGGGGACTGTCCCAATGTCATTTAGATAGTCAAAAGTGTGAAAATGTGATAGAATAACAGATGGATGAATCAAGGACTAAGAAAAAAATATTCCTATTAC
>JHXB01000043.1 GCA_000621905.1 Lachnospiraceae bacterium NC2004
CACTATTCTCACAACCTGGATCCGAACATAGATTTTGTAACATCTGTATATCTGGTCAAATGTTTTGGATACATTTACCGGAACATGTTTTCCCTCAACATGGATTCAGAGTTGGTTTTATCAATTGAAAATGGTCCCTGAAGTGCAGTGACAGTGGGCCTTTCAGAAGTTGAGTTTTTTGTAACTTATTCACAGTAACTGTTACGGCGAAGTCAACTGAGGCACCTGCTTCAAGCGAGACTCCAGCTACTACTCAGGCTAGCGCTGATGCTACTACTGGTGCTGTAGCTACTACTGAGGCTCCTACTTCTGCTGATGCAGACAAGAGCCTTAAGAAGGTTTCTCTTTCAACATCAGCTCCTACTATTGGTAACGCTATTTCAGTTGTTCTTGATCCAGTAGATGCTGATGATGTTGAGAGCTACACATGGTATGCTGATTCTCAGGTTATCTCAGGTGAGGCTTCTAAGTCTTATACTGTTAAAGAGTCAGATCTTGGTAAGGTTCTTTACGCTGTTGTTAAGAATAAGAAGGGCGTTGAGTTCACTTCAGATAAGACTGCTGCAGTTGTAAAAGATCTTAGTAAAGCGTTCGAGCTTGTTGACGATAACGGTCTTCAGAGTGACGGTACTGCATTGCTTGGAGATACCTTGAGTTTGACTTTCGGTTCATCTATGGGTAAAATTAATGTTATTACTTGGTATAACAATGGTAAGGTAATCGATCAGTTTTCTAAAGATGCTGGTAACTTTACTAGAGCTCTTTCTATGAATACTGACTTTGGTATATCAGGTTACAAATTTGTTGACGGTTCTGTTTATGTCATTGCCGAAAACGTAGATGGCACTACTCAAAAATCCAATGAAATCACACTTAAAACTACCGCTTCTCGTGCAGAGATGTCTGACGTATCTATAACAGAAGATTATTCTACATCAGCTAATATAGAGGTAAGGCCAGAGTCAGCGAAGTACGTTGTGTCTGTTACCCTTAACAAAGACTATGCTGGTAAGTTTTACTTAGTAGATGCTTCTAAGACAGAAATAACACAGACGACAATAGTGGGAACGTACAACACTAACGACATTGATATTGATAAAGGCACGCTTGCAGGGGGTGCTAAAGTACCTACTTCGGTAACAGAAGCAGATTCGACGACCGCTAAGTACGTATTGGCCATGACTGGTGGTAATTACAAAGGTGTTAAAAGAGTTCTTGCGGACAATAAGGTTAAGTACGTTTTCAAAGTGCCTGTTGCTTTGAGCCGTGGAACAGAATACAAAGTTATTTTTGAGCAGAACGGAATTGACACAGATAAGTTAGGCGCTGAACATAACAAGTCACTTAACCTTTCGGATAAAGCGTTAGCTCCTTATGTTAAGGCTCCTACAAGCATAAAAGTTGACGGAATCCAAACTGCTGCTAGCGAGGCTGGTTGGACTGCGCAGTTGTATACTGGAAGTGACAAAGCTAACTACATAAGAAATCTTAATGCTGCGGTTGATAATCAGGGCAATGCTTACTCTACAGCAACGTTATACTCAAACGCTTCAAATGCTACAGAAAAAGGCACTCCTTTTGCTGGCTCGGCTGTTACTGGTGTGTACGACGGTGTTATTCGCGATGCTAGCGATCCTAGTACCGCCGCGGCGGCTGCGGTTGGTGATAAGTATGTTTATGCTGAATTCACTGCTATGGCTGGTATCTTCGGAAAGGATAAACTCTCCCTTACCTCAGCTGCACAGAAGACTGCCTCAGAGATTGCTACTAATGTTAGTTTGGCGATTTCTACAACTAACAACAAGAACGTTGATGTAACAATCGACAATTTGGATGACGACGCTACAGTTTATCTTCTCGGACCAGGAAAGAGAACGAACGACGATAATGCAATCGATACTACCGGAGAAGTTGCAGAAAAACTTATAAAAAGTTTCGATCCAGATAAGAGCACAACCTACATTGGTAAGGTTTCTGCAAATGCTGGCGCACGTTCGGTGGCTTTCACCAACGCTATTACAAAGATAAACAACGTAGACGTGGTCAAGGAACAGGCTGATGTATATACCGTCATTATTGTTCCAAATAAAACAACTGGTTTTGCTAGGAAAGCGGACACTAACGGCGTAGCTGTAACACAAAGTATTGGGTCTTTTGCATTTACTGCGGAAGACGTGGCGCCTGGTGTAGCTACAAAGGCTATCTCCGCTAAAGATCAATACGGTAATGAATACAAGGGTTATTTCCCTGTGGTTAACAATTCTAATCCTGATCACTTTAACGCTACTAACACCTACAAGAATACTGCTAAAGTAGCATTCAGTATTTCCAACGATGGTAAAATTACTATGGATGATAGTAACGCAACCAATGTGGACGGTACTTTCGCAGAGGGTGATACCTTTACTCTTTATATAAACGACAACTTGACTCTTAAGGGAGTGGTTAAAAAGATTGAAGATAACGGTACAGATTCTACTAACGATGATATTACCCTCTGGACTGTTTCGATCGTTACTAAGTAAAACGTGCTCCTGGTGCCTGTCACCGCGCGGAGAATGTGACGTTAGCTTAACGTAACATGATTAAGGAGAGTGCAATTTGCACTCTCCTTTTTTGCGGTATGACGGGCATGCCGTCAGTCTGTGGTGAAAGTCCACGAGGGGCGCAGTTGCTGAATATTCCGCGCTGGACGTACCACCAATCCGCAATCGCGTACCGCTAGTCCGCGACAGCGTACCTCCTTGTTTTTGATGTTGCAATTCACGC
>JHXB01000044.1 GCA_000621905.1 Lachnospiraceae bacterium NC2004
ACAGTAACTGTTACGGCGAAGTCGACTGAGGCACCTGCTACTACAGCTACTACTCAGGCTTCTGCTGATGCTACTACCGGTGCAGTTGCAACTACAGAGGCTCCTGCTTCATCAGATGCTTCAGGTAACGCACTTAAGAAGATTACATTATCTACAACAAGCCCTAAGGTAGGCGATGTTGTTCGTGTTATTCTTGACCCAGTTACAGCAACTGATGTTAAGAGCTACGAGTGGTATGAGGATAACGTGAAAGTTTCTGGTAATGCTACTAATTCTTATAGTGTTACTAATGCATCTGTTGGTAAAATCATTAAGGCTGTTGTTTACAACAATGATGGTACAAAGTTTGAGTCAGACTCTACTTCTGCTGTAGTGGTTGATAACTCTAAGAGTGTTACTATCAAAGACTTAAATGGTTTCCAGTCTAACGGAACTGCATATGTTACCGACTCTTTAAGTCTTGTTTTTGGTGATAGTTTTGGATTACCTCAGTCTGTGTCTTGGTACGTTAACGGTTCACTTAAATATTCGATTGACAAATCTGCTGGCGCTATTGATGTTGACTCTATGAGTTACAGGGGTACTGCAACAGGTCAGTGCTACGCTCTTGTAACTATGCCTGATGGTACATCGTATAAGTCTAACATTGTTAGTATTGTTGCAGTTCCTGTTGCAGTTGCTATGTCTGATGTTAAGATAACCGAAGATTCAGCAAAAACAACTCTTGCGGCAGAAACTAACCAGTTCGTTGTTTCCGTAACTCTTAATAAGGATTACGCAGGAAAGATGTACCTTGTTGATGCATCCGAGTCGAATATTACTGATGACACATGTAAGAGCGGCGTTAGTGCTGTAATTACAGAAGGATCGCCTTTAATATCTACAAAGACAGAGTCTAAGGACATGAATGAGGCTTCAGTTATCACTGGATCGACTGCAGACGACAATAAAACCGCTAAGTGTCATGTATTCAAGCGAAGCTTAGGTGAGAATGCGTCTGGAGACTGTCCGGTACAGTATATGTTCCAGGTATCTACTGCACTCACTCGTGGTACAGCATATAAAGTTGTTTTCGATCAAGATGGATTAGATACAGATAACATCAGCTCGTCAAACAACAAAACTGCTAACTTGTCAGCACCTGCGACTGCGGCGTATGTAAAAGCTCCAACAAGCATTAAGGTGACCGACATTAAGACCGCAAGTGATGACAAAGGTTGGACCGCAACTCTTTATGTGGGAGACAGCGTTTGTGAATATCTGTCTGAGGATCCACTTAATTTAACAAGCTGTAAATTACATGCTGGTAAGTCGACCGCTACTACTGGCGGTGCTGACTTTAATGCGGACCCAGATGTTCTGGATAAGGGTGTATTTAAGAATAAAACTACTGGTTGCTTTGGTCCAAAAGATAACACTTACATCTATGCTACATTTACCGGTACTAAAGGTATCTTCCAGAAAGATGAGTTAAAGCTCACCTCAGTTGCTGTAAAGACCGCTGGTAAGATTGCTACAGCTACCTCACTTACCGAGTCTGCTACTAAACCTAAAAATGTTGATGTTACATTTGAAAACGTTGCGGCGTCTGCAGACGCTTACCTCGTTACATCTCCATCAATGTATACACATACTAAGAATGCAAAGGGTGAGGATGCAGATAGCGTTACGACTAGTAAAGATATGAACTATGACAAGAATAAAGATGGTATTTACGACGTTGGTGACGACGATCAGGTTGACTACAGCAAAGCTGAAACTCTTAAGGCGGCTATTGCTAATCTTGATCCTAAAAAATCTACAACATATGTTGCAAAAGTAGAGATTGGACCTGGTCAGAGTTCTGCTACATTCGCTGATGTTCTTACGAAGGTAAACGATAAAGATAATGACGATGTTTATACGTTAGTTATTCTTCCTAAGGATTCAAGTGCTTTCGCAACTTACGAGAACACTACTGGTTATACTTTAACTCAGAACGAGACTAGTTATAAACTTGATTCGGTTGATGATACAATTAGAGATAGTAAACCAGGTTCACCTAAGGTTGTTATAACCTTCCTTGATCAGTTCGGCGAAAAAATCAACGGTACAGCAAAGGCGATTAACAAAGAATTAACAAACTTTGCTGTTGCTAAAAACACTGGTTCGTCTGTACTTACACTCCATATTGAGAAAGATGGTACCGTTTGGACTGCATTAAAAACGGATAAAAAAGATGATGCTGAGAAGGACGCTTTTGTGTTCAGTATGAACGAGTCTCAAAATCTTGTAATAACCGTAAAAGCCGTAGATGGTAATAACACTATTACTGATTTGAACTACGTTATAAAATAGGTGAAATTAAGTGAAAGAAATTAAGGGGAGCGGTTCTTGTGGTACTACGTCGGAGACTAACATATAGACCAATCCAATTAGTTTAACCTAAAAATTAACCCGATCTCAATCAACTCCGGTTGGTTGAGGTCGGGTTTTTCTTATGCCTATGTTCCCCTGTCCCCACTGATCA
>JHXB01000045.1 GCA_000621905.1 Lachnospiraceae bacterium NC2004
CTTGACAATAATACGCAAGGTAGTATTTTATAATATATACTACAGTGCGCAAACTAATATTACCACATTCTCACCACTATGCGCAATATATTTTTAAAAAAATCTGACACTGTTGAAGCATTTCTATTATGCCATAAAAAAGTTCAAATTTTTTCGAAAGGAAACATCCACCTCGAAAACATAGGAAAATCAAGGGCTCTGCCGATATGTTCCACCTTCAAAACATATCTTAGCAGTTTAAAATGTAGGAATTTCTACATTTTAAGCCCTTGATTCAAAATATTTATATTTAGTTGTAATTCTATAGCTAAAGAACGTCTCTCCGCCTATTTCAAAAACACTTTAACAAATTCCTTAAATCGAGCTTCCATAACCAGGATCATATCTAAATCCTTAGTTGCCCTAAATGGTGTATCAGCCTCATTCATAAGAATATCGCAAGCAGCACCGCCTATTATAGTATAACAATCGGTGTAATCGCCAAATTTCTGTATAAAACTATCCATTCCTACTACCATTTATATCCCTCCAAGTATTCTTCTATAGATGACTCAATTCTTTCATCTGCATTATTCTCAAAACATAACGCTAACGAAATTGGATCAACAATTCCATTTTTAGCAAACAACTTAGGATTATATTTCCACAGTTCTAGATTAACAGCCTCCAAACTCGGTTCCCATCTTGTATCAACAAGTGAACTATCACTAATTGAGATATCAGATTTATATGCTGCATAATCCGGGATCATAGGCATATTAAGCATTGTTGCCTTTGCAAGTGCAGATTCACCCGACAAAGGATATGAATTATATATATCATCCTTTATCACAGTAATCCTCTTTTGAATAGGATTAATTAGATACGGCTTAGCCTTCTCGTACATTTCCAAACCCTTGAATTTAACAGACATGTAGTATTCTTTTCCTCGAATATCCTGTGATATCAAATCAAGTGTCAGTAGTTGCTCACTCGCCCTTGTTACTGAAGTCCTAGTTACACCTAAATCATCGGCAACATTCTTTTTCATGACCATCTTATCATTGCACTTGTAAACTAGATATAAAAATACCGCCTGTGTAATTGGCATCATTTTTGAAAATGCAGTTCTATTCTTTTTTTGTACAAATTTATCAGAAAGCATCATACCCAAAAATGGCAAATAAAGCTGCCCTGAATCAGAAATGAATGGTATGTTTCTATTCATCAAGCTATCTCGTTGTGAGCGACTTATACTTTCGAATCCGAAAGCCACGTGACTCTCGGCTTTAGACGAAATCTGAACAGCTTGCTTCTCTAATGCAACAACTCCAAACTTTTCATCAGGTGATAGTTTAACCAAAATAAAGTCGTTATCAAGATAAGACAACCTAAAGAAGGACCTTCCGGCAGTAATATATAAAGGAAGACCTTTTATCTTAACCGGTTCAATATTAAATTCAAATCCAAATAATTGCATATACATATTACCCATACGCACCTCGATAACATTTTTTATTTATAATAACATTTTATATGTTATCTTGCAAGTAATAATGTTATCAAACAAAAATACTATGCTGCTCATCTATATAAAGTATACTACGGATCTGTTACTCTCATATTCTCCCACGCTTCTCCTCCCATTTCCCTATTGCTATTTCCCTCAAAAGATACTATAATAAAACCGAACTCTTGTTCTTAAAATCGTTAAGGAGGCGCACATGAGTACGTATATAGCAATAGACATGAAATCATTCTACGCCTCTGTTGAATGCGTGGAGAGAGGCATGAACCCGTTAAGAGCGAACCTACTTGTAGCAGACAGCTCTCGCTCCGATCAGACCATTTGCCTTGCGGTATCACCGGCTCTTAAATCAATCGGTGTACCATCAAGGCCTCGACTATTTGAAGCCAAGCAAGCCATCAAAAAGTACGAAAGAATACATAACACACGCATCGAATATGTAACCGCCGTTCCCAGAATGGCGTTATACGAGAAAGTATCCGCAACTATATACTCTGTGTATCTTCGCTATGTATCGCCCGAGGATATCCACGTATACAGCATCGACGAATGCTTTATAGACTGCACCCCTTATCTACATTTGTACGCCGATGAGGCAAATGCAACCGACAAAACACCTGCACATGTTATGGCTATGACCATAATCCGCGACGTGCTCAAAACCACAGGAATAACAGCCACGGTAGGCATCGGCACCAACCTTTACCTAGCCAAAGTCGCAATGGACATCGTAGCCAAGAAAGCAGCACCCGATAAGGACGGAGTACGTATCGCTGAACTGAATGAGGATTTGTATAAGCTCCTGCTTTGGACCCACCGCCCTCTCACCGACTTTTGGCAGATTGGCTCCGGCAAGTCAAGACGACTAGAGAATAACCACATGTTTACCATGGGCGATATTGCTTTAAGATCGCAGACAAATGAAGAATGGTTTTACAAAACATTTGGAATAGACGCCGAGATACTGATAGACCACGCATGGGGCATCGAGCCCGTCAG
>JHXB01000046.1 GCA_000621905.1 Lachnospiraceae bacterium NC2004
AGAATGCGAATGCATTAGAGGAAATCAATATAAAATTCAATAGAGTACGTACATTGGACTTGACAAATCTCGCTAATTTAAAGAAGGTGAATGTTCTTTATAATAGTGAATTGGAAAAGATTATTCTTAAAGGGAATTATTCATTAAGCACTCTAATCTGCGAAGATGGAAATGAAGATGATGTTGATAATACCCCTAATATCGAGGAACTTGACTTGACTGATGCTAATATTAGCGAATTGGATGTACTTGATTCTGTTCGTATTTATAGATAGAAGAGAAACCACAGGTTCTGTCCTAATGTCATTAAGATAAGGAACTTCATTACTTAAAATGTCATCCTGAGCGGAGCGAAGGATCTTTAGAACCACGGGGACAGGTTTGGTGGTTTGTTGTAGGATATGATTGGAATGTTTTTGAGTATGATTTCACAAAGGAATGCGTTAGAAAGTAGAGGAGGGGCTTTATGAATAAAAGACTAATAGCTTTAATAGTAGCTTTATTATGCATTGTTTCATCAGGTGATGTTTTAAATCGCTGCTATGCCAGAAAACGCACAACAAGCGGAAGGTTTTATGGAACCAACGCATCAAAATATATGTGGAGTTATAATAAAAAGACTGCCACCATGACAGTTAAGCCTGTCGGCAAAGAAAAGGTTAAAGACGAGATTATGAAGGATGAATATTACTGGCGTGACAGGACGAAAAAATTGGTTTATAAAGAAGGTGTTCCGAGCGAATATATTTTTTTTGGCACTTGTGATAATTCGTATAATAATTCCTCTTTGCAAAGTGTTGTGTTCGCTAAAAGTGTAGAAGAAATAGGTGATTGGACATATAATGAAGCGACAAACCTAAAAAATGTTACTTTCAAAAAAGGGAATAAAAGAATAGGAAGATTTGCATTTGCTAATACAGCGATAACTCAGTTGATATTTCCTGAAGGGTTGAAGTATATAGGCATGTCGGCGTTTGAGAGCGATTTATGGGGGACAATCCGAGAAATAAGATTTAACAAAGACTTAGAATATATAGGTGAAAATGCTTTTTCGGGTGCAATTGTATCTTCAGTTAATATTCCTGATAGTGTAAGTTATATTGGTGCGGGAGCATTTTCCAATTGCCCTGCTTTGGAGTGTGTTAGGCTTTCTAATAATCTCGAAAGTATCGAGAATAAGACTTTTTACAATTGTTCGAGTCTTATGATGTGTAGCCTAAGTGATTCAATAATAACAATTAAGGATGAAGCTTTTGCGTATACTGATTTGGATGAGATAACAATTCCGCGTAATGTTGAAGAACTTGGATGTCAGGGAGACAATAAAGGTATTTTTAATAATTGCAATAATTTGAAGAAGATTAAAATAGTATCGAGAAAGATTAACTGTATAAATCAAGGAGCTTTTTCCGGTATACCTAAAGACACTGTTATTGAAGTTTCGAAGGATTGCTTAGATAGATATAAGGATTTGCTTCGGGAGTCAGGAGTAAATGAAGACATTAAAATTAGAGTATTAGATTCTGATGAATCCCTATTAAAGCTTAACAGAGACAGTATCGATATGAAATTAGGTGTAACTCGAAATCTTAAACTTATGTATGCTGATAATCCGGATGAAATTATGTGGAACTCGTCTGATGAGAGCGTTGTTACAGTTGATGCTAGCGGTAATGCTACACCTGTTGCTGTAGGGGAAGCGTCTATTATAGCAACATATAAAGAGAAGAAGTATGAATGTATGGTTAATGTTGGTGTAAATGATGCTAATGATGATTTAGGAAACTTAAAAAAACTGATAGAAATGCAGAAAAGTTATAATCCGGCAGCGACAATGACAGATGATTACAATGATCGTTGGCAATATAAATGGGAGAACGGAAGACTTGTAGAGATTAATTGGGGTGCGAGAGGAGTTTATGGGACAATAGATTTGAACGCATTTACGCATTTAAGAAGTTTTGTATGTGACGAGATGAATAGTTATGTTGTTGGTATAGAAGCAGATAATCTCGAACATTTGACATACATAAAGTGTTCTACAGATGTTCCGGACGAAAACATTCATGTAGAAAATGCCAAGAATATAAGTATAAAGAAAACAGAGCCAATATATTAAAACTCCATTTATACCCCCCCTCAAAAAATAGTGAGGATAATGCACACGTTGGAACGTTTTGCATGTGGTAAATTAATGCCGATGACTATGAAAATTAGAATTACATAGAATAAGGAGAATTTTTGAATGTTTATATTGACACTTGTGGAGAACCACGGGGACGGGTTTGGTGGCTTTTGGAGTACAACGGTAGCAAAGGAACTTTTAATGTTTATAATATAGTAAAGAAATCGCTATAATTATCTCGCTCGCAGGGATAAATAATTATTTCTGCGGTCAGGATTCTTTTTGGTTTTTAGGGAGGACAGCTTATGCTTATATGTTTACATAGAAAGTTTTTGACTATATTGTGTATGTTCTTTTGTGTGGCTAT
>JHXB01000047.1 GCA_000621905.1 Lachnospiraceae bacterium NC2004
GTACCGGTACGCTATTTCGGATTAGCGGTATCATTGTCATGGACTCGCGGTACCGCTCGTCCGGATAGGCGGTCTTACGACCGCGGAATATTCATCGAATCTCTTCGTTGGGAATACGAATAGTTCCACTCTCATCATCATAGGCTAAATACCCAAAATGAGTAAGTAGAGTCAATACATCATCCTTAGATTGCAGAGATGTAAGATCGTTTTGAAACTTCTTTGTTTTTATAGGTACACTCCTACCTCCAAGCAAATCAACAACTGTATCCGCCAACCCATCAAAATCCATATTAATATAACCTTCAAGACTTCTTGCTGAAGATGACATTTGCCAATATGACTTAAATGATCGCTTCTTAGCTGCATAGATAACAGAGTTCGGATTATATACCGACTCTACACCCTTAAATGAGTATCCATCATACCACTTCTTCATCTGCGAGAAGTCTACACCCTTATCCTCACATATAAACTTAACCTCGTCTTCATTAAAGCCAAAATATGGCGCAAATTCTCCTGGATCAAGCATTGTATACTCTCTAAACTCTGAGATTGCAGATTGAGATCCATCCTTCTTAATGGGAAGTATACCGGTCATATAAGCCGCGTCAAATATCTTATCGGTAGTTCCGTTACTCTTAAATAATGAACGCAAAAATTCAAGATAGTCATATTGAAGTTCATTAGTACTGTGTCTATCTCTTATCACCGCATCCCATTCATCAATAATCGCTATGAATTTGGCCTCTCCGCTCTCAACAACAGCACCTAACGCATCTACAACATTTTCGTATTGATCAATAAACGAAAATGCTTCAGCTAGCTCTCTTATGATTGCTTTTCTAATATTGTTAACTACTTCAGTTAATCCACCTTCCCCTATAAAACTTGTTACATCTATATACAAAACATTATACATATTAAGATACTTATCATAATCAGAATTCTTAGTTATCTCAAGTCCCTGAAAAAGTTCCCTGGAATCGCAACTTTTATCGTAATATGCACATAACATCTGTGCAGCCATAGACTTACCAAACCTTCTTGCACGACTTACACAACTAAGTTTATCTTTTGTTCCTATGGTACTGTTTACTATAGCTATAAGACCTGTCTTATCGATATAATCACCTGCTACGCAAGTCTTAAATCCATCATTTCCCGGGTTAATATACATTCCCATACTATCAATCCCTTCATAACCACAATTCTGCTTAATCTAACGTATCCTTACCTTTAATTCTACTATCACGCATAAACAATGTCAATTCAAGATAAAACAACGTCTCTTTTTTTATATACATCTACATTTTTGAAACTAACTTATAAAAATAAAAAAACACCACCCTACGGTGATGTTAAACAAATGCCTCGAGCCGGAATCGAACCAGCGACACAAGGATTTTCAGTCCTCTGCTCTACCAACTGAGCTATCGAGGCATGGCTTACGCCGAAGTAGCGCCGACCGGACTTGAACCAGCAACCTTCGGGTTATGAGCCCGACGAGCTTCCAATTGCTCCACAGCGCGTCGTCTTAACAAATGCAAGTTAATCTTGCAAATGTGATTGGGTGATGGTGGATTCGAACCACCGAAGCAAAATGCAGCAGATTTACAGTCTGTCCCCTTTGGCCACTCGGGAAATCACCCATGTTAATATGATTGACGCCGATCCGACTTCGCTAAACTCATACTGCGCTTCGCTTGTATTCGTTAAGCTACGCTGGATGGCTTCTCGCTAAATTCGTGCTTCACAAATGTGAAGCACTCATTAAGCGTTCAGCCGATAAACGGACTCGAACCGTTAACCTGCTGATTACAAATCAGCTGCTCTGCCAATTGAGCCATATCGGCTTAAAAAATGGAACCTACAGGGCTCGAACCTGTGACCCTCTGCTTGTAAGGCAGATGCTCTCCCAGCTGAGCTAAGATTCCATTCCTTAGAAGTACAATATGTAATTGTATCTAATACAGTTCCTAATGAAACTGAAGCGACCCGGATGGGATTCGAACCCACGACCTCCGCCGTGACAGGGCGGCGCTCTAACCAACTGAGCCACCAGGCCAAAAGATATAACAACAAGAAATATTATACCTTAAAAACTACATATAGTCAACACCTTTTTTGCAAGATTCTAAACTTTTTAAGACAAGCCCTCGACCTATTAGTATGATTCAGCTCCATATGTTACCACACTTCCACCTATCACCTATCAACCTTGTAGTCTTCAAGGGGTCT
>JHXB01000048.1 GCA_000621905.1 Lachnospiraceae bacterium NC2004
AGCACCTTTCCCTATTGTTTTGACCGTATCAGGAATATCAACATATTCAAATGAACATCCACAAAAGGCATACGCCCCGATATATTCAAGCCCCTTTTGTAAATACAATTTTTCACCTTTTTTTAATTTTATACTATCCCGAAAGCAACTTATATCTATACGTTTACATTTGAATAATTTATATCCATTCTTAACATTTTCTATCAACGAAAGCCCCCAAAAGGCATCCTCACCCACATATTCCGCGTAAGAAATATCAATCTTATTTAGTCCCTTCTCACAAGAATAAGACATGGTCGGAACTATTTTTATATCTTTGGAGATCTTGACATTTGTGATATTACCATACTCTATTTTGTCGTTATACTTATAATATCTGTCAAACAAACAGGGGGTAGCAAGGCGACTCACACCCTTTTTATATATGTGTTTTTTAGATCTTTGAAACCAATATTTGTAATCCTTATTGCTTACATTAAGCTTCTTGTCTTTAGACGATTTAACAGGACTAATCGTCATAGTATTAGTATTTTTTTTGTAGCTCCATAAAATTTCACTATCAAGCCTTCCAGCAGTTTTTCTTGATGCATATATATGTGTATTTGTTATACCTATGGCTATAAATGCCATAAGTATAACAAAAAAAGATATCATTACTCTCTTCATAGCTGTCACCTCGCAATCAATATTTCCTCAGGGACTGTCCACGGTTGTTCTACGATAGACTACAAAACACCGTTACCTGTTTTAAACATTTTACCAGGAATCATGGAGGCAATAAGCAACACTATACCCATTATTCCTGAATAAATCGCAAATCTAACATTGCTAATAGAAAACACTACATTTTCTTCCTTCATAATTAAATACAGATACACCAACTGATGCATATATATCACAATTATACTCAGTGAAACCAGTGTTGCCCCTTTACCTTCTCCGATACAGACTATAAGTAGTAGAAGAACAAACGCAAAAACTACTTGATAATTTGAATACCACGAATAATCTCGCAAAGATAAATATGTTGATGTCACATCTTTTCTATATGTTTCCAAATTCATCCCTGTATATATAAGAATAGCAGATATTAGTATAAGAAAGATTCTCTTGTTGAATACTACAAAAGAAATCCCTTTTTCATCAGATTTTGATGTATTCACAACCAAATATATCAGTTGAAACATAAACATTAATGCAATAAGCAGATGAGCATAAAGATACAACGTTGTATGCCCAGACATAACCCCTGAGCGTAATACATAGAACAGTTTCGGTGAAACAGAGTAATACTCTATATGAATATCGAGAACTCCGATAATAAGCTCAATGTAACATAATAAACCAAGAGTTTTTGATACATTTTTACCTCCAAACATTACTATATTAGCCAAAAGAATTACCACATTCTTGATTATAAAACCTATATAGTATACATCCACTTCTCTTGGTGAATATATAAAATCTAGTAATAACAAGATATTAAAAGCAATAGCTAAAATCGCACATGCAATTTGTACTATTCTTTCCATACAAACACCACCTCACATAATTTATTCCGTCTCTACTATTGAAATATATGATATACCATATAGTGATTACTGTAACAATGATTTTTGAAAAACTAAACATAATAAAAACCTCCTTCTATATACGTTATAATTTGTTATTCATACACTATAACGATGTAACTCATAGAATTCGGACAAATAATTTTAAATTTTTAAAAATGTTAAAAAACCACCAAACCCGTCCCCGTGGTTCTCACAAAAGGCACTACCGATAAACGGTGTGCCTAAGCTTGGGGGGGTCTTCTCTCCCCCTTAATCGTTATAATCAAATTCTGTTTTTCCAAAGAAAAAACCATCCTCATCACTACCATATTCCAAAATATAACGCCCATGTTGAAGTGTTTCATCAGAATTATCTAAAGGTAAGCTTACCACTTCATACGCGGATGGTTTTATAACTATATTTGATGTATTTTCATTACTGGCTATCAGCCGTTTATTCTTATCATCCACCAAATACAAATTATATGATTTGTCATACACAACCGACTTGTCGCTATAGTTGTAACAGACTAACGCCAAAGCATTTTCGGTAATACATCCAACCGGTACTTCCCCAAATACTTTTCCTTTTAAGCTTGGCTTTTCATCACTAAAAAATGCTCTAATAGTTGCATCATCATAGAGTAGTGAGAATATGT
>JHXB01000049.1 GCA_000621905.1 Lachnospiraceae bacterium NC2004
ACTGACATGTACAAAAAGAAACTGATCACCAAGCTATATACATGGTGGGTAAGCTACGATTACAAGAGCCTTGAATACTGCCCTTACTACGAAGGGCCTCTATCCATAGACTATTATGGCAGAGTGCATCCCACACACAGCAACGGCACGGCAAGAACGGATGTGGCGACCAATTCTACGCAGGAAGTAACCTTGGCACTCACGACTGCATTTGACAAAAAGACCGACCATAGACTGTTATACCGTAGGCTCGGAGTGTGCGCTTGCAACGTGCACGAAGACAACGGGATATACCAGCTCAACCTATTTACCGACTATGACCGCCTTGAAAAAGAACGAAACATCCAGAGAGCCATGGCCGAGATACGAGCCAAGTACGGTGCAAATGCAATACTTAAAGGCATCAACCTTCTTGAAGGGGCAACCGCCAAAGAACGAAACGAACAGATTGGAGGACATAGAGCATAGCCTTACTCCTCCGCACATTTACGGAGGTATCATATGGCAAATGAAAATGTTATCTTTCCGAAAGACTTTGAATACATAGAAGTCGTCAGAACCGGAAAGCCCGTACATGAGCAGTACGACAGCTTCTGGATAAAGCATCCGCCCATGGATCTTTCTAGGCGAGCGAAGATATTTTCACCATTTGACGCTCTTAGAGGATTTAACGAGGCGGTATCTGCCAAAGAGGTACAGTATGTACCAAAGAAAGAATTAAACGACGAGGAAATGCGTGAGCTTGATCAGACGCTCAGCATTCTCCAACAACTCACAGCAAACGGAAATCTTGCAAGAGACAATAACATACAAGCAACCCTTACATACTTTGTCCCATGCTTAGACGTCGACAATGAAACCTATATGGTTAAGGGGCAATACTGCTCTATAACCGGAACTGTGATGAAAGTTGACTCATTGATTCATAAAATGATTGTTATAGATGATATTAATATACCGATATGTGATGTGGTAAAGATTGAATGCGGAGAAATAGATTGTGAATAGAAAGGATCATACTTATGTGTACCAGATATTATATGGATGACGCACCAAAAGAATACGCTGAACTCTTTGAAGCAGCTTTGCGTTCTGCTCTCGCTGACAGATTTATAAAAGAGTTTGGCAGACCTATAGTTACCAAGGGCGAAATCCGTCCAACCGACGTAACACCGGTAATCGCTCCAAACAAGCAAGGCATAAAGACTGTATATCCTATGCGTTGGGGCTTCTATAATCCTGCTCATAAAACGCAAGTATTCAACGCAAGAACCGAAACAGCAGGCACAAAGCCTACATTCAAGGATTCATGGCAATCAAGACGCTGCATAATCCCAGCATCACATTACTTTGAATGGGAGCATTTCAAATCAGGCGACGGTAAGCAGAAAACCGGAGACAGATATGCCATTCAGCCTGTCAACGCAACTCTCACTTACCTATGTGGACTGTACCGAATCGAGAACGGATTTCCAACGTTTGTAATACTGACAAGAGAGCCAAGCACCGAGCTAAGAGTTATACACGACAGAATGCCACTAATCCTCCCTGCCGACCTAATAGACAAATGGATTCTGCCTGAATCAGATCCGAGTGATTTGCTTGATTATGCGCTGACGGAGATGGTGTTTGAAAAAGCTCCTTGCACCTAAAGGCAAAGAGCTTTCTTACTTTGATATGCACCCTCTTTATTATAACATACATTTCCTTACTGAATTGTATAAACTACATCATGAATTTGAAAAACTATACGAGAGGGTATCAACACTGCCTGCAGCCTAGCAGGCAAAATCTCTCATTTTAATTTGATCTTTTTCTTGACATAGG
>JHXB01000050.1 GCA_000621905.1 Lachnospiraceae bacterium NC2004
CGCTGGACGTACCACCAATCCGCAATCGCGTACCGCTAGTCCGCGACAGCGTACCTCCTTGTTTTTGATGTTGCAATTCACGCGATAATGCAACTAATCCATACAATGATACTGATTCTATTGTAGAATTGTTTAAGGCTTATAAGCCTAATTCTACGAAAGGAGGCCAAAGATATGGCCAATAGAATCAATGTAAAGCTCATACTCGAGCTAAAATCTGGCGGTATGTCCCAGAATGAGATTGCCAGATCACGGCATATGTCACGCAGTTCTATTAGTTCTGTAGTGAACATTGCCAAGGAAAAGAACATTAATTATGAAGACATCAAAGACATGAATGATGATGTCATCTATCGTATGTTCTATCCTGAAAAGATGCTTACTGAAGACATCTACGAACTCCCTGATTACGAATACGTGCATAAGGAGTTAAAACGTGTAGGTGTAACACTTAAGCTCTTGTGGGAAGAATACTGTGACAAGTGTCACTCTGAAGGTACTCTTCCGGTAGGTTACTCCAAATTTTGTGATGACTATGGCACCTATACAACCAGAAACGAGATAACTAATCACCTAGAGAATAAACCTGGTGTAAAGTGTGAAGTCGACTGGAGTGGTCCTACCATGAAACTCATTAATAAATATACAGGTGAAATCACCAAAGTCTATTTATTTGTCGGTTGCCTTACATACAGTAGATTTGCATATGTCGAACCAACCCTAGACATGAAGATGGATACATGGATGAGATGTCACATCCGTATGTATGAGTCTTTTGGAGGAGTTCCAATTCGTACTGTATGTGATAACCTAAAGACTGGTGTTGTTAAGCATCCTAAAGAGGGAGAGATTATCCTCACCGACGCTTATGAGTCTTTAGGACTTCATTATGTTACAGCTATAATGCCTGCAGGTATTCGTAAGCCCAAGCAGAAAGCTTCTGCAGAAGGAACCGTAGGTAACATAGCAACTGCAATCATTGCAAAGTTAAGAAACAAAAAGTATTACGACTTCCTGACGTTGAAGAATGATGTTAACGAGGCTTTAGATGATTATAACAATCAGCCTTTCCAGAAACGTTCTTATAGCCGTACCGAAGTCCTAAAGGAAGAACAGGAGTATCTTAGGAAACTCCCTGCGCTTCCCTATGAAATAGCTACTACTGTTAGGAACAGAAAGGTTTACCCAAGCTGCCATATATCACTAAACAAGAACTGGTATTCCGTTCCATATATGTATCGTGGTCGCTATGTAGATGTTAAATATACAGAACAGACCGTTGAGATTTATCATGATCATCAACGTGTAGCATCTCATCCGAAGTTTCCTGATTATGTAAGCAATCAGTATCATACAAATCCATCGGATATGCCTGATGAGTTCAATCGTCCAGAGATGAATGATGAACGCATGCTATCCTGGGCTGAAACAATCGGTCCTAATACAAAAGAAGTGATAGCAAGGGTATTTAG
>JHXB01000051.1 GCA_000621905.1 Lachnospiraceae bacterium NC2004
CAAGTACATTTTGGTACTATGTATGTATCAAATGTAAATTTTCTTCACCAATTACGATACTTTTCTAAGCACCCTGGGTCTTCCTGTCTTGATTGTGTCCTTAGTAATCGCGCACTTTTCTACACCTTTTTCCGAAGGCAA
Source organism: Lachnospiraceae bacterium NC2004 (assembly GCA_000621905.1). Lineage (GTDB taxonomy): Bacteria > Bacillota > Clostridia > Lachnospirales > Lachnospiraceae > NC2004. The sequence continues at coordinate 142 of JHXB01000051.1, forward strand.
TTCAAATCGAATATCCAACAACAACTTCTCCATTATGGATCTCAGCCCTCTTGCACCTATATTCTTCTTGAACGCTATATCAGCTATTTCTTCTAACGCTCCATCAGTAAATGTAAGTTCAATTCCGTCATATGCCATCAACTGTTTATACTGTGACACGATTGAATCGCTAGGCTCAGTGAGCACTCTTATAAGATCTTGTTTTGTAAGTCGGCTCAAAGTTGCTACAATCGGAAGTCTTCCCAACAATTCAGGCATCATTCCCATCTTAACCAAGTCCTCACTAAGAATCTCATTATCAAGACTATTACCAGACGAATTCATCTCTGCAGAACCAAACCCAAATGAATTCTTAACTCTAGTTCTCTCTACAACAACCTTATCAATTCCTTCAAAAGCGCCACCACATATAAAAAGTATATTACTTGTATCTATCTGAACGAATTCTTGATTAGGTTTTTTCCTACCACCTGCAGGAGAAACGTTAGCAACAGTTCCTTCAAGAATCTTCAACAACGCCTGCTGAACACCTTCGCCTGATACATCTCTTGTAATCGACGGATTCTCACCTTTTCTGCCAAGTTTATCAATCTCGTCTATGAATATGATTCCATGTTCTGCCCGGCTAGCATCTCCATCAGCGCTATTTAGCAAACGGGTAAGAATCGACTCTACATCCTCTCCAACATATCCCGCTTCAGTTAACGCAGTTGCGTCAGCCATAGCAAACGGAACATTTAAAATATCTGCTAATGCCTTAGCTAACAATGTTTTACCAGAACCAGTCGGCCCGAGCAGCAAAATATTACTCTTCTGAATGCGTGTATTACTACCCAAGAAAACCGAATACAATCTTTTATAGTGGTCACACACCGCTACTGATAGCACCTTCTTGGCTTCTTCCTGGCCAACAACTGTTTCATCTAATATTTTCTTTATTTCTTTAGGAGCAGGAATGATACTCTTCACATCCATTATAGGTTTATCAAACATCGTTTCGTCACTACATCTTGAATACTTATAATTGCTATTAATCATTGCTATACCGTTCTCCTTTCTTGCTCGCAGCAATTACTATGCTGCTTATTTACCAGTTCCTTTTAGACGTTCATACACGCTATTCATCTTATTAGTTTTATTGGTAGCTTATCCCCGACACCGGTTATTCTCACCTCCTTTACCAGCATCGGTCTCTCTACCCTCTCAGTCACTTTTCACTGATGATTACGTGGCTTATTACCACTTAGACATATCAAGCGACTTGGTTGCAATCTTATAATTGTAGTCCGAACCT
>JHXB01000052.1 GCA_000621905.1 Lachnospiraceae bacterium NC2004
AGCTTAATAATGACCTTGATATGGCAAGTGAAGAAATACAAGGAATGGAAGAAAAAGTAACTCAACTAAACGAAGAGAATAATAATCTGAAATCAAAACTTGATGAAACTCAAGTATATAAAGGCGCGAAGAATCGCAAACTAATCCTTGATGCCATAAATGGCGCCCAAAAGGAAATAGACATGTCGGTTCCATGGATATCTTATATTGTTGGAAGAGAAGTTAAGGGCATGTCAGATGAAGAGCTTATCGAAAGCATTGAAAATGCGTTAGGTAGGGGTGTTCTAATTAAGCTTCGTTATGGTATGGGAGAAGAGAATAAGACAAAAGATTTAAGCTATACCCAGATAAAAAAATTGTCAGAACCACCTTGTGGTAAAGATAATCAATCTAACAGAACCATGTATTATGTATGTCAGTATCATAAAAAAGCTAGAAAAACAAAAGGAAAGCTTATTAGTCTTAAGGTGAATGATCATACCAAACTAATGATAGTTGATAATAAATATTATATTATGGGTAGCTTGAATTATCTCTCTTTCCTATATGGTGAAAAAGAAACCGATAAAAGAGGTGAATTGATGATTAAAGACTCTAATTCTAAAGTATTAAATAACCTGTATGAGAAATTTTTTAAATTTGAGAGTAGTAAACCATCATGGGAATAAACTGACTGTATGTGAAGGGCATTTGCTGGAAGTAAAACAAACACCATCAAAATTATAAAAAAAAGCGATTATATGAGGAGGAAGTAGATATGAAGGAAACAGAGGAAACGTTGGATTTGTCACATTTTAACGAAAATGAAAAACGAACGCTTGCATTACGGTCTCAAGCTGCCAATGTGTTAAAGATTCTTGCCAAGGACATAATACATTAATAACAACGTATGGTCTTAAATATAATGAATATAGTACATTTTTTGATAACGTAATAACGATGGAAGCATTATTTCGTTGCTGATTTCTAGCCTATAACATTCCGCTGGCGTCTTTACAGGCTGGAAATCAACAATGCGTCGACGCTCGGCTGGGTTGAAAAATGTGAGGGCTTTTGTCGAACGTGCGAAGCGAGTGTTGGAGGTGTATGGGTGAGAGGAGGATGTTATATATAGATGCTGAACTGTTGGGCTAATCGTCATCATCGTCACTATCTAGCCACTTGTAAAATTAGGGTTTTTATAGCATAATGAATTGAGATTAAATGTATATAGTGATAAAATTGAGTAAAGGATTTTATATTTTGGTCCTATGTCAAGAAAAAGATCAAATTAAAATGAGAGATTTTGCCTGCTAGGCTGCAGGCAGTGTTGATACCCTCTCGTATAGTTTTTCAAAT
>JHXB01000053.1 GCA_000621905.1 Lachnospiraceae bacterium NC2004
GACATTCTGAAGGCGTGATTATTGGTCACTTCTAAACCAAGTGATTTAAGCATCCTTCGTAGGAATGTCTCATAGGCATCTGTTTTAATCACATGATGCAATTATAATTGATATCAGGACATTTAGTAACATTCAATTTATTTAGTTAAATTGTTGCGTTGATGTATTGACACCCTACAATGTAGGGTGTAAAATTAAGTACAGCAGATGGAGCGCGATATGTATGATTCGAACGTTTATTGAAGTTCCTCTTTTTTCAAAACGTTGGAAAGAGATTGGACTTGGTGATGATGAGCTTATAAAATTACAAGTTATGTTGTTAAAGGATCCCGAGTCTGGTCCTGTTATGGAGGGAACAGGTGGAATACGAAAAGTACGATTTCCTGTTGCGAATAAAGGGAAGAGTGGGAGTGTGCGAGTATGTTATACAGACTTCGCCGAATATGAGGTTATTTATCTAATTACTGCATTTGAAAAAAGTGATAAAGAGACTTTGACCAGTGAAGAGAAGATTGTTTTGAAGAAATTAGTTAAATCTCTTAAAGATGAAGCCGCAAAGAATGCGAGGTGATTATTATGTCTTCATTATTTGATGACTTGTGTGAAGGATTGCAACAAGCTATTGATTATGAAAAAGGAGTAGGAGAGGCTAAAAAAGTTACATATGTTATAACTCCAATTACAAAATATGAAAGTGATGATATAAAAAGTGTACGTAAGAAGGCTGGTATGACGCAAGCGATATTTGCTGATTATTTAGGTGTTTCGGTAAAGACTGTTGAGGCTTGGGAGAGAGGTAGGACTCATCCTACCGGACCTGCATGCCGACTGATAGCTCTTCTTTCAGAAAGTGCAGAAAATGATGATATGAATCTTTCTTTCATAAAGGAAGTACAGTCAGTATGAATTCTAGCATTTACCTTGACAATCAAATATCGAGCAAAGAATATTCATATAATAGATTAATACAACAAAAGCTAGTCAATCGCCCGATTGACTGCTTTTGTTCGTAATATACAAGGATACTAGTATCAAAGATATCGAGATAATAATTTCAGAGGAAAGAATCAGAAGAAAAGTCTCAAAGAAGAATAGTGAACTAAGTTCAAAAAGCATAAAACGAAAAAAATAATAAAAAAACCGTAATATTAATCATAACAAAAAAATAATCACGCGAAGGAGATAAAATGGTCAAAATAGTATTATATCATGGTACTTCTGATAAAATTATTACGCCTACCTATGGGCTTGGCGATAGCAAACATGACTATGGACGAGGTTTTTATC
>JHXB01000054.1 GCA_000621905.1 Lachnospiraceae bacterium NC2004
GAGTTCAATCGTCCAGAGATGAATGATGAACGCATGCTATCCTGGGCTGAAACAATCGGTCCTAATACAAAAGAAGTGATAGCAAGGGTATTTAGAAGTGTTCAGATAAAAGAACAGGGCTATAATGCAGCATTATCCATTCTGAACCTTAGCAAAAACTATCCGAATGACCGATTCGAAGATGCATGCCAGATTGCGTTAAGAAATACCGCATCGCCCCGTTACAAGTATCTTAAAGCGATACTTAGTAGCAATCAAGACCTTGTAGCAAAAGAACGGGCATCAAAGGAAGCCACAAAAGAGAATCATTCCATATCTGATGAAAGTGGCGCCTATGTCCGTGGCGCAAGCTATTACGGAGGAGGTGAGTCTCATGATCAGTGAAGAATCAAGACGCAAACTCCGTGAAATGAATCTGGATGCATTTGTTGTTGCCCTGGATAATCAGGAAGCAAATATACTTAACTATTCCAGTATGTCATTTGACAAAAGACTGGACCTAGCTATTGATGAATGTTATACCAGCAAAAATGTCGATAAAGCACGAAGGCTGATGCGATGCGCCAAGCTTCGTTATCCTAATGCAGATATCAATACTCTCTACTATGAGAACAGGAAAATTGATAAAGAACAAATACTTGTCTTATCAACATGTAACTACATTGATTCTGCAAGAAACATAATCATAAACGGTTTCACCGGTTCAGGAAAAACTTTCCTTGCCTGTGCCCTTGGTAAAGAAGCATGCAGGCATTTGCATAGAACCAGGTATATCCGTATGCCAGATATGCTTGAAATGTTTAATCTGGCAAGAGAAACCGGTAAAGGTATAACCAGTGTAGTAACCAAACTCTCCAACTACCATGTACTCATCATAGATGAGTGGCTGTTGGATATCCCTTCAGAGAAAGAAGTTAAATATCTGTTGGAGATATTTGAAAAACGATATGATACATGGCCAACAATCTTCTGTACTCAATACAAACAGACTGAATGGCATCCTCGCTTAGGTGGAGGTGTAATAGCTGATGCTATCATGGATCGAATCGTACATAATTCAGAAACTATTAATTCTGGTACAGCAAATATGAGAGAGCTCCTATCTAAGCACTCACTATAGTACCGGTACGCTATTTCGGATTAGCGGTATCATTGTCATGGACTCGCGGTACCGCTCGTCCGGATAGGCGGTCTTACGACCGCGGAATATTCA
>JHXB01000055.1 GCA_000621905.1 Lachnospiraceae bacterium NC2004
AGCTTAATAATGACCTTGATATGGCAAGTGAAGAAATACAAGGAATGGAAGAAAAAGTAACTCAACTAAACGAAGAGAATAATAATCTGAAATCACAACTTGATAAAGCTCAAGTATATAAAGGCGCGGAGAATCGCAAACTAATCCTTGATGCCATAAAAGGCGCCCAAAAGGAAATAGACATGTCGGTTCCATGGATATCTTATATTGTAGGAAGAGAAGATAAGGACAAGTCAGATGAAGAGCTTATCGAAAGTATTGAAAATGCGTTAGGTAGGGGTGTTCGAATTAAGCTTCGTTATGGTATAGGAGAAGAGAATAAGACAAGCTATACCGAGATAAAAGGAATGCTAGAACCACCTCGTGATAAAGATAATCAATCTAACAGAACCTTGTATTATGTCTGGCAGTATCATAAAAAAGCTAGAAAAACAGAAGGAAAGCTTATTAGTCTTAAGGTGAATGATCATACCAAACTAATGATAGTTGATAATGAATATTATATTATGGGTAGCTTGAATTATCTCTCTTTCCTGTATGGTGAAAAAGGAACCGATAAAAGAGGTGAATTGATGATTAAAGACTTTAATTCTGAAGTAATAAAAACCCTGTACGAGAAATTTTTTAAATTTGAGAGTAGTAAACCATCATGGGAATAAACTGACTGTATGTGAAGGGCTTTGCGGGAAGTAAAACAAACACCATCAAAATTATTGAAAAAAGCGATTATATGAGGAGGAAGTAGATATGAAGGAAACATTGGATTTGTCACATTTTAACGAAAATGAAAAACGAACACTTGCCTTACGGTCTCGAGCTGCCAATGTGCTAAAGATTCTTGCAAAGGATAAAAGTAAGTATGTTCGTGCGAACGTAGCAAAAAACCCAAATACAGATTCCGAGACCTTGAAGATGTTAGCAAAGGATGAAAGTGAATATGTTCGTGCACGTTTAGCAGAAAATCCAAATACTAAGGATGATAGCGATAGAGGACATGAAGGAGTAGCACATAATGAAAATCAGGTGGAATATGATATTCTAGCTGAAGACGGGTCTATGAAAAAAATCATCAGTGATATAGCCTTCAAGCTGAATGCAGCTAATGAAGATATTTCAAGGCTTGAAAATGAAAATGCGGATATAA
>JHXB01000056.1 GCA_000621905.1 Lachnospiraceae bacterium NC2004
ATTAAGGTGCTATCTATGATGGTAGGTGGTTTGCCTCTTGTTGACGTGCTTTTTTTGCACGGTCTCCTGTGAAAGGAGGTCATTATATGCAGGAACAGAACCAAAGGGACGGTTCTTGTGGTCTTTTGATTCTTTCGACCTTAATAAGTTCCCAAAAGGGACGTTCCCCTTTGAGTACTTATCTACCCAGTTGGGATGGCATCCGACAATTAATTAGCACTTATACTAAAAAACAGGATACATTAAGAACATAGTCTTAATATACCCTGCGAATTGACATATCATTGATTAACTAAAGTCTGACATCAATTTCATTCTCAAAATCATTACTGAGTTACTAAAAGACTTTCTTGAACTGATTTGACAAGTTCAATTGGATAATCACAAAACTCAACTATTTCGTCTACTGACTTGCCTTTTAGAAGCAGTTTTTCTATCTGATGCCTTTGCTCTTGATCGATACCTTCTTCAATACCCATCTCACGATTCTCTAAATCTCTCATAAATAACGTCATATATTCTCGCCTCCATTCTTTATTTTGGCGCGCTTTATAAACCGCCGCATCAACTTTCTTCGTATATTCATCATTTGCCGGTGCACCAGCCACATAATCAAGAAACGCCCTTAGCGGACCGTGTACATCATCTGCTGTACCTTTGGCATTTAGTACTATCTTGGTTGAAAACTAAGTGGATGGTTCTTGCGGTACTACTAAGTACTCAAAAGAGACAGTCTTTGGTGGGTATTTATTTGAATGCTAGGCATAGCACCCGCTTGTTGATTATCATTTATAAAAAACCAGAGTATATCAAGAATATAGTCCTGATATACCCTGTTAGATATTGTAATATTGGGTTAATCGAAATCTTACATCAATCTCATTTCAAAAACTCTACCGAGTTACTAAAAGAGTGTCTTGTACTGATTTGACGAGTTCAATAGGATAGTCACAGAAATCAACTATTTCATCTACTGACTTGCCTTTTAATAGCAGTTTTTCTATTTGATGCCTTTGCTCTTGATCGATACCTTCTTCAATTCCCATCTCACGATTCTCTAAATCTCTCATAAATAACGTCATATATTCTCGCCTCCATTCCTTATTCTGGCGCGCTTTATAAACCGCCGCATCAACCTTCT
>JHXB01000057.1 GCA_000621905.1 Lachnospiraceae bacterium NC2004
CCTCTCAGTCACTTTTCACTGATGATTACGTGGCTTATTACCACTTAGACATATCAAGCGACTTGGTTGCAATCTTATAATTGTAGTCCGAACCTATGGTATGGTCCTTTCCAACTGAACCCCAGCCCTTCTTGTCTGAGCTAAAATCAGCAGCGGACTTCATTGCCCATGTGTAATATATCTTGTGTGTCTTCTCGGTAGTCTGATCATCCCAAGTTACATCCATGTTGTACCATTTACCATTGTATTTCACTAAGTTCCATGCATGCTCGCCATTCACACTCACAACAACTACGCACTTAATTCCTGCTGCATTCATAAGAAGCTTAGTGTACTCTGAGTATCCAATACATACCGCCTTGCCATTCTTGATGGCGCCATAAGCGCTATAACTATCATCGCTAGCTTTACTGTTGTCCTTGTATGTATCATAATCGTACTTAACATTGTTGCAGATGTAATCATGAATATACTTAATCTTTTTCTTGTCCGACTTACCTGCTACTTTCTTAGCCACCTTAGCTGCTTCTTGTCTTAGAGCCTTATCCCTCTTACTCTCGGTAGTTACAGGTGCTTCAGTTGTTGTAGTCTTCTTCTGAGTAGTCACCACAGATTTCTGAGTGGCGTTTTCTTTACAGACAATCACAACTCTTCCACAAGCATTTTTCTCATCATTACGTCTTACCTGTATTACGAAAGATCCTGCCTTCAACAGCTTAACAGAATACGTAACTACATACTTATCATCTTTCCATTTCTTAGAAGAAGAACACTTGAAGTTGCTTGCCCCCTGGGAACAAGAAAGCTTATAACTTGTCTTATCATTGCTTGTCAGAGTAAACGATACAGTATCTCCCACATTCCCGTACCTCTCTATCTCCTGAACTCCATCAGCTGCCTTACTTGCTGCCTTACTCACTGTAGTATTATTGAACCCGGAACCTGCAATCATAATTGCCATCGCTAACATAAATGCTACTGTTCTTTTTATATTCTTAATAATATTTTTCATATCGTTTCCTCCATTTTCTTTTGTTGTTTTCTTTGAACCCTCATTATTTAAATCATTTTT